>JAJYTE010000073.1 GCA_021793215.1 Bacillota bacterium
CTACGCCAGGGCGAGACCAAGATCGCATTCGTCGCACCGGAGCGGCTGCGCAGCCCCGAGTTCCGCAAGGCGCTGGCGGAGGTGAAGGTGGACCTCCTCGCGGTCGACGAAGCGCACTGCGTCTCGCAGTGGGGGCACGACTTCCGCCCGGACTACCGCCTGATCCAGGACTTCCGCCGCCTGCTTGGCGGCCCGAGGCTCCTGGCGCTCACCGCGACGGCACCGCCGAAGGTGCGCCAGGACATCGTGGCCAGCTTCGGCATCCGCAACGTGCTGGTGGCGCCGTGGGACAGGCCGAACCTGCGCTACGGCGTGCTCGCATTGGCGGATGAGGAGGAGCGCCGCTACGAAGTGGTGCGGTGGCTGCGGCGCCTCGACAGCGGATCGGCGATCGTCTACGCGACGACGCGGGCCCAGACCGAGGGTTGGGCGGCGGACCTCACCGCGGCCCTCGGCAGGACCGCTCTGCCCTACCATGCCGGCATGCCGAAGGAAGCACGCGCTACGGCGCAGGAGCGCTTCATGTCCGGCGACGTCCCAATCATCGTCGCCACGACTGCCTTCGGCATGGGAGTCGACAAACCCGACATCCGGATGGTGCTGCACGTCAGCGTGCCGGAGTCGGTCGAGGCCTACGCGCAGGAGAGCGGACGCGCCGGGCGGGACGGCAAACCGGCCTGGGCCGTCGTATGCACCGCACTGCGCGATGACATCGAGGCGCGCCTCTTCCTCTTGGAGCGCGAGCAGCCGGACGAGGGCTGGCTCGGCCGCCGCCTCGCCGAGATCCGCGCCGCTGGAGCGGGCAAGCCCTACCGCTTCGCTGTCAGCGACCGCGAGAGGGGCCAGGCTACACTCCTTATCTCGGCGCTCGTGGAGCGCGGCTTCACAGCGGCCGGCAGGCGCGAACGCAACAGCGAGAGCGTGACACTCACCCGTGCGCTGCGCGAGGAGGACGGCGAGGAGATCGTGCAGGACATCCTTCGCCGCCGCGCGGCGAAACGCAAGCGCTTCGACGCCATGCGCAGGTACCTCGAGACGGGGGCATGCCGCAGATCCCTTCTCCTTGGCTACTTCGGAGCGCCAGCGAGCGGCCCACGGCCGGAGATCTGCTGCGACCGCTGCAACCCGGAGGCTTTCCGCGGGCGCGCCGCACGCCCGATTCCGAAGCCGGCGCGGACGGGGCCGAGGCCGTCGCGCACTGCGCCGCAGCGGCCCTTGGGTGCCGCGGGCAGGGAGGGCCCTGCCCTTGGCGCAGCGGCGGCTGCGGCCGAGCCCGATCCTGCGCTCGCCGCGCTCCAGGCATGGCGAAGGCAGAGGGCTCTGCGCGAGCGAGTAACAGGTGAAGAGATCGTGACGACGCACGAGCTGCAGATTCTGGCTGCGGCGGCGCCGCAGGACATCGATGCCCTGCGACGGCTGGGCGTGCTGCGAGGGCCGCGCCTCCTGCTCTTCGGTCCCGAGATCGTGGCGGCCCTGCAGGGTGTGCGGGCGCGGTTGGCGCGAGGCGTCCACCGCCGGGGTTGACGGCCACCGGTGGGTGCTTGCGCCCTTCGGTTGCGCCAGGGCCCTTCGCGATGGTCGTCTTCGATGGCGTCAGTTTCCGCCTGCGTCGCGCGGCGGGGAAGAAGGCGCCCTCTGGGCGCGGGGCTGCGCGCGGACGCCCGCGGTGCGATCGCGACGGGGGGATCAGGCCCTGCGCTGCCCGCGGAGCGGCCCCGCCCGATCTCAACCCTCGCGCCCGCAGCACCGCTTGAACTTGCGTCCGCTGCCGCAGGGGCACGGGTCGTTGCGTCCAGGGAGCGAGGTCCGGCGCAGGGGCACGTCGCCCGAGGGGACGAACGATCCGCGCGGTTCGCTGGTGTACGCCGACAGCCGATCGGGGCTGAGCCAGAGGTCCGCCAGGCGCAGCAGCGACTGCTGATCGCTCCCGCCCTCGCGCGACCACCACTCCTCGAGGTCGGCGAGGGGCCAGGCGTCGGCGGCGACATGGCCCGCCGCGATCTCCTCGTCGCTCGGGAGGAGGGACACGTCGCCTGACGCCACCTGCATGCGCTGAAGGTCCCGGAACGCCGCAGCGACGAGCTTCTGCATCTCCGCACGCGGAAGGCTGCGGTAGCCGCGTGCGGCGACGAGCGCCGAGCGCAGATGCACCGCCGCCTGCGCGGCGTCTATCCGGTGCAGAATGTGGCCTGCGAGCAACAGCGCCTCGAAGTGCGCGGGGTCACTGGAGAGGATGCGTTCAACCACCGACAGCGCAAGGTCTGGGCGCCCGCCGGTCAGGTAGATGTTGGCGAGGCGGATGAGGATCTGTAGATCCGACGGGGTCTGCTCTGCCAAACGGAGCAGGTGGTCTTCCGCTTCCGCGCTGCTGCACGGCTGAAACCCGTCGAAGAGTTGCATTCTGCCGAGCGCCCAGGGAGTCGCGGTGGGCGGGAGGTGGAGCGCGTGATCCGCGAGAGACGCGAGGAGTGCAAGCTCTCCTGACGCGGTCCACGGCCCCCCTGCGCCGCAGCTGCGGCAGCGGAAGTACCCCGTGTACGTGAAGCGGATGGCGGTGTGGCCCTCCGCCGACATCAGCACCTTGCCGACGTCGTAGCTGCCCTCGGCGCCGCAGGCGCCGCAGATCAGGTCCTGCAGGTTCTCTGTCCAGTTGCCGCGGCAGGTGTCGAGGTCCTCGTGCACCCTCTGCGCGAAACGGCCGGGCAGCATGGCGATGGGCAGGGGGTCCGGTCCTGCGTCCAAGCCGGTCAGGAGGGTGTAGAGGGCGGCTTGGAATCGCTCGCGGTCACCATCCATCGCATCGCGTCTCCTCGTGGGTGTGTGCCGGGCGCGCCCGCTCGAACCGTACGGCGGTCTTCGGCCGGATGCGCGACGCGCCCATCGCCTGTTGAGGCTACATGATGACGGTCCGTGCGACAAGTCGATGCGTCGGACAGAAGGCGCGCTCAAGCGCCGTAGCCCGTCCCCCGCGCCGACCGCGGCGCTGCGTCTTCCCAGTGTCCGCCCGCCGGAGCGAAGCGCTCGGCCCGAAGGAGCCGCGGTGGCAGATCGCGAAGCCATTCCCACGCATCTCAAGGAGTTGTATCCGCATGCCGCATGAGGGCCCGATGGCAGCGCGCCGCTCGTGGCCACGGCTCGCGCTCTTGACGCTCGAGGAGGGACTCCTGTCGCCGAGCCCAAGCCTCGTCGGGGCGCTCCGGCGCTTCGGCGGCGACGCGCCGGGCCCGCACAGCCTGAAGACACCTGGCGAGCGGGTCCTCGAGATCGCCGCGCAGGACGACGATGTGGTCCTGCTCGAGGGCGGCCTGCGCGAGGACGTCGAGAAGCTCGGCGCGCTCACCGTCGTCGCGCCGGGCGCCGGCGAAGCCATGGAGATCACGCCAGCGCTGCCCGTAGACCTGCCCGATCGCCTGGCGCCGTTTGCGGCGCTCCTTGCGAGCCTTCGCCAGGGCGCGCCGATCGAGCAGGAGTACGCGCGGCTCGTCGACCAGGCGCTGGAGGTCTGGGCGCGCCCCGGCTTCGACGTCTTCATCTCGCTGCCGCGCCTGCAGTTCACGCCCTACGCGCACCAGTTGCGCGCGGCGGAGGCCGCGCTGCGGCGCATGCGAGGGCGCGCCATCCTGGCGGACGAGGTGGGGCTTGGCAAGACGATCGAAGCCGGGCTCGTCCTGAGCGAGCTCCACCTGCGCGGACTCGCCGCGCACACGCTCGTGCTGCTGCCCGCGGGCCTCGTGGAGCAGTGGGGGGAGGAGCTGCGCCAGAAGTTCGCGCTGCCGTTCCTCGCCTACGGCACACCGGCCTGGGACGAGAGCCCCGATCCTCTCTCGGCACCGCTCGTCCTCGCCTCGATCGCCGCAGCACGGCGCAGCCCCCTGCGCGAGCGGCTGCAGGCGCGGGAGTGGGACCTCGTCGTCGTGGACGAGGCGCACCGCTTGAAGACCCCCCGCTCTGCCTCGGCCATGCTCGTCAAAGCCCTGCGCACCCGCTACATCCTTCTCCTGACCGCGACCCCGATCGAGAACCGCCTCGACGACCTCTACCAGCTCGTGAACCTCGTGCGGCCCGGACACCTCGGCACGCCCAGCGCCTTCAGGACGCGACACCGCCCCGGGGCGGGCGGCGGCGTGGCGAACCTCGCCCAACTGCAGCAGGCGATGCGCGACGTGATGGTGCGGCACCGGCGCAGCGAGGTGGCCCTGATGCTGCCGCGGCGCGTCGCCGAAACGCTTCGGGTGCCGCCGTCAGCGGCCGAGGCCGCGCTCTACGAGGCGGTGTCGCGCCAGGTGCGCCGGGAGGCACGGGGCGCATCCTCCTCTGCCCTCTTCGCGCTGCGCCAGATCCAGCGCCTCGCGGGATCGAGCCCGCGCGCGCTCGCAGGGGGACTCGCGCGCCTGGGCTGGCCGGAACTCGCGGCCCAAGCCGCGGCGGTCGGGCGGAGTGAGAAAGCAATGACGCTCGTGACGCTCCTGCGCCGCCACGCGGAGGCGGGAGAGAAGGTGGTCGTCTTCACGGCGTTTCGCGACACCCTCGCCTTCCTGGCGGACGAGGCGGCGCGGGCGGGGCTGCCGGCGGCGGTCTACCACGGGGGCCTCGCGCGGCGCGCGAAGGACGAAGCCATCCGCGCGTTCCAGTCCGATGCGGGGCTGCTCCTGACCACCGAAGCTGCCGGCGAGGGGCGGAACCTGCAGTTCTGCCACGTCATGATCAACTACGACCTGCCATGGAACCCGATGCAGATCGAGCAGCGCCTCGGCCGCATCCACCGCATCGGCCAGACCGAGGACGTGCTGCTCACGAACCTCGTCGCGCGCGGTACGCTCGAGGAGCGCATCCTCGGCGTGCTCGAGGCGAAGATCAACCTCTTCGAACTGGTGGTCGGCGAACTCGACATGATCCTCGGCCGGATCGAGGACGACCTCGATCTCGAGTCGCTGATCTTCGCTTCCTACGTGGAGAGCGAGAGCGACGAGGAGTTCCAAGGACGCCTCGACGAGTTGGGTGAGAGCCTGGCGCAGGCGAGGCGCGTCTACCTGAAGAGCCGCAGTGAGAACGATCTGCTGCTGGGGGAGGAGGATTCCCAGTGAGTCTCGAGTCCGGTCTGCGCTTCTTCCTGCGCTACGTCGAGGCGCAAGGCGGGGTTGTCCTCGAGGAGGAGGACCAAGCCCTCGTGCAGTTGCCCGACGCGCTGAGGCTTGGCCTGGGGTTGCCGCGGGAGCTCGCGGTGACGTCGGACGGCGAGGTCGCGCAGGAAGGTGGTCAGATGCTCGTGATCGCCGGTCACCCCTTGCTCGAGGCGGCCGCCGAGCGCGTGCTGCAGCAAGGGGACGCCGGCTGGATGGCCGTCGCTTGGCCCGGTGGGGCGCCGCCCGGCGAGGAAACCCTGCTCGAGGGCCTGCGCGCCTTCTACCCGGTGGAGCACGGCCGCATCGACATCTTCGGCCGACCCGAACCCGTGTACGTCCCGCTGCTGCGCATGGGCGCGCTCGTCGAGTTCACCGGCGAGGGTCAGTTCCTCGAGCGGATCGAGACGTGCGTGGATGCGGTCGAAGCGCTGCCCCTCCCGTCCGCCGCCGCCGCGCGTCTCCTCCTGGCGGCCGCGGCGGAGCGGCCCGAGGCGTGCAGTGTGCTCGCGCCCCGCGTCGCGCCGGCCCTCGACGCGGGTCTCAGGCGGCTTGAGCAGCGCGCTGCGGAGCGCGCAGCCGAGCTGCAGGCCGGCGTGCGCTCACTGCTGCGCGAGGAGCGCGAGCGGGCGGCCGCGTACTACGACGCGCAGCTGCGGCAGATCGCGCGGCGGCGCGAGAATGCGGCCGCCGATCGCCAGGCGCTCTACGACGAGCAGGCGCGCGTCACGGCGGAGGAAGCGCTGCGGCGCCAGGCGGAGATCGAGGAGAAGTTCCAGGTCAGGGGCAGCGTCAGACCCTTCCGCCTGCATCTGCAGCTCGCGCCGGCCCTCCATCTCGAACTCGAGGTGCGGCGCGGTGCGCGGTGCTACCCCATGGCATGCAACTTCCTTCTCGAGACCCAGACCTTTCTGCCCCTGCGTTGCCCGAGCTGCGGGGAGCCTGAACCGCTGGTTGCGGGGCGCCAGGAGCTCGGCTGCCTGCGCTGCCAAGGCGCGCGGGCGGAGGGACCGGCCGTCGTGGCCCAGGCGGCCCCTCGGCCAACCCCGGAGACGCGCGAGGCGTCCGGCGAGCAGGCGCCGCGGGCCCCTGCGGTGCATCGCCCGGAGCCGCAGCGCCCGCCGACAGGCGAGCGGCGCCCCGCGCCGCCCCGAGACGGTGCTCAGGAGTCGATGCCCTGGCAAGACTGGCGTCCCTTGGCGCCGATGGCGCAGGGCTTCTTCAACCGTGTGCTCGGCGGTGGCGCGCCGCGCGTACCGGTCGCGCGCCACTCGCCGCTCGACGTCGCGTTGCGCTGGTTCGGATGGCGTGGGCTACACCTCGTGCTGGACCTGCCGTACCCCGACGAGCCGACGCAGGGCTGCAGGCTAACGGCCCACGCCCTGATCGAAGGCCACCACCTCACGGGGCGCCTGCACGCCGAGGGTCTCAAGCGCGAGTTCACGCTCCTTACGCTGGGATCGGCCGACGAGGCCACCCTCTGGGAGGTCCTTCCCTGCCGCCTCTCGACGTCCGACCGCCTTGCGCCGCTGATGCTGCTCGATCATCAACTGGAGGCCCTGGAGGACATGGCCCGGCGCCAGGGGCCACCGAGCGGCCTCGACGACGCCGAGTGGCTGCTGCTGGCCGAGGGCGGTGCGCAGTGGCCGTTCTCGATCCTCTTGCGCGCCGTGAGCATCTGGCGCCGCGTCGACCGCAAGGCTCCGGGCAAGTCGCCGCGCGCCGTAGCCGCCGGACTCCTGGATCTCGCCTTGGAGCAGTCCGGGCTGAAGGCCGTGGACGGCCAGGTGCCCCAGACGTTCGGCTCGGACCGACTGCGCACCCGCCAGGCGGCGGAGTACATCGCGTCGCGGCTGCCGCCCCGCGTTCTCTGAGCGAACAGGCGCCGAGGGCCAGGCCCACCTGCTCCGCCGCGAGCGGACGAAGAGATAGGGTCTGGATCGGGCAGAGCGCTGCGGGGGTCGACGCCTGGGCCTGCGTCCCGCGCGGGGTTGGTAAAGCCCTACGGCCTCTCCGGTAGCGCCCCCTGCGCGCCGCGGGTGGCGATGATCAGTTGCCAGAGGAGCTAGGTCCTGACCTGCCAGGCGCCGAGCGCGTTCGCACGCGCCCGGGCGTGGCGCGCCACCGCCTATCGCGCCAACGCCTTTCCACTGACGGCGGCGCTCGTCGGCTGGG
>JAJYTE010000027.1 GCA_021793215.1 Bacillota bacterium
AGGCGACGATTCCTTACCTTCTGGTTGGCCGAGAAGATCGTCGTACAGGACAACGGCACTGTGACGATAGCCTTCCGAACCTCGAAGGAAGGACGTGAAGCAGGATATAAACTGAAGTCCCCACTAAGACGGGGACCTTGACGCGAAACGAGATGACGGTTCGGCGCCTGCTCACCCCCGATGGCGAGTACCTTTTGACGGGCGACGGCTACGACGGGGCGGGACGCGTGCTGTCGGCATCCGGCGCGAAGGCGGACCAGGTGGACGTGCGCGAGGCGCTCGGCGCCCTCGCACTCTGCCAGAACGCCCGCGTGCAGCGCCACCAAAAGCGCGTCGCCGTAGAGGGGGATCCGCTCGAGGCAGCCTTGATCGTCGCCGCCCGCAAGGCGGGCCTGGACGTCGATCGGCTCGCGCAACGTAGCCCACGCGTCCTCGAGGTGCCGTTCAGTTCCGAGCTGCAGCGCATGACGGTCGTCGTGCGCGAGGGCCCTTGGCTCAGGCAGATCACCAAGGGCGCGCCTGAAACGGTCCTCGCGCGCTGCTCCCACGAACGTCTGGATGGACGTCCGCAGCCCCTCACGCAGCAGCGGCGGGCCGAGTGGCTGAGGCGCACGGCGGCGCTCGGGCAGGAGAGCCTGCGAGCGATCGCGGTGGCCCAGGCGGAGGTGAAACGCGCCGAGGAGGGGGCGGGACTCTGCCTGCTCGGCATCGCCGGGCTGTTCGACCCACCGCGCGCCGAGGTCCCTGACGCCGTTCGCCGCTGCCGAAGCGCGGGCATCCGCACGCTGATGGTCACGGGCGACCACCCCGACACCGCTGCGTCGATCGCCCGCCAGCTCGGTATCCTGCGAGAGGGCGAGCAGGTCGCCCACGGGCGAGAACTTGAGGAGATGGGTGACGCGGAGCTGGCGCGGCGCGTCCGCGAGACGTCCGTTTTCGCCCGTGTCTCCCCGCAGTTCAAGCTCCGGCTCGTGGACGCGCTGCGCCAAGGCGGCGAGGTCGTCGCGATGACCGGCGACGGTCTCAACGACGCACCAGCCCTCAAGGCCGCCGACATCGGAGTCGCGATGGGCGTGACGGGTTGTGACGTGACCAAGGAAGCCGCCGACATGGTCCTCTCCGATGACAACTTCGCCACGATCGTCGCGGCGATCGAGGAAGGCCGCGGCATCTACGACAACATCCGCAAGTTCGTCCGCTACCTCCTCACGTGCAACGTCGGCGAAGTGCTTGTGATGTTCCTCTCCGCGCTGATCGGCTCTCCGCTGCCGCTCCTGCCGATCCAGATCCTCTGGGTGAACCTGGCGACCGATGGGCTGCCCGCGCTGGCGCTGGGTCTCGAGCCGGTGGAGCGCGACGTGCTCGGTCGCCCCCCGCGCCCGCCGCGCGAAGGCATCTTCGCGCGGCGCCTCGGCTGGCGAATCACCTCGCGCGGCGCGGTGATCGGTCTCACGACGCTCGGCGTGTTCCTCGCAGCCCGGGCGCTCGGTCGCCCAATGGTCGAGGCCCGTACGATGACCTTCGCCACCCTCGTCCTCAGTCAGCTCTTCCACGCCTTCGACTGCCGCTCCGAGACGCGCTCGATCTCTGAACTGGGCCTCACGACGAACCCCTACCTCCTGGCGGCCGTAGCCTCCTCCGTCGGCCTCCTGCTGCTCGCGATCTACCCGCCGTTCGCCCAGGCGATGTTTCAGACCGTGCCCCTGCACCTTGCGGATTGGCTGGTGATCGTGGCAGTCTCAGGTATGGGATCGTTCGCGATCGCCATTCGCCGTCGGTGGCTCCGGCGGCGCCTCGTGGCGAAGTCCTTTCGGGGGTAGACGGCGTGGAAGTACCGTTTCTGAAGATGCACGGCCTCGGCAACGACTACGTGTTCTTGGACCTGATCCGATACCCGGACCTCTCCTCGCTCGACTTCGCGCACGTGAGCCGGGTGGTATCCGACCGCCATCGCGGCGTCGGCGGCGACGGCGTCATCCTCATCGAGCCCGGCGACGCGCAGCATGACCTCGGGATGCGGATCTTCAACGCGGACGGGTCCGAGGGCGAGATGTGCGGCAACGGCGTGCGCTGCGTGATGCGCCACGCGGCGGCCGAGGGCTACGCCCCGCGCCGCCAGCGCGTGCGCACGCGCGCGGGTGCGGTGGAAGGCGAGGTGCTCGAGGACGGCCTCGTGTCCGTCGACATGGGCACCCCACGCCTGACGCGGGGCGAGATCGGCTTCACGGGCGCGGGGGAGATGCGCGAGGAGACCGTCGAGGTCGGCGGCAGGCGGCTCGCCCTCACCGCGGTCTCGATGGGCAACCCCCATGTGGTGAGTTTCTGGCCGGCCGAGCCGGACCTCGTCGAACTCGCGCTCTCGCTCGGGCCGGCGATCGAGCGGGCGGCGTTCGCGCCAGAGCGCACGAACGTCGAGTTCGTCCACGCCCTTGCGCCCGACCGGCTGCGCATGGAGGTGTGGGAACGGGGATCGGGCCGCACCCAGGCCTGCGGAACCGGCGCCTGCGCGGCGCTGGTCGCGGCCGTCGTGACGGGTCGCAGCGCCCGTACCGCCACCCTCATGCTGAGCGGCGGAGAACTCAGGGTCTCCTGGCGGGAGGACGGACACGTGATCATGCGCGGGACCGCCGCAGTGAGTTTCCGAGGCTCCTTTGATTGGCCTTGGGGGAATGAAGCAGCATGGTGAAACTTGCCCGGCGGATGGATACCCTGCCGCCATACCTCTTTGCCGCGCTCGACGAGCGCCGGCGCGCCATCGAGGCGCGCGGCGTAGAAGTGATCTCGCTCGGCATCGGGGACCCGGACCTTCCCAGCATTCCGTCCGCCATCGAGGCGGTGCAGCGCGAGGCCGCGCGCGCCGAGAACCACCGCTACCCGCGCTACGACGGGTTGCCCGCGTTCCGCGAAGCGCTCTCGGCCCACTACGCGCGGCGCTTCGGGGTAACGCTCGACCCGGAGCGCGAGACGCTCACCGTGATCGGCTCGAAGGAGGGGCTCGCCCACCTGATCTGGGCGTACGTCGAGCCCGGCGACGTCGTGCTCTCCCCAGACCCGTCCTACCCCGTGTACGCAGCGCACACGGGCCTCGCCGGTGGAGAGGTGTACTCCCTGCCGCTGCGGGCCGAGCGGGGCTTCCTGCCGGACCTCGACTCGATTCCCGAGAACGTCGCGGACCGCGCGAAGCTCCTGTTCCTCAACTACCCGAACAACCCGACCGGCGCGACCTGCGACCTCGACTTCCTGCGCGATGCGGTGGAGTGGTGCCGGTGTCGCGGCATCCTCCTGGTGCACGACGCGGCGTACGTGGAGATGACGCTCGAGGGCGAACCGGCGCACAGTGTGCTCGAGGTCGACGGGGCGAAGGACGTGGCGATCGAGTTCTACTCGCTCTCGAAGCCCTTCAACATGACGGGCTGGCGCCTTGGTGCGGCAGTCGGCAACGCGCAGGCGATCGCAGCGCTCGGCCGCATCAAGAACAACACCGACTCGGGGCAGTGGCACGCGATCCAATACGCGGGCGCTGCTGCGTTGAACAACGGACCTGAAGCCTTCTTCGCCGAGATGAATGGGATCTACCGCTCGCGCCGCGACCGCCTGTCCGCCGGGTTTGACCGGTTGGGCTGGGAGGTCGAGCCGCCCAAGGCGACGTTCTACGTCTGGGCGCCTGTGCCGGGCGGCGATGACCGGGCCTTCGCGGCCAGGCTGCTCGACGCCGGTGTCGTCGTGGTGCCCGGCTCGGGCTACGGCGAGCACGGGAAGGGGTACGTCCGGCTCTGCCTCACGGTCAGTGAACGCGACATCGACCGCGCGATCGAGCGCATCGCGGCGCTCACGCCCTCGCCGTTCGCGCGTTGACAAGCTGACCCCCGTAGAATATGTTGAAAGATATCGGCTCAGTGGTTCTGCGCGGGCGCAGGGACGGCTGTCCGATCGGCGTCGCTCCGCGGCCGCGTCGGCTGGAGAGGAGATCCTCGTGGAGATCAAGCTGGTCAACATTGGCTTCGGCAACATCGTCTCTGCGAACCGGATCGTAGCCATCGTCAGCCCGGAGTCTGCGCCCATAAAGCGCATCATCTCCGAGGCGCGCGACCGCTCGACCCTGATCGACGCCACCTACGGTCGGCGCACGCGCGCCGTGATCATCACCGACTCCGAGCACGTCGTCCTGTCTGCTGTCCAACCGGAGACGGTCGCGAACCGCCTCGCGCAGCGTGCGAGCGACGACGCGGCCGCGGAGGAAGAGGAAGAGGCGGCAGAGCCGTCGGAATGACGGACGCCGCGCCGCCGGAGGGAGGGTACACGCGATGATGCAGCCGCCGCTCGAGCAGCTCACGGTCAACCTCGACTCCAAGTACTCGCTCGTCGTTGTCGCCGCCAAGCGCGCGCGCAAGCTCCTCGACGAGGGCGCAGAAGACGAGCCCGGGCGTCCGAAGCCCGTGACGCAGGCGCTGTGGGAGATGGCCCACGGGCAGTTGACCTTCGAGCGCCAGAAGACCGGCGTAAAGTGAGCAGGATCGTCCTCGGCGTCACCGGGGGCGTGGCAGCCTACAAAGCGGTGATGCTCGCGAGCCGCCTCCGTCAGTCGGGACACGACGTGGATGTCGTGCTGACCCCGGCGGCGGAGGCGTTCTTGGCTCCCCTCAGCTTCTCGGCTGTGACGAACCGGCGTGCCTACACGGACGAGGGCCGCTTCGCGGCCGACGGCCAGATCGTGCACGTCGCGCTGGCCCAGGGGGCCGACCTCGTCGTGGTCGCACCGGCGACGGCGGACTTCCTAGCGAAGGCCGCGCACGGCATCGCCGACGGACTCCTCTCGACACTCTTGCTCGCAGCCACCTGCCCGGTCCTGCTCTGCCCGGCGATGGAGGACGACATGTGGGCGCACCCCGCGACGCAGCGGGCGGTCGCCCTGCTGCGCGCGGACGGCCGCGCGTTGATGCAGCCCGCCGAAGGACACCTCGCGTCGGGCCGCCGGGGCGCCGGGCGGCTGCCGGAGCCCGACGCGATCGCGGCGGAGATCGAACGGATGCTCCATCCACACGACCTTTCTGGGGTGCGGCTGCTGGTCACGGCCGGCCCGACCCGCGAACACATCGATCCGGTTCGTTTCGTCTCGAACGGCTCCACCGGCCGCATGGGCATCGCCGTCGCCCAGGCGGCCCGTCGCGCCGGCGCCGAGGTGACGCTGGTGATCGGCCCGACCGAACTTTCAGTGCCGGACGGCGTCGAGCGGGTCGCCGTCACCTCTGCCGCAGAGATGCTGGATGCGGTGCAGCGCCGCTTCCTAGAGGCGCACGCCTTCGTCGCGACGGCGGCCGTCGCCGACCTCCGCCCGCGCGAGCAGTTCGGGAGAAAGGTCAAGAAGGCGGAGATCGGCCTTGAGGTCGCGATGGAGAGGACCGAGGACATTCTCGCCTGGGCGGGCGCGAACCGCGCGCCTGGCCAGGTCCTGGTAGGTTTCGCGGCCGAGACGGGGGACGTCGCGTCTGAGGCGCGGCGCAAGCTCCTCGAGAAGCACTGCGACCTGATCGTCGCGAACGACATCGGCGAGCCGGGCTCTGGATTCGCCGTCGACACGAACCGCTGCCTCTTCGTGTCCCGGGAAGGGGAGCGTCAGGTCGGGCCCACCAGCAAGCGCGAGGTAGGGGAGGAGATCGTCGCCTTTGTCGCAGGCAGACTCGGCAAGCGGTGACCTGCGCGTCGTCCAGGTGGTGCTTGAGCGCGGCCCGACGGTGCCGCTCGACTACCTATGCCCTGACGGCATGGATGTGTCCGCCGGCATGCTCGTGCGCGTGCCGTTCCGGCGCAAGGTCGCGCTCGGCATCGTCGTCTCGCACGATCCGCCAGAGGTCGAGGCGGCCCGGCTGCGCCCGATCGCGGAGCTGATCGGACCGACGTTGCCGGACCCCGAGGAGGCCGCGCAGCTGGTGCGGTTCCTGCGCCAGCGCTACCTCGCCACGTGGCCGCAGGCTGCCCAACCGCTTCTGCCGAGCGCGCGGGGCTACATACCGGACGCGGTGCGGTGGGAGATCGCCGCTGCGCAGGAGCAGGACGCTCCAAGGCTCCTGCAGCGCGCTCCTCGCCAGCGCGACGCGTACGAATCGCTGCGCGCCGGCCCACGTACGCTCGCGGCGACGCTCTGGCGCCCGCTCCTGCAGAAGGGCCTCATCGTGCGCCACCGTCCGCAGCGCCCGGCGCGCCCATCGGCCGACGGACCCACGCCGACGCCGGCGCAGGCACAGGCGCTGCGGGTGCTGCGCGCCTCGCCAGGCGGCGTGCACCTCCTGCACGGAGTCACCGGCAGCGGCAAGACGGAGATCTACTTCCGACTGATCGAGGATGCGTTGGGGGCGGGACGCGGCGCCATCCTGCTGGTGCCGGAGATCGCGCTCTCGGCGCAACTCGTCGCACTCGTGCAGGAGCGCTTCGGCCGACGGGCCGCCGTGCTGCACTCCGCCGTCGGTGAGGCGGCACGCCGACGCGCGCTGCAGCGGCTGCGCCACGGCGTGGCCGACGTGGTGGTCGGACCCCGCTCCGCGATCTTCGCGCCGGTCGACGCAGGCGTCGTGATCGTCGATGAGCAGCACGAGTCGAGCTACCAGCAGGACGAGGCCCCGCGCTACCATGCGCAGGAGGTCGCCCTCTGGCGCGCCGCCCGCGCCGGCGCGACCCTCGTCCTCGGATCCGCGACTCCCGACCTCTCGACCTACCGCCAGGCGATCTCCGGGGAGATCGAGCTGGTGCGCCTTCCGGAGCGGATCGGCGGCCGTCCGCTTCCGACCGTCCGGGTTGCGGACCTGCGCCGCACCCCCGGCCGCATCTTCAGCCCGGAGCTCGTTTCGCTGGTCTCGGAGAGCGTCTCGCGCGGCCAGCAGGCGATCCTGCTGCTGAACCGCAGGGGCTTTCACCCGAGCATGGTCTGCCAGAGCTGCGGCCAGGTGCCGACGTGCCCTGATTGCTCCGTGGCGCTCGCGTACCATGAGAGCGGAGAGGCGGTCTGCCACCTTTGCGGGCACCGGCGCAAGGCGCCGGGCTCCTGCCCTGCCTGCGGCGGCCGCCTGCGCCTACTGGGCACCGGCACGCAGCGGGTGGCGCAGGCGGCGGCCGAGGCGTGGCCCGGCGCCCGCATCCTGCGCCTCGACCGCGACGCGGTGCGCGGCGTCGGCTCTGCGGACGAGGTCTACCGCGCCTTCCGCGACGGCGAGGCGGACATCCTCGTCGGAACGCAGATGGTCGCGAAGGGGTTCGACTTCCCGCGCGTGACGGCCGTCGGGGTCGTCGTCGCGGACATCGGCCTTGGGCAGCCGGACTTCCGGGCGTCGGAGCGCACCTTCCAGCTGCTGATGCAGGTCTCGGGTAGGGCAGGGCGAGCCGATGCGCCGGGCCAGGCGGTGATCCAGACGTTCGATCCGGAGCATCCCGCGATCCGCTTCGCCGTCCGCCACGACTACGAGGGCTACGCGGCACAGGAGCTGCAGGAGCGCGAGCGCGGAGGCTACCCTCCGTTTGGCGAGTTGCTCCTGATCGGATACTCTGGCAAGGAGGAGTCCGAGGTGGCGGGGCTCGCGGAGCAGCGCACGGCGCAGATGCGAGCACGCGCGCCCGAGGGCGTGCGCGTGCTCGGGCCGGTGCCGGCACCGATCTACCGAGCGCAGGGCCGCTACCGCTGGCAGACGCTGCTGCTCGCCTCGCGGCGGGAGCAGCTGCGCCGCCTGGCGGCGGATCTGCCCGCGGGAGACGGCGATCCTCGCGAGACTCCGCTTTTCGACCCGCGGCAACTTCGCTAGCAATTCGCTCCGGGGAGAGATTCCATCTATGGCCATCATGGAGATCGTGAAGCACCCGGCGGAGGTGCTGCGCCGTAAGGCGGAGCCGGTTCGCAAGGTGAACGCCTCGATCCGCCGCATCCTCACGGACATGGCGGAGACGATGTACGACGCGCGTGGCGTCGGTCTCGCCGGCAACCAGGTGGGCATCGCCAAGCGCCTCGTGGTGATCGATACCGGCGACGGACTCTTACAGTTGATCAATCCGGAGATCGTGAAGCGCAGCGGCGAGATCGTCGAGGAGACGGAGGGCTGCCTCTCGATCCCCGGTTGGCAGGGCGAGGTGCCGCGCGACAGAGAACTGCAGCTCAAGGCGACGCTGCCGAACGGCAGGACGGCTTGGTTCGACGCGTCCGATCTCTTCGCGCGGGCCATCCAGCACGAGATCGACCACCTGGACGGCGTACTGTTCCTCGACCGCGCGACCCGGGTCTTCGAGGTCACCGACGATGCGGGCGAAGCGGGGGACGAGTCGGCGCAGGCCGAGCCGTCCGAAGCCACTGCGCCCAAGGAAGCGTAGATGCGCGTCGCCTTCCTCGGAACGCCGGAGTTCGCGCTGCCGGCGCTACAGGCCGTGCATGCGCACCACGAGGTCGCGCTCGTCATGACGGCTCCGCCGAAGCCGCGCGGCCGGGGGCACCACGAGCAGGTGACCCCGCTCCACGCGGCCGCGCTGGAACTCTCCCTGCCGGTCGGGACGCCGTCGCGACTCGATGCGGCGGCCGTCGAGCGGATCGCGCAGGCGAGGCCTGACGCCGTCTGCGTCGTCGCCTACGGCAAGATCCTCCCGGAGAGCCTGTTCAGTCGCTTCCCCTGCCTCAACGTGCATCCCTCGCTGCTGCCGCGCCACCGTGGCGCGGCACCAGTGCCGTGGACGATCTGGTCCGGCGACCAGACGGCCGGCGTCACGATCATGCGCATCGTGCGCGATCTCGACGCGGGCCCGATCTTCCTTCAGGAGGACTTCGCGCTCACGGGGGAGGAGACGGCGGGCGAACTTCTCGAGACGACATCCCGCCGCGGTGCCGATCTGCTGGTCACGGCGCTCGACGCCTTGGCGCGCTCCGACCTGCAGGAACGGCCGCAGGAGGGCGAGCCGACCTACGCGCGCATGCTGCGCCGCGAGGACGAGCGGCTCGACTTCGATCTGTCCGCGACCCTCTTGGCCCGCCAGGTGCGGGCGCTATCGCCGCGGCCCGGCGTGAGGGTGACCTCTGAGGAGCGCGGGCTCGAGCTTCGCCTGCTGCGCGCCCGCCCGGGCGAGGGCCGCGCTCCGCTCGGTGAACTCAGGGCGGCGGGCGACCATCTCGCGATCGGCTGCGGCGAGGGTGTGCTGCTCGTCTCCGAACTGCAGCCCGCCGGCGGCAGACCGCAGCGTGCCGCGGAGTTCCTGCGCGGCAGACCCTACGCCGTCGGGCTGCGCGTCCGGTGAGCGGCAGCGGCGCACCCGCGCGGGCCGCTGCGGCGCGCGCCGGCATCAAGGTCGAGGCGGGACTCCACCTGCCGCAGGCGGTCGACGAGGCGCTACGCCAGAGCGGCATGCCGCTCAGGGACCGCGGACTCGCGACCGAGATCGCGTACGGCACCGAGCGCTGGCGCTCGTACCTCGACCACGCCATCTCCCCGCACCTGCGGCGTCCGATCGCGGCGCTGGAGTCGCCCGTGCGGACGCTCCTGCGCCAAGGCGCCTACCAGCTCCTGCGCCTCTCGCTCCCAGCCTACGCCGTCGTCGACAGCGAGACAGAGGCGGCGCAGCGCATCGGTGCGGGCAGGGCCCGCGGCCTCGTGAACGCCGTGCTTCGCCGCGTCGCGGAGCACGGCGCGGCGCCCGAGCCCGCGGACCCCACGCTCGCGCTCGCGCTGCACTATGCGCATCCGGCGTGGCTCGTGCGGCGCTGGGTGCAGCGCCTCGGTATGGAGGGGGCGGAAGCGCTGCTGCGCGAGAACCAGGAGACGCCGCCGCTCGTGCTGCGGGTCAACCGGCGCAAGGCGACGCGGCAGGAAGTTGCGGCGAGGCTTGGCTCCGCCATCGAGGTTGCAGGGCTCGAGTACGCCGTGCAGCTGCGATCTGCGGGTGACGTGCAGGCGCTCGACGGGTGGCGCGAGGGGCTTTTCCAGGTGCAGGACATCGGTGCCCAGGCCGTCGGAGAGGCGATCGCACCCTCGGGGAGGTTCCTGGAGATCGCCTGCGGGCGCGGCACCAAGACGCTGCAGCAGGCGGAGCGGCAGGACGGCCTGGTGCTAGGGATCGATCTCGACGCGCGGCGGATCGCAGAGGCGGAGCGCGAGCGGCAGCGACTGCAGCTCGATGCGCACTTCGCCCAAGGTGACGCGCGAGAACTGCCCGAGGATGCGAAGGGGCAGGACGACGTGCTTCTGGACGCGCCCTGCTCCGCACTCGGCGTACTTCGGCGGCGCCCAGACGTCAAGTGGCGGCGCCAGGAGAAGGACCTCCAGGCGAACGGCCGCCTGCAAGCGCAGCTCCTGCGCGCGGCGCTCGGCGCTTGCCGCGAGGGCGGCGTCGTCACCTACAGCGTCTGCTCGCAGGAGCCGGAGGAGACGTGGGCGCCCGTGCGGGAAGTCCTCGCCGAGGGTGGTGCGTCGGCGCTTTCCGAGCCGCCGCCGCTCGTGACCGGCGAGGCGCCCGTGGGGTTCCTCCTGCCGGGCATGTACCTCGCGCAGCTGCGCAGACACTAGGGCGCGGGGGGCAAGTGTACGACGCGCGGGAGCGATCGCGTACGAGACGACAGGGGGGATTCCGGCATGGAGACGGCGACATTCGCGGGCGGCTGCTTCTGGTGCATCGAACCGATCTTCTCCGGCCTGCGCGGCGTCGAGCGCGCGATTCCGGGCTACACTGGGGGGCACCTCGCCGACCCGAGCTACGAGCAGGTCTGCAGCGGCCGAACGGGCCACGCCGAGGCGGTGGAAGTGACGTTCGACCCACAGGAGATCTCCTACGAAGACCTCCTCGAGGTGCTCTTCGCGATGCATGACCCGACGACCGAGAACCGCCAGGGGGCAGACGTCGGCACACAGTATCGCTCGGCTGTCTTCTACCACACGCCGGAGCAGAGGGCCGCCGCCGAGCGGGCGGTCTCGGATCTCGCGCGGGAAGCGTGGTGGGAGGGAGAGAAGGTGGTGACGCAGGTCGTCCCGGCGGATACGTTCTACCCGGCCGAGGAGTACCACCACGAGTACTTCGCGCGCAACCCGGAGCGCGGCTACTGCCGCGCCGTGATCGCACCGAAGATGGCGAAGCTCCGAAAGCGCTTCGCGCCGAGGCTCACGTCACAGGGGCGGTAGGGCATGGCCGGAGCGTCGGCTGCACGATGCACCGTGTGGCCGCGGCGGTGCAAAGGGGAATCTACTCCGTAGAGCGAATGTTCGCATCCGATCGCATTAGAGCAGGTGGTTGTCGCTGACACTCTTCGACCTTGAGCCCAAGGAACTTGAGACATGGATGACCGCGCACGGGCAGCCCGCCTTTCGCGCCGGTCAGATTCTGCATTGGGCGTACCGACGCCTCGCGCGCAGCTACGATGAGATGACTGACCTGCCGAAGGGGCTGCGCGCCGAGCTGCGCGAGGAGTTGCCGCTCGGCGAGGCCGTCGTCGCGATGGAGCAGGAGGCGGAGGGCGGTGTGCGCAAGGCGCTGCTGGTCTACCCGGACCACGGATCCGCCGAGACGGTCGTTCTGCCCTACCGCTTCGGACCGAGCACCTGCATCTCGTCGCAGGTGGGCTGCCGGCAGGGATGCCGCTTCTGCGCGACGGGGGCCTCCGGCTTCACCCGATCGCTCAGGGCAGGCGAGATCGTCGAGCAGTTCCTTTGGGCAGCGCGGGCAGCGTTGCCGCAGGAGCTGCGCCGCCTCGTCATGATGGGCGCGGGCGAGCCGCTCGACAACTACGACGCGGTGCTCGCCTTCCTGCGCCGCCTGCACCACGAGGATACGGTCGGGCTCTCCTACCGTCACATGACCGTCTCGACAGTCGGGCTCGTGCCCGAGATCCGGCGCCTTGCCGGCGAGGGACTGCCGATCAACCTCGCGCTCTCGCTGCACGCCACGACGGACGAACTGCGCTCTCGCATCATGCCGGAGAACCGTCGCTACCCGATCGCCGACGTGCTCTCCGCCACCGACGAGTACTTCGCGCGCACGGGCCGGCGCATCACCTACGAGTTCCTGCTGATCGGCGGGCTGAACGACGGTGACGACGAGGCGGCGCGCCTCGCGGACCTCGTGGCCGCCCACCCGGGGCACGTCAACCTGATCCCCCTGAACCCGGTGGAGGAGTTCCCCTACGACGCGCCTGAACGCGAGCGCGTCGCATCATTTCAGCGGGCCCTGCACGCGCGCGGCGTCAACGCCACCGTGCGGCGCACGATGGGCCAGGAGGTCGATGCCGCCTGCGGACAGCTGCGTCGTCGCTACGACAAGCACGGAGCTCCGATCGCGTTCCGCGGACCGCGTCCGCTCCTGCGCGGCGATTCGCAGCCACCGGCGTCCCACTGAGGCGGGGCAGCGCTTGTGAGGTGAACCAGTTGGAGTTCTCCGCGGCATCGGACGTAGGGCTCGTGCGCCGCCACAACGAGGACAGCTTTGCCCTCGTGCCGCTTGCGCACGGAGCGCTCCTAGCCGTCGCGGACGGCGTCGGTGGCTCGCGCGCGGGAGAGGTGGCGAGTGAGATCGCCACCTCCACGTTCGTAGAGCTGCTCGCGGGCTCCGGGCGGGGCGACGACATGGGCGCCGCCGAGTTGTGCCAGGCGCTCGAGGCAGCGAACGAGGGGATCCTCGCGCGCAGCCGCTCGCAGGATCTCGAGGGCATGGGCACCACCATGACGGCCGCCTTCGTGTCGGACAACCTGCTCGTCTACGCCCACGCCGGGGACTCCAGGCTGTACGTCTGCCGTGACGGGAAGCTCGTGCGCGTGACGCACGATCATTCGGTGGCGGAGGAACTGGTGCGCCGCGGCAGCCTGCAGCCGGAGGAGGCGCGCACGCATCCGCAGCGCCACGTGCTGACGCGCTACCTCGGGCTGCGGCCGTTCACGTGCGACGAGGGCTCCTGGGAGCTTGCGCGGGGGGACATCGTGCTGCTCTGCACTGACGGGCTCACGGACGCCATCACCGAGGCGCAGATCGAGCGCGAGATCGAGGCGGGGTTCGATGGCTTGGCGCTACGGCTTGTCGAGGCCGCCAACACGGCAGGCGGGCCGGACAACACGACCGTTGTCGCCGCGCGGATCGGTTCGCAGGAGACGGGGGGGACTGCCGCGTGAAGGGCGAGGTGCTAGGCGGTCGGTACCGCCTCGAGGACCGGATCGGCGGCGGCGGGATGGCCTGGGTGTGGAAGGCGGAGGACACGCTCTTGCACCGCCCGGTCGCGATCAAGGTGCTGCGCGAGGAGTTCGTGTCGGACGAGGCGTTCGTACGCCGCTTCCGCCAGGAGGCCGAGTCGGCGGCGAGCCTCGTGCATCCGAACGTCGTTCACGTCTACGACGTCGGCGAGGAGCGCGGCGAGCATTACATCGTCATGGAGCTCGTCGAGGGAGAAACGCTCAAGGAGTACATCCAGCGCCATGGTCCCCTGCCGGTGGGGCGGGCACTGCAGATCGCGACATCGGTGGCGCGCGCGCTGCAGGCCGCCCATCGCAAGGGGATCGTGCACCGAGACATCAAGCCGCAGAACATCCTTCTCACGGCGGAGGGCCGCGTCAAGGTCGCCGACTTCGGCATCGCCCGCGCCGCGACCGGGACGACGATCGTGCACACCAACACGGTGCTCGGCTCCGCGCACTACTTCGCGCCGGAGCAGGCGCGCGGCGGATTCACCGACGAGAAGTCGGACCTTTACTCCCTGGGCGCGGTGCTCTACGAGATGCTGACGGGCAGCCCGCCGTTCGAGGCGGCGACTCCCGTGGCGGTGGCGCTGAAGCACCTGCAGGAGCAACCGGTGACGCCGCGCAAGCAGCGCCAGGAGATCCCGCGCAGCGTCGAGGCGATCGTGCTGCGCCTTCTGGAGAAGGATCCCGCGAAGCGCTACACCAGCGCCGACGCGCTGCTGGCGGACCTGCACCGCGCCCTCGAGGAGATCGGGGAACCGATGGGTGAAGAGCCGATCCCGGCAGGCGCCACGCCGCCAAGGGCTTCGGCGAAGAGACAGCGCCGCGGCCCGTGGCGCCGCGCCTGGCCCTGGGCCATTGTGCTCGTGGCGCTGATCGCTCTCGGGTACGGCGGTGCGCGGGCCTTCTCGGCCTGGATCACGGTGCCGAACGTCAAGGTGGCGAAGGTCGAGGGCATGTCGCTGACCGGAGCCCAGGCGAAGCTGAAAGCCCAGGGCCTCGGCAGCCTCGTGGTCGCACACGAGCACGTGGCGGCGAAGAAGAACACCGTCGTTCGCCAGGACCCGGCGCCGGGGGACGTCGTGAAGAAGGGGCGCGTCGTCGACCTGATCGTCTCGAGCGGTCCGCGGATGGTCGCCGTACCAAACGTCGTCAACCAGACGGTTGGGCAGGCGGAGGCGGCGCTCTCGGACTTCGTCCCGCGGGTGGTGCAGGTGCAGTCGAACCAGCCGCAGGGCAACGTCGTGCGGCAGCACCCGAGCGGCGGGACCCTGGCCGCCGGCAGCACGGTAGTGCTCTACGTGAGTTCCGGTCCGGGCAACGTGCAGCAGACGATCCCCGACCTGACGGGCGAGACGCTCTCGCAGGCGGAGACGTCCCTCTCGGCGCTGGGCGTGACGGTGACGTACGTCCAGTACCAATACTCGTCCACGCCGTCGGGCACGGTGCTCCAGCAGTCGGTTCCCGCGGGCACGCAGGTCACGAAGGGCATGACGATCATCCCGACGGTCAGCGAGGGTCCGCCGCCGGCGGGCGGGAGCGGGCCCATCGGAGGACCCGAGCAGATCCCGATCACCTACGCGGGCACGGAGAGCGGTGCAGACGTCGAGGCGTGGCTGGTGGACGCCACGGGCGTGAACCCCGTGTTCAACCAGACGATGCAGCCGAACCAGCAGACCCAGCTGAGCGATGTCACCTGGCAGGGAGACGGCCGGATCGAGGTCTTCGTCGACGGCCACCTCGTCTACTCGCAGCCTCTGCCCGTCCCGCAAGCCGGAATCACGGTCAAGTGAAATCCGGCGTGGTGCTGCGCGTCTACGGAGACCGAGCGCTCGTCCGCTGCGGCCAGGAACTCGCTGAACTCCGCCCCAAGGGATCGCTGCGCAAGGAGGGCCTGCTCGCGGGTGACGCGGTGGAGGTCCTTGGCGAGCACATCGTCACGGTCCGTCCGCGCGAGAACGAACTCGGGCGGCCGCCAGTGGCGAACGCGAGCATTCTGCTCGCGATCGCAGCGGTGCGCGAACCCGCCGTCTCTCAAGGCGACCTCGACCGCATGCTGCTGCAATCCGAGGCGCAGCAGCTCGCGCCGCTCGTCGTGCTGAACAAGTGCGACCTCTCGACGGAGGACGAACTCGCGGCGTACTCCAGGCCCTATGCAGCCGCAGGCTACCCCGTCGTGCGCGTCTCGACGCGGAGCGGCGACGGCATCGAGGAACTGCGTCACGCGCTCCCCGAGGGGATCGCCGTCCTGGCCGGTCCGAGCGGCGTCGGCAAGTCGAGCATCCTGCGCGCGCTGACCGGAGAGGACGTCGAGATCGGCCGGATGACGCACAAGCTGCAGCGCGGTCGCCACACGACGCGCGCCGCGACCCTCTACGAAGTCAGTCCGGGCAGGATGATCGCCGACACGCCGGGCTTCTCCGACCTCGACCTGCCCGGCGTCGCGCCCGAGCGACTCGCGCAGTTCTACCCGGAGATGGAGGATCTCGGTTGCCGCTTCGCCGACTGCTGGCACCGCGCGGAGCCCGACTGCGCGGTGATCCGAGCCGTCGCAGAGGGTAGACTGGACGTGGGACGCTACCGTCGCTACCTGGAGTTCCTCACCGAGTTGGAAGGGAGGCCACGGCGTTGGCGTTGATCGCTCCATCGATCCTGACGGCGGACTGGCTGGACCTCAGAAGTGCGCTCGCCGCGGCGCGCGGCGCAGACATCATCCACCTCGACGTCATGGACGGACACTTCGTACCGAACCTCACCTTCGGCCCGCCGCTCGTCGGTGCCATCTGCCGCGAGGCCGCACTGCCTGTGGAGTGCCACCTCATGGTCGAGCGCCCGTCGGACCTCCTCGCGCGCTACGTCGAGGCGGGCGCGTTCCGCGTGATCGTCCACGCAGAGGCGACGGCGCACCTGCACAGGGTGCTCGCGGAGATCCGCCGCCTCGGGGTGGAATGCGGCGTGGCGCTCAACCCCGGCTCGCCGCTCGGCCTCGTCGAGGAGGTGGCGGCCGACGCCGACCTGCTGCTCCTCATGACCGTGGACCCCGGGTTCGGCGGGCAGGCCCTGCTCGCGGGCCAGATCGCGAAGATCCGGGAGGCGAAACGGCGCTTCCCCGCCCTGCGCATCGAGGCGGACGGCGGCATCCACCGGGAGAACGCGCGCAGCGTTGCCGAGGCGGGCGCCGACATCCTGGTCACCGGTTCGAGCGTCTTCAGCGAGGGAGTGGACCCCGCGGACAGCATCGCGCAGCTGCGAGCGGCATCGGCGATCTGAGGAACATCGCGCCGCGCTTGCCGATATGCTAATACCGGGGGTGGAATGCGGTGCGGGTACATGTCGTCCGGGTGCCGAAGTTCGTCGGGGCGCTGCTTCTCGGCCTGATCTCCCTGTTCGGCGGGCGCGGCGAGCGACACGAGCCGATGCCGACAGAGAGCGACGAGCCTTGACAAGAACGCCGGGCGGCGCGCCTCCCCTCTCGGAGGCGCGCCGCCCGGCCCGGGTCGATCCTAGAGCGCCCGCTTCACCTTGCCGGAGCGCAGGCAGCGCGTGCAGACGTTCAGTCGCTGCGGCCGGCCGTTGACGATGGCGCGCACCGTCTGGACGTTCGGCAGCCAGGTCCGCGACGTCTTGATGTTCGAGTGCGAGACAAGGTTTCCGAACGTCGCGCTCTTGCCGCACACCTCACAAGACTTGGCCATCAGAAAAACCTCCCAAGATCACGGCCCCGAAAAGAGGCGCAAACTTAAAAAAGAATAACATGTTCACCGTGACTGCGCAATCGAACTCACTGCCCACTACGGCGCAAGGCGCAAGGCGCAAGGCGCACGAAGGAGACAAGCCGATGCGGCTTCTGGACGCAACGCGCACCGAGCGACTCGTGGAGCTGTCGCCCGCGCTCGCCGAGGCGGTCGCGAGCGCCGTTGCCGCCGGCGAGGCGGCGCCGACGTTCGGGTTGCGGTGCCAGCGGCCGTACGTGCTGCTCGGGCCGCAGGACCTTCGGCTGCCAGGGGTCGCAGCCGGTGCCGCCTGGCTCGAGGCGCGGGGACTGCCCGTGCATGTGCGCGTCGGCGGCGGCGCCGCGGTGCTCCTCGACGGCGGATGCCTCAGTTTCTTCGCAGCGATTCCGAGCCGCGACGTCGGCCGGATCGACGAGAACTTCCGCAGCCTGACCCAGCCGGTGCGCGCGGCGTTCGAGGCTCTCGGAGCCCCGGTGCGGTTCGGCCGCGCCGAGGGATCCTTCTGCGAGGGGCCGCAGGACCTCGTCACCGGCGGCGGCCGGAAGGTCGCTGGGGTGTCGCAGGCGCTGCGGCGCGGCTACGCACTTGTCAGCGGGATGCTGATCATCCGGCAGGATCCCGTTGCGACGACGGCTCTTCTGCAGGAGTTCTACCGCCGCAGCGGCAGCGATCGCGAGCTGCGTGCGGGGGCCGTGACGTCGCTGCAGGAGGAACTGGGACGAGAGGTGCCGCTCTCGGAGGTGCACGACGCGATCCTAAGGGCGCTCTCTCAGCTGGGCTGGGGCAGGCTGCGCACGATCTCTCGCCGCGAGGAGGCACACGCGGCCTCGCTCCTCGCTGCGCGCCGTTTCCCTGCGGGACCTGCCAATTCCGGAAGTGCTTGCGAAGTGTCGGGCGATCGGTGAAGATGAACGGGACAACCGAATAGCGCAAGGTGCGCGGTGCCCCCACGTGGGGCGAAGAGGGAATCAGGTGAGAAGCCTGAGCGGTCCCGCCACTGTATGCGGTGAATGAGCGCCGAAACGCCACTGTCCTCGGACGGGAAGGCGGCGCAACAATGCCGCGAGCCAGGAGACCTGCCCGCACCATGCCCGGCGATCCTCCGATGGAGAGGCCAGCCGGAAGGCGGCGCATGCCTGCCTTCCCCGCACCTTGGCCGACCCGGAGCATCGGACTCCAGGTCGTTTCTATTTCTCGGGGAGGGGATGGAACATGCGACGCCGTTACGTATCGCTCGCTCTGGCGCTGCTCGCCTCGGTCGGCCTCGCTGGCTGCGGCACCAAGGCCGCCGCGGTGCAGGTCCCGATCCGTCTCAAGGACGACGCCGGACACACGATCACCCTGAAGCACCCAGCCCTGCGCATCGTATCGCTCGGACCGTCGAACACGGAGACTCTCCTCGCGCTTGGACTGCGAAAGGACATCGTCGGCATCGACGACGAGAGCGTCCAGTACATGCCGGCGCCCTACGCCAGCGAGGTGAAGGGCCTCACGGTCGTCGGCGACTCCTACTCCGGGCTGAACGTGGAGAAGATCACCCGGCTGCACCCACAGCTGATCCTGGGCATCCCCGGCGTCGCGGACCTGAAGGAACTGGAGGCGCTCGGCGTGCCGATCGCCACGCTTGAGCCGGCGAGCCTCGCCGGCATCGAGCGCGACATCTCGTTCATCGCCGATGCGGCAGGTGCCGCTCCGGCGGGCGCAACGGCGGTCGCGAAGATGCACTCGCAGGTGTCGGCGATCCGGAACGCGGTGGCGCACGCGAGCGGACGGCCCTCCGTCTACCTCGAGATCGACCCGACCTACTACTCCGCAGGTCCCGGCAGCTTCCTCGACGCGCTCGTGAAGATCGCCGGCGGCCGCAACATCGCTGACAATGTCGCGAAGACGGCCTACCCGCAGCTCTCGGCGGAGTCGATCATCCAGCAGGATCCTCAGGTGATCGTGCTCCTCGACGCACCGTCCGCCACCCGAGCGAAGGTCGAGGTCCGTGCGGGCTGGTCCAGCATCCAGGCCGTGAAGGACGGGCGGATCTACGCGAACATCAACGCGGACCTCCTGTCCCAGCCCGCTCCGGCGATCGTCCAGGGCCTCCGGCTGCTCGCGGAGGATCTGCATCCGGGACTGCGCATCCCGTGACCTCGCGGTGGGGGGCCGGCGCCCTTTGGATGATGCTCTCGGTGCTATTTGCCGAGATGCTGGGTGCCCTGCTGATCGGACCGACTGGCATCGCGCCCGGCCGCGTCCTCTCCGCGCTGTTCCAGCCCGGCGGCCACGGAGTCATCTCCGAGATCGTCTGGCAGATCCGTCTGCCGCGCGTGATCGGCGCGGCGCTCGTGGGCGCTGCCCTCGGCCTGGCGGGCGCGATCATGCAGGCCCTCCTGCGCAACCCGCTGGCGGACCCCTACCTGATCGGCACCAGTTCGGGTGCGAGCCTCGGCGCGACCGTTGCGCAGATTGCCGCGCCCGCGCTCGCGCTCATGCCGCTCGGCGCCTTCCTCGGCGCCGCCGGCGCCGTGCTGGTCGCGTCCGCTGCGACCCGCGCGCGCGGAGCGGGCAGCGTGACGATCGTGCTCGTGGGCTACGCCCTCTCGGTGATCCTCGGCGCAGTCTCCTCGCTTCTCCTGACCTTCAACCACAGCGGTCTCGTCGCGATCTACTTCTGGTTCCTCGGCGGACTCGGGAACGTCGGCTGGCCGCAGGCGGCGTTGCTCGCGGCCGTACTCGCGCTGGGATTCGTTCTCTCGCTCGTCTACCGCCGCGAGCTCGACGCGCTGGCGCTCGGGGAGCGGGAGGCGCAGTACTTCGGCGTCGACGTCGGTCGGACGCGCCTTGTGCTGTTGCTCCTCGCCGGTCTCGTGACCGCCGTCGCCGTCTCGGCAGCCGGCCTGATCGGCTTCGTCGGTCTCGTGGCGCCCCATGTCGCGCGGCGCGTCGGAGGAGCTCAGCACGGGCGGACGCTCGTGCTGAGCGTCGTGTTCGGAGGGGCGTTTCTTGTGCTCGCGGACACGGTGGCGCGGTCACTGCCGGTCGGGGAGATCCCGGTCGGGATCGTCACCGCGATCCTTGGGGGACCCTTTTTCATCTGGCTTCTGCTGCGAAGGCGGGGGGCGCTGCTGTGAGCATCGTGGCGGAGCATGTGCACTTCGGCTACGGCGAGTCGGAGGTGCTGCACGGCGTCTCGCTCGCCGTCGACCAACCGGAGATCCTGGCGCTGTGCGGGCCGAACGGCGCAGGCAAAAGCACGTTCCTGCACCTCCTGGGCGGACTGAGAAGGCCGACGGCCGGCGCCGTTTTCCTCGACGGGCGTCCGCTCGCGCAGGTGCGCCCGGCGACGCGCGCCGCGCGCGTGGCCGTTGTGGCGCAGTCGCTCGAGACGGCGTTCGATGTCACCGTCGAGGACCTCGTGGCCCTCGGCCGGCTGCATCGGCTGCCGCTGCGCGACCGCCTGCTGCTGCAGCCGCTGCACGGAGAGGACCGCAGCGCCGTCGAGGGTGCCCTTGACGAACTGGGACTCGCCCCGCTGCGCGGCAGGGTGATCCGGGAGCTCTCAGGCGGGGAGAGGGCGCGGGCGCTGATCGCCGCCGCACTCGCGCAGGGGGCCGACCACATGCTGCTCGACGAACCGACGGCGCACCTCGATCCGGCCTACCGCCAGGAGATCCTCGAGATCCTGCGCCGGCTGGCAGCGCAGGGCAAGCGCATCCTGATCGTGCTGCACGACTTGACGCTCGCCGGGCTCTACGCGGACCGCGTCGCGCTACTGGCGAGGGGTCGACTCTGCGCGCTGGGCGCGGTGGACGAGGTGCTGCGCGAAGACGTACTGCGCGACGTGTTCCGCTCCCCCTTGCGGGTGCTGCACCACCCCGAAGGCGGCAGGCCAGTCGTCCTGCCGGCACCGCCGGGTGAAGACGCGCCCTGGCGCGCGTAGCGCGGGACGGCGCGGGTTTCGGCCGGGTCCGCGACGGAGGACAGTTGACAGTGCGTCACCAAACGGTATCATTATCGATAATGAAAGCGGTGGAGTGAACGCCGTGCGATCCAAGGCTGACCTGATACTGCACCCCGTCCGGCTGCGCATCATCCAGGTGCTGCTCGGGCGCGAGATGACGACCGGGGAGATCGCGCGGAGGATGCCGGACGTGCCGCACGCCACGCTCTACCGCCACTTGCGGCGGCTCACGCAGGGCAACATCGTGTCCGTCGTCGCGGAGAGCCGCGTGCGCGGCGCGATCGAGCGGACGTACGCCGTCGCCCTCGACCAGACCGTTGTCACCGAGGATGAGGTCCGACGCCTCGACCGCGAGGACCACATGCGGCTATTCATGGCGTTCATCGCGTCGGTGACGGGCAGCTTCGAGCGCTACCTGGCGCAGGTAGACCTCGATTTCGTGGCGGACGGGGCGAGCTACAGCCAGGTCACCCTGCACCTAAACGACGACGAACTGCGCAAGCTTCGCGCGGAGTCGGCGGCCATGGTGCAGAGGGCACTGGCG
The DNA here is from genome assembly GCA_021793215.1 of Bacillota bacterium. Taxonomy (GTDB): domain Bacteria; phylum Bacillota; class Sulfobacillia; order JAJZYS01; family JAJYTV01; genus JAJYTV01. The sequence goes on from JAJYTE010000027.1 coordinate 21,403, forward strand.
CTGGGCCCTGGCCCGGGTCGGCGCGCGAGGACCTTGAGCAGCATCGTCATCCCTGAGCCTGTCGCCGGCGACGACGGCCGGTCTCCGGGGAAGAAGGGGGAGTCCGAGTGATGTCGACGGCGCAAGTGCCCTTCCATGAGGAGCTGGTTACGCTCCAAGGGCCGGCGGGAACGCTGGCGGGAACGCTCGCGGTACCGGACGGCGCCGTCCGCGGCTTCGTCCTGATCATTCCCGGGAGCGGCCGCGCCAACCGCGACGGCGACCTTCGGCAACTGCGCATTGGCATCTACCGAGACTTGGCCCGTGCCGTGAGCGCAGAGGGCTTCGTCACACTTCGGTACGACAAGCGCGGCGTCGGACGAAGCGTGCGGGCACACTCCGCGACGGGGCTGTGGGATCTCGTGGACGACGCCGCGGCCGCCGTTTCATTCCTGCGGCAGTCCGCGGGAGACTCCGGCACGATCATCCTGCTCGGCCACAGCGAGGGGTGCATCATCGCACCCGCGGTCAACGCGCGGACGCCCGTCCAAGGTCTCATACTGCTGTCGGGTGCCTGCGAGTCCCTCTCGGTCACGTCGCCCCGCCAGCAGGAACGGGGGATCGAGGATCTGCGGAGGATGCGCGGCCTGATGGGAGTGATCGTGCGGGCGCTGCGCGTGCCCGAGAGCCAGCGCCGCAAGTCGAGGGCCCTGCTGGAGAGGATCATGGCATCGGACCGGCCCTGGATTCGGGTCTCTGGATTGAAGCTCAACGCGAAATGGATCCGCGAGCATTTCAGGTACGACGTGACGTCCGACCTTCCCGGCGTCCACTGCCCGACGCTGGCGATCACGGGAGAGAAGGACATTCAGGTGCTCCCGGAGCACGCGCGGCAGATCGCCGACACGGTCGGCGGCCCGGCGGAGTGGCACATCATCCCGCACATGACCCACATCCTTCGCAGGACGGATGAGCCGGTGAACATGGTGACGCTGCTCAAGCTCTACAAGCGCCAAGTCCGGCAGCCGATCGACCCGGAACTGCTCGACATCCTCCGCATATGGCTGGACGCGCAGTTCCCGCGCGGGAGTCACGCGGCTTCCTGACGGGGCGCGGCTCCGGTTCGCGCACGCCCTCGAGGGCGCGCTCTGAAGGGTGCGCCGCGTTCCAGCGAAGTTGCCGTTGACACGGCGACGAGCGCACGGTACGATTGGCGCCATACAGAACGGCGATGCGCAAGCGGAGTACCGTCGGAACGCTGCCTAGAGAGCCGGCGAGGGTGTGAATCCGGCCAGCGGGAAGCACGGGAATGGGCTTGCAAGCTGCGGACCGAATGACCTTCGGGTCGAGTAGGCTCCGCCGGGACCTCCCCGTTATCCGGAGGGCGGCATCGGAGGGTTTCCTCCCGTGTCGGCAAAGTGGGCCTCGGCCAATTTGGGTGGCACCGCGGAAGTTCGCTTCCGTCCCAGCGTGGACGGAGGCTTTTTTTGTATTGCTTAGGAGGTTGCGCCATGGCCGTGACACAGACCGGAGGGATCGTCCTGCACCGCCGCAGGCGGATCACGGATCTCTCGCCGATCTCGATCTACCAGCGTGTCGCAGGGCGTCCCGGCGCGTTCCTGCTGGAGAGCGCCCCGACGCGCGAGACGGTTGGCCGTTACTCGTACATCGGCTGGGACCCGATCTGGCGCCTGCAGGCGCGGGGGGGCAGCATCCGCCTCGAGCACGGCGGGCGCACGGCCCGCTTCGCGGGAGAGCCCTGGGAGGAACTCCGCCGGTTGCACGAGCGCACCGCCTGTCCGCCGCCCGGCCCGGACTCGCCGCCCCTCTACGCCGGGGTCGTCGGCTACCTTGGCTACGACCTCGCGCGCCGACTCGAGCGCCTCGGGGCGCAGCCCCCGGACGACCGCGGGCTGCCGGAGATGCACTTCGTCGTGCCGCGCCACCTGATCGCCTACGATCATGTGACGCGCCAGATTGACCTGATCGTTGCGCGCGAGCACTCCGACGCCGCGCAGGAGGCGGAGGTGCGCCTCGACCAGACGGAGCGGCTGCTCGCGCGCGCGACGCGCACGCCCCGCCGCGCGCCGCCCGGGCCGCCGACCTTGCTTTCGCGCTCGCTATCCTCAGACGTGTACGCTGCGGCGGTGCGGCGGGCCAAGGAGGCGATCGCCCAGGGGGAAGTGTTTCAGGTGGTCGTCTCGCAGCGACACGACTACCGCACGCAGGCGGCTCCGCTCGACGTGTACCGCGCCCTGCGTGCACTCGACCCCTCGCCGTACCTCTTTCACCTGCGCGGACCGAACTTCCACTTCTATGGCTCCTCGCCGGAGACGCTCGTGCAGGTGCGCAAGGGGCGGGTCACCCTGCGGCCGATCGCGGGGACGCGCGGTCGGCCCTTGGATCCGAACCAGCTCTCCACGGTGGCGGCGGAGCTTCTCGCGGACCCGAAGGAGCGCGCGGAACACCTGATGCTTCTGGACCTTGGACGCAACGACGTCGGGCGCGTCGCGACGCCGGGCAGCGTCGAGGTGGTGCGCCAGTTCTCCGTCGAGGAGTACGCGCGGGTCATCCACCTCGTCTCCGAAGTCGAGGGCGAGCTCGCACCGGGCAAGGACAGCATCGACGCCCTGGCGGCGGCCTTCCCCGCCGGCACCCTGACGGGTGCGCCGAAGATCCGGGCGATGCAGCTGATCGACGAGCTGGAGCCCCTTGCGCGCGGCCCCTACGGCGGAGCACTGGGGTACCTCGCCGCCGATGGCGACCTCGACTTCGCGATCGCAATCCGCTGCATCGTGCAGCGGGGCGACGTCGTGCACCTGCAGGCAGGCGCGGGCATCGTGGCCGACTCCTCGCCGGAGAACGAGGAGCAGGAGTGTCAGCACAAGCTCGCCGCGCTGCGGCGCGCGCTGGAGAGCGCAGGAGGTGGCGCGGCATGATCGCCGTCGTGGACAACTACGACTCGTTCACCTTCAACCTCGTGCAGCTGCTCGCGCCGCGCACCGAGGTCGAGGTGCGGCGCAACGACGATGCGGACCTGCTCGCGTTCCTCGCGCGCGCCGACGGCATCGTCATCTCGCCTGGGCCGGGCAGGCCGGAGGCGACCGGTGAGCTGCCGGCGGTTCTGCGCTCGCTCACGCGTCGCCCGCCGCTGCTTGGGGTCTGCCTCGGTCACCAACTGCTCGGGCAGATCGCCGGCGCCCAGGTGATCCAGGTGACGCCGCGCCACGGCAAGACATCGCGGGTGCACCACGACGGGCAGGGGCTGTTCGAGGGGCTCTCGCAGGACTTCGAAGCCGCCCGCTACCACTCCCTGGCGCTCGCGGAGTCGACGGTGCATCCGCCATGGCGGATCACCGCGCGCGCGGACGACGGCACGGTGATGGGCATCCGCTCGCCGGATGGGCGGTGGGAAGGCGTTCAGTTCCATCCCGAGTCCATCGCGACGCCAGAGGGACCCGCCCTGATCGAGAACTTCGTGAGGAGGTGCAGCGCATGATCCAGGAGGCGATCTCCGTCATCCTGCAGGGAGGTCGGCTGACGTCGGAGCAGGCTGAGTCCGCCATCGACCAGATCATGTCGGGTCAGGCGACGTCGGCGCAGATCGCTGGCTTCGCGATCGCGCTGGCGGTGCGCGGCGAGACGGCCGAGGAACTGGCCGGCTGCGCGCGGGCGATGCGTCGGCACGCGACGCGCGTCGAGGTCCACCACGAGGGCGCGGTGGACAACTGCGGCACCGGCGGCGACGGCCTCGGAACCTTCAACATCTCGACGACGGCGGCGTTCGTCGCCGCGGGCGCAGGATGCGTCGTCGCGAAGCACGGCAACCGCGCCGCCTCAAGCCGCTGCGGCTCCGCGGAGGTCCTGGAGGCGGCCGGTGTCTCCCTGAGTGCGTCGCCAGAGCTCGTCGGTCGGGCCATCGACGAGATCGGCATCGGCTTCCTCTTCGCTGCGCAGCTGCACGGCGCGCTCCGCCACGCGGCGGCGCCGCGCAAGGAGCTCGGGGTGCGCACGGTGTTCAACCTGCTGGGGCCACTGGCGAATCCGGCGGGCGTCCGCCGCCAGGTGATCGGCGTCGCGCGCCCGGAGCACGTCGACCTCGTGGCGCAAGCACTGATGTTGCTCGGCGTCGACCACGCGCTCGTCGTGCACGGCGCAGGTGGGGCGGACGAGCTGACACTCTCCGGGAGAAACACGGTGCGGGAGGTGCGCGGCCAAGAGGTGCGCAACGTGCGGGTGGACGCCGAATCCTTAGGGCTCAAGCCGTGCGACAACGAGGTGCTTCGCGGCGGCGATGCGGCGGAGAACGTGCAGATCCTCGAGGCGGTCCTCGGCGGCGCCCCCGGCCCGCAGCGCGAGATCGTGCTGATGAACGCCGCGGCCACGATCTACGTCTCCGGCAGGGCGCCGAGCATCGAGGCGGCGCTCGCCCTCGGGGCGCAGTCCATCGACTCGGGCGCGGCGCGCGGCAAGCTTAGGTCGCTCGTGGCGTTCACCCAGGCGGAGCTGGCCGGATGAACCACCTGGAGCGGCTGGCAGCGGCGCAGTCCGCGCACTTCGCGCAGCGCCGGGGATCGCTGCCCGAGCGCGGGGATGGCGTCAGGGCCTTTCCGGTGCAGGCCTGGGGACCGCCGGTGCTGATCGCGGAGTTCAAGCGGTCCTCGCCGAGCCACGGTGCGTTCGACGCGCCGGACCTTGCGGAGCAGCTGCGCCGCTACGAGGAGATCGGGGCGGCGGCCGTATCCGTGCTCGTGGCGGGAGAGGGGTTCGGCGGCGATCCGAGCGATCTCGCAAAGGCGCGCCGGCTGACGCACCTACCGCTCCTCTACAAGGGGTTCGTCAGCTGCCTGGGGCAGGTGGACGAGGCCTACGCCTACGGGGCGGATGCGGTGCTGCTGATCGCCGCCCTGCTGAAGGAGGAGATGGGGGCATTTCTCGCCCGCGCCGAGCAGCTGGGGCTCGCCGCGCTCTGCGAGGTGCACGATGCGGCGGAGATGCGCGCCGCCGCAGCGCTCGGTGCGGGCCTCATCGGCGTCAACAACCGCGATCTCCGAACGCTCGAGGTGGACACGCGGCGCTTCCTCTCGATCGCGCCGCAGGCGCCGAAGGAAGTTCTACTGGTCGCGGAGAGCGGCTACCGAAGCCGCGCCAGCGTGCGTGAGGCGGCGGCGGCCGGCGCGCGAGGGCTCCTCATCGGGGAGGCCCTACTCTCTGGCAGCGAGCTCTGCGGCCCATGGGGCGAGGTGCTCCTCGATGTGGGTTAAGGTCTGCGGCTGCCGCACGGCGGACGGGGTGGACGCCGCGGTGCAGGCTGGAGCAGATGCGATCGGGCTGATTTTCGCCGAGAGCAGGCGGAGCGTGACGCCCGATCAGGCGCGCCGCCTGGCCGAGCGGGTGCCCTCGAGCGTAGCGATCGTTGGAGTTCTGCGCTCGCCGTCTGCCCTGCTCGTGCGCGATCTCGTGCAGACGGTCCCGCTCGATCTCGTGCAGCTGAGCGGTATCATGCCGCGCGGCGCGCGACGCCTCGTCCCCTTCCTGCGCACGGTCTACCTGGGACCGGAGGAGCGGCTGCCGGCAGGGCGGATGCCCCACGCCTACGCGCTGCATATCGACCGGCGCAGCGCGCGCCACGGTGGGACGGGTGAGCGGGTCAACGTGCGCGCCGCCCGTCGGATCGTGGAGATGGGCCGGCGCGTGGTGCTCGCCGGCGGACTGACGCCCCAGAACGTCGCGCAGGCGATCCGCGAGGTGATGCCCTACGGGGTGGACGTCGCGTCTGGAGTCGAGAAGAACGGGCAGCAGAATCCTGAGGCGATCTTCCGCTTCGTGCAGGCGGCGAGAGGGGTGGAAGAGCGATGAGTGGTCGCTTCGGAGCATTCGGCGGACAGTTCGTTCCGGAAACGTTGATGGCGGCACTCCTCGAACTCGAGACGGCGTACCGCGAGGCGATGGCGGATCGCGCCTTCGTGGACGAGTACGAGGGGCTCCTTCGCGACTACGTCGGTCGCCCGACGCCCCTGACGCACGCGCGCCGCCTGACGGAGCTTTGGGGCGGCGCAGAGGTCTACCTCAAGCGAGAGGACCTGGCGCACACCGGTGCCCACAAGATCAACAACACGCTGGGGCAGGCGTTGCTCTGCCGGCGCATGGGCAAGGGCAGGATCATCGCCGAGACGGGCGCCGGTCAGCACGGCGTCGCCGCCGCGACGGCGGCGGCGCTTCTGGGGCTCGAGTGCGAGGTGTTCATGGGCGCGGTGGACGTCGAGCGGCAGGCGCCGAACGTCTACCGCATGGAGCTGTTGGGTACGCGCGTGCGGCCGGTCGACAGCGGCAGCCGCACGCTCAAGGACGCGACGAACGCGGCGCTGCGCGAATGGGTGCGCAGCGTCGAGGGCACGCACTACGCGATCGGGTCCGTCGTGGGACCGCACCCCTTCCCGACGATCGTGCGGGACCTGCAGTCGGTGATCGGCCGCGAGGTGCTGCGTCAGTGCGAGGCGGCACTCGGGGGCGTGCCGCAGGCGGCGGTCGCCTGCGTCGGCGGCGGCTCGAACGCCGCAGGGCTGTTCGCCCCCCTGGCCCCGACGGAAGTGGCGCTCTACGGCGTCGAGGCGGCAGGAGAGGGCTTGCACGGCAGGCACGCCGCGACGCTGACGCTTGGCCGTCCCGGCGTGCTGCACGGCGCCTACAGCTACCTCCTGCAGGACGATGACGGGCAGGTGCAGGAGGCGCACTCGATCTCCGCGGGACTCGACTACCCCGGGGTCGGGCCGGAGCACTCGCACTGGCGGGAGAGCGGGCGCGTCCAGTATCTGAGCGCGACGGACGACGAGGCGCTCGAGGCGCTCCACCTCCTGTCGCGCAGCGAGGGCATCATCCCCGCGCTGGAGAGCGCGCACGCGCTGGCCCGCGCCAGCCAGATCGCGCGCCAGTTGCCGCGCAGCGCGGCGATCGTCGTCGTCGTCTCCGGACGCGGCGACAAGGATCTCGAATCGATCCGCCAGCGGGAGGCGAGCGTATGACGCGGCTCAAGGACAGCCTTCAGCAGATCAGGGAAGCGCGACGCGCGTCCCTGATGGCCTACCTTTGCGCTGGAGATCCGAGCATCGAGCGAAGCGTCGAGGGGCTCGCGGCGGCGGCGGCGGCCGGCGCCGACCTCCTCGAGATCGGCTGGCCGTTCAGCGACCCGGTCGCGGATGGACCGGTGATCCAGGCGGCGTCCGAGCGGGCGCTGCACCACGCGCGCCGCGCGGACGTGATACGGGCTGTCGCCGCGCTGCGCGCACGCGTGCAGCAGCCGATCGTCGTGCTGAGCTACCTGAACCCGCTCCTCGCCGGCGGCAGAGACGAGACGCTTCGAGAGCTCTCGGATGCGGGCGCCGACGCCCTGGTGATCCCGGACCTCTCCCTCGAGGAGTCGGCGCCTTGGCGCGAAGCGGCGGCGGCGCACGGCCTCTCGCTTACGCCATTCATCGCGCCGACGACCGGAGCCGGCCGCCTGCCGCAGATCGCGCAGGCGGCGGACGGGTTCGTCTACGCGGTTGCGCTCCTCGGCGTCACCGGATCCGCGGCGGACGAGGCGGAGTCGATCCTGCCGGTGGTGGAGGCGCTGCGCGCCCACACCAAGGCGCCTGTGCTCGCCGGCTTCGGCATCGGTGATGCCCAGGCGGCGGCGCGATGGCGCAGCCGGGGTCTCGACGGCGTGATCGTGGGATCGGCGCTCGTCGCGGCGATGGCCAAGGACGGTCCGCCCGGAGTGGGAAGGCTTGTCGCCGAGATCCGTGCCGGCCTTGACAGCGTGGGGTAGTCTTAATTATCGAACGGAGTGGATCGCCGTGGTTGTCGTACTCAAGCAAGGTTCCAGCCCAGAGGCGGTCGCGGAGGTCGCGCGAACGATCCGCGAGCTCGGCTTCTCCGCGCACGTCTCGGAGGGACTCGAGCGGACGGTCGTCGGGGTCGTCGGCAGCGCGTCCGGGCGCGACGAGGTGATGCAGGCGCTGCTCGCCCTCGAGGCGGTCGAGCGCGTCGTGCCGGTCACGTCCCCCTACAAGCTCGCCAGCCGCGCGCACCGCACCCATGGCACCAAGGTGCGCATCTCCGCGGACTGCGAGTTCGGCGAGGGCGCGTTCCACGTGATCGCGGGACCCTGCAGCGTGGAGAGCGAGGAGCAGATCGTCCAGACGGCCCTCGCCGTGCGCGCCGAAGGCGCAAGCGCCCTGCGCGGCGGCGCCTACAAGCCGCGCACGAGCCCCTACAGCTTCCAGGGGCTGCAGGAGGAGGGACTGCGCCACCTTGCGGCCGCTCGCGAGGCGTCGGGCCTTCCGATCGTGACGGAACTGCTGGACCCGCGCCACCTGGATACGGTCGACCGCTACGCGGACATGTTCCAGATCGGTGCGCGCAACATGCAGAACTTCGAGCTCCTCAAGGAGGTCGGGCGCTCCCGCAAACCGGTCCTTCTGAAGCGCGGCATGTCCGCGACGATCGAGGAGTGGCTGATGGCCGCGGAGTACGTGCTCTCGGAGGGCAACGACCAGGTCGTGCTCTGCGAACGGGGCATCCGTACCTTTGAGCCCGCGACGCGCTCGACGCTCGACCTCTCGGCCGTCGCGATGGCGAAGCAGCTCTCGCACCTGCCGGTGATCGCCGACCCGTCGCAGGCCGCCGGCCGCGCGGCGCTCGTGGCGCCGCTATCGCGCGCCGCCTGCGCCGTCGGTGCGGAAGGGCTGATCATCGAGGTGCACCCCGACCCGCCGCATGCCCGCTCGGACGCGGCGCAACAGCTGCGCTTCGACCAGTTCGCCGACCTGATGCGGGATCTGCAGCACATCGCGCAGACGCTGCACAGGATGCCGCGGTGAGCGACGTTTCCCTGGCTCCGGCGAGCAGGTTTTGCTTCGTCGGCCGCGTGCCAGGCGACAAGTCGATCACGCACCGCGCGTACCTGCTCGCGATGCGGGCCGAGGGTGAGACGCGGATCGACGGCGCCCTGCGCGCGCGGGACACCGACGCGACGCTGGGCCTGTGCCAGGCGCTCGGCGCGACGGTTCGGGCGGACGGCGACCGCATCGTGATCACCGGCCAAGGCCAGGTTCAGGAGCCCTCGGCACCGCTCGACTGTATGAACGCCGGCACGCTGATGCGCCTCGCCTCGGGCATGCTGGCGGGAGCTGGGGTACTGGCTGTACTGAGCGGCGACGAGTCGTTGAACGCGCGCCCGATGGGCCGCGTCGTGCAACCTCTGCGCTCACTCGGCGCGCGCATCGAGGGACGGGACGGCGGCCGCTTCGCGCCGCTCGCGGTGCTGCCGGCGCGCCTCACGGGCGCACGTGTGCCGCTTCCGTTGCCCTCGGCGCAGGTGAAGTCATCGCTGCTGCTCGCGGCGCTCGACGCGGACGGCGAGACAGCGCTGACAGAACTCGCCAAGACACGCGACCATACGGAGCGGCTTCTGCCGTACTTCGGTGCGAAGCTCCACATCGGATCGGGGGAGATTCGGCTTTCCGGCGGACAGCGGCTGCGCAGCCCCGGACACCTCCGGGTGCCGGGCGACTCGTCGCATGCCGCGTTCCTACTTGCCGCCGCGGCGCTCGCCCAGAACGGCGAGGCGGAGATCCTGGACCTCGGGCTCAACCCCGGGCGCACTGGCTTTCTCGACGTGCTGCGGAAGATGGGTGCGGAGGTCGAGGTGACCGTGCTGGCGCAGGACCCGGAACCCGTGGGCACGGTGCGACTGCGCGCGGCACCCCTGCACGGCGTCACGCTCGGTGAAGGCGAGGTCCCCGCCCTCATCGACGAGCTGCCGGTGCTGGCGGCGCTCGCGCTGTGCGCCGAGGGGCGGACGGAGGTGCGCGGCGCGGCGGAGCTGCGCGTCAAGGAGACGGATCGCATCAGTGCGCTGCGCGCGATGGCCCACGCCGTCGGCGGGTCGTTCGAGGAACTGCCGGACGGCTTCGTGATCGAGGGCAGCGGCGGACGCCTGCGCGGTGGAGCCGTCGAGAGCTTCGGGGACCACCGCATCGCGATGGCCGCGGCAGTCCTCAGCCTGCGCTCTCGCGAGCCCGTAGAGATCCTCGGCGCGGAGTCGGTGGCCGTTTCGTTCCCGGAGTTTTTCGAGATCTTTCGTGCGGCGGGCGGGGGAGCTGCCTGAGCACTGGTCCAAGAGAACGAGGCGGAGGACGTCACCTCAGGTGGCGACCTCCGCCTCGTTCTGCACGCGCAGGTGGAGCCCACCTGCTGAGAGCGCGTCGCGCAGGCGCTCTCGCGTGAAGGGGGAGATCGGGTCGGGCAGCTCGTCGGGCCCGAAGTATCCGCAGTCGTCGATCTCCCGATGGTCGGGCGCAGGCGTGCCGCGCAGTTCGCCGACGCGGAAGATCAAGACGTAGGCGTCGCGCTTCGGCAGGAAGTACATGCCGCAGAGTGCGAGTCCCTCGGGCTCGGCGCCGATCTCTTCGCGACACTCGCGTGCCGCGGCGTCCCATGCGGATTCGCCGGGTTCCACGATTCCGCCCGGCACCTCCCATAGGCGCTCACCGTAGGTCTGGTGAACCAGGAGGATCTCGCCGCGCGCGTTTACGATTGCGCAGCCGGCCGCATCGGCCATCCTTGCCGTGGTCGCACTTCCTCTCGCTTGAAGTCAGGAGGGAAGAGGCGATGCGAGGCGCGTCAGAAGCTCGGCGCAGAACTGCAGGCCGGGCACGAGGGAGGATTCCTCGAGCCACTCGTCGGGCGTATGCGCGAGCGCGCCGCGTCCAACGCCGCAGCAGATGCCGGCCACACCCGCGCCGAGCGCTGCGTTGGCGTCGGTGCTGCCGGTCGCGAAGCTGACGTGCTCGCCGACCGCGGCGAGCGCATCGGCGGCGGCCATGACGAGTGGGTGGCTGCGCGCAAGTTTGCCGCCTGGGCGGTCTCCAATGGCGCGAATGTCGCAGCGGGCCGGTGGCTGCACCTCGGCGGCGAACGTGTCGCGCACGCGCTGCTCGAGGCGCGAGAGCTCTGCGGAGTCCTCGGAGCGCAGGTCGATGAGACAGGACGCCTCCGCTGCGATCGCGTTGACGGCCGTGCCGCCCTGCATGACCCCTACGTTCAGGGTCGTGCGCGGTGCCTTGGGCAGGCGCAACCCGTCGAGCCGCTCGATGATCCGCCCCATCAGGTGGACGGAGGAAGGACTGCCGTAGTCGCTCCAGCTGTGGCCGCCCGGTGTCCTCAGGACGGCTTCCAGCCTCCTGGACGCGATTCCCTCGTGCACGATGTCCCCGAGACGCCCGTCGAGGGCGACGACGCCAGCGAGCTCCTCGCAGTGCTCCGCGACGAAGGCGCGGGCACCGCGCAGGTCACCGAGGCCCTCCTCGCCGACGTTGGCGACGAAGTACACCGGATGGCGCGGCTTCGCCGCACTCTTCAGCGCCCGTGCAGCGATCGCCGTCAACACGGCGAGTCCGCTGCCGTCATCCGCGCTGCCGTGGCAGTAGAGGCGGCCGCCTTCGCGGCGCGGCGCGACCCGCCCCACCTCGAGCGCGGTGTCGAGGTGGGCGAGGAAGGCGTAGGCGCCCGGACCGGGGTTCCCCCAGCGCACGATCACGTTGCCGACGCTGTCCTGGTACGGGTGAAGGCCCAGGCCGTCCAGCCGCTGTGAGAGCTTCGCCGCGCGGGGCGCCTCACCGAACGGAGGCGCGGGGGTTGCGAGCAGATCCATCAGATCCGTCAGGAGCTCGTCGAGCGTGGGAGGCTGCGGGAGCCACGCGGGCCAGGGCACCATCGACTCCTCCTTGCGCCCGCGCTACGCCTTGCGGCGCTGCGCTGCGGCCTTGAGGCGCGGTACGTAGAGGCGGACGTAGAGGAAGCTCAGCAGGCCGACGATGACGAGCAGAACGAGCACCCAGGGCACCGGCCCGGGCAGGCCCGACGACGACGTCGCGGCGCCGACCGCGAGGACGAGGAAGATGACGGCGGTGAGCCACGGAATGACCGTGCCGAAGGGCAGCTTGAAGCTGCGTTCGTCGTCTGGGCGCCTGCGCCGAAGCCCGATCACCGCGATGGCTGCCACGACGTACATGATCGCCTCGAGCGCTGCCCCGGCGTTGATCAGGAGCTTGTACGCGTTCGCCGTCTGGAAGACGATGACGGCGAGCACGACCGAGGCGCCGAAGAGCAGGTAGAGCGCGCGGTGCGGCACGAAGCGGTCGTTGAGGGACGCGAACCAGGCTGGCAGCGAGCGCTCCCGCGCCAGGGCGTAGAGGAGCCGCGACGCGGAAACGAAGCTGCCGTTGAACGTCGTTCCGGCCGTGATCACGGTGACGAGGAGCATCCACCAGTAGCCGAACTCGCCGAACGCCGCGTGGCCGATCAACAGCTGCGGCACCAGCGTCTTCGTCAGGGAGCCCGCCGGGAGGAGGTGGGTCATCGCCAGCGTGAAGAGGCCGAAGGTGATGGCGATCAACCCGATCGCAATGAACATGCCCTTCGGGATCAAGCGCGAGTCGGTGACCTCCTCGGCGAGTGGCGTGACCCACTCGAATCCGACGAAGACGAATACCCCGACCGCCACCGCCTGCAGGTAGCCGCCTCCGGGCGAGAAGGGAGTATGCCACTGCATGTGGCTGTGGGCGATCGCCGCGATCGCGATCAGGAGGAGCGAGCCGAGCAGGACGTACGTCGTGGCGTCCTGCACACGACCGGCCATCTTCACGCCCCGCAGGTTGGCGAAGAGGGCGGCTGCGAGGAAGAGAATGATCCAGATGAGTCCGGGGATCCCTGGGATGCCGGCTTCGATGGCCTGGGCGAGGATGAAGCTGTCCGCCGCGATCACCGCGAGGATCGTCGTGAGGTAGAGCAGCGTGAAGGTCAGCGAGAAGCCATCCGAGATACCCTGACGGGTCCATAGGCGGATTCCGGCAGCCGATGGCATGATCGCGTTCAGCTCGCCGAACACTCCGGCGGCGAGCAGGCAGAGCACGCCGGCCGTGATGATCGCGAGCCAAGCGGAGTCGCCCGCCATCAGCGCGGCGACCTGGACCAGGGCAAGGAAGTTGATCGCTGCGAACGCGAGCCCGGCGCTCGTCGAAACAATCGTCGGCAGACGCAGGACGCGTCGAAGTTGGGACAGGGGCCACACACCTCCCAAGCCTCATCGCTTCGCCAGATGGATAGTACATCCTGCCGCGCCGGGGAGAGGTATCATGTCGTCGAGGTGGCTCAGATGCGTATTCTCTCGCTGCAGACGGGACGCGTTCGGCGCATGGAGGATGGCCCGCGCGGGCAGGCACCCCACGCATGGCGCAGCGCAACGCTGAAGGAGCCGCAGGAAGGAGCGCGCTTGCTCTCCTTCCTCGGCGTTGACGGCGACGAGCAGGCCGATCGGGAGAACCACGGCGGCGAAGAGAAGGCGGTGCTGCTCTACTCCGGCAGCCACTACGCGCGATGGAACGAGGAGTTCCCCGGGGCCGGGTTCGGCGGCGGCGGCTTTGGGGAGAACCTGACGGTGGACTTCATAGAGGAGGACATCGCGATCGGCGATGTCCTAAGGATCGGCGGGGCGACCGTCGAGATCAGCCAGCCGCGCGTGCCGTGCTGGAAGCAGGCGTGGCGCTGGGGGATCGAAGACCTCGTGGAACGCATGCAAGGCACCGGGCGCACCGGCTTCTACGCACGGGTACTCGAGCCTGGCGACGTACGCAAGGGTGATGAGGTGCTGGTGCTTTCGAATCCGTATCCGGACGTAACGGTCGCGCGGCTGAATCGCGTGCGCTACGGCCGAGCGGAACCCGGAACGCTCCAGGCGCTCGCCGACTGCCCAGCGCTCGCGGAGGAATGGCGGCGCTGGTTGCGGCGGCAGGCGGGAGCGTGATCACTGAGCCGGCATTCATGGCGTAGAAAGGCGGCGCCACACCGCGGCGGTGTGGCGCGCGGCATGTTCCCGTGCGGAACGGCGCCTAGGCTTCTCCGGTATGGCAGACAACCTCGAAGTGGTTTCCGTCTGGATCGTCGAAGAACACGGCGTAGTAGCTTGTGTGGTACTCGGTGCACAACTCCGGGCCCTCGACCGCCTTTGCTCCCGCGGCGGACACGGCCCTGGCCACGCGGTCGACCTCTTCCCGAGAGCCCGCAGCGAAGGCGATGCGACTCGCGTCTGGCCGGTGGTCTGGTGCCGGCAACAGGCCGAAGAATGGGAACGGCATCGGCTCGGCGTCTTCGTACGCGTAGCCGGCCCACGATTCGAGGCCGTCGGGTGTGATCCTGTGCAAGCCGAGCGCGCCCATGAACACGTCGTAGAACGGCGTCGACGCAGTGCAGTCGCGTACTCGCAGGTCGATGTGGTCGATGAAGCGGTTGGTCTCCATGGCAACCTCCTCCGGATCGGTTCGA
>JAJYTE010000028.1 GCA_021793215.1 Bacillota bacterium
GCCCGGCCCGCCGTAACTGATCAGCCGCAGTCCGCGGGCGACGGCGTCCTCTGCCTTCGCCGTGACGATACCCGCGGCGGATGGCGTTCCATTGTGGACGATGATGGCTGGGCCGCCGCGCTCGCCCGCTTCGACGACCTCGCAGCTGCGCCCGTCGGGAAGGGGAACGACTTGCCGGAGCAGCTCGGCCATGCGCACTTTCCTCCCAATGCCGTCCAATACCTGGAGCAACTCTACACGCCACCGCGCGGGTGGGGCAATCGCAGATTGTCGCATGCGTTCCGGCGGCGAGGGCTGCCCCTTGCATCGCCCGCTGCAGAGGCAAACGCGGTACGATGGAACCCGAAGGGGGCATGCGGCCGGATGTTCACCCCGTTTGCACTGGAAGAATGGCAGTCGCGTTACGAGCAGGAGGTCGAGTTCAACCTCGCCGACTCTGGGGTGCACCCCGTTCGGCTCAAAGAGCTCGTGGACGACCCCGACAAGCTGGAACGCCTCCTGGCGACTCCGCTGCACTACCCGCCCGTGGGAGGGAGCGACGGGCTCCGCCGACGGATCGCGGACCTCTACCCCGCAGCAGGTGCCGAGAACGTCCTCGTCACCGTAGGGGCTTCGGAAGCCAATACGCTCGCGATCCACGCCCTGATCGAACCGGGAGACCATGCCGTCGTGCTGGAGCCGGGCTACCGCCAGGCGTGGGGCACGCTGCGAAACCTCGGCGCCAGGGTCGACGCGTTCCATCTGCGCGAGGAAAACGACTGGCGTCCGGACATGGCCGAGCTCGCCAAGACGATCCGGCCCGACACGCGCCTTTGCTGCATCAACAACCCCAACAACCCCGTTGGCACCATCTTCGACGCAGCGGAACTGCAGCAGGTGGTCGAAGCGTGTCGCAGGGTCGGGGCTTGGCTCCTGGTGGACGAGGTGTACCGCGGGACGGAGCGCGTGCGCCAGGATGAGACCGAGACGGCGTGGGGCAGCTACGAGCGGGTGCTTTGCACCGGCTCCCTCTCGAAGGCGTACGGCCTGCCCGGACTGCGGGTCGGCTGGCTCGTGGCCCCGAAGGAGTTGGTCGAGACGGCTTGGCGGCACCACGAGTACTTCGCCATCTCCACCGGCGTACTCGCGATGCAGATCGCGGAACTCGCGCTCGCCGAGCCGACCCGCCAGCGCCTCATTGATCGTACGCGGGGCTACATCCGTCAGGGCTGGCAGCACCTCTCGGAATGGGCGGACGCGAACCGGGAGCTCGTGAGCGTCCACCCGCCCGACGCCACGGCACTGGCGTTCGTGCGCTACCGGCTCGACCTGCCGTCGGAGGTTGTCGCGGACCGGCTGCGCACCGAGGCCGGCGTGCTGGTGGGTCCAGGCTCGACGTTCGGGGTGGAGCAGCACCTGCGCATCACCCATGGCTTCGAGCCCGAGTACCTCGACGTCGCGCTCTCCCGCATCAGCGACACGCTTCGCGGCATGCAGCGCGCCTGAGCGACGTGCGCGACGAGGGCGTCCCTTCACCGCAGAGCGCAGGCGGAGTGCGGTACATGAAGTGTGGGCGCGAAGGCGGCCAGCCGGCGCTGTTCCTCCCCGGCGCGGGATGGACGTGCACCGAGGGCCTCTCGCTCGCCCGGATGCTGCCGCAGTTCCCCTGGTACCTCGTGGACCTCCCCGGCACCGGCGGCAGTGCACCGCTGGCGTTGGCAACCGCGGCGGGTTTCGCAGCCTGGCTTCGCGCGTTCTGCGAGCGGCTTGGGATCGAGCGGCCGCACCTCGCCGGGCACTCGCTCGGCGGCTACCTGGCGCTGGCGGCCGCCGCACGACGACTGCCGCTGCGCTCCCTCCTCCTGATCGACGGCGGCGTCGCTCCGCTGATCGTGCCGCAGTCTCTCGGGGCGATCGCCTACGCCGTGCCGCTGATCTCGCTGCTCGATCGGCTGACGGGCGGTGCGCTCGTTGCGAAGCGCCCCGGACGACCCGGCGCGGCCGAGCCGCCCGAAGCGCCAGAGGCCCTGGCCCGGCGGTTCGGGCTGCCGATGACCGAGGACCTGTGCGTTGCGGTCGAGGATGCACCGAAGCCCGGCGAACCTTGGGAGCTCGACGCTGCCGCGCAGCAGCGCCTCGGGCTGATCGGGGCGCGACTGCGCTGGCGACGGGCGATCTCCGCTGTGGAGGCACCGGTGTTCGCGGTCATCGCCCAGCATCCCGCTGGTCCGGAGTGGGCGCGTCGGCGCGCTGCGCGGTCGGCTCGCCTGCTGCGCGGCATGCCCGGCGTCAGCGTTGCGGAGTCCCCCACGGGCCACTACCCGTTCTGGGAGGATCCGAACGGTTTGCGGCCGCGTTGCGGGGCTTTTCGCTGGAGGAACCCTGGATAGAACGGGCCCTGAGAGGAGTTGCCTCTCAGGGCCTTTTGGGGTTGATCCGGAGCGGTCCGCTCTTCGGCTACTTGGGCCGGGACGCGACGGCGCGCGCCTGGGCGAAGCGGATCAACGCCGCTAGTGCCGCGATGAGTAGTATCGTCCACCAAGCGAGGTGCAGGTACTCGAAGCTGAAGGTGACCGCCACGACGCCGCCCAGCCACTCGCCAACCAGACGGACGGCGGGACCCGCCGGGCTCTCGAAGGGAAGCAGGGTTGGAATTGCGGCGACACCGAGAATGCCTGCCAACACTGCAGTGAACGAGTGGTGGAAGAGGTGGAGCGCACCGAGCACGATCAGCAACATCAGCGAAACCGTCGCCAGCGCACGCGCGAATGCGTTCCAGAGTTCCTGCGACGACGTCGTGGGCTGGTCCCCCAACTGCGCTCACCCCCACGTTTGTAGGCTGAGGCGTGTCCCAACGGAGACGCGCCAGCCGCCGGCGGGGCGGACGTCACGAGCCCCGCGCAGACTTGATTCTTTGGGCCAACTGGCTGAGCGTCATGCCGCCTTGGGACGCCCACACGACGGCCCCTTGCGCGTTCAGAACCGCGACCGTCGGGAATCCGGTGACCTTCCACGCCGCTCGCGTGGCCTGCGGCGCGACGTAGGCGCTGACGCCTGGATCCCCGCTGAGATCGTACTCCACCATGTACTGTTGGAGAACGGCCTCCATCCCCGCCACGTCGACTGGGGGTGGGGAGGTGGCGTCAGACCCGTGGAACGGTGGAGTGGGTGGACCCGGATCGGCGATGCCGCCAGACGGGCTGACATCGACGATGTCCACCCGAACGCCTCGCATCCTCGCCACCTTCGGGACGACCCACCGGTCCATGTAACCACAGTACAAGCACCATGTTGCCATTGCGATCACGACAGTCGCCTTGCGCCCGATCGCGAGATGCGTGGACTTTCCCTGGAGGGTCAGGAGGGACGCGCCGAGCAGCCCCCTCGCCCCGACGGTGAAGGGTCCGGTCTGCTGAGGCGCGCTGGCGGCGCGAGTGCCGGCGCTGGATGCGACGGGCGCCGTGAGGCGCCCCGCCGCGAACCCGGTAGCTGCTGCGGCCCATGCGAGCAGCACCGCCGTGATCACCAGTTGCGTGAGACCGAACGTCACCTGCTTGCCCGACGCGCCCTCCGCGCTGCTGGCCATGCCGCTTCCCAGTTCAGGGGGTCGGGCACGGCTCGTAGGCCCAGGTCGTGCACTCCTGGTAGCCAGGCACGTAGCAGGCCCCGTAGGCGGCCGCAAGGCAAGCGGCTCTTGCCGCCGGCGTGCCGAGGCTCGCAACGGAGCAGCCCGCGCTTGCGATGGCGTAGCACGTCCAGTCCTCGTGCCCTGGGTAGGTCTGGTACTGGGTGCAGACGCTGCAAAGGCCGGTCGGCGGAACATTGGGCGACGCAGCGGAGCCCTTGGCACTTGCGACGGCCGCCACCGACGCCAGCAAGGCCGCGGCTGCCGCGAACGCGGTAATGAACATTCGAATCCGCACGATTCCTCCCTCCCCAAATTATGTATAGACAAATACAGAATCTCTGTCAAATATCGTGACGTAATGTCGAGCGAAACGCCCTTGCCGTCGCGCTCAGCGGACGTAGATCGGGTTCGTGTAGGCCCAGGGGCAGAGCCTGCGGCCGGATCTCGCGCGCAGTTCCGCGCGGTAGACCCCGGGGCCCTCGACCTTGGCGGCAGTTTCCCGGCCGAAGGTCTGGATGATCTTCCGGCCATCGCGCAGCAGCCGAAGCTCTGCCTCCTGCGGCGACGAGAGCGCGATGTCGAGGTTCGGGGCGAACGCGATCTCGTCGCCCATCGCCGCCACCTCGCTGCCGGCCGCGTCGCGCACCTTCAGGGAGAGCCCCCTGGGGTCGCCCATCGCGTGGTTCGCGAAGAACAGGTGGCCGGCCGCGACCGCAGAGAGCCAGACGGACTTCGCTTCGTCCGCCGACGCCGGCCATGCGGGCACCAGCACGTGGCAGAGGATGCTCCCGAACGCGAACGGGTAGGGGAAGAGCCGCACCTTCAGGGGGCCCTTGCCGATCTGCACGTCGTGAACGTCGAGACCGCCGATCCCGACGACCCTGCGCGCACGTCCCGCCTCGTCCCAGAGCGAGAGCGTTTCGGGCTCTGGCCCCCGGAGGAAGCGGTGCGGCTTGATCGCACCGCGTAGCGCGCGCGGCAGCCCACGGATGCCACCGGACCAGTCGGAGAGGTGGTTCCAGATCTCGAGCCCGGTGTAGCGGTCGATCGGCCAGGCTTCCCAGCGGTAGGACGGGATCCTGGCGAGGGGAACGCCGCGGTCGTGCGGGTGGGCGAGGAACGTGAGGGCGCCCTGTTCCCTGAGTTCGTCGATGTAGCCCTGCGGCGCCTGGTCACGCGAAGGGCAGGTCAGGGCACCTACAGTCAGAAGGTGGTTCGTTGGCGGGCTCACCTCGCAGCCGATCAGCAGCAGCGTCCTGCCGCGGAAGCCCTCGCCGACGTCATCGAGCGGCTTCAGCGTGTCGTGGTCGGTCATCACGAGGAAATCGAGTCCAGCGGCCTGCGCCGCCTGCAAGATCTCCGGGTAGGTGCCGGACCCGTCCGAGTAGGTGGAGTGGCCGTGGATCGCGCCGACGAGTTCCGTCACGTTTGATCCCTCCCGTGTTCGTTGACAGGGCTTCTCCGTCGATGCTAGCCTAAAACCAATTGAATGCGTCGGAATTAGGAGGCCGTGGAGTGCGCTTCTCGACGCGGGTGCGCTACGGAGTGCAGGCGATGCTCACGCTCGCAGTGCGCCCACAGCAGGTGCCCCTCTCGGTGAAGGAGATCGCCGAACGCGACGCGCTTCCGGAACATTACCTCGAGCAGCTGATCACTCCATTGCGCCGCGCGGGCCTCGTGCAGAGCGCCCGTGGGGCCCAGGGCGGCTACCTTCTGGCGCGCCCGGCTGGGGAGATCAGCCTACTCGAGATCGTCGAAGCGCTGGAGGGTCCCATCGCGGTCGAGGGCTGCGACTGCCCGGAGGATGCGCCGCACGCGCTCGGCTACTGCCTTGAGCACGGCGTCTGGCGTAAACTCAAACAGGCGATCGAAGAACATCTCGCCTCTCGCAGTCTCGCGGACCTGCGCGACGAGACGCTTCATGCCGCGCGGCAGGTCGCGCCCGCCTACGAAATCTGACGGGGAGGTATCCCATGATCTACCTCGACCACGCGGCGACGACCCCGCTCGATGCGAGGGTGCTCGACGCGATGTTGCCTTTTCTTCGCGGGGGCTTCGGAAACGCCTCCTCCGTGCACCGGGTCGGACAAGAGGCGCGGCGCGCCGTGGACCGCGCGCGCCAGGAGGTCGCGACCCTCATCGGAGCGCGGGCGGACGAGATCATCTTCACCTCGGGCGGCACGGAGGCAGACAACCTGGCCGTCTTCGGGCTGACTGCGGCGCGGGAAGATGGGCGGCGCCACGTCGTGACGAGCGCCATCGAGCACCACGCGGTGCTGCACGCGATGCAGCGCCTCGCGGCAAGCGGCTACGAACTGACGATCGTGGCCCCAGGGTCTGACGGGCGCGTCGAGCCGGCTGTTCTCGCCGCCGCCCTGAGGCCGGACACAGCGCTCTGCAGCGTCATGCTCGCCAATAACGAGATCGGAACATTGCAGGACATCTCTGCGATGGCCGAAGCTGCGCACGCGGTCGGCGCGCTCTTCCACACCGACGCCGTGCAGGCGGCGGGACTCGTGCCGGTCGAAGTGGGTGAGCTCGGAGTCGACGCCCTCACGCTGACAGGGCACAAATTCTACGGTCCCAAGGGAGCTGGAGTACTCTACTTGCGGCGGGGTACCCGCATCTCGCCGACGCAGGTCGGCGGCGGACACGAGCGCGGGCGGCGCGCGGGAACGGAGAACGTCGCAGCGATCGTCGGGCTCGGTGCCGCGGCGACGCTGGCGCTCGAGGAGATGGGGACGCGTGCCGACCGGATCGGCGCCTTGCGCGACCGGCTGTGGGAGAAGGTGCAAGAGGCCCCAGGGGCCCATCGCAACGGCGACCCGATTCGAACGCTGCCGGGCCACCTGAACGTGCGCTTCGACGGCGTGGACGGCGAAGCGGTCGTCCTGAACCTCGACCTGCGCGGCATCGCCGCGAGCATGGGGTCCGCGTGCAGTTCGGGCTCGCTCGAGGCGTCGCACGTCCTTTTGGCGCTCGGGCTCTCGAACGAGAAGGCGCGTGGCGGCGTGCGGCTGACGCTCGGGCGGGAGACGACAGAGGCCGACGTGGACGCGGCGGCCCAGGCGCTTCGCGAGATCGTGGAACGACAGCGCGCCCTTTCTGCGGCGCGAACTGGATGAGTGCGGAGGAGAGACATGGGCAAGCGGGTCGTCTGCGCGATGAGCGGCGGTGTCGACTCCTCGGTCGCCGCCGCGCTCCTGAAGGCGCAGGGCTATGAAGTGATCGGGATCACGATGGAGATATGGCCGGAGATGGACCAGGCGGAGATGGCGCACCACGGCGGCTGCTGCTCGATCGCCGCGGTGGAGGACGCGCGCGCCGTCTGCGATCGCCTTAACATCGCGCACTACGTGCTGAACCTGCGTGAGCGCTTCCAGCGCGGCGTGATCGACCTCTTCCGCAGCGAGTACCTCGCGGGCCGGACTCCGAACCCCTGCATCGCCTGCAACCGCTCCGTCAAGTTCGACGAGCTTCTGTCCCGCGCCGAGGCGCTCTCCGCCGATTACCTGGCGACCGGCCACTACGCGCGGGTCGCGGGAGGGCAAGGGGGATACCGGCTCCTGCGCGCGATGGACCCCGGTAAGGACCAGACGTACGTGCTCTACGGCCTGGGTCAGCGCGAACTCTCGCGCGTGCTCTTCCCCTGCGGCGAGTACGAGAAGCCGGCGATCCGGCAGATCGCGCGAGAGGCAGGGCTCGCGCTGTGGGACAAGCCAGACTCGCAGGAGATCTGCTTCGTCGCGGGAGACTACCGCGAACTTGTCGCCGCCGACGCGGTCAGGGGCCGCTTCGTCGACAAGGCGGGACAGGACCTCGGAGCCAGTCCGGGCGTCGCGAACTTCACCGTCGGCCAGCGCCGCGGCATCGGGATCTCGGCAGATCGGCCATACTACGTCATCGAGCTGCGTCCGGGCGAGAACCGCGTCGTGCTGGGCCATAGGGAGGATCTCTTGGGCTACGGCTGCACGCTCGAGGATGTACGGTACGTCCAGGGCGAGGCGCCTTTGGAGCCCTTCGACTGCACCGTGCGCATCCGCGCGCATGGGCAGGAGGTGCCCGCCAGAGTGACGCCGCACGACGACGGAGCGTCGGTTGCGTTTCACCAGCCGCAGCAGGCGATCGCGCCTGGGCAGGCGGCCGTTTTCTACCGCGACGCGGAATGCCTCGGCGGGGGAACGATCGCTCGAGCCGGCTAGCGGAACTGTATTGCGTCACCCCCGTCTGCGGAACACTGCAGGCGGGGGTGTTATCGCTTGCTCGCGCGATCGCTGATCGGGAGGGCGGTGCGGGACCGAGGCGGCGTGCTGCTCGGCCGCGTGCGCGATGTCGGCTTCGTGGACGGGGAGCTCCGCTACTGCCGCACTGAACGGGGCATGTACGAGGTGTACGCGCGGGCTGGCGACCACCTGATCGCCGGTCGGCGGACGCAGGGCGACGCCCTGTGGCTCCGGGCGCACCCGCGCCTACGGGACGACCCCGGGGGGTCTGTCTCGGACTTCGTGCTCGGCGGAGGACTCACCGCGCCGCTGTGCGTCGTGACGCGCGGTCTCGTGAACGATCTGATGCGAGGACGGGAACTGCTGCCGACGACTCGCGTCGTCTGTGAGGATGAACATGGTCTGCCCGGGCTGCGGTAGTCGGGCGACGGGCCAGGTCGGGCCCGACCAGTTCTACTGCTGGGACTGCTGCATCGAGTGGCAGCTGGGCCCGCAGGGCAACCAGCTCTACATGATCGGCGAGGAAGGCGATCTCATTCCCGTGGACCCCGCGGAAGGAGGTTGAGTTGAGTGCGCCCCTACATCCGTGGCCTGATGACCGGTGGACTCATTGCGGCGGGACTCCTGATGTATTTGAGAGGACGGCGCCAGCGCCGCCGTTTCATGTTCCTGGGTGCGCGTACGGTGGCCCAAGCCGCGCAGGGGGGCCGGCGGTGGCTGGCCCGTGCCGGGCGCTAAGCGACTCGTGCTCCTGGCCGCGGTTGGGCTCGCCGCCGCGGCCCTTCTCTATGCTGTACGGGTGGTGCTGCTGCCGTTCGCGCTCGCCGGGGTGATCGCATACCTCCTGAGCGGCCCGGTGCGCTACCTCGAGTCGCGCGGGACGAAGCGCGTGCGAGCGGTCCAGATCACCTACCTCGCCTTCGTCCTTGCGCTCGTGGGGATCGCGATGTGGCTCGTCCCGGCGGTGGGCCAGGAGGCGCGCCACCTCCTGCAGCAGTTGCCGCGCCTCGGACACGGACTCGACGCCCTGATCAGCGGGTACGACCGCATGATGCGCGGGCGCGCGCTACCCGCGAGCTATCGGCGGGCCGGCGACGCCCTGATCGCCACCCTCGAGGCGCGAGTGGTCGGCGGGCTGCGCGGGACGGCGGAGGGCCTTCTAAGCGCGGCGCCCATCCTGCTGGCGATGGCGATCGCGCCGTGGATCGGCTACTACCTCCTGCGCGACGGGCCGCGCATACGCCGCAGCCTGCTCTCGCTGCTCTCCGCGGACTGGCAGTCGGTCGCTTCGCTGTGGATCTCGGAGGTTGACCGCGTCCTCTCGGGCTACCTAAGAGGGCAGGCGCTCGTCGCGCTCGTTGTCGCCCTGCTGTCGTTCGGGGTGATGACGGTGTTCGGGCTCGGGTTCGGCGCGATGGTGGCGCTGGTCGCCGGGGTAACCGACATGGTTCCGTTCGTGGGCCCGATCCTCGGTGCGGTGCCGGCAGTCGTGATCGCATCCGGGCGCTCCCTCGAAACGGCCGGATGGGTCGCCTTCGCCTTCTTCCTCATCCATGAGACGGAGGGAAACCTCCTGGCGCCGCTCCTCGTCGGCGAGTCGATCGGCATGCACCCGGTGCTTCTGCTCCTCTCGATCTTCATCGGTGGCGAGATCGCGGGCATCGGAGGGGTGCTTGTGGCGGCACCTTTGGCGGGTGTCGCACTGGCCACCGGCCGCATCGTGTCGCGCGGCCTATTGCTGCCGAAGGCCCTGCGCTAACCCCTGGGCACGCGAAGGCGCTATACTTGGGGCAACTTGTCCCTCGGGAGGATGCAGCGCCTTGCAGTCGGCGGAGATCCGCAGCGCATTTCTGGACTACTTCAAAGAGCATGGACACACCGTGGTGGAGAGCGCGTCGCTCGTGCCCCACGGAGACCCGACGCTGCTCTTCACGAACGCGGGCATGGTGCAGTTCAAGGACGTCTTCCTTGGCCGTGAGCAGCGCCCGTACCGTCGGGCGACGACGGCGCAGCGCTGCCTGCGCGTCAGCGGCAAGCACAACGACTTCGAGCAGGTGGGCCGCACGCTGCGCCACCACACGTTCTTCGAGATGCTGGGGAACTTCAGCTTCGGTGACTACTTCAAGCGCGAGGCGATGCAGTTCGCCTACGAGCTCCTGACAGGCCGGCTGGGCATCGCGCCGGGGCGCCTCTACTACTCCGTGCACCAGGGAGACGATGAGGCGTTCGGTCTGTGGCAGGAGGTCACGAGCGTGGGGCCGGAGCGGATCGGGCGCTTCGGCGACGAGGACAACTTCTGGTCGATGGGCGACACCGGCCCCTGTGGGCCGACGGCGGAGATCTTCTACGACCGGGGGGCGGAGTTCGCCTGCGGCGAGGGCTGCGACTTCGTCCACTGCGCGTGCGACCGTTACCTCGAGATCTGGAACCTCGTCTTCATGCAGTTCGACCGCGACGCCGAAGGCAGGACGACGCCGCTTCCCCGCCCCTCGATCGACACGGGGATGGGGTTCGAGCGCCTGACGTCGGTACTGCAGGGCGTCGAGAGCAACTGGGACACCGACATCTTCCAGCCGCTGATCCAAGAGGTCGCGCGCCTTTCCGGTATCGCCTACGACCGCGGCGAGGCGGGCTTCCCCTTCCGCGTGGTGGCGGACCACCTGCGCGCCGCCGCGTTCCTGATCGCGGACGGGGTGCTGCCCGGCAACGTAGGCCGCAGCTACGTCCTGCGCCGCATCATCCGGCGCGCGGTGCGGATCGGGACGACGCTGGGCCTTAGGACGCCATTCCTCCCCGGCCTCCTGCCGACGCTCGTCGCGACGATGGGCGACGCCTACCCAGAGCTCGCGGAGCGCATGGAGAGCGTGCGCGTCGCGCTGGCGGCGGAGGAGGAGCGCTTCTCGCAGACGCTCGAGGAAGGGGGGCGCATCCTCGAGCAGCGTCTGCAGGCGGTGCGAAGCGCGAATGCGGACGTCTTCCCCGGGGACGCGGCGTTCCTCCTCTACGACACGTACGGCTTCCCCATAGACCTCACCGAGGAGATCGTCGCCCAGGAGGGCCTGCGCCTCGATCGCGAGGGATTCGAGGAGGCGCTGGCGAGTCAGCGGGCCCGGGCGCGGGCCGCCCGCAAGCAGGACCAGGACGAACTGCAGCGCATCGCGGAGGAGACGGCCGACATCGCCGCGGCCGAGTTCACGGGCTACCGGCAGCTGGAGGACGATGGCAAGGTGCTCGCCCTGTACACCGGCGGTTCGCGCGCTCCGTTCGCGGCGGAGGGAGACGAAGTGCACATCCTCCTGAGCCGTACGCCGTTCTACGGCGAGGGGGGCGGACAGGTCGGGGATCGGGGCGTTCTGCTCACTCCGACCGGCCGGGTAGAGGTGAGCGACACGCGCAAGCTTCCCGGAGGGCGCATCGTGCACATCGGCCAAGTGGTGCACGGCGGGCTTTCCGAAGGTGACGTCGTACGGACGGAAGTGGATCGGCAGCGGCGCGAGGCGACGAGGCGAAACCACACGGCCACGCACCTGATGCACGCGGCGCTGCGCGAAGTGCTCGGCGAGCACGTGCGGCAGGCGGGTTCGGTCGTCGAACCGGAGCGCCTTCGCTTCGACTTCCTGCACCATGGACCGATGCAGCCGGAGGAGATCCGTGCCGTCGAGCGGCGGGTACAGGAGCAGATCCTGCGCGACACGCCCGTCGAGACGCGCGAGACGACCCCGAGCGAGGCGCGGCGCAGCGGTGCGATGGCACTCTTCGAGGAGAAGTACGGCGACGTCGTCCGCATGGTCGGCATCGGGGAGTTCAGCCGCGAGCTGTGCGGCGGAACCCACGTCGCGCGCACCGGGGAGATCGGTCCGTTCAAGATCATCGAGGAGACATCCGTCGGGTCGGGCATCCGTCGGGTCGTCGCCCTCACGGGTACGGGTGCGCTCGAGCACTGGCAGGAGATCGACGCTGCACTGCAG
Source organism: Bacillota bacterium (assembly GCA_021793215.1). Classification (GTDB taxonomy): domain Bacteria; phylum Bacillota; class Sulfobacillia; order JAJZYS01; family JAJYTV01; genus JAJYTV01. Next base: position 11,799 of record JAJYTE010000028.1, read on the forward strand.
CCGGCGCTCGAGAGGCTGCGCACGACCCCGTTCGGGCTCGCGCAGCGGGTCGAGGAACTGCGCGAGGAGCTCGCCGCGCGCGGCGCGGAGGTCGAGAAGCTCCGGCTCGAGTCGCACGCCGCGGCGCTGCGCGTCGCGCTGCAGTCGGCGCTTGAGCACGGCGGAGCCCGCATCGTCGCGGCCGAGATCCCCGGGGCCGATGCCGCCTCGCTGCGGCGTGTGGCCGATCTGTGGCAGTCTCAGGAGAAACGCGGTATCCTATGCCTAGCATCGCGGGCGGAGGGAAGCCTCGCCCTCCTTTGCGCCGTTACGCAGGAGCTTGTGACTGAAGGGGTCCGCGCGGGGGACATCCTTTCCAGGATGGCCACCGCGGCGGATGGCCGCGGCGGCGGCCGCGCGGATCTGGCGCAGGGCGGCGCACGCGACCCGGAGAAGGCGCCGCAGGCCCTGCAGGCGGGCAGGGACGCGGCACGCGCAGCACTCGGATAGCATACCGGGAGGTGGCGGCGTTGCAGGACGACAAGACCAGGATGTTCGACGTTCGACCGGAAGGTCCGAACGCGGCCGAGGTCTTGCGCAGCGTGCACCGGGCCCTGAAGGAGAAGGGCTACAATCCGGTGGTGCAGATCGTCGGCTATCTCCTTTCCGGCGATCCGGCGTACATCACGGCGCACCTCGACGCCCGCAACCTCGTGCGGCAAGTGGAGCGGGACGAGCTGATGGAGGAGCTGGTGCGCCACTACCTGGAGCAGTAGTTGGGCCGCACGCTGGCGCTTGATCCCGGCACGCGGCGCATCGGTGTCGCCGTGTCGGACGAGCTTGGCCTCACGGCGCGCGGGGTGGAGACACTCGACGCCCGCAAAGATCCGGTCGCACTCTACCAGGAGATCGCGGAACTTGCGCGAAGGTACGACGTGGAGCGCGTCCTGGTGGGCCTGCCGCGGCACATGAACGGCAGCGAGGGAGACAGTGCGAAGGCTGCGAGGGAACTTGCGGCCGGATGCGCTTCCGCCACGGGGCTTCCGGTGATACTGTGGGATGAGCGCCTCAGCACGAAGGGTGCGGAGCGCCTCTTGATCGAGGCGGACGTGTCCCGTGGGCATCGGCGGCGGATCATCGACCGCCAAGCAGCACAGTGGATTTTACAGAGCTATCTCGACCAGCGGCGCGGCCCGGCGAGCTAGCGCGGAAAGGAAGTCTGGCATGGCTGATTACCCGGACCACGAGCACGAGCACGAGCACGCCGCAGAGGACGAGGTCATCACCCTCCTCGATGAGGACGGCAAGGAGCACCAGTTCGCGCTGCTCGACGTCATCGAGGTGGACGAGAACGAGTACGCCATCCTGATTCCGGCCGGCGAGGGCACCGACTCCGAGGAGGAGGCCGACGAGGCCGTCATCCTGCGCATGGAGGAGGACGCCGAGGGCAACGAGGTGCTCGTCGATATCGACGACGAGTCGGAGTTCGAGCGTGTCGCGACTGCGTGGGAGGAGCTCCTCGACGAGGAGGACGCCGCCGACGAGGAGGACGACGAGGACTAGCCGCCGCACGAATGGATCGTGCTGGAGGCGAATCGCGGGCGGAGGGATCCGATGGACCTATCCACGATGCTGCGCCGGGGCGGCCCAGGAAGACTCCTGGGCCTTCTCGTTGTTCTGCTGGTGCTGGCGGCTGGCGGGGCACTGGCCTTCTTCTGGACGACGGGCGGCGACGCGGTCTCCGCGCGGGCGCCCTACGTACTCTTAAAGATCAAGAAGGGCGAGCCGCTGCAGGCGGTAGCCGCCCAGCTGCAGCAGGACGGTGTGATCCGCAGCGCGCTCTACTTCCGGCTCTTCGCCGACTTCGGACACAGCGCCGCCGATATCCAGGCCGGGACGTACCGCGTCAGCGGGCGCCAGGACGCGGCGGCGATCCTCCAAAAGTTCGTCGACGGCGCAGTGGCGACCCACAAGCTCACCGTGCCGGAAGGCTTCACTGTTTCCGGTATCGCGTTCCGCCTGCAAGATGAGCACATCGCCTCGGCATCCGCATTCGTGCGCGCGGCCAAGGACTTCGCGAACCCCTTCCTCGCGCAAGGTGCCAAAGTGCGCTACCGCCTCGAGGGCTACGCCTTCCCCACGACCTACGCGCTACCCTACGGCGCATCCGCGGACCAGATCGCAGACATCATGTTCGCGCAGTGGGAGCGCGAGTTCACACCCGCGATGCGCGCGCTGGCTGTGAAAGAGGGCCTTACACCGAATCAGGTGGTCACGCTCGCGTCCGTCGTCGAGAAGGAAGCGTTCTCCAACGCCGAACGACCGAAGATCGCGGCGGTGTTCCTCAACCGGCTGAAGAAGGGCATGAAGCTGCAGTCCGACCCCACCGTCGCGTACGCGCTCGGGACGCACCTCGTCCACGTGTCGTTGAAGGACGAGCTCTACCCGTCGCCATACAATACCTACTACGCCGCCGGGCTCCCGCCCGGTCCGATCTGCAACCCTGGCTTGCCCTCCATCCAGGCGGTGCTGCACCCGGCGGACGTCAGCTACCTCTACTTCTACAGTCTGCCGAACGGCAGCGTCGTCTTCAGCGACACCTACGACCAACAGCTCGCCGCGGAGCGCGCGCATCCCTGAGGTGAGGTGACGGCATGGAGGCCGCGGACGCCTGGCTTCTGGACGGCGAGAAGCGGCTCGTGATCGACGGGCGGCTTGTCCGCGCGTCGGACGGTGGTCTCCGAGAGGTGATCGAGCCGGCGAGCGGCGCACCGCTCGCCAAGGTTTCGAGCGCTGGGGCCGTCGACGCGGCGCAGGCGATCGAGGCCGCGCGGCGCGCAGTGGACGACGGGCCGTGGCCGCGCATGCGCATGGGCGACCGCGCCGCGCGCCTGGAGGAACTCTCGCGGCTTTCGGCGGAGGACCATGCGATATTGGCGCGGATCGAAGCGCGCGACAGCGGGCGCCCACTGCGGGAGACGTCGGTCGACGCTGCGTGCGCCGCAAAGGCGCTTCGGCGGGCAGCGCAACTCTCCGTGGCGGCGGAAGGCAGCTGGCGGCGGACGGGGCGAACCGCGGAGGCGCTCACGCTGCCTCTCGGGCGCGGAGTGGTTGTGGTGGCGGCAGGCGCCCATGCCCCGCTGCGGTCCGCCGTGCTCGCGGTCGCACCGGCCCTTGCGGCGGGCAATGCCGTGATCGTGCTGCCGGACGTGCGTACTCCGCTGACAGCGCTACGCCTCGGAGAGCTCTCGCGGCTGGCGGGGTTCCCACCGGGTGTCCTGCAGGTGCTCTCCGGCGGCAGGGACGCCGGTACAGCGCTCGCGCGGGCCGATGCGGTGGACCTCTTGGCCGCGGACCTCGGCGTCGAACGCGAGGACTGGCTCGGGGCAGCGCGCGGTGCCCGTCCCCTCCTCAGCGCGCCTCGCGCGAAGGGCACGCTTGTCGTCCTGAACGGAGCGGATCCGGTGATCGCGGCGGAGCATGCGCTGCTCGGCGCCTGCTACGGGCAGGGCGCACTGCCGTTCGGCGTGCAGCGGGTGATCGCCGAGCGCAAGGTGCACGACCACTTGGTGCTGCAGCTGATCGCGCGCGCGTCCACCTTGACCCTCGGCAACCCGATCGACCCGGACTGCGAACTCGGCCCGCTCGCGTCCGAGGGAGCTCGCGAGGCAGTGGAGGCGCAGATCGCCGCAGCTCGTGCGCAGGGAGCCACCCTGGTGCACGGTGGTGCGCCCGCCGACGACCCGCGCGTTGGGAACGGATTCTTCCTGCGCCCGGCGCTGCTGGTCGGCGGGGGCCCGGAGCTGGGCGTCTGGACGCGCGACGTTCCAGGACCGCTCCTCCTGATCCACGACGCCCCGGACCGCGAGCATGCGCTCGCCGCGCTGCCCGCCGAAGGGCCCGTCGGCGTCTTCGGCGCGAGCGCGGCCGGCACATCGGAGTTCGCGGCAAGCCTTTTTGAACGAGATCTCTTCATCGACACGTGGAACCTGCCAGATCTCCTGCAGGATCCCGAGGCCACGCCATGGGCCGCGGAAGACTTCACGCGGTCCCGTCACGTGCTGCGGGCGGCGCCGGACGGACCGGCCTGGTATCAGACGAGCTAGGGAAGATTCGCGAGCAGGCCAAGCGCCGCGATGGCGACGGCTCCTGCGACGGGCCAGAGGACGCCGCCCGGTCGGATCGAGAGCGCGAGGGCCCCAAGGAGCGCTGCCGCCGTCACAAGGAGGTGGCCGGAGGGCAGAGACCCCGGTGCGCTCTGGGCCAGCAGTGCGCCGAGGGCGGCGGCGGGCACCCCCTGCAGCAGGTGCTCCAGGCGCGGGTGGATCGGGCGGCTTGCGAAGAGCGCGGGGAGGTAGCGCAAGAGCGCCGTCCCCAGGGCGGAGAGCGCGACGAGCAGCAGCAGCTCTGCGTCGCTCATGCCGCGTCCTCCGGTGCGTGCGAGACCGCGAGGTTCACCACCGCACCGACCCCGATGCCGATGAGCAAGGACCACCCGCCGAGCGGCTGCGCGAGCAGGGCGGCTCCCGCCCCGGACAGCGCGGACCAGAGACGTCTTGGATGCTCGCGTAGCGTGCCGACCAGAAGTGCGATGAACAGGGCGTCGATGGAGATTCCGAAGGCGTTCCTCAGCAAAGCCGGCAAGAGACCTCCCGACAGGGCGCCGAGCACGGTTCCGCCGACCCAGGCGACGTACGGAAGCCAAGCCAGATGAAGGAATTCCCAGGCCGTCGGCGCAGGGCCGAGGCTCGCGGCGACGAACGTCTCGTCGGTGAGCCAGAGCGCGAGCGTGCGCGGCCGTCCTGTCCAGTGCGCACGACGGAAGAACGAGATCGACTCCAAGGCCATGCGCAGGTTGATCAGCCAGATTGCCAGTGCGGACGCGAGGAGCGAGCTTCCCGTCGCGACCAGGTGGAGGGCGGCGAACTGGCTGGCGCCTGCGTAGAGGAGGAGGGAGAGCAGGATCGGAAACCAGGCTGGTGCGTGGAGTGCGACTGCCGCGAGGCCGAACGCGAACGCCACCGGCAGGTAGCCGAGCGCGATAGGAACGGCGCGGGCGTCGACGATCCGGGAAAGGCGCGGCGGCAATGGTCCATCTCCTGCGGCAGCAGTTTGGGGATGCCCGATGCATCTTTCGGACATGCTAGCGGATTGGACCATCAGGCTCAAGTGCTGATCTGGAGGTGGGACGATGTGGTTTCTTCCGCTGCCGGCGGAGCAGGGGCGCGCACTGTGCGCGCGGTCTCTTCGCGTAGGGAGCGACGGGCGACGCGCGATCTACGCGCGGGCACTCTGGGGCAAGGGGTATCCGGACGGCACTGCGCGCCTCGTGCTGCGCGATGTGCAGGGGGATGCCTACCGGATGTACGAGGGTACGGCGTGGGACGATGCGTTGCGCATCGATCTGCCCGAAATGGATGTCGACGAGGTGGAGAAGCATCTCGCGGCGTCCGCGATGGTCGCGAGCCCGCTGAATCCTGGCGCACCCGAGGTGCGAGCGGGCGGGGTGGACCCTGGGAACCTCGTGGAGCATGCGGCGGCACTGCACAGGATCACCCGCGTCTGCTGCGGGGTGTACTGGAGCGAGCGGCTGAAATGGGGCGCGATCGTGCTCGGTGCGGAACCGCTCGACGACGTGACACCGGCGCTCGCGATGTACCTTCGCCAGGCCGGTGGAGGACTCGGCAGACTCACGCGAAGATGGCGGACCCGTCACGACAAGGGCGAAGGGAAACTCGGTCGCAGCATCGCGCGGGCGCAGTTCATCGAGCGCATGGCGCTGGAATTTTCTCTTATCTGGCAGGATGGCGTTTCCGTGGACAACCCCGCAAGGCGCCAGTCCTAGTTCCGTAGCGATGCGAAGGGATCGGACGGCTTGGCCGCCCGATCCCTTCGCGTTCGCCTCGGTTTACTTGATCTCTCGGATCTGCTTCGTGCTCAGCGGCAGAACGTTCGCGGGCAGCGGCAGGAAGTGCACTTGCGTCAGGAACTTCGCCGAGTTGCCCTCGTTCGGGTTGACCGCCCAGATCAGGAACGTCCGCAGCGCGGCCGCGACCTGGGAACTGGGCTGGGCCCGGCTGACGATGGCGTACTCGAAGTTGATGATCGGGTACGAGTTGACGCCGGGGGCGAGGATCAGCGAGATGCGCTCGTCCGCAGGCGTCTGCTTGACCCGCGCCTGCGCCGCGGCCGCGATCGTTGCGCTGGTTGGGAGAAGGAAGCGGCCCGCCCGGTTCTCGACCGCGGCCTCGCCGAGGTGGTCCTGCAGCGCCTGGCTCAGCCACGAGATGCCGACGTAGCCTACGCTGCCAGGGGTGTTCACCAGCTCCTGGACGATGCCGCCGTTGCCGACGCCGGTCACCGAACCCTGCACGCTGGGCCAGGAGACCGATGTGCCGTAGCTGACCGCCTTCGACCAGCTGCGGGTCGAGAACGAGAGGTACTGGGTGAAGAGGAACGTGTCGCCGGAGCCGTCCGCCCGGTGGACGGGGACGATCGGGAAGTTCGGGAGGCTAACGCCGGGGTTCAGCTTCTGGATGGTCGGGTCGTTCCAGTTCGTGACCTTGCCCTCGTAGATCAGGGCGAGGACCGCGCCGCTCAGGTGCAGGTGCACGCCGCTCGAGACTCCGGGCAGGTTGTACATCACCTGCTGCGCCGAGATGGCGAGCGGGATGTTGAGGATGTTCGGGTCCTGCTGCATCTGCGCCGTGGGCATGTAGGCGTCGGATGAGCCGATCTCCACCGTGCCGTTGAGCGCGTCCGCGATGCCGGTGCCGGACCCGGTTGACTGCGTGTTGATGGTGACCCCCGCGTGCGTCTTGGAGTACACCGGAACCCATATGTTGAACAGCGGGTACAAGAGGCTCGAACCGGTCTCCGTCAGCTGGATCTCTGAACCAGCAGCCGCACCGGAGCCCAGACCCAAGGTCGCCACCATCGCCAGGACGGCGGCAACGCCAACCGAGCGCAGACGGGGCAGACGGATCATACGGCATCCCCTTTCCACGATCTGACGCTGACTTTCTGCCTCGCACCTTGCGGTTTACGGAAGATCTTATGAAGACTGCGTTGCGGTCGACGGTATCCGGGACCGGACACAGCGCTGGACGCCCGGGCTTGGCGATTGACGCGTTCCAGAAAAGTCCATACCATTATCGTAGTAGCAATTATTTCCCCATGCTGCCGCCCGACGTTACTCCTCCCGCATGTAAGGTGAATCCCCATGGCGGAGCGCCACGAGGTTTCCCGCGCCGTCCCGGCGGGCCAGCAGGTCGCACTGTCGGCCTACTGGTTCTCACTGAACTTCCAGGGTTCGGCGCTCTTGACGATCCTCATACCGACCGCCCTCGACCGCCTTGCGTACGGCAGCCACACACTGCTGCTGACACGCCTCGCGGCCCTTGGATCGGTTGTCGCGATGGTGCTGCCTCCGATCGCCGGCGCGTTCTCCGATCGGGTGAAGCGGCGCGGCGGTCGGCGCCGGCCACTGCTGCTCTGGGGCACGGGAGTGAACGTCGCCGGCCTTCTGGTGATCAGCGGGGCGGGCAGCGTCTACATGCTCGCGGGCGGATTCGTCATCGCGGTCGTGGGTCAGAACATCGCGGGGGCAGCGTACCAGGCGATGATGCCGGACATGGTCCCCGAGGAGCACTGGGGGACCGCCTCAGCGTACATGGGGGTGGCGAGCCTTCTCGGCACGATCGCGGGACTCGGCGTCGCGGGAACCTCGTCGGCGCGCACCGCGTACTACGCGATGGCGCTCGTGGCGGCCCTCGGCGCGATCTACAGCGCGTCCGCGATGAGCGACCGGCAGACGGCGGAGGCGCCATCTCTAACCGCGAAGGTCCGGAACCGCAGGGACTTCCTCCTGGTCTTCTTCGCCCGCTTCGCCGTCATGTTCGGGCAGACGCTGCTGATGACGTTCGCCCTCTACTTCTTCCAGGACGTCCTGCACGTGGCGAGCCCGAAGGGAAGCACCGCCCTGATCGCGGGCCTCGCGCTCGTGGGCGCCGTCGCGTCGACGGTCGTCCTGGGAAGGCTGTCGGACCGCTCCGACCGTCCGGGCATCGTGTTCCTCGCGGGCATCCCCATGGCGGTGGCGGTGGGGGGGTTCGGCCTCTTCCCGGATCCGCGCCTGCTCCTGGTCTTCGCGCTGCTCTACGGCGTCGGCTACGGCGCCTACCTCTCGGTCGACTGGGCCCTCGCGCTCGACTCGATCCCGGACCTTCGCAACGTCGCGCGAGACCTCGGCGTCTGGGGCATCGCCTCGAACCTCCCAAGCGTGCTCGCACCGCTCGTCGGCGGCTGGCTGATCCTCCACTACGCCGTGCCTGCCGTCGGATACAAGGCGCTGTTCCTCCTCTCGGGCGCAACGACGCTGCTCGGATCGTTCATCGTGCTCGGAGTTCGCTCGCGGCGCCAGACGTCGATCGTCGAGGGCGCGCTGCATCTCCTCGTTGCCCTGATCCTCCGGGTGTACGTCGGGCTGGGGTACCGCGTACGCGTATGGGGGAGGCTTCCGCACGGGCGCGGCGCGACGCTCGTCGTCGGGAACCACGGCCACGACCTCGAGGGCATGGTCGTCCCGCAGCTCCTCTACTGGATGGGACGGCCCACGTTCGCCGCAGGCTCGGAGCGCATCTTCGAGCCTGGCTTCCTTGCGACCCGCGCGCCGTCCCGTTTCGCAGCGCTGCTCGCGGGCGCGAGCGTCGGTCCAATCGTCTCGGCCCTCGGTGTGCGCCCGATCGAGAACATGCCGCGGGTGCGCCCCTTCGTCAGCCTCTGCTATGAGGTGCTGCGCCGCCATGGCGACCTGCCACTGCGCAGCGTCTTCACGGAGAGTGCGCTCGCGGCTGTGCTGCCTGCGCATGCCGCAGACGTTGAGCTGCACCTGCGCGACGCGTGGCGACCGCGGCTGCTGACGTCTGCGCAGACGATCCTCGCGTTCTCGGCCTTGCGCGAGCCCTTTCGCACGGAGGTGCGCAGCGCGGTGCGCCCCCGGATCGAACGCGAACTCAAGGTCCTCGAGGACATCCTGCGGACAGGAGGCACCCTCTACCTCACGCCGGAGGGGAAGTACACCGACAGCGGCAGGCTCTCGCGCTTCCGGGCCGCCTACGATCTGCTTTGGCCGCTCGCGGAGCGCGTGTACCTCGCCGCGACGAGCTACGATCCATTCCTGCCGGGCCGGATGCGGATGCTCCTGCGCTTCGTCCCGGCCGCTCCGGGGGAGGACCTGCGGGTGAGCCTGCTCGCCGCGAGGCCCGTGACGGTGAGTCAGGTCGTCGCGCAGGCGCTGCTGCGCGACGTGGAGCCCCGCCGGGCCGAGGAGATCGAGGCCGCCGCGCTGGAGATCCTGGCAGGGGTCCCCAAGGGCGCCTTCCTCAGTCCCGAGCTGGCGACCGATCCGCGGCGTGGCATCCGGCGCGCGCTACGCTGGCTCGTCTTCCGAGGGTATCTCGCCCGAAGCGCAGGGCTCCTTCGCGCCACGGGCCTCCGAACTGACCCGCGGTTCGTCAACGTGCCCGACATGATCGCATACCAAGCGGCTCAGATCGAGGAGACGAGAGAGGCGCTCGTCGACTCCCGCAGGGTTCAGCCGGATCGGATGCTCCCGGTGTAGGATCGGAAGTTCTTTACACCGCAAGCGAAAAACGCGTCGAGACAGTGTCACCCTTCGCGCGCGTGCTCTATAGACTGATAAGGCACGCTGGCGCGGAGGTGCAGGGTATGGACTTCGACATCGTCGCTCTGGTGGTTCTGCCGCTCTTGCGCGGAGTGTGGCTGCTGATCGGCTACCTCTCCGGCAGCGCGTTCCCGCAGCCTCTCTCTGAGGTCGAGGAGGCCGATGCGCTGCACAGCCTCAAGGCCGGCGACCGCAAGGCGAGACAGCTCCTCATCGAGCGCAACCTGAGGCTCGTGGCGCACATCGTGAAGAAGTTGTGATCATTATAACAAGTCGCGGAATCCGGCCCTGGAGCGCGATTTGCGGTGTTAAGAGAAGTCGGCGTACTGCAGCACGAGCTGTGGGTCTCCGTCGTTTTTGAAGATGATGCGCGCGTAGGACTCGCGGACGATCGCTTGCAACCCGGCGTTCCCTGCACCAACGTCCAGTCTGGCCATGCGACCGCGGAGCTCTGAGCGCGCAGTCTGTACGTCGGGCTTGTCCGAGATCTCCGCACGCAACGCTGCGATACGCTGTCGCCATGCCTCATGCTGCGCCGCCGCGTCGGAAATGGTCGTGCGGTACTCGTCGATCGTGAACACTCCCTCGACCAACGCCAGTCGCGCGCGCCGCGCGGCCTCCGGTGCTTCTGAGAGGCGACGCTCCAGCGCCGTGATCTCCTGCCTCACCGCGTCTGCGCGTTGCGACGAGCGCTCGACCTCTCGCCGGATCGCGAGTTCGCTGGTCGATTCCTCTGCGCCGGCGAGCAGGTCGTCGAGGACGACGCGCTCCGCCGTCTCCGCGCGCACCGCGTTGCGTCGGCAGGTGCCGCGCCTAGAGTAGGCGCCACAGATGTAGTAGGCCCACGAGCCGCCGTTCCCGTCGCTCGACCGCGAGTAAACCATTCGCGAGCCGCAGTGGCCGCAGAAGAGGACGCCTGAGAGCAGATGCGGGCTGCCGGCTGCTTGACCACGCATTCCGGCGCGAGACCGGCGCTGGCGCTGCGCCCTCTCGATCGTCTCGTCGTCCAGGATGCGTGGGTGGGCGTCCTCCACCGTTAGGTAGTCGCCCTCGTTGCGAATGATCCGGGGGTAGGCGCCAGAGCCTTTCACCTTGCGCCACTTCCCGTAGGTGACGGCGCCGCGGTAGGTCTCCACGTCCTCGAATAGGAGGCGCACCGACGAAACGCCCCACTGCGCGCCGGTTTTGGTACGCGCCCCCATGGCGTTCAGACGGCGCGCGATCTCGCGCATCCCCACCGACTCGTCGAGGTACCAGCGGTACGCTTCGCGGACGTGCCGTGCCTGCTCCTCGTCGACGACAAGCCGGCCGTCGCCTCCCATGCGGTAGCCGTACTTGACGCGGCCGAAGACTTTGCCCTCGCGCACGCGCAGGGCTTGGTTACTACGCACCTTGCGCCCGAGCTGTCGGCGGAAGTAGTGAGCGAACGCCGAGAGCAGGTGCAGCTGCAGTTCGCCTTCCGGCGTCGTCAGGTCGATCTCGTTCGCAACGGCGGCGAAACGCACGCCAGCCTGGCGCAGCTCGTCGATGAATAGGAGCGTCGAGATAAGGTTCCGTGAGAGGCGGTCGAGCTCATAGACGACGACTACGTCGGCGCCCTCACGTCCTGCCGTCTCAAGGATCTCGCGCAGCTCACGCTGGTTCCGCGCACCGGACTGCACGTATTCCAGCATCCGCGCGAGTTCCCAGCCCTGCTGCGCGCAGTAGGCCGCGATCTGTTCGCGCTGGTTTCCCAGGCTGTAGTGGTCGTCTTCGGCCTGCGCCTTTGATGAGACGCGGACAACACCGAGTGCCCTCATCCTGCGGTCGCTCCTTGCGTAAGATGGCGACGGGTGCGGTATGGCAGACAAGCCGACGATCACGGTGGGCCGGGTGAACGGCCCGACGGGCGCTTGGCGCCAGCACGTCGCCGCGGCGCTCATTCGCTGGTTGCTGCGCGGTGGTCGTTAAAAGCCCATCAACCGAGGGCGCGAGGGGATTGACTTCTCCTCGTCCTCCCGAACAGCCTTCTCGTCGTCAGGGTACGGCGTGGGCTCTTCGTTTTCGCCCAATTCGGCCGTGGCACCCGCCTCGCCTTCTTCAGTAAGTTCCCACTCTGGCAAATTGCCATCGTGAGTCACGACGAAGCACTCGGTCATCAACTCTTGGTAGTGTCTATCCGACAATCCCAATTTGGCTGCACCGTCATCGTTGTACAATTTACGAACTTGCAGCAGACGCCATCCACACGCTTCTTCCGAGACTTCCATGTACTCCGCCCAGTCTCGCAGATAGCGGTAGGATTGTCCCTCGACGAACTCCCATGGGATCAGAAGTTCCTCCGCAAATATGTTCGCTTCCCGTTCCATCCATCTGAACATCTTATTCGGGACTCCGCCCGGTGGCATCTCAGCAAAGTGCTGCAAAATGATGTGCGCCAGTTCATGGGCCATTGTCCACCGTACGCGATTATAGGGCCGCTCCAGATTGATCAACGAACGGAAATGGCCCGTGTAAGGGTTCTGTATTGTCCAGCCATCCTTGATCGTGGCGTCGCCTACAACATCGGCAAACATGTGCAGCCACTTCTCGGCAGGGGTCGGAGGATGGTGGCACGCGAATGACCTTCTCAGATCACTCGCCTTTTGGCGAATGATCGGATATCGCACCTTTCTGTAAAGCGCTGCCATTGTTCTGCGGTTACTGATCCTGAGGATCAGGCTTGTCTTCTTCCAAAAATTGCTCCATGGCACGGATCATTTTCCGTTTCATATCGTCGGTCAGTTTCTCCGATGCACGACGTAGAAACTTGACGCCTTCCGGCCAGTCGAGAGGTTTCTCTTCCTCCGAATCACCTGGACCCTTCACCAGATAATCCACGGTCACGCCCAACACCTCCGACAGGCGCGCGAGTTCCTGCGCTCCTGGCGATGCCCGGTCGATTTCCCATGAGGCCAGTGTCGCTCGAGCCACGCCAACATGCACCGCGAGCGCTTCTTGCGTCAGATTCTTAAGCCCTCGCGCTGTTTTGATGCGCGCACCGAGCGTAGTCACCCTACCTCAACTCCTGTAGCCAACCTATCAGTGCCTTCACCCCATATACAATCCTGTGTGTCTATAGTGCACAAAACGTCTCGCAAATCCCTTGACAATGTGTAGAAGCTACACATATACTCTTTCCGACGGCACTTCGACACCGGAAGGAGGCCGATGATGGAACGCCTGCTCTGGCGCCTCAGCGAGGTTTCAGAGGCCACCGGCATTTCGCGCCCTGAACTCTACTTGCTCATCAAGAGGGGTCGCCTGAGGGCGATATACGTGGGCAGGGCAGTCAGGATTCCGGCCACTGAGCTTGAGCGGCTCGTGAAGTACGGCATTCCCGCGGAGCGCGTCGCAGAGTAACGACCGCTCCAGGTCGTGGGGCAGATCGCTGGCGCAAAGGAGGACGAGGCCGGTGCCGAACCGCAGCGCACCAATCACTGTCGGACGTGTCGGCCAGAGGCCGAACGAGCGCATCGCGGCGTCCCTCGTCCGCTGGGCGCTGGCGCAAGGCCCCAAGCCGACGCCGCAAGCCCCTGACCCGCAGACACGGCCGCGCAAGGACAGGCTGCCGCAGGACGGTTCCTGAGCACCACCCTTTCTTGTCGAACGCGTGGCCCATCCCCAAGACCGCTTCTGGCGGCAGCCGCCCTGCAGGGGCGGTGACAAGACTGCTTCTGGCAGCAGGCTCTTCGGAGCCACCTATTCGGCGAGATTCGCAGGCTTACCCTGCGATCGCTGCGACAGGAGAGGTGTGCCCATGGTTACGCTTCTCGACGATCAGTACCAGTTTGCCCATCTGATCCCACCCGGTCGCGCGCAGCGGCGTGTTGCAAAGGGTCTCGCTGAGTGGGTCACTGCCGCAGGCGCCCCACCGAACACGTACTGGGGCACGTTGAGAATGCTCCCGAGGCCGGGGGGTGTTCCGTCGACAGTTCGCCGGCTCGACACGACCATCCTGGTTGGTCCGGATGGCGTCCCGGTGACCCGCATCTCGCCTCGCGGGCTCGGCCAACTCCGCGCCCTCCTGCGGCGACACGGCGTTGAGGCCGAGTACAAAGGCCACTGCGTCATCCTGCGGGAACCGTTGCGCGAGGAGCGACGCGAAGAGATCATGCGTGCTCTCCTCGTCGGCGTCGCGGATGGTATTGCACACAGGGCCGTGTTGCGGAGAGAGGTCATGGAGGTCTTGGCACGCGCCGGAGTGACCGATCCTCGTCAGGCTTCGCAGGAGGATCTTGCCCGCATCGCTCGGTTGCTCTTTGCCGGCTTGAAGATCCGCCAGGAGGCTACACTCGCCGAGATCATCGTCTTACTCGGTCGCGCCGGTGACGTGTTGGCACGACCGGAGATCGACTCCCAACCCGATATGTTTCAGCTTCGCGCACTCATGAATGCTGCGCGTGAGGAAGACGCGGAACGGAGGAATCAACAGGCACTGGAGCCCAGCGATGGGCCAGTGGGCGGTCGGATCGAGGATATCGGCAGCAGGCACACTGGTCGAGGTGGTGGCCGTCATTCCATCGCTGCATCTCAGGCTCACGCTGCGGTAGGCGGCCAGTGAGGGGGGCCAGACTTGCAAGGTTCGCTTTGGACAGTAATCCGTCCGGATGGGTCGATAACCCAGGAGTCCGCTAGGCAAGCTCGTCAAGAGTTGCATAGGCGGCGGGCCGTCCAGATTGGCCGCACGGTTATACGCAGGCTTGCACCGGGCGAGACGCTCGCAGAAGCTCTCGACGTAGAGGCTCGCATCATCGCCCGGCAGCAAGGGATTCCTGAATGCGACGTCCGGCTCGCCCTTGAAGCTCTTCACGGCGCAACCCGCCCGAAGCTGACCCGTATGTCCTGAGATCTCCCATCGCCTTCGTCCCAAGGGATTGGCGTCCCGCGTGGCTTCTGCTGTGCGGGGCGTCTTTCGTTTGGTGAGGGCTCCGACGACCCGACGAAAGGATGATCGCCGATGGACGGCCAGTTGTTTGACGCGGCCACGCTCGACGCGAAGCTCCGTGCAGTTTTCGCCTCGCATGTTGACGAGCACGGCAAGAAGGACCCCATCGCCATCGAGGTGCATCGTGGAGGCAAGGGCGGCGGCAGTGTGGTCGAGGGCCGCATCGTAGGCGTGTACGCCCACGGGGTGCTCTTCAAGCGGCAGTACGACCGGGAGTTCTTTGCGTACGTCGACTTCTACACCGGCCACGTGCGTGTGAGGGCAGGCGCCATGAAGCCGGACATCGACGCGCTCTTCCCGCAGATCTACAACCTGGCGCTGGCCACCATCCGCGAGCGGCCCCGCCCCGTCCCGGTCTAACCTCCCCTCCAGTGCCCCGCACAGCCGAAGCTGTGCGGGGCACTCGCAGTTAACCGAGGCCCCACAAAGACGGCGGCTAGCCGCATCATGAGGCAGGTGAGACCGTGGATCAGGAACGCGGAGTGAGTTTTGCGCCGGGGACGGACCCAAGGTTTGCTGGGGGCTTCACTCAGGTGCCCAACGCCGTTTTACGTCGGCCAGACTTGAGCGCCGGCGGTAAGGAGATGTACGGCGTACTGCTGAGTTATGCCTGGAGCGACGGTACCTGCTACCCCAGCCAGGCCCAACTGGCCGCCGACATCGGGGGCTCTCTTTCAAGCGTCGAGCGTCACCTCCGAGAATTGGTGGAAAAGCAGTACATTGCTGTCGAACGACGCGGCCTCACACAACCGAACCGATACATCATCCTGCCGCTGCCCCCTGACCCGTCAAAAATGACGAGTCAAGAACCGTCACCAGTGATTCCTCCTGACCCGTCAAAAATGACGAGTCAAGACTCTGCAAAAATGACGAGCAACGAATACCCAGGGAAGAATACTCAATCAGCAGCATCGTCCTCGCGCACGCGCGCAGGCGCGCGCGAAGGAACTGCTGCTGACCTTTCGCCTTCGGCTCCTCCGGACACCGAACCCAAACCGCCCAGCGAGGCTGAGGTGATTGGGGCCCTGCTGGCGATCGTTCCCGGCGCCGACGTGCGGGCCGTGCCGACCTGGGTGCGCCAGCGAGGCCCTGCTCACGTGCTGCTGCGGGTCGAGTGGCTCGCGGCTGTACTCGCCGATCCAAAGCATGTGCCCATCGAGTCGCCGATCGCGTACTTGTACACGCTGCTGGACACTCCAGATGACCAACCGCCGGCGGCCTACCGCCGTCTGCTGAAGCAGCGGGAACGCGAAGCTCGGAGGCAGGCTCTGCGCGAGGCGGAGGCCGCGCGGGCCGAACAGGCCGCCGCGGCGGCCGAGGACGAGATGCGCCGCCTGCAAGATCTGCAGGCGGCCTACTTCGCGCTGCCTTCGGACAGGCAGAAGGAGGTTGACTCGGCTGCCCGCGCGGCCGTCGCGGCCGGCCCGGCCGGTCAGATGGTCGATGTACCGGCGGCGTGCGATGCATGGGAGTCGCGGACGATCGGCGCCGTACTGTGGCGGCAAGCCGTTGGCGGGATTCTTCATGCGGAGAGAGGAGTGGAGTAGGGATGGGCGACAGGAGCGGCATTGAATGGACCGACGCGACATGGAACCCCGTCACCGGCTGCAACAAGGTCAGCGAGGGTTGTAAAAACTGCTACGCCGAGAAGATGGCGAAGCGCCTGCAGGCGATGGGTGCGCCGCGCTATGCCAACGGGTTCAAGGTGACCTTGCACCCGGACGTGCTTACCAAGCCCCTGCACTGGACGCGTCCGCGTCGCGTTTTCGTGGATAGCATGGCAGACCTCTTCCACCCCGAAGTGCCTTTCGAGTTCATCGACAAGCTGTTCGGGGTCATGGCGTTAGCCCAATGGCATGTGTTCCAGGTGCTCACCAAGCGACCTGAGCGCATGAGGGCCTACTTCACCGAGAAGGATGCGCGCGGCTGGAGGGCGCAGAGTCGCATCTACGCTGCCGTGCGAGAGACAGAAATGCCGCCCGGCAAGTTCGCATCCGAATGCGGATGGCCGCTCAAGAACGTCTGGCTAGGAGTCTCCGTCGAGAACCAGCGCCGTGCCGACGAGCGCATCCCGCTCCTCCTGCAGACGCCTGCGGCGGTGCGTTTTCTGTCGTGCGAGCCGCTACTTGGACCACTGGACCTGACGCCACACCTCGGCGAGATCCGTGTCTGCGATAACCCGCGCCACGGCCAGCTCTGCCCCGAGGGAGTCACGAAGGCCGCTGACGGAACGATCCTCTGTCGCTACTGCAAGCGCCCTGTGGAACGGATTAGGCCGCTGCACTTGATCATCGCAGGTGGAGAAAGTGGCCCTGGCGCGCGACCGATGGACCCAGAATGGGCGCGCTCCCTGCGCGATCAGTGCGAGGAATCCGGTACGCCGTTCTTCTTCAAGCAGTGGGGTGGCACTCGCGTTGCCGCTGGCGGCCACGAGGAGGCGCTGCTTGACGGCGCGTTGTGGAAGCAGATGCCTGCCACGGCGATGCCGTGATCACTACGGATCGGGGAGGTGGAACCAATGGCAGCGACCGCAACACGCGAGGACGTAATCAGCAAGGTGCGGCGGCTTCTCACACTCGCCGAGAGAACGACGTTCCAGGGAGAGGCGGAGGCTGCCCTCCTGCAGGCCCAGGCCCTTCTCGTGCAGCATGACCTCTCGACGCGCGACCTGGAGGAGGACGAGACCGAACAGCAGCTCGTGGATACCGCGATCGAGGCTTCCGGACGTTTGGTCTCCTGGCGAGGCTGGCTCGCCCAGGTGATCGGAGACAACTTTCGAGTTCAGACATACCAGACCCGGACTCGCCACGGACTCACCCGGCTGCGTTTCCTGGGGCTTGCGGGAGATGTCGAGGTGGCCGTCGCCGTCTACAGGGCTGCGGCCACGACAGTGGAGCGCTTAGCGGAGGCATACCTCAGCCGGGAGCGGGCGAGGGCCTGGGGACCACTCGGCCGGGGCGAAGCCAAGCAGAGTCGCTCGTCGTTCATCGGCGGTTTCATCTACGGCCTACGCGACAAGTTCCGGGAACAGGTGGACAAGCAGGAGTGGGGGCTCGTGCCCATTCAGCCGGCGGCGGTCCAGGAGGCGGTCAAGGCGCTCCACCTTGGAACCGCCCGGACCTCTCAGGCGAACTACCACGGAGACCCCGAGGCCAGCGACGCCGGCTACACCTGCGGGAGGAGCTTCGATTATGCGGCGCAGACGAGTTCAAGGCAGGCAAGATTGGAGGCTACGACATGGATCTGACACGAGTGTGCTACCGCCTGACGCTCCAAGAGCCGATCCTGGGTTCCACGCCGAAGGCACGTGACATTTACACCGCCTACGTCGCAACGCGAGCCACAGCGGCTCAAGCTCCGGCCGCCTCGCAAGTTGCGATTGCGCAAGAAGCCCAGGACGTTCAGGAAGACCTTGAAGCGCGTGGATGGACGGGCTTTCTCAGCGACGCTCATGGCGTTTACATCTTGGACTACGTGCTGAGGGGTTTTCTCAAGAGCGCGTCCCGCGCGCTCGACCTCACGCTGCCGGGAAAGCGCAAGGCGTCCGTCACGCTCGGCCCCTCCTTCATCGACAACTACGTTTTCGTCTTCCCGCGCAAACTCCGCTTCTTGCGCAACGGCTCGCCGATCACTGCAGCAGAGGACGTTCTTGAACGCCCCCTCCGCGCCATGACGGCACAAGGGCCGCGCGTTTCGTTGACACGCTCTGACCTGATCCGCGAGGGCGCTACCCTCGACTGCGAGATCGGCCTGCTCGGCGGACGAGTTACTCAGGACCTCATCGAGGAACTCCTGAACTACGGCACGCTGCAGGGCCTTGGTCAATGGCGCAACGCATCCTACGGCCGCTTCTCCTGGGAGCGCATCGTGTGAGCCCGCCCGCGGGGCACCCGCGACAGTCGGTGCCAGACGATGCAATGCCGAGGTGACGCGTAGTGGAGCGAAGCAGCGGTAGCGCAGCGCAAAGTCGCGTGAAGCAAGGGTAGAGGACAGCACAGTACAGCGACGGTAATGCCAAGCGAAGTACAGTGAGGCATTGGCAGGGTGGAGCGGAGTCGCACGACGTCGAGCCGAGCAGGGGTATCTTGCAGCTCCGTCTGGAGGGGTCGGCCGCGGCTCAAGGGCTCCGGGCAACACCTCAGGGGCGCCCTACGCCCTTTCGCCGCGTGGGCCTGTGGACTTGCCGTTCCTGTGGACAACCGGGTTGCCCACAGGAACTTGCACAACCCCTCGGGTTGCGCACAGGGTCCACAGGCCACGGCACCCCCTCTCCCATCGTCGCTTTCGCTCCTCCCGCCTCTCCCCCAATTCTGGGATGAGAGGCGGAGCATAAAGCGGCGGTTACACACACGCGGCGGTGCCGCGTGGTTGAGCCATTCCGGGCGGTGCAGCTTCGGACACGCCGGTGCAACTGCGGTGCACCCGGAAACGCCCATGCGGCGCGGGTTGTGCGGCTGCGGCTTGTACCCGATGCGTAGACGGTGCAGGATGTGGGAACGCGTGCACCACCTAATATGTGGACGGAGGGAACTTCTATGGCAGGTATCACAGTCCGATTTGACGACGATCTCCACGAGGCTGTCCGGGTCGCTGCCAGGGCACGTGGAATATCTGACGCCGAAATGGTGAGGCGCCTCGTGGCTCGCGGCCTCGCCATTGTGAGTAGCGACGCCCAGTCGCAGGCGCTCGCGGATGCGGTTCGGGGTGTCATCCGCGAGGAGCTGCGTCCCACGCAGCGCTACGCCTACCTCGCCGCCAGGGAATCCATGCGGTCGCATCGCTACGGCATCGGCCTCGTCAGCATCCTGGTGAGCAACGTGCTTCGCTGGTCGGAGCGGGAGCGGGAGACCGCCCTCGACCAGTCGGAAGCTGCCGCGCGGCGCTATGCCGCCCAGCATATGCAGGAAGACTCGGAGCCCGATCACCAGACGCTGGACGCGCCGGCGAAGCCGCAACCCGACCCCGAGGATGAGGTGACGGTGGACGATCGCGACACTGCGGCGATGATCGACGGCGTATAAGCGGCGATGTAGCCACCCATCTGGCGGAAGGAGCGACTTCCTGTGGAAGGCATCACAATCCGAATGGAGGGCGAGTTGCGGGCGGCGCTGCATGTTGCTGCAGAGGTGCGAGGCGTTTCGGACGGCGAGATGGCCCGGCGCATCATTCGCCGTGGCCTAGCGGTTCAAGCCAGCGACACCCAGTCGCAGGTGCTCGCGGATGCGGTTCGAGGGGCCGTCCGCGAGGAGCTGCGCACGACGCAGCGCTACGCCTACCTCGCCGCACGCGAGGCCATGCGGTCACACCCTTACGGCATTGGCCTCGTCGGCATTCTGGTGACGAACGTCCTCCGCTGGCCGACGCATAGGCGAGAGGCAGTTCTCGAGCAGTTGGCCGTCGCCGCCCAGCACTACGCCGCCCAGCACCTTGAGGAGGGCAAGGAGCCCGACGACCCGGCGCTCGACGGGCCGGCTAAGCCGCTCCCCGGCCCCGAGGAGGAAGTGACGATCGGGGACCAGGACACCGCATCCATGATCGAAGGCGTCTAGTTTCGCTGCAGAGGGCCGGCTCCGGAGGTGTCGACTTGACGCCTTCCGGGCCGGCCTTCTTTTTTGTGAGGGAGGTGATCGCCGGTGAGACCACTGGTACTCAACGCGCACATCTACATGCCCGGCAAGGGCGGCAAGCGTTCGCTGTTCAGCGCCGGCAAGCACCTGAACTACATGGGCAATCCGAAGAAGGAGGAACTGGTGCGCGACGACGAGGCGATGCGCGAGCAGGGGCTCGACGAGGCCGCCGTCCACGCGCGCTACGCCGCGCACCGACCGGGCAGCACCGGGATGTTCGGCCCGGAGCGCGACAAGCCGGTGGACGAGAAGGAAGTGCTCCAGGCGATCCGCTCCCACCGGGGGCCGGTCTGGCGCATCATCGTCTCGGTCCACGAGGACGACGTGCGCGCGATGGGCGGGCAGCTCTACCATCGAGCCGCCTGGGAGGATGCGGCGAGAACCGTACTCCCAAAGATGGCGGACGAGATGGGTATTCCGGCCGACGCGCTGCGCTGGGCCGCTGCGATGCACCGCAAGGTGGGACCGGAGGTGATCGCGGCGGGCAAGACCCCCACCTGCCACGTGCACATCCTGCTCTGGAGCGAAGACTCGGAGAAGGGCTACCTCAACCGCCAGGGCATCGACGCCGCGCGCCGCGCTTGGGCCCATGAACTCTACGCCCCCGCCCGCGAGGCGCTGGGCAAGGAGAAGTCGGCCCTGCGGCAACAGATCACCCAGCAGTCCCGGCTCCTGCTGGGTCAGGGCAGCGCGGAGGACCTTGGGGCACGGCTCGCAGCGATCGCCGCGGAACTGCCGGGCAAAGGACGGCTCGCGTACGCCTACATGCCCGCCCCGGTGAAGAAGAAGCTCGACGAGGCGGCCGACTGGCTGCTCTCTCAGCCCGAGATGCGGGCGCAGGCCGAGCGCTACGGTGCCATCGCGGCGGAACTCGCCTCGCACTACAGCTACAAAACGCAGAGGCATGATGAGGCCCGCGAGAACGCCATGCAGGACCTGCGGGAGAGGCTCGCGGGAGGCGTCTTGCGCGCCGCCGTCGGCTACGACGACCGACTCGCCTGGCAGTCCATCCAGGCAGACGTGTGGCGCGCCACCCGAGGCGGGGGTGAAGCGCCGAAAGCCCTTTCGGGTCCGGTGCGCGAGGCCGTCTCGCGGCTCGCGAGTGCGCCGTCGCGCGACGCCGCGCTCAAGGAGGCGCGGGCGCTCCTCTCTGGCCCGCTGCAGGAGGCGAGGGACGAGCTTGCGGCGCGCGCCGAACGGCGAGGGAAGCCAGACGATGCGGCGGAGCGCGCAAGGCGCGCCCAGGAGCGGCTCGAAGCCGCGATCGCGCGGCGGCTGGAGCGCAGCGCGGAGTACGTGCGGGACGCACGCGCCTTCCAGGCACGGCAGGCCGCCTCGGGGCTGATGATGGCCCTGCAGAGCACGATCCGCGACGCGGAGCGCGCGGCGCTGCGGGCGGCGGCGCGCGAGGCGGAGGAAGAGGCCGAGCGCAAGCGCCAGGCCGCGCGAGACGCGGAACGGGCGATATAGACGAGGAGGGTTCAGATATGCGCGTTGCGATTGATGTGGGGTACGGCTTCACCAAGGCGCTCTCCGGGAACGGAGGGCGCTCGATCTTTCCGAGCGCAGTCATCACGGCCCGTGGATCGGGTGACCTGGCCGCTGCTCTAGGTGGGGGTTCGCAGAAGCACCGGCTCTCAGTGCAGGGCAGCACGGATCTTCACCCGCGAGAGTACCTCGTGGGCGCAGCTGCGCTCACTGCGGGAGCGTCCCGGTCCTGGGACACCTCCGGGTCTGGGCGCGACGATTACCTGCTCCTCGTGCTTTCGGCTCTTGGGGCTGTTGGGGCGGAGGGGCCGATCGACCTCGCCCTGGGCCTTCCGTTGTCGGTGTATCTCCAGCGTGACGAGCGCCGGGCACTGCGCGACCGCGTGGCAGGGCTCTCGGCGTGGGTCTCGTGGGATGGGCGCGATGCACGGCGGGTGGAGATCGCTTCGGTGAAGGTCTTGCCGCAGGCGGCCGGCGCCTACTACCAGGCGCTTGCCCAGGACGGGCCGCGTCTTGCAGGACAGATGGCTGGCGTCGTCGACATCGGCTACCACACAACGGACTACATGCTCATGTCTCCCGGCGACGGCGGCACGTCCGTGCCGGACGAAGCACGGAGCGATTCGCTGGATGCCGGCATGAGCCAGGTAATCGATGCAGTGCGGGCCTACGTCTCGGCACAGACCGGCGTGGCGTTCTCGCCGCCGGAAGGCATGGTGGAGACAACGCTCAGCAACGGCGGGCACCTGACAGTGCGCGGCCGTGACTTGGACCTACACCCCGCTTATGAAGCCGCGCTGCGGGACCTCGCCGGGAGGGTCGAGGCGGAGATGCAGCGGGCATGGGGCGACCGCATCGACTACCTCGCCGCCCTCCTGGTCGCGGGGGGCGGCGGTGCGGCAGCGGCGCCGCACCTGAGGCTACCCGGATTGCGGGTGATGGCGGACCCGGCGTTCGCGAACGCGGCCGGGTTCCTGGAGATGCTGGGCCGGGCTTCCGCCCAGGCCCCGCGCGGTGTGGCCGCCCGATGAGCCTTGTTTTCGGCCCGGCCGGTCCGCCGAATGGGCCGCACCGTAAAGGAGGCGGGCCAGTTTGAGCATCCGCCGCCAACCCAGCCCTCCTCCACAGCCAGATGCAGGGCGGGCCACCGCTGACGGAATGCGGCTGAGGTTTAGGCTTTCACGTACGGACGCTGCCCGGCTCCGCGAGTTCCAAGAGGACGACGAGGCGCCGGTCGACACGATTCGTCGCCTCATCCGCACGGCGGCAATGGTTCTCCCGATTCTCGAAGCACTGCGGGCAGGGCAGGCAGTCGCCGCTCCTGCGGTGGAGAGTACGCCGACCCAGCCTGATGGCCTTGTAGAGCGTCAAATGGCAGCGATGGACGCATGGTTGAAAGACGACTGACGGAGGTGATCCGATGGCTTCGACCACGGCCGCCCGCCTCAAGGTGGTTGGCATCGTAACCGCCGCTATGGGCGGTGTCGTTCTTCCGGCTCCGATCGCCGCAGCCTGGCAGGTGCTCGCCCTGCCGATCCGAGCGACCGCCGGCGCGCTGCCCCTCACGCGGCTCCACGCCGTCGAGCACGCCTGGGCCGCTTGGCTCGCCGCCCATGGCTACCTGCCGTGGGCGAGCTGGCCCGTCGTCGCCTCACAGCGCGACCTGCTGCTCGCAGAACTGATCGGCACAGGCGCCGTCGCCGTCTGGCTCCTGGCCCAGGTCTGGCAGGGGCGGAAGAGCGGAGGCTCCGGTTACGGCGGGCCGCCCGTCGCCGGCAAGGGCGAGCACGGCACCGCGCGCTGGCGAACCGCCGCAGAGTTGCCCCAGAGCTTCGCGCTCTGGTCGGCGGACCGCCCCAAAGACAGCAACCCCAGCGGCATCTACGTCGGCCAGGGACCGGGGAACCGTCCAGCGGACGGTTCCCCCCGCAGCGCCTGGGTGCTCTCCAGCGACCAGCATGCCCTGATCGTCGGCTCGCCGGGCAGCTTCAAGACCCGTGGCCTCGTGCTGGAGAGCATGGGCGTGATCGGGTCGGCGCGGCGAGAGTCGATGCTGGTGACCGACCCGAAAGGCGAACTCTACGCGCACACCGCCAACTGGCTGCACGCACAAGGCTACGACGTGCGCCGCTTCGACCTGCGCGAACCCTCCCGCTCGGTGCGATCGAACCCC
>JAJYTE010000029.1 GCA_021793215.1 Bacillota bacterium
GATGGAGCTGACGTCGGGATTTGAACCCGAGACCTCCTGCTTACCATGCAGGTGCTCTACCGACTGAGCTACGTCAGCGTTGGTTGCGGGGGCAGGATTTGAACCTGCGACCTCCGGGTTATGAGCCCGACGAGCTACCAGACTGCTCTACCCCGCGGACTGGTGGAGGGGGATGGATTCGAACCATCGAAGGCAGAGCCAGCGATTTTACAGACCGCCCCGTTTGGCCACTTCGGTACCCCTCCGTGCCGACCAGCGCCATTGGCACTGATCGAACAGCATGAGAAAGGATAGCACAGCCGTGAGCTTCTAAGCAATGACGCTCAGCTTAATTGCTGTTGGTCCGAGACTGATCGGCCGCGCCGCGTCATCGATCGCCGCGCACTCGACTCGACGCGAGCGGCTTCCTTGTCACCGGCTGCCAGCCATCCCTGACGCCGTACACCCACCCCATATTCCGGTAGGTGACGCGTATGTATTTAACGCAAACCAAGTCGCCGGGTGGGCCGTTACCCCTACAGGAGGTGCCGTGATGATCCCTTTGGCACCGCTACTCTGGTTGCTGCTCTTCGCAGGGCTGCTCGCGGCCATCGGTGTGTACGTCGTGTTGATGGTTCTGCTCGCAGCCGATCCTCGGACGCACCGCGCCAACGACTCGACTGTTGTCCCTCGAGGATCGGGCGCGACGGCGCGTGAGGAGAGCCGCCCTTCGGCGGTCGTCATCGCGCTGGAACGGCGGCGCTAGGCGGGATACTCCACTTTCTGCTCGGGGAGGCTATGCGCCCAAGGAGGGCGTGAGAATGCCTGCCCGACAGCCGTCGAAGTTGACCGAGTTTGAAACCCAAGCGCGGCTCGCCAGTGCAGTCGTTACATCGGAGGATAGCTTCCAGGGCGTCCTGGAGGCTGACCTGAAGGCGATCCGCTCGCAGATCGACCCCGCTGACGATATCGTCGCCCAGTCGGTCCCAGAGGCGAAGACACCTTCGGTGATCATCTTCCAGCAGGGTTTGGTGGACGTGCCGACCATGGTGCCGCCTGTGGTCAAGTACGTCCGCGAGGGCAAGCTCGACGACGTGCCGTCCGTGAAGACCGTATCGTCCTCGAAGGACGCGGTCTCCGCCCTGCTGCAGGGCGACGCCATCCTCCTCGTGAACGGATCCCAAAAAGCGCTCGTCCTGCCGTTCCCCGCCAAGCTGCAGCCCAATAAGCCTTTGACCGATCGCGTTGTGCGTGGGCCGCACGAGGCCTTCACGAGCCAGTTGGCGCAGAACCTCGCCCTGCTCCGCAACCTGGTTCAGCTTCGGACGATGCGGGTCGAACTCTTCGCGCTGGTGCCAGACTCCGAGGCGAAGGTCGCGCTCTGCTACGTCGCCGGCAGTGCCCCGCCGAGCGTGAGAGACGAGATCCTGGAGCGTCTCCAGCATGTTCAGACAAGGTCACTCGTCGACGTCACAGCGCTCAAGCTTGCGCTCGCAGACGACTCCTGGTCGCCCTTCGTCAACGTGCAGCTCACGGAGCGCGTGGACACCGTCGCCGTGGCACTTATCCGCGGCCGGTACGGCCTGTTCCTCACCGGAGCGGAGCAGGCGCTGATCGCTCCCGCCACCTTCATCGAGATGATGAACCCGACGGAGGACCGCTATCTTCCGCGCTTTCTCGCGAACACCTCGCGCGTGATCCGTTGGGGCAGCCTTTTCATAGCGCTCCTGCTCGAGTCCGTGTACATCGCGGTCACGCAGGTGCATCAGGAGCTTCTGCCCACGCCACTGGCTTTCGCCATCGCGAGGTCACGCATCGGCGTTCCGCTCCCGGTCTTCGCCGAGGTGATCGTGATGGCCCTGATCATCGAAGTGCTGCGCGAAGCGGCGATCCGCCTGCCAGGCTACCTCAGCCAGACCATCTCGATCGTCGGTGCCCTGGTGATCGGACAGGCGGTCGTCCAGGCCAGCCTCATCTCTGCTCCGGTGATCGTGCTCGTCGCGGTGGTCGCCCTGGCGTCCTTTACTGTCCCCCAGTACGAACTCGCGCTCACGGTCCGATTCCTGCGGTTCCCCGCGATGTTCGGCGCAGCGATGCTGGGACTGTTCGGCGTCACCACCTACGTGCTTCTCCTCCTGATACACATGACGAAACTGCGGAGCTTCGGCGTCGCGTTCCTCTCGCCGCTGGCACCCTTTCACATGTCGAAGCTGCCGCGCCTATTCCGGTGGCCGATGAGAGCAGGAAAGCCCGAATTGCCATGAACTTCTCGTCCCGCCAGGTCATCACCAGCCGCCAGCTCATGTACCTGCTCTGCATCGGGGTCTTTCCGACCGAAGTGATGCTGCTGCCCGGACCGATGATCATGCAGTTCGGCAAGGACACGCTCTGGGCGATCGCGCTGGGGGGCATCTACTCGGCCGCTCCACTGATGTTGTCCCTGTACATCCTCCGCCGATCGATGGGCCGATCCATCACCGACGTCCTGCGCACCAGCTTGGGAGTGTTCGGGCGCATCGTCATCCTCGCCTTCGGTCTCGTCATTCTCCTGGCCACGATGAACATCTGGGGCGGCTACGTACAGCTGCTGCACACAGCGCTTCTGACCCGCACTCCGCCGTGGGCTCTCCTCTTCCTCGCGCTCGCGGTCGTACTCTACGGCGTGACGGGCGGCATGGAAGTGTCCGGCCGCCTCGCCGAGGCGTTTGTGCCCCTCGGCGTCATCGCCATCGTGGCGATATGGCTGCTCAGTGCGCACTGGTTCGACGTCGGGCGGCTGCTGCCCCTTTGGCCCCAGCACCCCGACGTATTCACGTTCGGCGGCTTCAAGGCCGCGACGTTCCTGTCCGAGGTCCTGTTCGGCAGCTACGTCGGAGCCTTCGCCAAGGACCAAGAGGGGGTCCCCCGCGCCCTGTGGCTCGCCCTCATCATCAACACCTCGGTGATGCTTTTGGTCACCTCTCTACCGCTCCTGATGTTCAGCATCGAGCACGCCCGCATCCTCACGTTGCCACCGCTCACTGCCGTACGGGCGGTCAACTACGGGTTCACCATTGAGCGCCTCGACCTGGCGATCACACCAATCTGGGTAATCTTCGTTTCATTGAAGCTGATCCTTTGGGGACTGATCGGTGGGAACATGGTGGCGGATGCGCTCGGCCTGCGCCGCTACGCCCTCGTCGGTCAGATCGCCCTCACCGCGACCGCCCTGATGAGCCTGCAGCTGCACAGCCTCTTGCAAGTCGAGCAAAGTGTCGTGACCACGTGGGATTACTTCGGCTTCCCCGTCATCATTTTCTCCGTGACGTTGGCGGCAGTCATCTGCCGCATGCGGCCGAAGAGGGTGGCAAGCCATGCGTAGGCTGCTTCTCGCCGTCCTTGCGATGGCTCCGCTGCTCGGGGGATGCTGGGACCAGTACTCGATCGAGCGCCTTGGCTTCGTGACGATCGTCGCGGTTGACGGAACGCCGGGCAAGATCCACGCCATTCTGAACACCGTCGTGCCGGGCAACCTGCCGAACAGCATCAGCACGGGCACCAAGGGCAGTGCATCGGATCAGTACGTCGGTGACGGGCCCACGCTCTACGAGGCGATCCGCGCGGCCAACAAGGAAGCGCCCAAACGGCTCTTCTTCGGTCAGATCCAGGACGTGATCATCGGAGAGCAGTTGGCCGCAGCCGGCGGGCTGCAGGACGTACTCGACTTCTTCGGTCGTGAGAACAAGTCTCGCAACATCGCCTGGGTGTACATGGCCAAGTCAAAAGACCTTCAAAGCCTCGTCAAGTTGAACCCGGTGGGCGTCTCCTACCCGGCCGAGGCGCTCAACAACCTCAGCATCATCGAGCGGCTGCAAGGCGACGCCATCCCGCGCCGCATCTTCGATGTGGGCAACGGCATCACCCGGACAGATACAGCCCTGAGCATCCCGCGCATCACCCCGCGCGACCAGAACTTCGCCCTCGACGGCACAGATCTCTTCCACGGGAAGTGGCTGATCGGGCACGTCGGCGACGTCCCGTCGCGCGGCATCGCGCTGCTCTCTGGGCTGGTTGCCGCTCCACTCGTGAACGCAAGCTGCCGAGACGGCGGAAAGGTCAGCGTCGTGCTGCGTTCGGTGCACCCGAAACTGGGCGCAGAAGTCGTCCAGGGGAAACTCCGCTCCCTATGGGTACTCGTGAAGGCGTCGGGTGACATCACCCAGGTGATCCACTGCCCGGGCAGCCTCAAAGACCCCAGCGTGAGCGGGCCGATCTACGCGTCCGCCGCCGACGACCTCACCCAAATCGTGGCCACCACGGTTCGCGAACTGCAGGCGTACAAAAGCGACGGCGTCGGCTTCGGCGAGCAGATCCGCGAGCACTACCCTGGCGTTTGGAGCCAAGTTGGCGCCGACTGGTCGCGCAGAACCTTCCCCCATCT
This sequence comes from Bacillota bacterium, assembly GCA_021793215.1. Lineage (GTDB taxonomy): Bacteria > Bacillota > Sulfobacillia > JAJZYS01 > JAJYTV01 > JAJYTV01. The sequence continues at coordinate 4,400 of JAJYTE010000029.1, forward strand.
GAACGTGGCGATCCACGTGGAAGTCACGGTCTCGAACTCCGGCCTTCTCGACGGCCAAGCGAACGCATAGGCGCTGGTGCATCGTTCCACACCAGCGCCCGCATGTGTTCGCTCTACCGTGACAGGGTTCAATGGCCACCAATCTTCTGGAGCTGGCGAAGGGACTTGAACCCCCAACCTGCTGATTACAAATCAGCTGCTCTGCCAGTTGAGCTACGCCAGCCCGGCGCGGCTAGCATAGCATCGCGCGCAGCGCGCGGGCAAGCGCATCCCCGTGGCCACGGGCGGGGACTCTAGCCGCAGGGGGGAGAACATGCGCATCTTCACGGGTCTCACCATCGTCACGCTCTGCGCTGGCCTCGTTCTCGGCGGCTGCGGCGGCAAAAAGAGCGCCTCCGGCAAGTCCAGCTCGCAACAGTCCCAGAGTTCGACCTCGAAGGGCAGTTCCAAGGGGGCGAAGAGCGGCGGCAAGTCCGCCGCCGACAAGACGAAGAGTTCGTCGTCGTCGAAGTCCTCTTCGACGACGAAATCCTCGAAGTCGGGATCGTCGTCGTCGGGCGAGAGCGCATCCGGCAAGGCGCCGCCGACAACTGGTACGACGACGCAGACCGGCAACCCGACAGGCTCGAACATTCAGGCGGCAGCACTGTTCCAACAGAAGTGCCAAGTCTGCCACGGCGCAGGCGGCAAGGGCGGATCGGGCCCGAAGCTCGACGCCGGACTGACCACGCGGTTCCAAACCCAGGCGGCTCTGCAGAGCTTCATCCAGAAGAACATGCCGTTCAGCAGCCCCGGAAGCCTCACGCAGGCGCAGTCCGGAGCGCTCGCACGCTACCTGTGGTCGATGCAGAAGCCCTAGCCTAGTCCTCCTCGGGATCCTGCCGCCGCAGGTCGAGGTACCGCTCCAGCTTCCTCTTCACGCGCTGTAGCGCGTTGTCGATCGACTTCACGTGCCGCCCGAGGGAGAGGGCGATTTCCTGGTACGACTTCCCGTCCAGGTAGGCCATCAGCACGCGCCACTCGAGATCGGACAGGATCTCGCCCATCTTCTCCTCGATATCGCCGAACTCTTCACGGTTGATGACGAGTTCCTCGGGATCCGAGACCTTCGTCCCCGAGATGACATCGAGCAGCGTCCGGTCCGAGTCATCCTCGTAGATCGGCTTATTCAACGAGACGTACGAGTTCAGCGGGATGTGCTTCTGCCTCGTCGCCGTCTTGATCGCAGTGATGATCTGCCGCGTAATGCAGAGCTCCGCAAACGCGCGGAAGGATGATAGCTTGTCGCTGCGGTAGTCCCGAATGGCCTTGTAGAGGCCGATCATACCCTCTTGGATAATATCCTCGCGATCAGCACCGATCAGGAAGTATGACCGGGCCTTCGCGCGGACGAAATTCTTGTACTTGTTGATGAGAAATTCGAGTGCAATATGACTGCCGTCGCGAGCAAATTCGACGATCTCCTCGTCGATCATCAAATCGTATTCCGTGGATACCTCACGCTGGGCGCTGACGCTCAAATGTCTCGCCTCCGTTCATATCCACCGCGGCGGAAGAACCGTAGATTGACCCCTAGGCGAGAAATTGCTTCAAACTACGCGCATTATAAGGGAATGCTTAAAGAAGCGTCAAGGACAAGCCCTGGTACTGCGTTGCCTCACCGCCTCGTAGACCATTACCGCGCCGGCGACGGCGGCGTTCAACGACTCGACCGACCCTGCCTGCGGAAGTGCGACGACGGCGTCCGCTCGCCTGCGCATCAGGTCCGAGACACCTTGCCCCTCGCCTCCGACGACGATCGCGGTGGGCCCACGAAGGTCCACTTCGTACACCAACTTTTCGGTGTCCGGATGGGCGACGATCACCTGCACGCCCGCGTCCTGCAATCTGAGCGCCGTCTGCGCCAGGTTCTTCACCCGCGCGATCGGTAGCACAAGGGCTGCACCTGCGGCGGCGCGCACGACGGCTGCGGTCACAGCGCCCGCCCTGCGTTCCGGAAGGACGACGCCGTGCGCCCCTGCGACCTCGGCCGTGCGAATCAGGCTGCCGATGTTCTGGGGATCCTGGACGCCGTCGAGCAGCACCAGGAGGGCCGGTTCAGCCCGCGCCGCCGCACGGTCCAACAGAGCCTCGATATCCACATATGCAACAGGTGCGCAGAGCGCAACTACGCCCTGGTGATGCGGGCCCGCCTGCGTGTCCAGTTTGGCCCTGGGTACGCGCTCCACATGGATGCCGCGCTGGTTGGCCGCTTCGAACACGGCGGCGAACGCCGAGGCGGAGATCGAATCATCGATCCACAGTCGATTCACCGCCCGCTCTGCCCGCAGGGCCTCCACGACGGCGCGCCGGCCGTAGACGACGAGTTGCTTCTCCTCCGCCGACTGCGGTCGGGCGGGTCCACGCGCAACGGGCTCCCGCCGCGCGGGCGCGGACGGTGCCGCAGACTGCTCTGGTCTGCGGGCGGACGGTGACGGGCCCCTGCGGGGCTCCGCTGCTTCCTGGGCGCTGCGCGGGCGCGGTCCCGCCGAACGGCGGGGGCCTCCCGTCCGGGGGTGCGGGGGAGTTCCTCTGCCTTGCTTGCGTTCAGGCACGGTACCACCGGATGCCCTGGGGGGTGTCCTCGAGCACGATGCCCTTCGTACGCAGTTTGTCTCGGATACGGTCCGCCTCCTCGAAGTTGCGGCTGCGGCGCGCGGCCTCGCGCTGCTCGATCAGCCGTTCGATCTCCTCGCCAAGCGCCTGCGCATCGTCCTCAAGCGTAATGCCCAGCAGTTCGAGTCCGCGGCGCAGGAATCGATCCGCGTGGCTGATCACGCGCTGGGCAGAGTCCACATCGAGGAGGCTGTTCGCCTCGCGCACCACGTCGAACAGCACGGCCTGCGCCTGGGCCGTGTTCAGGTCGTCGGAGAGTGCCTCGTCGAAGGCGCGCTCCGCATGCTCGAGGTGCTCGAGGTAGGACTGGTCGCCAGTCGCGTCCTGCGCCGCGTGCGGCACGAGGTGGCGTAGGCGGCCTAGGCAGTTCTCGATGCGAGTGAGGGCCGCTTCGCTCGCATCGAGCAGTTCCTCTCGGAAGGCGAGGGGCGTACGGTAGTGCGCGCTGAGCAGGAACAGCCGGATCGCCTGGGAGCGGTAGCGGCCCACGAGCTCCGACAGGGGCACGATGTTGCCCTGCGATTTGGACATCTTCGCTCCGTCCATCGTCAGCATCGCGGTGTGCAGCCAGTACCGGGCGAGCGGCTGCTCGGTTGCGCCCTCGGACTGCGCGATCTCGTTCTCGTGGTGTGGGAACACGAGGTCCTGCCCGCCCGCGTGGATGTCGAGCGTGGGGCCGAGGTAGCTGCGCGCCATCGCGGAGCACTCCACGTGCCAGCCGGGACGGCCCGGGCCCCAGGGAGAGGGCCAGCTCGGCTCGCCCGCGCGGCTGCTCTTCCATAGGACGAAGTCCGCGGGATCCTCCTTGCGCTCGTCTACCTCGATGCGCGCGCCGGCGAGGCGATCCTCTGGCGCCTGGTGCGAAAGCTTGCCGTAGCCAGGGAACGCGGATACGCGGAAGTAGACGTCCCCTTCCAGCGGGTACGCCATTCCCTTCTGCAGGAGTTCACCGATCAGCGCGAGGATCTCGTCGATGTGCTCCGTCGCACGAGGCGAAGCGTAGGGTTCGGACATGCCGAGTGCCTTGGCGTCCCGACCGTACTGCGCGATGTAGCGCTCCGCGAGTTCGGGCACGGAGACCTGCAACTCCTTCGCACGTGCAATCATCTTGTCGTCGATGTCGGTGAAGTTCTGCACCATGAGCACGCGGAAGCCTCGGCTCTCGAGGAACCTGGCCAAGGTGTCGAACACGACGAACGAGCGGAAGTTGCCGAGGTGCAGGTTGTGGTAAACGGTCGGCCCGCAGACGTACATGCGAACAACATTGGGGACCAGCGGTACAAACGGCTTCTTCGCCTGCGTCAGGGTGTCATAGAGACGTATCGATTTCGATGCCATCTCGCTGGGATTTCCCCTCCAACTCAGCGATTCGGGCCTCGAGGCGGTCGATCTGCGACGTAAGGGCGAGGATCGCTTCACTGATGGGGTCCGGCAGGTCCCCGTGCTGCAGGTCGACGCCCTTCGGCACGGGTTCTCCGGCGACGCGGACCACGCGGCCGGGAACGCCGACCACCGTACAATGGGGAGGTACGGAACGCACAACGACGGCTCCTGCGCCGATCTTGCAGTCGTCGCCGATGGTGATCGCGCCGAGGATCTTGGCTCCAGATGAGATCATCACCCGGTCGCCGATGGTCGGGTGGCGCTTGCCATGCTCCTTGCCGGTGCCCCCCAGGGTGACGCCCTGGTACAGCGTGACGTCGTCGCCGACCTCGGTCGTCTCTCCGATCACGACCCCTGAGCCGTGATCGATGAACAGGCGACGGCCTATCTTCGCACCGGGGTGGATCTCGATGCCCGTCACGAAGCGGGCGAACTGCGAGAGCATGCGCGCCGAGACGAAGTGGCGCCCCAGGTACAGGCGGTGGGCTGCACGGTAGAACCAGAGTGCGTGCAGGCCAGAATAGGAGAGGACTACCTCCAGTGTACTCTTCGCCGCCGGATCGCGCTCGAAGACCATCTGCACGTCTTCCCTGAGCCGTTGCAACATCCGGCATCGCTCCTCAGGAGAAATGCATAGACCGATCGCCTCAGAGGCGGTCGGTCCGCGGTTCCACTCTGCTTCGGCGGCCACGACAGCCACCCTCGCGGGCCGATCACGTGGCCCAATTCCGGCGACGGCTCGCAGGATCGCTCACCGCCGCGGCTCCCGGTCGCACTTCCCCGACCGCTTCGCAGGCAGCTTCCACCGTTGACTGCCCTCTCTGCGACGACCTTGGCCGGGTACTCTACCGTTCCTCGCCTTTGGCTGTAGATTGTGCACTTTCGGTCACGACGCGTCAATCGCTGCTGGCCCCGTTCCGGGAGGCGTTCCACTTAAAGAGGATATACCTTCCTCTTTAGCGAACTAAAGTCACCATGGTGCATGCGCCAAACTCGGAACGCTGCAGCCCGCAGAAACTGGAGGGCGGTGGTGCTCGCATGTTTCGGCCCTGGGACTACGTGCTTCCAGCGCGTGGCACGGCCGGACTGCTGGCGCAGTTCCCGCAGTTGGCGGTGATCGTAGCTGATGGGCGGGGAACCATCCGCTGGGCGTCTGCGGCCGCGCGCGCACTCTTTCCGGAGTTGGCGACGGCTGGCAGCGCGATCTTGCCCGTCCTGCGTGCTGTCGGCTTCCAACCGATGGATCTTCTCTCCGCAACGCCGACCACGGTCGTTGGGTCCGTGGGCCCGAAGCAGCTCCAGCACCTTTGCCACCTGATGCCACAGTCCGTATCGAAACGCCACAGTTGGCTCGTCGTGTTGCAACCGATGCCCGAAACCGCATTCTCGGTGGACGAGCGCGGCATTTCCGAGATCGCGGCGTCCGCAGCCCACGAGATCCGCAATCCCCTCACGACAGTGCGCGGCATCCTCGACGAGCTTCGCATGGCGCCGCAGGAACTGAACCCAGAGCACCTTGACGTCGCGCTGCGCGAACTCGATCGGATCAACGACATGCTCACGGAGTTCATGGCACTCGGTACCACCTACGCCCGTGCGCAAGAGGAGATCGACCTGCGCGCTGCGGTCCACGAGGCGGCGGTGGCGTCCGAAGCGATGCTCACCGTCCGCGGGCAGCACCTAGAACTCGCGTTGCCCCCCGAATCGCTCTCCGTGGCCACCGCCCCCATGCCCCTGCACCTCGTCCTGCTGAACGTCCTCCGCAACGCCAGCGAGGCTGCCCCACAGGGCAGCTGCATACGGCTGGAAGGGACGCGTGAGCGGGACCTTTGCTTCCTTAGGGTGCTCGACGAGGGCCCAGGGTTCCCGGATGACGTCATTCCCCACGTCTTTCAACCTTTTTTCACGACAAAACTAATGGGCACCGGGCTCGGACTTGCCTTCTGCCGCCGCGTGATTACGGCGTTCGGTGGCAACATCGTCGCGTACAACCGCGAGGGCGGTGGTGGTGCCATCCTCATCTCGTTGCCGTCACACGGCGTCTAGTCCTGCGGCTCGCCTGCCCGCAGCGTCGCGACAGCCCATGCGGCGATGCCATCACCCTCGCCCAGCGGGCCGAGGCCCTCGGCCGTCGTGGCCTTGACCGAAACGGCCGATACATCTAGATCGAGCGCCCGCGCCAGCCGCGAACGCATCTCGTCCCGGTGGGGGCCAATGCGGGGCGACTCCAGCACGATCGTGACGTCGGCGTGCATGACCACCCAGCCAGCCGCCGCAGCAAGCGCGCGAACCCGCGCCAGCAGGCCGATCGAGTCCGCATCGGCGTAGCGCGGATCGCCTGGCGGAAAATGGTATCCGATGTCCGGCAGTGAAGCCGCGCCCAGCACGGCGTCCATCAGCGCATGGCATGCAGCGTCGGCATCCGAGTGACCCAGCGCCCCGCGATCCGACGGCAGTTCGACCCCGCACACGACGAGCCTGCGCCCCGGTACCAGCCGATGCACGTCGAAGCCGTGTCCAACCCGGACATCCCCGGAAATCCGATCGAGCCAAGCGAGATCCTGCGCCGTGGTCACCTTCAGGTTCCCCTCCTCCCCGGGCACGAACTGCACGGACGCACCGTCCGCGATGGCGAGCGCCCCGTCGTCAGCCGCCTCCGGCTCCTCTGCGTGCAAGCGTCCCAGCAGCGTACGGTCAAAGAGCTGCGGCGTCTGAATGCGCATCACGCCCGTACGGTCCAAGACGTCCACGCCGCCAGCCGTGACGCGGTGCAATGCGTCATGCACCTCAAGCGCCGGCAGTACGCAGGCGCCATCAGCAGCGAGAACCCGGGCGAGCAGGGAGTCCGACACGTTCGGTCGCGCGGCGTCGTGCACGAGGACTCGCCCAACCGACGGGGGCAGCGCAGCGAGTCCCCGCCGCACCGACGCACTGCGCGTCGCACCGCCGATCGCGACGATGCCCGGTTTGCCGAGCCGCCGCAGGACTTCTTCGGCCGGATCCACATCTTCTTGCCGCACGACCAGAACCAGCCGTTCGACCTCGGTGTTGCGCGCGAAGGGGCGAGCCGCCCAGTAGATGAGCGGCTCGCCCCGCCAGGATGCGAACGCCTTGGCCCGGCCGAAGCGCTGGCCGGAGCCGGCGCCTACGACCAGGGCGGCGATCTCAGGGTTGCGCTTGGAGTCGACTGCCATTGGGCTCCTGCCGCTCGCTCAGCCGTGGCTTGGCGAAGATCATCCGCCCGGCCGCCGTCTGCAGTACGGAGGTGACGAGCACTGCGATCGTTTCTCCGATATACTTCTTGCCGCCGTCCACGACGATCATCGTGCCATCGTCCAGGTACGCGACGCCCTGGCCGGGCTCCTTGCCGTCCTTGATGATGTGCACCGTCATCTCCTCGCCCGGCAAAACAACCGGCTTCACGGCGTTGGCCAGCTCGTTGATGTTGAGCACCGGCACGTTCTGGAGCGCGGCCACCTTGTTGAGGTTGAAGTCGTTGGTGAGGACCTTGCCGTCCAGATGCTTCGCCAGGCGGAGCAACTTCATGTCCACTTCGAGGCCCGGGAAGTCCTTGTCCTCGATGCGGACCACCACGTCCATCTCTTTCTGGATGCGGTTCAGCACGTCGAGCCCGCGGCGTCCGCGGTTCCTCTTGAGCACATCGGCCGAGTCGGCGATGTGGCGCAACTCGTCGAGCACGAACTGCGGCACTACAACAGGGCCCTCGATGAACCCGGTCTCCAAAATGTCGGCGATGCGGCCGTCGATCACGACGCTCGTGTCCACGACCTTCGGCGCACTGCGCGTGGCCTTGCCGCGTGCAGTGCCGCGCTCGGTCTGCTGGGGGTCCTCAGAGCGCCGCTTGCGCGCCACACCGAGGCCGAGATAGGCTCCAACGTACCCGAGGAAGATGGCGAACAGGATGGGCAGAATGTTCCCCACCACGGGGATCGCGTTGAGAGAGGTGCTGAGAAGGAACGCCGCGAGCAACCCGAACAGAAGGCCGATGCCTCCGGACATCAGTTCCTGCGCTGTGTAGTGCGATACCCGTCGCTCCATGTAGCCGTTCAGCCGCCGCATTGCCCGGTCGGTAGCCGCGGCGAGGAAGAAGCCAAGGAACCCGCCGAGCGCGCCGAGCACCAGTGCGATTCCGATCTCCTGATACAGGCTGAACTTTGCCCAGAACGATAGGGCATGCACGAGGTAGTAACCGAACAGAAGGCCGAGGAGCAGGCCGAACAGGGTCAGTGCACTGCGCCAGGGCGCCCTCATCGCAAAGTCACCATCCTTCTCGCTCCATTGATTATAGGAGATGGGCTCAGGTAGCCGCAAACGAAGTGTGCCAACGTCTCTTCCTCACCTGCCAGAAGGAACCCGTCACAACTAGATTCGCCCAAATGGCAGGAAGGGATACGATTCAACCGACTGCGTCGCGCAGGAAAGCGTCAGCGTGTTCTGGTGCGATGCGGGCCGAGAGGACGACTTCGGAGAGCAGAATCTGCCAGGCCTGTTCGAACAGCCTGGTTTCTCCAGCCGAAAGGCCGCGCTTGCGCTGGCGACGCGCCAGCGAACCGACGACCTCGGCTACCGCGTCCACATCCCCGGCGCGCAACTTCGCGTTGTTGGCGCGGAACCGCTCACCGTATCCCGCAGCCGACTCCGCCACATCTCGTGCCGCCACGAGCGCCCGCTCGATGCGGGCGCGATCTGCCACTAGCCGAATCCCGGCACCGTCCGCACGAGCGACGGGTATGAGTGCGCGCATGTCGCCGACGATCAGGCGAACAACGTAGTACTCCTCGGTTCGACCGAGGACGTCCCGCTGCTCGATTCCTTCGATCACGCCGGCACCGTGCAGGGGATAGACAATCCGATCACCGACAGCGTACCGCAGTCCGCACCGCCTCCCCTTCCCCTACGGTAGGGGGCACGGGAGGTATCCGTCAATAGGATGAAAGTTTAGTATAACTACACCTTGTCCCTCGGGCAAGTACACCGCCCGGAGTGCCGCGTTGACACCCGACTTTGGCGGTCGGTATAATGAGTCCACCTTGGAGGAGGGGTCGAGCGGATGAAAGACCTCCTGTGCGATCAGTTCCAAGAGACCGTCGGCGAGTGCCTCATCCGCCACAAGAACGTTCTCGACACCGTGTCCAAGCTGCAGGAGTCGGTCGCGCGCGTGAACCGCGCCGTTGCCAAGGCGGTGACCGATTGCGGCTGTATCACGGTACACGCGGAGAAGCACCCGATCCCCGAAGGGATTTCGCTCGAGCAGTTGCGCGCGTTCCTCGATTCGGGAGTGCGCGGTCAACTTTGCGACAACTGCCGCGAGGCGCTGGAGGCCGAGGTCGGCCAAGCCCTCTTCTACATGACAGGCGTCCTGAACGCCGTCGACATGAACCTGTACGACTGCCTCCTGAAGGAGCAGAAGCGCATCTCAGCGCTCGGAATCTTCAACTTCTCCTAAGCAGGCACGTTTTCTCGCGTCCGGCGCCATGCGCCGGACGCTTCGTTTTCTGTCCGAGCCCAGGCGGTCACGTTCAGCGGGACAGGTCGCGCAAGCGCTGCAGATGCGCCTGCACGGAGCGCGCACGCGACGCACCGATCCCTTCCACTTCGTCGAGCTCCTCGATCGTGGCGGAGAGAAGGTGCGCAAGCGTTTGGAATCGCTCCACGAGCCGATCAGCCACCGGCGGCGGCAGGCGGGGTATATGCCGAAGGACGCGCAGGCCGCGCGGCTGCACCACTTGGTCCATCTCACCCGGGTGCCCGAGCAGCCGGGCGATCGCCTGCAGGTCGAGTACCGCCTCCGCGCTCCACTCGCCGAGCTGCCGCGTCACGTCGCGCGCGAACTGGGAATCCGGCCTCAGGGCGTAGTCGCGTACCACGAAGAGGATCTCCTCCCCCAGGCCGCGCATGAGTTCCTGGAGTTGCATCGCCACGAGCCGCCCCTCGGAACCCAGCTCCACGACATACCCGGCGATCTCCTCTGCGATCCGATCGGCGAGCGCCGCGCGTTGGATGATCGAAACCACATCGTCGAGTGTCACGTCGCCGGTGAACTCCAGCGCCCCGAGTTCCTCGATCGCCGAGCGCAGCGCGAGGCACTGGCGCTCCAGCGTCTGTAGCGCCTGGTTTGCCCGTCCGAGGACGACCGAGGCGTCGCGCAGGACGTGCCGGAGGGTCGCCTTGTAGAGCGTGATCTGGCGGCGCCGCTGCGAGATCGCCGCCACAAGGCAACCCGTCTGACGGCTGACCCGCTCGGCGCTGCGGTGCCGGATCCCCGTCTCCTCCGACGGCTGGCGCGGGTCTGGCACCAGCTGGGCGTTGGCTCGCAGGATGCGCTCGCCGTCGGAGGAGAGGATGATCGCACCGTCCATCTTCGCGAGCTCGTACAGCGCCGACGCAGAGAACGGGCAATCGACGCGAAAGCCGCCGACCGCGAGCGGCGACGCATCCACCGACTCGCCGATCACGATCAGTCCGCCGGTTCCGGCGTGCAGGACGTTCTCGAGGCCCTCGCGCAAGGGGGTGCCGGGTGCGACCTGTCGCAGGACCTGGTGCAGCTTCTCCGCATCGTCGCGCACGCCTCCGCCTCCCCGACTAGGCTACGCGGGTCAAGCGGCGCGCTTGCATCGGAGAAGAACGCGCAGGGGCCCTGGCGGCAGTGCGCCGCCAGGGCCCCTGCGGTCGGTCAGGCCTCCTGCGTCACCCGGTCGGGCTGGAACGTCAGCTTGCCGTCCTCCCCAGCCGTGACGAGCACGTCATGGCCGCGCTGGACCGTGCCCGAGAGCAGCGCCTCGGAGAGTGGATCCTCCAGGTGGCGCTGGATCGCGCGCCGTAGCGGGCGCGCCCCGTACACGGGATCGTGTCCCTCCCTCGCCAGGAGGTCGTACGCGGAGTCGTCCAGGCGGATGCGGATCCCTTGGTCCGCGATCCGGGAGACGACGCGCTGCGCGAGGATGCGCACGATCTCTGCGAGTTCCTTCTCGCCGAGCGAGTGGAACACGATGATGTCGTCGATGCGGTTGAGGAACTCCGGACGGAAGGTGTGCTTGACCTCGTCGAGGATGCGGTCCCGCATCGCGCCGAACTGCTCGCCTTCCGTACCGGCGCGGAAGCCGATGCCGGAGTCCGGGCGCAGGCGCTCCGCCCCGACGTTCGACGTCATGATCACGACCGTGTTGCGGAAGTCGACGTGGCGACCCCCCGCCTCCGTCAGCCTTCCTTCCTCGAGTACCTGCAGGAGGATGTTGAAGACCTCCGGATGCGCCTTTTCGATCTCGTCGAGCAGCACGACCGAGTAGGGCTTGCGGCGGACGGCCTCCGTCAGCTGGCCGCCCTCCTCGAAGCCGACGTACCCGGGAGGAGCGCCGACGAGCCGGGAGACGGTGTGCCGCTCCATGTACTCCGACATATCGATCGTCACCATCGCGTCCTCGTCCTCGAACAGCGACTCGGCGAGCGCGCGCGCGAGTTCCGTCTTACCGACACCCGTCGGGCCGAGGAAGATGAACGAGCCGATCGGACGGCGGGGATCCTTGAGACCCGCACGCGCCCTGCGGATCGCCTTCGCAACCGCTGTGACGGCGGCGTCCTGGCCAACCACCCGCCGGTGCAACTCAGCCTCCAGGTGCAGCAGCCGCTCGGACTCCTCCATCTGGAGTCGCTTGACCGGTACACCGGTCCAGGAGGCGACGATCTCCGCGATGTCCTCCTCCCCGACGACCAGCTTGTTGGAGACGGTCTTCTGCTCCCACTCTTCCTTCATCTTGTCGAGCTGCTCGCGCAGCTGCTGCTCCTGGTCGCGCAGCCGCGCCGCCTTCTCGAACTCCTGCGCGCCGATAGCGGCTTCCTTCTCCTTGCGCGTCTCCTCGAGCGTAAGTTCCTGCTTCTTCACGTCCGGAGGCGCGATGAAGGAGCGCAGGCGGACGCGCGACGCGGCTTCGTCAACGAGATCGATGGCCTTGTCGGGCAGGAAGCGGTCCGAGACGTAGCGGTCCGAGAGCCGAACCGCGGCCTCAAGCGCCTCATCGGTGATCTCCACGCGGTGGTGCGCCTCGTAGCGGTCCCGCAGGCCGCGCAGGATCTCGACCGCCTCCTCGGCGGAAGGCTCCTCGACCATGATGGGCTGGAAGCGCCGCTCCAGCGCCGCATCCTTCTCGACGTGCTTGCGGTACTCGTCCAGCGTGGTGGCCCCGATGCACTGCAGTTCGCCACGCGCGAGGGCGGGCTTGAGGATGTTCGACGCGTCGATCGCGCCCTCGGCCGCGCCCGCACCCACGATGGTGTGCATCTCGTCGATGAACAGGATCACGTTGCCGGAGTGGCGGATCTCGTCCATGACCTTCTTCAGCCGGTCCTCGAACTCGCCGCGGTACTTGGAGCCCGCGACGAGCGCGCCGAGATCGAGCGTTACGACGCGACGGTCCTTGAGGGTCTCGGGTACGCGGCTCGTCACGATGCGCTCTGCCAAGCCCTCCGCGATGGCGGTCTTGCCGACGCCCGGTTCGCCGATCAGCACCGGGTTGTTCTTCGTGCGCCGGGAGAGGATCTGGATGACCCGCTCGATCTCCTTCTCACGCCCGACGACCGGATCGAGCTTGCCCTCCTCGGCCAGTTGGTTCAAATCGCGGCCGAACTGGTCGAGCACCGGAGTCTGGCTGCGTTGGCGCTGCTTCTGCGGCGCCGCGCTGTTCGACGGCATGCCGAACTGCTGGATGACCTGCGCCCGGACCCTGTCGAGGTCCGCGCCGAGGTTGAGGAGCACGCGTGCAGCGACGCCCTCTCCCTCCCGGATCAGGCCGAGCAGGATGTGCTCGGTGCCGATGTAGTTGTGTCCCAGGTGGCGAGCCTCCTCGGCGGCGAGTTCCAGCACCACCTTCTTGGCGCGGGGCGTCAGCCCGATGTCTCCCTCGGCCGGCGTCGTGCCGCGGCCGATCACCTTCTCGACCTCCGCCCGCACCTTGTCGAGGCTCACGCCGAGCGACAGCAGGGCCTTCGCGGCGATGCCATCGCCCTCGCGGATCAGCCCGAGCAGCAGGTGTTCCGTTCCGACGAAGTTGTACTGCAGCCGCTTGGCCTCCTCCTGAGCCAGGAGCAGTGCGCGCTGCGCGCGTTCCGTGAACCGCTGATACATCGCTATCCAACCTCCTTCTGCAACCGGTCGCGAATCAGGTTCGCTCTGGCTGAGCGCTGTTCCGCGGGCTGCAGTTCGTGTCCTAGAGTCCTTGAGAGGAAGCCCGGCAGGGCCACCAGAAGCAGTTCGTTGACCAGTGGGAGGGGGACTTGCAGAAGGCCCATCTCCGTGCCGAGCCTCAGGTCCGAGAGGAGCGTCATCGCCTCTTCAGCGCCGATGAGCCGCGCGTACCGCAAGGTCCCGTAAGCGCGGTGGACGCGGTCCTGCACCTCCGGCAGGGCGTTCTCCGCCAGAAGCCTTCTCGCTTGCCGCTCCTGCTCGATGACTTCGAGCGCGGCGCGCTCGATGCCTCCCGCCACCTCCTCCTCAGTCTGGCCCAACGTGATCTGGTTCGAAATCTGAAACAGGTTGCCGATCGCCTCCGTACCTTCGCCGTACAGACCCCGCACGGCCAACCCCAACTTGGGCAGGACCTGGACGAGCTGCTGGATCCGTTGGGTGCGAGCCAACCCGCCGAGGTGTAGCATCACCGAAAGGCGCAAGCCTGTTCCCACGTTGGTCGGGCAGGCCGTCAGGTAACCCCGGTCCGGCGCGAAGGCGAAGTCGAGGTTCTGCTCGAGGCGGTCGTCGACATCCAGTGCCATCCGCAGCGCCTCTTGGGCAGCTAGCCCCGGCAGGATCGCCTGCACACGCAGGTGGTCCTCCTCATTCACCATTACGCTTAGCGCCTCATCGTCGCGCAGCGCGATCGCCGCGCGGGCCGGCGACTGGGCCTGCTGCGGACTAATGAGGTGCTTCTCCAGCAGAACCTGGCGGTCGAGGCCGCTGAGCCCCTGCAACCGGAAGAATCCCCAGCTCGGGCCAAGTTCAGAGATCGCACCCTGCGTGCGCTGCAGGACCTGCTCTGCGGGATCCGGCTGCAGGTGCTCCGGGAAGGGATAGCCGTCCAGGTTGCGGGCAAGGCGTGCCCGGCTGGAGACGACGACGTCCGCCATCTCACCGCCGCCGGAAGTCCATGCGCTGTGGGGCGACCCGAGGTGATCTTCGAGGTTCACTGCGATCCCCCCGCTTCTGCGGTCTTCAGCTCATCGCGCAGCTGCGCCGCCCGCTCGTACTCCTCGTCGCGCACCGCCTGCTGCAGCTCTTCGCGCAGCTTCTGCACGCGCCGGGACTTCTCGTACACCTCGCCGAGCCGCCGCGGCAGCTTGCCGCGGTGCTCCGTCGTGCCGTGCAGGCGCCGGAGCATCGGCTCGAGCTCGCTGCGGAACTGCGTGTAGCAGGCGGGGCATCCGAGCCGACCGGTCTCACGGAACTCTTTGAAGCGGAAGCCGCAGCTCGAGCAGCGTACGTCCGTCTGCGGCTGAGGCCCCTGCTCCTGGCCGACGAAGTTCGCCAAAAGGTTCTGCAGGAGCGACGCCGGATCGGGGAACAGCTGGAACTCGCCGCTTTGCTGCGCGCAGCTGCCGCACAGGTGCATCTGCTCCATGTGTCCGTTCACGACCTTCGTCAGGTGGACGGTGGCGGGCCGAAGCCCGCACTGCTCGCAGGTCATCCCCTCACCTCCCCTGCCCAAGCGAGAGCAACGCTGCCGCAAGCAGGCGGGCGCGCAGCAGATCGCGCTCCGGCAGCGGCAGGGCGAGCACGTCGCGGCGCAACATCGCGGCAAGCATCTGCGCTTCGCGCTCTCCGAGCCAGCCGCTTGCGCTGCAGCGCGCCACCACCGCGATCGCCACCGCCTCCGAGACGCCTTCCGCCGCCTGCCGCAGCGCGGCGGCGAGCTGCGGCAACTCGGGGCGACCCGCCCGGACGATCCGGATGTAGCCGCCGCCGCCGCGCCTGCTCTCCGTAACGAAGCCACGCTCCGGCGTGAAGCGTGTGGCGAGCACGTAGTTGATCTGCGACGGCGCGCAATCGTACAGGCGCGCCACCTCAACGCGCTGCAGCGCCGCCTCACCGTGCTCCTCCAGCAACGCGAGGATGTGGCGTTCGATCGCGTCGGCCAAGGTGAGCGACATGCTGCACTCCCTCCCTTGGGTGTTTGACCTTTCCTGACCTTATTATAGGCGACGTTCTCTCGATGTAAATAGTTCAGTCCCGCTGCAACGCCAAGAGGTGCAGGTAATCCGTCTCCGGCACCTCGACGCGGACCGGGTGGTCGGGTGACGGCCCCCGCACCGCTGTGCGCGTGAGTCCCACGCCCGCGTCGGCCGCCGCCGCGCCGACGACCGCTACGAAATCCCCGAGCGACACCGCGTGCGAGCAGCTGGCCGTCAGCAGCCAACCGCCGGGCGAGAGCAGCCGCATGGCGCGCAGGTTGATCTCCTTGTAGGCGCGCAGCGCCGCATCCAAGTGGTCCTTGCCGCGCGCGAAGGGCGGCGGATCGAGCACCACGAGATCGAAGCGCTCGCGATCGCGCACCATCTGGCGCAGAAGGTCAAACGCGTTCTCCTCCCTGACTCCCACCGACACGCCGTTGCGCTCGGCGTTGCGTGCGAGCGCCGCGAGGGCCTCGGCCGAACTGTCGACGGCGGTGGTCTCCCTAGCGCCGCCCAGGGCGGCGGCGATCGCGAAGCCCCCGGTGTACGAGAACACGTCCAGCACGCGGCGCCCCTCGGAGAGGCTGCCGCAGAGCTGGCGGTTCTCCCGTTGATCGAAGTAGTGTCCTGTCTTCTGGCCCCCGAAGAGGTCGACTTCGTAGCGGATGTCGCCCTCCTGCGCGATGACGGGTCCATCGGGTGGCGCGCCGCGCAGCATCTCGAGTCTGGAGGTCAGCCCTTCTCGGCTGCGCACTGGTGCGATCGCCCGCAGAACGACGCCGCGCGGCGCGATCGCCTCGATCTCGCCCAGCAGCCAGGGCATGAGGACCTCCTCCGCCCCCAGGGTGTCCGGCGAGACGACGGCGTAGCCGCCGATCCGCTCCACGACGAGCCCCGGCAAACGGTCCGCCTCCGCATGCACGAGGCGCAGGTCCGGGACGTCGCCCATCCGCTCCAGGCGCCGCGTCAGCGCATTGCGGAACATCTCGCGGGCCCAGTCCTGCGTCGGAACCTCCTCGCCGCGCGTCAGGATACGTACCAGAATGTTGGACGCCGGGTTCGCGTACCCCGCGCCGACGACTCGCCCGCGGGAGTCCTCGATCCGTACGATCTCCGACGGTCGCACGTCGTCCGGAACGTCTCGGAGCTCGCCGCGGAACACCCATGGATGACCGTGTAGTACGCGGTGGTCGCCTGATCGGAGTCTCAGGGTTCGAACGGTGCATTCCCCTCTTCCATCGCCGTCGCGAGTCCGAGCATCGAGTCTCGCCAGACCGGCTCGCCGATCGGATCCCCAGTCCTGCGATACCTGCCGTCCACCCAGATGAACGGGATCCCGGCCGCCGTGGCTCCGCCGTCGTCCCGACGGTCGTTGCCGACCATCAGCGCCTCCTCGGGGGCGCAGCCGGCCATCGCCAGCACCTCTTCGTAGTAGCGCGGGTCGGGCTTCACGAAGTGGCAGTTCTCCAGGCAGGTGATGCGATCGAACGCGTCGGTGCCGATGCCGCACCACGAGAGGCGTTCGACGATCGCCCGGAGCGGGAAGACGGGGCTCGTGGCCAGCGTCAGGCGGTAGCCGCGCCGACGTGCGGCGGCGATGAAGCGTCGGGCCCCAGGGATCGAACGGGTGTGGCTGATGAGCTGCGGGAAGACCTCGTGGTAGAACGCTTCGAAGGACGCGTAGTACCGATCAAAGAGCTCGTCGGGCAAGCCCTGCCGAAACGCGGAGAAGAATGCTTCCTCGTTCGTCATGACCGCCTTGCGGTCCGCGAGCATCTCCTGGACGGCGGCCATGAAGCGCTGCGTGAAGTCGGGGAGGCGGACAGCCTCCCCGACGAACTTCCCCAGCCGCTCGAAGTAGACGGGCAGGAAACTGTCGATGTCCATCCCGAGAAGCGTCCCGTCGAGGTCCACGAAGAGATGACGCCGTTCGGTCAACGCTGGGCTCCCGCCTTCACCTTCTGGATGATCTGCTGCGCGATTGGCGCGGGCACCTCGTCGTAGTGCGCGAATCGCTGCGAGAAGCGGGCCCTTCCGCCGGAGAGCGATCGCAGTTCGATCGCGTAGCGCTGCAGTTCCGCCTGGGGCACGAGGGCGCGGACGCTGCTGTGTCCGTTCACCGTCTCCATGCCGAGGACGCGCCCCCGCTTACGGTTCACCACACCGATAATGTCGCCCATTGCCGCCTCGGGACAATCGATCTCCACCTCGTCGATCGGCTCGAGCAGTACTGGTTTCGCCCGCTGCGCGCCTTCGCGGAACGCGAGGGATCCGGCGATCTTGAATGCCATTTCAGAGGAGTCGACCGAGTGGTAGCTGCCGTCCACGAGCGCGCAGCGGACCCCGACGACCGGGTAGCCCGCGAGCACTCCTTGGGCCATGGCCTCCTGCACGCCCTTCTCCACCGCGGGTCGGTACTGCTGCGGAACGACGCCTCCGAAGATCTTGTCCTCGAAAACGAAGTCCTCGCCCTCCGCCGGCGAGATCTCCAGCCAGACATGCCCGTACTGCCCGTGCCCTCCGCTCTGCTTCTTGTGCTTGCCCTCGACCTTCACGCTGCCTCGCAGCGTCTCGCGGTACGGCACCTCCGGCAGCTCCATGCGGACGTCCACCGAGAACTTGCGCCGCAGTCGGTCATGCAGCACCTCGAGGTGCATCTCGCCGAGGCCTGCGACAACCGTCTCGTGGCCGCTCGGGTGCTCAAGACGCAGGGTCGGATCCTCCTCGAGCAGGCGGCGCAGCGCACCGGCGAGGTGGTCGTCGTCCGCTGTGCTGTTCGCCTTGAGTGACATGCGGAAGACGGGTTCAACGAACTCGATCGGCGGCAGGGCGGTTCCGTCGGCCTGCATCGCCAGCGTGTCGCCCGTCTGCGTCTCGGCCAGTTTGGCGACCGCGCCGATCTCCCCCGCGACCAGTTCGTCCACTGGGTCCTGGTAGCGGCCGCGCAGTCGGTAGATCTGACCGAGTCGCTCCTCCCGGCCTCGGTTCACGTTGGCGAGATGGGCGTCCCCTCGCAGACGTCCAGAGACCACCCGGAAGAAGCTTAGGCGCCCGACGTGGGGGTCGGCAGTCGTCTTGAAGACGAACGCGACCGGGTTGGAGCCATCTCCGACGGGCTTTGGCGCCGGCCCAAACGCCGCGACCGCGTCGAGCAGCGCCTTCGTTCCCATAAGTGTCTGCGCGGAGCCGAAGAGCACGGGCACGAAGCTCCCGGCGCCAAGCGCCGTCCCGATCGCACGCGCCAACATGTCGTCCGGCAGGTCGCCTTCGTCCAGGTAGCGAGCGAGCGCCTCGTCGTCGGCTTCCGCCACGCGCTCGCAGAGGGCGTCGCGCAGCGCGGCGGCATTCGAAGGCGCTTCCGAGAGCGGGGCATCCTCCGTGAACGCCTGTCCGCTCCAGATGGCGTAGGTCCCGCGCAATCCTGCTGCCTCGCCGATCGGCCAGGTGAGTGCGGCCAGATTCGACCCGAAGGCATCCCGTAGCTGCGCGAGCGCCTTCTCGGCGTCCGCGTGCTCTCTGTCGAGCTTGTTCACGAAGATCATGCAGGGAGATCCCATCGCACGCAGGCGCTCCATCGCGATCTCCGCGCCGACCTCAACCGGCGACGCGGCATCGACGACAAGGAGGGCGAGGTCGCTGACGCGCTGCGCCGCCAGCGCCTCGCCGACGAAGTCGAGGTAGCCCGGGGTATCCAGAAGGTACAGGCGTCGACCTTGGTGGGTTGACGTCCCCACAGCCATGCTCAGGCTGATGTGGCGCCGCTGTTCCTCGGGGTCCTGATCGAGGTTCGACGTCCCGTCGTCCACTCGCCCACGACGATCGAGCGCTCCGGTCTTGACCAGAAGGGCCTCCGCGAGTGTCGTCTTGCCGCAGCCCCCGTGACCGAACAGGCCAATGCTGCGGACGCTGTCGGGTACAACATCACCCATGTCGCCCGGCGCCTAGCGCGCCTCCGCCTCCTTCTGCCGCCCTCTCCCCTTGGGTGCATATGGAGCGCTTTCGCGGACCGCGAAGGGTTCTCCTCCCGTGCCTAACCGCGCTGGCGTGACCGCCGCTCCTCGCGCCGTTGCGGCTTGAGCGGCAGTCCCGGCAGCCAGCTCGCGGCCAGGTAGATGCTCGCGAGGGCGACTGCCGCGGCGAAGGCGCGAGGGATCGCCCAGATACCGAGGCTAGCGAGAGCGAGCACGCTGGGCATGAAGCCGCCTCGGGCGCGCACCATCTGCGCGCCGAACACCGGGCGCAGGTGATGCACAAGCGTCAGGTTGGCAGCGATGGCAAACGCGACCGAAAGGACCCTCGGCGCGAGCAGTCCGTGCGGAAACAGCGGAGACAAGTCGATCGCAAGAAGTAGGAGCCCGGCCAGCGCGAGCCCCAGGCGAACCCCAAGTTTCGGGAAGCGGCGCCGCGAGCCCACGACGTACGGTCGCGAACGCAGCACGCCACGAAGTGTCGGCGCGAGGTCCGCGAGGAGCATGAGCCCTCCGAGTCCCGTCACGGCGAGCAGCCACGGGCGCAGCGAGATCACCGAGAGGATCAGGCCGGCATGCCAGAGCGCGGCGCCCCAGCGTGCGAGGTGCTTCGACCCTGCGGGCTGGGCAAGCATGCGCGGCCAGATGTAGAGGGCCCCACCCAGGGTGAGTGACGCGAGCCAGCCGTAGAGGAGCAGCGTCTCACTGCGGCTCGGAAGGACACTGCCATTCCCGACGCCGGCAACAGCGACGAGGAAGAGGTAGGCCGGTCCGGCCGCTACGAGCGCCCGCGCAACGGCGTCGCGGGCGGAATCGATGCGGCCGGGCAGCCCGCCCGGTGCGAGCAGATCCGAAAACGCTTCGGGCGGCCGGCCCAACACCGGTGTCCTCCACCACGCGAGGTAGGCGTAGTCGGCCGCGGCGACCGCCACCGCAAGCCAGCCGAGCCGGTGCGCGACCGCTACGGCGGTGACCCCGGACGCAGGAAGCGACAGCAGGGCCAGACCCGCGATCACCGACCAAAGGTAGATCGCGGTGGGTCGGCGGGATGCTCCGGCAGGACCGGGACGCAGGATCTCCATTCCCACGCCGGCGGCGAGGAAGCCCGCCGCCCCGTTCCCGAGCCAAAGGCCAAGATCCACGGTGGCGAGGGCTGACGACGTGAGGGCGAGCCAGATGGCCACGGCTGCGCCGACGAGAAGACTGAGCCCTGCGGCCGCTGCGTAGCGGTTCACCTGCGCCACTCCCCTCTGTCGTCAGACCTGCCAGTCTACCGTTTCTTCCCCACCGCCCAGGCGGTGGCTCGCATCGCGTGCTAACACGAAGAGGAGGTCCGAAAGTCGATTGAGGAAGCGAAGCACCTCCGGGTTCGTCTCCGCGTCAGCCAGCCCGACGACGCGTCGCTCTGCACGTCGCGCCACGGTGCGCGCCACATGGAGTGCGGCGGCGGTACTCCCTCCGGACGGGAGGATGAACTGTTTGAGCGGGGGTAGGGCGGCCTGCAGCCGGTCGATCTCCGCCTCCAACCTCTTCGTGTCCTCCGCGCGAAGCGCCGTCGGCGCCACCCCGTCCTGCGGCATCGTCGAGATGTCGTACCCCGCATGGAAAAGCCGATGCTGCACGAAGCGGAGGATCTCCTGCGACGGGTCATCCGCCGGGAGCTCCGCGCGCGCCCTCCCGACGATCGCGTTCAGCTCGTCGATCGTACCGTAGGCTTCGACGCGCGCGTGATCCTTCGGCAGGCGCTGCGGCACCCCTTTGGGCGTGTACAGACTCGTTTCGCCCGCGTCTCCGAGGCGCGTGTAGATGCGCACGACTCCACCCTTCCTTCCGGTGCCAAGAAGATTCTCGGCGGCCCCGCGTGAACCTGCCCACGACGCGACCGACGCGGCGCGACCTCTTCCTAATGATACAATGGTCGCGATTTTGTCCTGCGTCTAGGCGGGGAGGGTTCACGCGTGTCGTGTACCGTCGGCATCATCGCGAACCCGTCCGCGGGCAAGGACATCCGCCGCCTCGTCAGCGAGGCGACCGTCGTCACCGCCCCGGAGAAGGTCGCGCTTTTGCGGCGCGCGCTCGTCGGGATCGGTGCTGCCGGCGTCGACCGGGTGCTCTACCTGCGCGACGCCATGCAGCTCGTCGACCAGGCCCTTCAAGGAGTGTCACCCGTGCGCCGCCCGCGCATCGCCGCGGAGCCGCTGCAACTCGCCCTGCACCGCACGCCCGAGGACACGAGCCGGGCGGCGCGGGAGATGCGCGACGCGGGCGCTTCGGCGCTGTTGGTGCTCGGAGGCGACGGTACGTCCCGACTCGTCGCAACCGAGATCGGCGACCTGCCGATGCTCGCCCTTTCCACTGGTACCAACAACGCGTTTCCCCAATGGGCCGACGCCACAGCGGCCGGCCTTGCGCTTGGGGTCGTCGCGCGCGGTTTCGCCCCTGAGGCGCTCTCGCGCCGAAAGCGCCTCGCCGTCGAGTACGACGACCAAGGCCCGCAGTGGGCGCTCGTCGATGCGGTCGTGCTGGGCGCCTCTTACCATGGTACGCAGGCAGTGTGGACGGCCGACGACGTCGAGCAGATCGTCGCATCCCAGGCGACGCCCGGGACAGTCGGCTGGTCGGCGGTGATCGCTGCAGACTCGCCGCTTGCGGTTGAGGAGCCCTTCGGCGCGCACGCCGTCTGCTCGCCGCGTGCGCGGCGCCGGGTCGTCGCGGCGATCGGGCCCGGGCTCATCGAGGAGGTCGGCCTGGTGAGCATGGAGCGGCTCACGCTCGGTGAAGCCGTTGCGGTCGGTCCAGGTCCCAAGACGATCGCGCTCGACGGCGAGCCTCTTGTCCGTTTGGCCGCAGGAAAGCGGGCCGCAATTCGCGTGCTGTCCGATGGACCCGTCGTCGTCGACATCGCGTCCGCGCTGCGCTCCGCTGCGGCGCGCGGCGTCTTCGTGCGCGAGCGCTGTCATTAGCGCCAGTTCGGCACGACTTCCTGCGGCGTCTGATAGGTCGGGTCTTTCGACGTGAGATGCGCCACGTACAGGACCATGTCCGCGATCGTCGACGGCGTGTTCTTCGGAGTGCCAGCGTTCTCTCGCGGCAGGGCCAGCGGCCTCGCGTGGACCGTCGTCCCCCAGCCCCACGTCGTCACCGCATCCTGGTAGCCCGCCTGCTGCAGCATCTGCTCGACGGCGGGGTCGTACGCCCCGAACGGGTAAGCAAACCACTTCACCGTCTGCCCGGTCTCGAGCTGAAGGATGCTGCGCGCGCGCACCAGGTCGCCCTCGACCCGTGCCCGGTAGTGGGCGTCGGACTCGGTCTGACCGGTGGAGAGGTCGTAGATGTGCGTTGTGAGGGCAGCACCGGTCGTACCCTTCCCGCTCGCGACGGCACCATGGCTCTCGAAGGTGTGGGAGCCGACCGTGAGCAAACCGGAGTGCACCATCGCCTTCACCTGCGCCCACGAAAGGTCGCCGGTGAAGTTGTTCACGCGGCCGGCGATTAGAAACGTTGCGAACGGGATCCGGTCCGTCTTTAGGACCGGGAAGGCGTACGTGTAGACACTCTCGAGACCGTCGTCAAACGTCAGGCACACGGCGTTCGGAGGCAGAACGCCGCCGTGCAGGAAAGCGGCGACTTGCGCGAGGCTGACGAACGAGAAGCCCGCCGACTGCAGCGCCTTCATCTCACCGGCGAAGGCCGCCAGAGTGATGATGTCGCCGTGCGCCTGCGGGCCGATGCCGTGGTACATCAGGATGATGACCTGGTCACGGTAGTAGACGTGGGCGGGCGCAGCCTCGGCCACCGTCTTCGTCGGAGGCGGCGACTTGCGCGTGCGCGCTGCAGGATGTGCCTTGGCGGCCGCGCCGGAGGCTTTGGCGCCAGCCGAGCATCCACCCAGTCCCATGGCCAGCGCCGCCGCCAGCGCGATTCCCGCGACGGGTTTCCCGCGCATCGAAGTCCTCCCAGTGGCCTGCATTGCACCCATCATAGCAGATGCCTGGAGGACTTCAGTCCTAGTGCGAGCGTACCTCGAGCTTCTTGCGGCCGCCTCCGCTGCGCGGCAACCGCACTTCTAGAAGACCGTTGCGGTGTGACGCAGTGGCGCCCTCCGTCTCGACCGGCACCGGCAGCGCGATTGTACGGCTGAACCGACCGTAGCGTCGTTCGCTGTGGTAGATGCCGCGACTGTCGTCGCCGGACTCCTGGCGGACCTCCCCCCGCACCGTCACCTGCTGCGGCGACACCTCCACGTCGATGTCACTGGGGTCCACTCCGGGCACCTCCACCCGCACCAGCAGGGCGTCGCCCTCGTCCACCACCTCGACGCTCGGCACATCGCTCATCATCTGCGACCACAGGCGCTGGGGCCACTCCATCAGCCGCCCCATGTCCTCACGATCCGGCCAGGGCACCATCGACCTCGCATCCATCGAGCAATCCCTCCCAGAGCAAGGGTGCCGTGAAGGTTAGGCGCTCATGCGGGGCCGCCGACACGCTTCTGCCCGCAACACGTCACGGCCGAACGCGGTACGATAGGTACAGGGGGCGACGACGTGCCGACGAACGACCACTTGACGGTCTACTACGACGGGACCTGCCCAATCTGCACGGCAGCCGCCGACGGCTGGCGCGAGGGTGCGGATGAGAAGGGACTTGTCCTGCAGCCGCTGCAGGATGCTCGGCCTTTGCAGGGCGGTCCATCGTTGGAGCAACTCGAGACGGCGATCCACGTTCAAGGGCCCGAAGGCTGGCTGCGGGGCGCGCGCGCGCTACGGGCCGTGTACGCTCGGCTCGGGAACCGCCCGATGGCGCTGCTGCTCTCACTCGGCATCGCGATCGGCATCGCCGAGCCCATCTACGCCCTGGTCGCCCGCCACCGCATGCACCTGCCGTCCGGCCGTCGGCGCTAGTCCGTCTCGAACGGACCTCACCTCGGCGCCGATCTCCAGGCACTTCGCTTACGGCCTGAGGGGAGCGATGTTGGCCCATGCGACGGCGATGGACCATCGTGGCGGCTGCGACTGTCGTTCTTGCTTGCGGCTTCGCTGTTCACGCCCGCGACGTGACTGTCTCGCGTGTGCAGGCAGAAGGGACGCTCCTTCAGCAGATCGGTTACGAGTACCAGATGGCCGGTGAAGATCTCCAGAACATCGCTGCGGCCCATCATTCCTTGACGTCACACGCGGCAGCCGCGGACCTTCTACACATCACGAAACTGATGCGGCAGACGGACCTGGGCCTCGCCAATGTCCCTCTGGGCGGGAACGCCCTTGCGTCGTGCCGGGATCTCCAATCCGCGCTCGCCGACGCAAGCGAGATCTACTTGAGTGAATCGGTGCAAACGGGACAAAACCCATCGGCCAAGCGTCCAAACGCCAAACAGCTTGGCCATCTTCTGAGTGGCCTCAGCGGTCTCTTCTTTGGGGCATCCCAGCCCCTGCTGAAGGGTGACGCTCCTCCGCAGCGCTATTGGTCCCAAGCGAAGGCCGGGCTCACTCGTGCCTTGTCGATGGCCAAACGTCCTTAGTCGACCCAATCAGATGGGCTGTGAGATGAGCAGCGTCGGTGGCGTCTCGGAGCTCTTTGAGCGACCCTTTGTTTTGTGGGCAACGTGCGAAACGCCCTCTTGTTGAAGAAGGCGTTGCGATGCAGCGGATTCCGGTTAGCGCCGAAGGATCTCCTTGGGGATGGTGGCCTCCAGCCAGGTGTTTCCCGACCTCTGAACGAGGACGAGATCAGGCTTTGCGCGCGGGATGGCATTGCCCGAGCCGTACGCGCCAGGCACATACCGGTAGATCCAAACCTTGTTTTGATACTCCGACGCGCTCACCTGCCGCGATCCGATCACCTCGAAGCCCTCCGGCTGTCCCCCGTATCTGCCGAGGAACGTATCGCGCGCCTCGCCTTCCTCCAGCACCTTGCGTTGATCTGTTGCGAGGAACGTCTTCGCAAGCGAGACATCACCGCTGGAATCGGTCAAGCGATGAGATTGCGCTGGGGTAACTACTACGAGTTTTGCCTAGCAGGCTGTGTAGTGGTTGGTAAGTGCTGGTAGCAAGGAGTTTCAGGGCCTGATGTCGAACTGGTAGGGCATGAAGAAGTTCATCGAAAGCCAGCCAGGCCAGGGAGTGCTGATGCCGGTGTACCTGCCGGATTGGCTGCCCAAGGACCATCAGATCTACTGGCTCAGCGCAGCGGTGGATCAACTTGATCAGAGCGCGGTCTACGAAAAGTACCAGGGTGGCGGCCGTCCGGCGTACGACCCTGGGATGATGGTGAAGGTGCACTGCTACGCGTACGTGCGGGGTGTGCGCTCGTCACGGCAGATCGAGCGCATGCTGCACGAGGACATTCCGATGCGGGTTCTGTCGGGCGACCAGCAGCCGGACTTCTGGACGATCGCGCACTTCCGCCGGCGGCATCGCGAGGAACTTGGGGCGCTGTTCGTCCAGACGGTGCGGGTGGCGGACCGGGCGGGGGCGGTGGATCTCCGGCACGTAGCGGTGGACGGATCGAAGCTGAGGGCCAACGCGTCGAAGCACCGCGCGATGAGCTACCAGCGGATGACGGAAGAAGAGAAGCGCCTGGAGGAGGAGATCGCGGCCTACCTGCGCGAGGCGGACGCCGCGGAGGATCAACCCTACGGCAAGCGCAAGCCCGGACGCGTGCCGGCCGAACTGGCCGAGCCGCAGAAGCGGCTCGAGGCGATCCGCAAGGCGAAGGCCGAACTGGAAGCCGAGGCGCGCCAGACGGCCGATGAGAAGGAGAAGGCCGACGCGCAGAAGGGCAAGAAGCCCCGCAAGAAGGCGCAGCGGAACTTCACCGATGCCGAGTCCCGGATCATGAAGACCGGGGACGGTTTCGTCCAAGGCTACAACGGGCAGGCCGCGGTGGATGCCAAGAACCAGATCGTTGTCGCGTGCGAGCTCACGTACCGAGCGGCCGACTGTCCGCACCTCCCCGACCTCGTCGAGCAGGTGCACGAGAACACCGGTCGCTGGCCGAAGGAAGTCTCCGCGGATGCCGGCTATTACTCGCAAGACAACCTCGACGCCTTGGCCAGACATGGGATTGAAGCCCTGATCCCGCCGGTGAAGATCAAGCACATGCTGTGGCGAACCGCCAAGGCACCGCGTGGCCGCCCGCCCAAGAATCTCACCACCCGGGAGCGGATGATGCGCAAGCTCCTCACCAAGAAGGGCAAGCAGCGCTACAGGCTCCGCCAGACCACCGTCGAACCCGTCTTCGGACAGATCAATTGGAACCGCGGCTTACGCCAACTGCTCGTGCGCGGGCTCGATGCCGCGAAGGCCAGTTGGCAGTTCGAGTGCGGGCACAACCTCCTCAAGCTCTACACCATCAGCCTTCAGCCCAACTGACCACCTCTCCCCAGGATACGGACAGCATTGCACCCGATCTGCCGCTGACGCACTCGTTCGGACGACCGGGGAAACCATCTTGTAACACGGCCTGCTAGGGACCTTCGAAGGCTGCCTACACGTGCACGGGACATCCAGTTGACAGGGAACGTCCGTTCCATCACCGTCAAGGGAAGATCCGGCGTAGGAGGCGGCGACCTTGCAGGTCCGTGGCATCGACTTCGTGGCCGTGACTGTGCCGAGGGCGCGCTGGGCGGAAGCGAATCGGTTCTACTCCTCGACCCTGGGACTTGGAGCAGGCGATGAACCAGACGACGACGTCTTTGTGGAGTATGACGCGGGACAGCAGACAATCGCCCTCATCAGTGACGACAATCCGCACGTCACGGTACGCGGCGGCGGAACGTCCGGTAGTGCAGTCACGATCGCCCTTGCGGTGCCTGACGTGCGGCAAGCGGTCGAAGAGTTGCGGGCCGTGGGCGTCTCCGTCCTCTTTGACCCCGCCGAGTACGGGATCTGCTTTGTCGCGGGCATCGTGGACCTCTTGGGAAACACCATCTTTTTGCACCAGAGGAAGGACGGCACAGCGGGCTAGCGCGCAGCGCACCCAGCGGAAGGGGGAACCTCCATTGGCCGGAGCAGCGTGGAAACCTCGTCTTCGTGCGATTACGCGGCCTGGGAGCCGCGACGTATCGGCCGCACCCATCTACATGTCCTCGGGAGACCTCTCCGCCGGCGGAGAGCGTGCGGAGCGCTACCTAGCGTCGCTCGAGGTGCAGCCGCTCGTAGGGACGGGCGCGGGCCAGGTGGTCGCACTTCGGCTGGGGCCGCTTGGCGCGATCGACGAGCATAGCGCCGAAGAGGATATCGTCATCCTGGCGTTCGCCGGAGAGGGCCGCAGTCGCGTCGGCGGATCCGGCGGCACGTGGGTGGGCCTATCACCCGGCGAGGCAGTGCTGTGGCCTGCAGGCGCACTGCACCTGCTCGAAGCGGGTCCCGATGGACTCGAGGTCCGCATCGTCCATCTGCACATGCCGGCTTAGGTTCCGGGGCATCCCGCGCCATGGCAGGCGAGTTTGGGCTCCACTGGTCTCGCCGTCATAGCCCAGCCACTCCGTGACGTTGATCATGGAATGGCTGGGGCGGCACGTGTCTCCGCTCGTTCGAGGTCTCGATTGCACGGCGCTACGGAAGCGGTGCGCTCCTCAGGGCCGGCAGCGTCGTCACCGGTGATCCGCCGGCATCGGAAGTTGGCCAGATGACGCGTGACCCGACCACAAGCAATGCGCGGTAGGAAATGGGGGCGTCTATTGCCCGGCCGCGCTGCCACTGCGTTGCGCCCGGGGCGAGCGTGTACCACCGATACCCCTGGGAGCCAGGACTGTACTGCCCGCTCGGTGCCGCAAGGCCAGAGATGAATCCCTGCGGGTTGATGTATCCGCTCGGCCATTTGAGCACGTTGAAGGTCTCCCCGCCATTCGTCGAGCGAAGGAGTGGTTGGACGGTACCGGTCCCCATGCCGGGCTGTGCGCCGGGCAGGGCGCCGAACTGCACGTACGGGCGGCCGGCAGGACAGCCGATCGGCACGCGGCTCCAGGAGACTCCCCCATTCGCGGTGGCGATGGCGGTGATGTGCCGGTGTGCCAGAGACGCACCGGAAGCAGACGCGAGAATGTGGCTGTAGAAGGCCACCACGGTGGATGAAGTGCCCGCATCGAGAGCCTCCTGCTCCAGGCTGAAGAGCGGCTCGAGAACGCCATTGCCATCTACAGCATCGCGGCCTGGCGGATCCTCTGGCTGACCTACGAAGCATGTCAGAACCCTGATACGCCCGGCACAACGGCTCTCTCCGAGGCCGAGTGGAAGGCCCTCGTCCTCGCCATTCACCGCTGTCATCTACATCGCCCGACTTGGCGGCTTCCTCGCCCGCAAGGGTGATGGCAACCCCGGTGTTAAGTCCATCTGGTGCGGATGGCGCTCACTTCTGGCTACGATCGAGCAAACGGAGATCTTGTCCACTTTTGATGAGCATATAATCTTACGTATCAAGAACTAAATAGGAGCAAGGAGACCTCAGATAAACACAGAATACAGGCAATATGTCCGTCGCCTATTCTGCATGGCCGAAGTCAGTACATACCTATGGGGATTGCAACACCATTCACCAGTCTCATCCTATGCCCAACCCTCTTGCATTTCCAACTCTTTGAACTCCGGTTAGCAAAGCACAGCACCCCCCGCAGCGTAAGCTGCGGGGGGTGCTGCAAAGGATCCCGGCGGCGTCCTACTCTCCCGGCCCCTTGCGAGGCGAGTACCATCGGCGCTGGAGGGTTTCACTACCGTGTTCGGGATGGGAACGGGTGGGTCACCTCCGCCATGGCCACCGGAAATTGTCGAGTGCCGATGAGGGCGCTCACAACTGCAAACAAGGTCAAGTCCTCGACCGATTAGTACCGGTGAGCTCAGCCCCTTACGGGGTGTACACCTCCGGCCTATCAACCTGGTAGTCTCCCAGGGGTCTTACTCCAATGGATGGGAAACCTCATCTTGGGGTGGGCTTCGCGCTTAGATGCTTTCAGCGCTTATCCCGTCCGGACGTAGCTAGCCAGCCATGCTCCTGGCGGAACAACTGGTACACCAGAGGTCCGTCCACCCCGGTCCTCTCGTACTAGGGGCGGCTCCCTTCAAGTTTCCAACGCCTGCGATGGATAGGGACCGAACTGTCTCACGACGTTCTGAACCCAGCTCACGTACCGCTTTAATCGGCGAACAGCCGAACCCTTGGGACCTACTACAGCCCCAGGATGCGATGAGCCGACATCGAGGTGCCAAACCTCCCCGTCGCTGTGGACGCTCGGGGGAGATAAGCCTGTTATCCCCAGGGTAGCTTTTATCCGTTAAGCGATGGCCCTTCCACGCGGTACCACCGGATCACTAAGCCCGACTTTCGTCTCTGCTCGAGGTGTATCTCTCGCAGTCAAGCTCCCTTATGCCTTTGCACTCGTCGCACGATTTCCAACCGTGCTGAGGGAACCTTTGGGCGCCTCCGTTACTCTTTGGGAGGCGACCGCCCCAGTCAAACTGCCCACCTGACACGGTCCCCCGGCCGGATCACGGCACGGGGTTAGAACTCCGATTGGCGAAGGGTGGTATCCCAAGGGTGGCTCCACCCGAGCTAGCGCCCGAGTTTCCCAGCCTCCCACCTATCCTGTACATCGCCCACCAAAGTCCAATGTCAGGCTACAGTAAAGCTCCATGGGGTCTTTCTGTCCAGTCGCAGGTAGCCTGCGTCTTCACAGGCAATTCAATTTCACCGGATCCCTCGTTGAGACAGCGCCCAAGTCGTTACGCCATTCGTGCGGGTCGGAACTTACCCGACAAGGAATTTCGCTACCTTAGGACCGTTATAGTTACGGCCGCCGTTTACTGGGGCTTCAGTTCAGGGCTTCTCCCTTGCGGGATGACTCTTCCCCTTAACCTTCCAGCACCGGGCAGGCGTCAGCCACTATACCTCGGGTTTCCCCTTCGCAGTGACCTGTGTTTTTGGTAAACAGTCGCTTGGGCCTCTTCTCTGTGACCCTCCTGGGCTTCGGAGGCAAGCTCCTACACCCCGGCGGGCGCCCCTTCTCCCGAAGTTACGGGGCCATTTTGCCGAGTTCCTTAACGAGGGTTCTTCCGCGCGCCTTAGGATATTCTCCTTGCCTACCTGTGGCGGTTTGCGGTACGGGCACCCTTCGGCTCGCTAGAGGCTTTTCTTGGCAGCTTGGGTCCGGCCACTTCGCTACTTAATTTCGCTCCCCATCGCCTCTCGGGGTAACGATCAGGTGGATTTGCCTGCCTGATCTCCCTACCTGGCTTGGACGGGCACTTCCAATCGCCCGCACGGCCTGCCCTTCTGCGTCCCCCCATCGCTCAAACGCCTCTGGGTGGTATCGGAATATCCACCGATTGTCCATCGTCTACGCTGTACGCCTCGACTTAGGCCCCGACTAACCCTGAGCGGACGATCCTAGCTCAGGAAACCTTAGGCTTTCGGCGGGCAGGATTCTCACCTGCCATCTCGCTACTCATACCGGCATTCTCACTTCTGCACGCTCCAGCATGCCTTCCGGCACACCTTCCCCGCCTGCAGAACGCTCCCCTACCATGCCCCTTGCGGGACATCCGCGGCTTCGGTGTCAGGCTTAGCCCCGTTACATTTTCGGCGCAGGGTCACTCGACCAGTGAGCTATTACGCACTCTTCGAATGGTGGCTGCTTCTAAGCCAACATCCTG
>JAJYTE010000030.1 GCA_021793215.1 Bacillota bacterium
CGCCTTGCCAGACCGCGACAGCACCCGCGTGATCGCCGCCGTCAGCGTCGTCTTCCCGTGGTCCACGTGCCCGATCGTCCCCACGTTCACGTGCGGCTTCGTCCGCTCGTACTTCTTCTTTCCCATCGTAGACGCACTCTCCCTCGCATGAAGTTCCGCGTGACGATTCGATCCCAACCGCCCGTTTCCTGCGACCGGACGTCGCGATCCCGCGTAGACCCAGTCTGCCCAAGGGATCCCGGCGGCGCGCAAGTGTGGTAGATTCTGAAGTTGCGGACGAAGAGGCAAGGAGTGGTTCGCATGCCGGAGCCGAGACCCGAACTCGCCGCGCTGGGGGCCTACCGCCCCGGGCGCCCGGAGGGGACGGCGGGAGCCACGCTCGTGAACCTCGCCGCGAACGAGAACCCCTGGGGCCCCTCGCCGGGTGTCGCCAGGCGCCTCCTGTCGCTGGCGCTGCATCGCTACCCCGACATGGCCGGCGAGCAGCTGCTCGCGCAGTTGGCCGACGACTGGCAGCTCGGGCCGGATGAACTCCTGCTGGGCACCGGCAGCGGTCACCTGATCAAGTGCCTCGCGGAGGCGTACGTGCGACCCGGCGATCCGGTCGTCGTCTGCGACCCCACCTTCTCGCTCTACCGCGCGGACGCGCAGCTGATGGGAGGACGCGTCGCTGCGCTTCCCGGCAGCGGGCACTCCGTGGACTTCTCGGGGCTCGCATCCTTCGTGCGGCGCACTGCCCCGCGCCTCGTCTTCGCCTGCAGCCCGAACAACCCGACGGGGGACGCGCTCGACGCCGCCCAGGTCGATGCCCTTTGCGACGCACTGCCCGCAGGCTCCCTCGCGGTGATCGACGAGGCGTACGTGCACTTCGCCGAGAGCCCCGCCGACACCCTGGGATACGTGCGCCGGGGCGCGCCCATCGCCGTGCTGCGCACCTTCTCGAAGGCCTACGGCCTCGCGGGCATGCGCCTCGGGGTGCTTGCGGCGCCGCCGGGCGTCATCGCCGACGTTCGGCGCGTGCGCGAACCGTTCCCCGCCTCCGTGCCGGCACTCGCGGCGGCCGAGGCGGCTGCCGCGGACAAGGACCACCTCGCGCGCGTGATCGCGGACACGCGCGCCGGACGGGGGGACCTCATGCGAGAACTCGGGGCACGCGGCTTCGACGTGCACCCCGGGCACGGCAACTTCGTCTGGGCCCGGGTACCGGGCGCAAGCGCCGAGGGGCTCGTCCTCGCGCTTCGGCGTGAAGGCGTGCTGGTTCGGGACGGCGCCGGGTTCGGCGTGCCGTCGCACGTCCGCGTCAGCGTCGGCACGCCGGCGGAGATTGCAGCGCTCGTCCAGGCGCTCGACCGCATCGACCAACGGTGAAGCGATCGCGATTGCGGGTTGACGGGAGACGAGGCAGCGTATTACGATCGCTCTACTCCATTACAGTATAGTGCTATAGCAAGGGAGTGCGAGAAATGCTGCTTGCCCTGGCTACCGGAAGACTCGAGCAGCCGGGTTGGGACTGGTTGAACGCGCGCGGACTCGCGGTCGGACGGCGGTCCGGCAGGCGCCTCCTCTGGACGGCGCAGCCATCGCTCGAGGTCGCGCTGGTTCGCGGACGCGACATCCCGGCGCTGCTCGAACGGCAAGCCGTGGACGTGGCGATCGTCGGGCGCGACGTGGTCGAGGACTCCGGCATCGAACTCTCGCTGACGGAGAGCCTCGGCTTCGGCGAGTGCAGGCTCGTGTTCGCGACGCCGCAAACGTGGGCCCCGGACCGCTCGCAGGCGCTGCGCATCGCCACGCGCTACGGCGAGCTGACGCGGCGCTGGGCGGCTGCGAAGGGGCTCCAGGTCGAGATCGTGTCCCTCGGTGGATCCGTCGAGGTCGCGCCGGCGCTCGGGCTCGCGGACGCCGTCGTCGACATCGTGGAGACGGGCGCGACGCTGCGCTCGAACGGACTCATCGAACGCGAGGTGGTGCTCACCTCGTACGCCGGCCTCGCGACCCGCGCCGGCGAGGAGCACCGCGCACTCGCCCTCTCGTCCGGCTTCGCCGCGGCCAGCGAGCTCGGCCGGGCAGGCGGCGCGTGAACGGCGCACAGGATGAGGGCGGCGCAGTCGCGCTCTCCCCGGTCGCGCTGACGCGGACGACGCGGGAGACCGACGTTGCGGTGCGCCTGGGCGGCGACGGCTCGGAGGCGTCGACCCCCATCCCGATCTTCACGCACTTCCTTGAGGCGATGCTGCGAACCTGGGGACAGCCTGCGGCGGTGCGCGCGACGGGGGACGTCGAGGTCGACCCGCACCACCTCGCGGAGGACGTCGGCATCGTCCTCGGCCAAGCGCTGGGACGCTTCCTCCCTGGCTACACCGGCATCGCGCGCTACGGCTGGTCGATCGTCCCGATGGACGATGCCCTGGCGGAGGTCGCGCTGGACCTCTCCGGCCGCGCAGGCTGCCACGTGACGTCGGAACCGGAGGGACCGGTCGGCGGCGTGGACGGCGAGGTCTTCCTAGAGTTCTTCGAGGGATTTTGCCGCGGCGGCACCTTGACGCTGCACATCGCGTTTCGCGCCGGCAGCAACCGACACCACCGCTGGGAGGGCGCGTTCAAGGCGCTCGGCCTCGCGCTGCGTGCGGCCACGGCGCCGCGCGAGGGCGGTGTGCTGAGCACGAAGGGAATGATCGGGTGATCGCGATCGCGGACCTCGGCATCGGCAACCTGAGCTCGGTGCGCTGGGCCCTCGAGCGTCTGGGGGCGCAGGTGGAGGTCACCAGTTCCCCTGCGGCGCTGCGCGGGGCGCAGGCCATCGTGCTGCCCGGCGTCGGACACTTCGAAGCGGCAGCGCAGCGCCTCTCCCAGGGCGACCTCGGCGCTACGCTGCGCGAGCGCGCCCAGAGCGTGCCCCTGTTCGGCATCTGCCTCGGCATGCAGCTCCTGTTCGAGCGCTCGGAGGAGGGGGGCGAGGGCCTCGGCCTTCTGCCCGGCACCGTCCGGCGCATGGCGCCCCGCGGACTGCCGCTGCCCCACACCGGCTGGAACAGCGTCGAGGTCGAACCGAACGCGGGATTTCTGACGGCCTCGGGCTCCGGGGAGGCGTACTTCGTGCACTCCTACGCCGTG
The DNA here is from genome assembly GCA_021793215.1 of Bacillota bacterium. Lineage (GTDB taxonomy): Bacteria > Bacillota > Sulfobacillia > JAJZYS01 > JAJYTV01 > JAJYTV01. The sequence continues at coordinate 3,115 of JAJYTE010000030.1, forward strand.
GAGCCTGCACAGAGGGCGCACGTGGCGGCGCGAACCGAGTACGGCGAGCGGTTCGTCTCGGCCGTCCGCTCCGGGCATGTGGCCGGGGTCCAGTTCCATCCGGAGCGCAGCGGCGCCTACGGCCGCCGCATGCTCGCGTCGTTCCTCGAGGAGGTGGCAGTGTGTTCGAAGTCATCCCGTCCATCGACCTCTTGGAAGGGCGCGTCGTCCGCCTGAGCCAGGGCGACGCGGAGCGCCGGACCGACTACGGCGACGATCCCCTGGCGGTCGGCACCCGCTGGGTCGCAGGCGGCGCGCGCCGCCTGCACGTCGTCGACCTCGACGCGGCGTTCGGCGTCGGCTGCGCGACGGACGGAGTCGTCGCACAGCTCAGCGCACTCGGCGCTGCCGTGCAGGTGGGGGGAGGAATCCACGACCTCGCGACCGCGCGCTCGCGCCTCGCGGCTGGCGCCACGGACATCGTCCTCGGGTCGCTCCTGGCCATGCCGGGGAAGCTGCGGGACGTCGTCGAGTGCGTCGGCGCGCACCGCGTGATCGGGGCGATCGATGTGCGGCAGGGCCGACTGCAGATCGCCGGCTGGCGGCGGGCGGCATCGCTCGACCCGCTGGAGGCGTTCCGCTTCGCGCGATCGCTCGGCGTCGAGCGTTTCCTCGTCACCGCGGTCGAGCGGGATGGTACGGAGTGCGGTCCAGATCTCGCCTTCCTGCGGCGCTTCGTGGGCGTGGGCTGCACGGTCTGGGCGTCTGGAGGCATCGGGCGGCTCGAGGACCTCGCCGCGGTGGCCGCGCTCGGCCTCTCCGGGGCGATCGTCGGGCGGGCACTCTACGAGGGCCGATTCTCCCTCGAGCAGGCGCTGCAGGTGGCGGCGTGCTGAGGCGGCGGATCATCCCATGCCTGGATGTCGCCGGAGACATCGTGGTCAAGGGGACGAGGTTCCAGGATCTGCAGGTGATGGGCGACCCGGCCGAGCTCGCCGCGCGCTACGAGGAGCAGGGCGCCGACGAGGTCGTCCTACTGGACATCACCGCGAGCGCAGAGGGGCGCGCGCCGCGCCCCGAGGTGGTGGAGAGGGTCGCGCGGCGCCTCGGCATCCCCCTGACGGTCGGAGGAGGGCTCGGGAGCCTCGCGGTGATCGGACAGGTGCTTGGCGCCGGCGCCGACAAGGTGTCGCTGAACACCCCGGCGCTGCAGCAGCCGGAGTTGATCACCGCGGCGGCGCAGCGCTTCGGGAGTCAGGCGGTCGTCGTGGCCGTCGACGTACGCCGCGTCGACGACGATTGGGCCGTCTTCGCGCGCGGCGGGAGCGAGCCGACCGCGTGGCGGCTCGCTCCATGGCTGAAGAAGGTCGAGTCGCTGGGTGCCGGGGAGATCCTGCTCACCTCGATCGACCGCGACGGCACCGGCGGCGGTTACGACCTCGAGGCCCTGCGCTCCGCTGCTGCCACGGTCGGCCTGCCGATCACCGCCTCGGGAGGCGGCGCCTTTGCCGAGCAGATCGCCGCGGCGCTTGCGGTGCCCGGCGTCACTGGAGCCCTGATCGCCGGCATCCTGCACTCGGGTCGTACGACGGTTGCGGATCTCAAGTGCGAACTTCATGCGATGGGGGTGTCGGTGCGTGCAGCAGGTTGACCCCGCCGCCCTGCGGCCGGTTGTGGTGCAGGACGTCGACAGCGGCGCCGTCCTGATGCTCGCCTACGCGAACGAGGATGCGCTGGCGCTCACGCGGGCTACCGGCAGGGCGCACTTCTTCAGTCGCTCGCGCCAGGAGATCTGGGACAAGGGCAGCACCTCAGGCCAGATCCTCGAGGTGTGCGCGGTTTCTGTAGACTGCGACGGGGACGCGCTCCTCTACAAGGTGCGCGCGCCGCACGGCGCCTGCCACACGGGCGCGAGGAGCTGCTTCAGTGACGACGGTCCACCGGCGGGCGAGCTCGGGCGCCTGTGGCAGACGATGCGCCTGCGCATCGAGAGCGCGGATCCCACGGACTCGTACACGCGCCGTCTCTACGACGCCGGTCTCGACCGGGTGCTTCGCAAGGTCGGCGAGGAGTCGGGCGAAGTGATCATCGCCTTTAAGGGGGGAAGGACGGAGGAGATCGCCGCCGAGGCGAGCGATCTCCTCTACCACCTTTGGCTCGCGCTGCATGCATCTGGGGTCAACCTCGCGGACATCGCGCAGGTTCTGCGCGCCCGCGCGGCGCAGCCCGCGCGCTGAGCACCGCCGCCTAGACGGTCGCCCGGGGCGCGATCAGCTCGACGGCGAGCCACCCGACAAGCGCGGCCAAAAGCGCCGTAGAGACCGTGGGCAGCGCGCCCCCCGCTTCGTAGAACTGCACAGCCGACGCCGTGACGACGGCCGGCCCGAGCACTGCCATCAGCGCGACCGCAAAGAAGCAGACCGCGGCCGCCGCGCCGATCAGCACGAGGTCGCGCGTGCGCCATGGCACCCGCGGCAGCGAGCGGGGACGTTCCGGCAGAAACGGCGCGGCCATCGTGGGCACGGTGGGCTCCGGCATGGCGCGCAGCATCTCTGCGAGCTCTCGGTCAGACATGCGGTGCGACACGGACAGTCCCTCCCTGCGCGCGCGATTCCTCTGCGAGCGATCGCTTCAGGCGCTCGCGCGCCCGATGGACAAAAGTTTTCAGCGTGCCGAGCGGGACTCCGAGGATGGCAGCGGCTTCACGGTAGGAGAGCCCGTCGCGCAGCACGAGTTCGACGGCGACCCGCTGCGTCGGTGGGAGCGCGCGCATCGCCTCCTCGATCACCCGGCGCTGCTCCTTGCGCAGGATGCCCTGCGAGGCGTCCTCGCCCGCTGCGTCGGCACCGAGCGCTTCCTCCGGCACGGGATCCTCGCGCCTGCGGCGCAGGTCGTTCTTGGAGAGGTTGGCGGCGGTCTGCAGCAGCCAAGGGGCGAAGGCGGCGTCCTCGCGCAGCTGCGGCAGCCTCAGCCACGCGCGCGTGAGCGCCTCCTGGGCCAAGTCCTCGGCGCGGCCGGGGTCCAGCACGAAGCGCAGGCAGAGGCGGAAAAGACGCGGCCAAAGCGGCGCAACGAGCTCTGTGAACGCCTGTTTGTCTCCGGCGCGGGCGGCGCGCGTGAGCTTGAGCGTGCGATCCTCCACCCGCACGCCTCCTCCCCGTCGGATCTCTGGGTTCCACAGTGTTCCAGAGTGGTCCACAGGGTTCCACTAGGAACGACAACTGGACTCGACGCTAGGTTTCGCGCCGCGCTTCCAGTTCCTCCATGCGCAGACTCCCTGAAACCTTTGCGACCCGAGGGGGGTCCAGCGAATTGTGAGGAGGGTCGACGATCAACCGCAAACACTACGCCCTGATCGCGTTCGTCGGCGCCGCCGCTGTCCTCGTGGCGATGTTCTTCGCGATTCGTCCGATCGACACGTGGCACTTCGGATTGCAGCCGAACGGCAACGTCAACGTCACGGGTCTCACGTTCTCAGGCCGGCCAATGCGGTCAGCGAGCCGAACGGTATCCGCGCAGGGGGTTCGGCAGGTGGAGATCGAAGCACCTCTTGGCAGCATCTCGCTGACGGCCACCTCTTCGCCCTCCGTGGCCCTGCATTGGACCGCAGCGACCGACACCGCGAAGGCGCTCAGTGTGACGCGCACGGGGGACGAGCTGATGATCCGGTTCACGCCCCCCAAGACCGTGAGCTACGGTGCTGGCTTCTCGAAGCTCGACGTCGGTCTTCCGCAAGGGCTCGGGGTGACCGCGAACCTCGACGCCGGGTCCATGAACGTCCAGGGCAACTTCTCGCGCCTGTCGGCGACGCTGCAAGCCGGCGCCCTGAGCGTCAGCCAGTTCCACGGCACGCTCTCCGCGCACGACAACCTTGGAGCGATCAACGTGCAAGGCGCCACGATCACCGGTCCGCTCACCCTGATCGCGGACCTCGGACCGGTCACGTTCTCCGGCGATCCGGGGCTCGCGGCCACCGTCCGGGACCAGATGGGCCCGGTTTCCCTTTCGGTCGCGCCGCGCGGTCAGCTGGCTGTCCAGGGCAGCGTGCAGATGGGCCCGTTCTCCTCCGGCTTCCCCGGCATCGGCCTCCGCGGCGGTGGCGAGTTCTCCGGCTCGATCGGCCACGGCCAGCCCGGCTACCTGCACGTCTCGGACCAGCTGGGCCCGGTCACCATCAACCAGTTCTGAGGAGGCGGCCCGAATGTTCGGTCTTTCGCAGTCCGTGCTCGGCGTCGCCTTCCTGGCGGTGCTGCTTCCGATCCTCGCCGTACTCGCCATCCCTGCGATCATCATCGCCGCGATCTACTTCCACCACCGCGAGCGCATGGCGTACTTCTCGCGCCCACCCTATCCACCGGGCGCAGACCCGTACGCCCCCCCGCCCGACAGCGAGGCGCCGCCGCCGGAGCCCTACCGCCCACCGTACTCCTACGCCTACAGAGAGCCCGGCTACTCGCGCCACCATCCCGCGCTCTACCACCCGATCGCCCGGATCGGCACCCTGATCGGGGTCGGACTCGGCATCACGCTCGGATTCCTCACGCTGGGACTCGGTCCATTGCTGCTGGCGGGACTGATCCCGCTCTTCGTCGGGCTGATCCGCCTCGGCGAATTGTACCTCGGACCAGGGGCCCCTCCGCCCCCCGACAGCGACCTCTCCGTCTGGCTGCACCGCAGCCTTTGGACCGGAGGCATCGGGCTCGCGCTCCTGCTCGGTCTCCTGACGCTCGGGCCGACGCCCCTCTTGCTCGTCGGCACGGTGCCGCTCGGATACGCCCTTGGACTCGTGCTCGCGTGGGCGCTCGCAAGGCACGCGACGTGAGCGAAGGACCGGCCGGGGGCGCTACACCCACTCCTTGCCGCCGGGCGGCGCCTCGGCACAGCGGAGCTCGGCTTCGCAAGAACACGTCGCGCGATCAAAGAGGCCGGCACCCCCGAGGGGTGCCGGCCTCCCTGTCGTCGACCCGCTAGTTGCTGATCTGGATCGATCCCGTCATCCAGCCTGCCGTCGCCATCGTGCCGCCCCATCCGGCGCTGCCGGTGCCGCACGGCTGGTAGCACTGCCAGGTGTAGGTTCCCGCCTTGGCGGGCGTCTTGAAGGTTGCCACCACGACCGCGGGCGAACTGGCGCTTGCCGCTGCGGGCAACGGGATGTTGAGGTTCAGGCCCGGCACCGTGAACGTGTGCGCGATCACGCCGTCCGCCTTGAAGCTGGTCTCCTGCTGGCCGTTCACGGTCTCGGTGTTGCCGACCGTGCCCGTGACCTTGGCGTAGGGAGCCGGGACCTGTCCGCCGCCGTCGTCGTAGTTCTTGATCGTCACCGTGACGAGCGTGTTCGCGGGAAGCGTCAGCGTCGCGGGGAACGGGTTCTTGCCATCCTGCGAGAAGAACGGCCAAGTCGAGTGCTGCGCGTTGCCGCCGTTCACGACTTCCCAGCTGAGGTTGACAGTCGCGGGCGCCGTCGTCGTCGAAGTCGACGTCGTCGTCGACGGTGCGGCTGCGCTGGCGTTGCCGGCGGCCTGCTGCTGTCCGCAGCCGGCGGCCGCGAGTCCGATCAGTGCGAATACGGCCGCAGCCGAAGCGATGCGTGAGAATGTACCAACGTTTCTCGTCATCTCTGCTTCCCCCTCGAAGCGAATCTCCTGGACGGCCACATTGTCTCAAGCACCGTCCGGTTCGCAGAGGGGCGATCGGCCCAAAATAGGACCGTCGGTACGGGGTCTGCGCCACATGACCATATGTCCTGGGCCACGTCCGTTTGCTGACCCTAGGCGGTCCATTTGTCGCCTGCAGAGGGCGGGCGTCGCATCACAAGACCAAGCGGGCTGCACGCGTGCAAGCGTCCGGCCCACTCTCTTCAGCCAATCACCGTGCGTCAAAGGGCCCGCACGGACAAGTTCATCGCGGCATATGCAACGGCGCTTCGTCGCCCTGCGCTACGCTCGCGTAGCATCTGCGCGGCTAGTCGCTTCGTTCGCCGCGCGCCGTCTGCTTTCGCAGCACCGCCTGTGCTGCCGCGCCAAGGTCTGTGCCGAGCTGGTACGCCAGCAAGGCGAGTACGAAGAGCGCGTCGCCGATCTCGGCCGCTGCCGGCTCGGCATCCGGCGCCAGGCGCTTGCGCCCCGCCTGCGCGTTCACGTGGCGCGCGATCTCCCCGACCTCCTCCACGAGGCGCGTCACGTTCTCGGCCGGGGTCCAGTACCCGCCGTTTCCGTCCACCCATGCCTCCGCGGCTGCCTGGAACTGCCCGATTTCCATGTCCCGCCTCCTCAAAGTACTGCGCGAAATGCACGCGGCACCGCGACCTCGGCGAGGCGTTCGGGTGGAAGCCACTGCGCCGGCGCGGCGATCGCTTGTGGATGCTCGGCGACGAGGGCGACGACCTCACCCTCCCAAACTTGGTGCGTGAACACGTGCCGCATCGGCCAGCGCGTGCCCACCGCGCACCCAAAGACGCCCCAGCGGCCCACCTCGCGGAGCAGATCTCCCAGCGTTGGCGGCTCGTCCGCACCGAACACGTGCGGCGGCTCCCACAGTCCACCGAGCAGCCCGCGCGGCGGACGCGGCCGCCAGGCCTGTCCTTGCGGCGAAACGAGCTGGGCCGCCAGGATCCGCCGAACCGGCGCGACGGCCTTCCGGGAACGCACGCCGAAGGCTTCCGGCGCGCCGCTCGCGGCGGCTGCACAGTCCCCCTGCAGCGGACATGCGGCGCACGCCGGGCGCCGCGCCGTGCAGACGCCGGCACCGAGGTCCATCAGCGCGTCGCCGAGCACGCTCGGCGGCGCCTGGGTGAACCAGGCTTGCAGGAGACCCTGCGCCGCGCGGGCGGACGCGGCGTCGAGCGGGTCGCCGGGCACACCGCCGAAGCGCAGCGCAATGCGGCGCAGGTTGGCATCGAGCGGGGGATCCGCGATACCGAACGCGAAGCTGCGCAGTGCGCTGGCCACGTACGGTCCCACCCCGGGCAGCCGCAGCAGCGCCGTGCGCTCTGAAGGTAGCGCGGCACCGCTCGCCACGAGTTCTTGGGCGAGGCGATGCAGGTTGCGCGCCCTGGCGTAGTAGCCGAGTCCTTCCCAGCTGCGCAGCACCTCTTGGAGCGGTGCCGCGGCCAAGCACCCGAGGTCCGGGAAGCGCTGCACAAACGCCTCGTAGCGCGGCGCGACCGTTTGCGCGCGCGTTTGCTGCAGCATCGCCTCGGCGATCAGCACGCGGTAGGGCGTGCGCGGCTCCCGGCGCCAGGGAAGATCGCGCGCCTGTTCGCCGTACCATTGCAGCACGGCCGTTGCGGGCGAGGTCTCGTGCGCGCTCCGGACCATTGAACTCTGGCACTCCCCTCGGACAGCGAGGTTCGTCCCGCGACGCGCGAATCCCTCGCGAGACTTGGCGAACGATGCGGAGAAGGGTTCACGCGCGTCCTCTGTCGAATCAGGCACCCAGCAGCATCTAGGAAGGTGTGCGCGTGGCGGAGTTCCCCTTGGACCGCCTGCTCGCTTCCGCGGAGCAGCCGGACCTGACGGTGCGGCTGTCGGACGAGGACCCGGAGCTGGCCCCGCTCGACCGCTGGCTCGCGGCGCTGCAGGCGACCGTGCGCCACTTCACCAGCCAAACGGCACGGGTCGCGATCCACGCGGCGCGCACGAGCCGGCACATCGTGGAGGTAGCCGACGGCGCGCGCGCCGTGCGCGAGCACGCGGAGGTCTCCTCGCAGATGATCGACCAGTCGCGACAGGCCGCGCAGGAGATCGCCGAGACGGCCTCCGCGGCCGCGGGGATCGGTGCCTTGATCGCGAGCGAGTCGGCCCAGGCGGCGGATCTCTTGGGGTCCGCCACCGAGTCCAGCCACGCGATCGCCCAAGAGGTTTCGACCACCGAGCAATTGATGGCGCAGCTCGCGCAGTCGGTCGGCAGGATCGCGGAGATGAGCGACCTGATCGAAGACGTGGCGAAGAGGACGAATCTCCTGTCGCTGAACGCGGCCATCGAGGCGGCGCGCGCCGGCGAGCACGGTCGCGGGTTCCGCGTCGTCGCCGACGAAGTCCGCCGCCTCGCGGACCGAACGCAGATCTCCACGCAGGAGATCGCGCAACTGCTCGCTGCCACCAAACAGGAACTTGCGGCGACGCTCGGCGCCGTGCAGCGCAGCGCGCACCTGGCCGGCGAGGTTGCCGGCCGCACGGAGCAGGCGAACCGCGCCACGGCCCACGTCGTCGGAGGCATCGGGGAATTCTCGCAGATGGTCCAGCGCATCGCGGCGGCCACGCAGGAGCAGACGGCATCGATGCAGGACGCCGCCGAGCGGCTGCAGGCGGTCGAAGGTGAGGCCCAGTCCCTCGCCGCCGCGACGAAAGGGCTCGAGGAGCAGGCGCGAAGGATGTCGAGCGATGCGGAGGCCGGCTACGGTGCGTTGGGACGCGTTCGGGCCGGCACGTTCGTCGACGACGTCCGCCAGGACCTCGAGGGCTGCGCCCGGGAGCTCGAGGCCCTCTTCGATGGGGCCATCTCGGACGGCCGGCTGACGGTCGACGACGCCTTGGACGTCGCCTACGTCCCGATCGTAGGAGACGAGGTGCGCAGCCTCTCGCGGCTGTTCCGCGTCGACCGCGTGCCTTTCTCCGGCTTCGGTCCGCCGAAGTACCGGACGCGCTACTCCGAGGTGCTGGACGGGGCCGCGATGCAGATCCTCGACCGCTACCTCGCGCACTCCCCCCGTTACCTATTCTTCATCGCCGCGGATCTCAACGCGTACTGTTTCACCCACAACCGGCGCAATGCGGCCGACTGGACAGGAGATGCGGCGCAGGATAACTTGCGAAGCCGACTCAAGCGGATTTACGATGAGCCCGTTGTGGTCGCCGCGTCGCGCGTCGGCCTTGCGGCCGACGGCGTTCCCCATCCGGCGACACGGCATGACTTCGAACGCGCAGGCGCTCGCCTCGACGAGCGCGCTCCCGCGCTCTTCGCGCGAACCTACCTGCGCGACGATGGCGGCGCAACGACGCTCTTCTCCGTTCCGCTCTACGTAGCGGCGAGACGATACGGCGCGATCTGCGCCAGTTGGCAGGAGGATGGCTAGCCGGCGGCGGCAAGCTGCTCGCGCAGATTGTCGCGCAGCCTGCGCCAGATGCTCTCCTGCATCATCGGCCAAAGCCTGCCGCCATGCAGGCGGCTCGCAACCTTGAGGGTGTCGTCCAGCAGATCCATCAGGTGCTGCGCGTCGTCCCGCGGCATGACGATGCGGCGCGGCGTGCAGACCTCCGTGTAGAGGTGCAGGGCAGCGCGATCGTAGCGGTTTGACGGAACGGCTCCTGGTGGCTCCGGCCTGCCCTCGATCTGGGCGTTCCGCCAGAGGAACCCTCCGACCCGGGCGAGCAGCGCCTCGTCGAGCGCGCAAGCCAGCGTGTTCGCGAGCCCGTTCAGCGCCAGTTCCTGTTCGGCCGGTCCAAGCGGTGGCAGTTCGAGGGACAGCATGACTGACGCTCCCCAGAGAAGACGACCCAACGACGATTCTACGCGTTTGCCAATTGTCAGTCGAGCCTGACGGCGGGGAGGGCACCCGGTTGAGAAGAAGGTTCCGCTTGCGCGCCAAGTTCGTCTGGCTCGTGGTGATCATACTCGTGCTCGTGGGCGGCTTCGCGTTCGCGAAGAGCTGGCTCGGGCAGTCTTCGGCACCAGGCGGTTCGACGGCGAAGAACTTCTCCCAGAACGTTCCCTACAACATCCTGCTGGTCGGCAACAACGCGCGCCAGGCGGGGGGGCCCCTCTCCCTGGGCACATCCGGTGGCCAGGCGGACATCCTGATCGTCGTGCACATCGACCCGAAGACGCACGACGTCACGCTGATCTCGGTCCCCCGGGACCTCCTGATCGCGCTGCCCGGTTGGCGCGACCCGATCCCCAAGGTGAAGGAGAGCTTCTTCCTCGGCCTGCAGCAGAGTCCCCAGCGCGGGCCGCAGCTCGCGATGCAGGTCGTGAGCCACTTCACCGGCATGCCGATCCACGCCTACATCGCGACCGACTTCCAAGGATTCGTCGACGCCGTGAACGCCGTCGGCTGCGTCAACGTCTACATCCCGGCGCGGCTGTACGATCCATTGCATAGCGCGGCAGACTTCCAGAAGGGCTGGCACTGCCTCTCGGGAACCTGGGCGCTCGCCTACATCCGCATCCGCCAGAACGCCGCCGGCAACAGCTTCCGCACGAACGACTTCCAGCGGATGGGTGCCGAGCAGCAAGTGCTGTTGGCCCTCAAGGACAAGCTGCTGAAGAACCCCGTGCAGGCGGCACTGCACCTGCCGTCCCTCATCTCCGCATGGAGCAAGGACGTCGCGACGAACCTGACGCACAGCCAGCTCCTCGCGCTCGGCATGAGCCTCGCGCACGCGCATCTGCAGAAGGTGACGCTCGGCAGCATCGCGGACTCCATGCAGCTCGCGGCGATGCCGCTGCCGGGCATCAACGCGGAGAACTCGATCGAGGGCGCCTACTACGACGTGCTCGACGTGGCGAACGTCACGAAGGCGTTGAAGCCATACGGCTCGAAGGGCGCCTGGACCGGATTGCCGCCCTTCCCTGCCCCGAAGGACGTCCCGATCACGCTCTACGGCAGCCAATCCTGGATGGCCGAGCTGCAGAAGGCCGGCTTCACCGTGACGTACGGCGGCGCCTCCGCAGGCACCTCGCAGTTGACGGTCGTCTTCCCAAACGGCAACCCGACGTCCGGCTTCGCCGTCGCACGCACGCTCGGGACCAGCAATGAGCTCGTGAAACCGGGCGCCGTCTCCCAGGTGACGGTGTACGCTCCCTGAGCCGGCGGCACCCCAGACGACGCCTCAAACGGCCGCTGAGGGCGCTCGGCGCATTGCTCGTGCTGGCTTTCGCAGTGACTGTCCTGCGGCCGGCGCCGAGCGTCTCCCTGCACGCGCTCCCGCGTCCCGCGCTTCCGAAGCCGCCAACGATCCACGCGCCCGCCTGGAGCGCAGCGTACGACGGCGCTCTGCTCACGGGCCAGGACCTTTCGACGCCGCGCCCGACCGGGTCGACAGTCAAACTCCTGACGGCGCTCGTGGTCGTGGCCGACCCCTCTCTGCCCCCCACCCGCGTCATCACCGTCAGCGCGCAAGAGGCCCTGGCTGCCGCGGTCGGTGCGCGCCGGGGCGACTCGGAGCTGCCGCTCGTACCGGGCGAGCGATTGACCGTCCATGACCTCATGCTCGCGCTATTGCTGCCGAGCGGGGACGACGCGGCGGACCTGCTTGCGGCACACGCCGCCGGGGGAACGAGGGCCTTTCTTTCTCGCATGGACGCGCTCGCCCTGCGCCTGCACCTCGGCTGGTCGCGCTTCAACGACCCGTCCGGTCTCAGCGCGCAGGACCGCATCACCGCGGCTGGTGCAATCCGCCTCGCGACGGCCGCGCTGAAGAGCCCACGCATCGCCGCCATCGTGCGCCTGCGGACGGCGCGCCTGAGCGACGGCCAGGTCCTCCGAAACCTCAACCAGCTGCTCTTCACCTACCCGGGCGCGATCGGCATGAAGACAGGCTACACGATCGCCGCCGGCCACAACCTCATCTTCGCCGCGCGCAGTGCCGGAGCGACGCTCGCTGGCAGCGTGCTGCACGAGGCGGACTTCCAGACCACGTTCGCCGACGCGGCGCAGATCCTCGACTATGACCGCCGCGCCGGATCCGCACGCACCCTGCCGGCAGGCACGGTCGTCGCCACGGTGCGCTGGCCCTTCGGCCTACACCAGACCCTGCGCCTCGAGAGTCCCCTCTTCCTCGGCCCGGAAGGTGCGCCACGCCCGCGGGTCCAACTCGGCTCCGCCACTTTGCTCTCGCGGGGCGGCGCGGTCGGCACAGTGCGTGCGGCGGGAGCATCGGCGGCGGTTGCGGCAGCGGGGCTGCCACGCTGGCTTCAGATCTGGCGCAGCCTTTGACCGCTAAGAGCTGAACGCCCTCGGGTCCCCTCCCGGCTAGAGGCCGAACCCCGGTGGCGCCTTCAGCTCTGGGTCAACACCGTGCAGCACGGCGTAGAGGCGCGCCAGGTACTGCAGGGGCCTGAGCTGGAACGATTCCACATGGTGCGCGCCGGGCACGAGCCAGAGCTGCGCGTTCGGGTCGGTCCGCCGCAGCGTCTTGTAGAGGAGCTTCGCGTTGGCGTCCGGGACCGTTTTGTCCTTCTTCCCGGCGATCAGCAGGACGGGGCGCCCCCCAAGCGCCCGGAGGTGGGCCAAGGGGTCCACCGTCGCCGGGTTGACGCCCGTGAGCGGCGGAGTCAGCGTGAGGATGATCCAGTCGAAGGGGAAGGCGGGCAGACTCGTCCACACGGGCAGGCTGCGCTGCAGGTACGGCACGAGCGCGGCGAACGGCGAATCGGCCACGACCGCCGCGACGTGCGGATCCGCCTCGCCTGCCATCAGCGCGATCGTTGCGCCCATCGAGTAGCCGACGATCGCCACCTTCGACCGCGGCGCGTAGGTGCTGCGCACCGCCTGCACGGCGCCCAAGAGGTCCCGCACCTCGAACTCGCCGACCGACACGAGACTTCCGGGGCTGCGGCCCTCGGCGCGGTAGTCGAAGGTCAGGATGTTGGCGCCCCAAAGGTGGACAGCCCGCATCATCAGGAGCCCCGGAACGCCGATGTCGGCGCGATTCGAGCCGTAGCCATGGGAGAATACGACGGTCAGGGACGTGGGCTCCCCCGCCGGGATGAACCAGCCTCGCAGCTTCAGATGGTCAACGGCGCTGAAGAAGCGCACCTGTCGGTAGGGCATCCCCCAGAAGGACGGCGTCGTCGGCAGCTTCATCCTCGGCAGGTGCGTCAGGCTCCATCCGACGTAGACCCCGTACCCCGAAAGGCCGCAGAAGACCACCACAAGTCCGGTGATCACGTGCCGCCACCGGATGCGCCGACGCCACCAGGACACCGCATTCCCTCCAGGCGCGAACTCCGGCGAATGAGGCTATGCCCTGCGCTGGGTCGAGAGCGCAAGGAGGCCGCACGCGATCGCGGCGGCCACCAGGATGTCCCGCCAGACCGGCAGGCTGCCGCCGACGAGGGCGGCGGAGAGCGCGGCGAACCCGCCGACCGTCACGTAGGTCAGGGCACGCAGGGCGTTTCGGCCACGCGCAAGCTCCTTGCGCAGAGGCTCGAAGTCGATCGGGACGCGGTACTCATTGCGATCCAGGCGCTGAAGGATCCGCAGCGCCTGCTGCAGCGGCTCCACGGCCCGGCGCAGGACTCCCTGGACCACGTCGCGGGAGCCGCCGCCCGGCAACGTGCCTGCCGTGTACCTACCCGCACCGTCCATCAGCATGCGCACGAAATTCTCGCCCGGCGCAAGCCCCGCGACGATCCCTGAGAGTATGCCGAGTGCTCGTCCAAGGAATGTGTAGCGCGCAGGGATCTGGAAGGGCTGCTCGTAGAGGAAGTCGCGGATCTCTCGGACGAAGGCCTCGACCTCCGGGCCGCTCGCGCGGTAGAACGTCGTGCCGAGCATCCTGTCAAGGAGGTAGCCGAACGCCCGCCGCAGCTTCTCGAGGTCTGCGGTCGGCCGCACGAAACCGAGCTCGACGAGCCCAGCGACGGCGTCGTCCAGGTTCTTCGCGATGATGCCGCGCACGAGCTTGCGCAGCGCCGCCTGGTCCTTCGGACGCATCTCGCCCATCATGCCGAAGTCCACGTAGACGATGCCGCCGTTCGGCTGCACGAAGAGGTTGCCCGGATGCGGATCGGCGTGGAAGAACCCGTCGACCAGCCACTGCTTCATGTAGCTGCGGATCAAGAGGTTGGCGAGCTTCTTGCGGTCGATCCCGGCCTGATCGAGCTCCGTGATCTGGTCCGGTTTCATCCCCTCGATGAACTGCATCACGAGCACGCCGGGCCGCGTGAGGTCCTTGTAGATGCGCGGCGCCCCGATCATCGGCTCGTCCTTGAAGTTCTCCGCGAAGCGCTCGGCGCGCGATGCCTCGCCGAATACGTCGAGTTCCTGCTCCGTGACGTCGCGCATCTCCTGCCAGATCGCCATGAGGTCGAACCGCTTGCCCCAGCTCGTCCAGCGCACGGCCCAGCCCACGGCGATCCGCACGGCGTCGAGGTCGATGCGCACGGAACTGCCGATCCCTGGCCGCAGGACCTTCACGGCGACCTCGCCGCCGCCTTGGAGGCGCGCACGGTGCACCTGGGCGAGCGACGCCGACGCCGACGGCTCGCGCGCCACGTCGGAGAAGACGTCCGGAACGTAGCGGCTGCCGTACGCCTCCCGCAGGACCGCGTCCACTGCACCCCAGGAGATCGGCGGAACAACGTCCTGCAGTTCGCCCAGTTCCTGCGTGAACTCCTCCGGCAGCACGTCCGCACGCGTCGAGAGGAACTGCCCGAGCTTGATGAGCATGCCGCCTTGGCGCGAGGCGGCGACGCGGAGGCGGCGCCCCTCTGCGGCCCAGAGGGCGCGTTCCGCCTTGCGTTGCTCCTCCTCGTCCCGGAACCGGCTGGTGACGCGCGCGAGCCAGATGGCCCGCGCTGCGGCTCCAGCCGCGAGCCGCAGCACGACCGCGGTGCGGCCGATGCGGCTATCCAAGGCGCACCCGAGGACTACTCACCCGTCGGCGCGCCCTGCTCTTCCTCGTCATCCTCCGCGTCGGCGCTCGCGATCGCGTCGGCGATCCGGTGCAGCCGGCGCGCCGCGCGCCGACGCGCGCGACGGATGCGATCCGCATCATCGCGGCCCTCGGCGCCCGATCCGCGACACCGGCCGCCTGCACCGAGCAGGAACCCGAACCCGATCAGCTTGAGGATCCACTTGAGCAGCATCCGAATGCCCCTTTCCCCATCCTACCTAGAAAGACTACCACCGCGAGTATGCTTGGCAAGTGCCGTGGCGCGAAGAGCCCCGCAGCGCGACGAGCGGAAGGGCGATGGGCGTCCTCGGCGAGCGAATCGTGTCCACGATGCATGCAGCCGCACTCTTGCACGACACACCTTTCTTCACGTATACCCTATGGAGTATACTCGACCCGCAACGACTGGAGGTGAGCGAGAAGTGGCTGTGCTCGTCTACACCACGCCAACCTGCCCGCATTGCCGCGCGGCGAAGCGCTTCCTGGCCGAGCGCCACATCCCCTTCCGTGAGGTGGACGTCGCCCGCAACGCCGCCGCCGCGGCGCAGCTGCGCCTGAGGTCTGGGCAGACCGGCGTACCGGTGATCGACGTGAACGGGCAGGTGATCGTTGGCTTCGACCAGCCTAGGCTCGTGCGGGCGCTTGGCATTCGCAGCTGATACCTGAGGAGGCATCTACATGACGATCGCTCCGCTCGACGATCGGGTGCTCGTCCGCCCGGTGCAGCAGGATGAGAGGACCGCTTCCGGCATTATCCTGCCAGACACGGCGCAGGAGAAACCGCAGCAGGGTGTCGTGGTCGCCGTCGGCACCGATGAGGACCTGCGCGGCGTCCTCGCCGCGGGAGACGAGGTGCTGTTCACGAAGTACGGCGGCTCCGAGGTTAAGCTCGACGGCGTGGCGCACGTGATCCTTCAGCGGCAGGACATCCTCGGCAAGGTCGTCCGCTGACGCGCAGGACCGAAGGCATGGAGGAGGCCGGGCGTTCGCCCGGCCTCCTCACTTCTCGCTAATGGTCGAGTGCTACTCTGGTACAGTGGGCATATTGGAGGCAAGGGGTGTCCATTGGCCAAGCTGAATGATCTGCTGCGGGCTATGCGCAGCCACAGTCTCGATGGAACGCGCGTCGCCGGCGTCACCGACCGTTCGTTCGACGTACGGCCGGGTTACGTTTTCGTGGCTCGACAGGGCCAACGGGTGGACGGCTCGCGGTACGCCCAGGATGCGGTGAGTCGGGGCGCCCTTGCCGTGGTCGCCGAGGTCCCGCTGTCGCTGAGCGTTCCAGTCGTCGAGGTCGAGAACGCCGTCCTGGCTCTGGGCCAGCTCGCGGCAGCCTTCTACGGCGAGCCCGCCAACCTGCTCAAGATGATCGGCATTACCGGAACGAACGGCAAGACCACGACGGCCGCCCTCGTCACAAGCGCGCTGCGCGCCGCGGGTCACCGCGTTGGCACGCTGGGCACACTGGGTGCGCAACTCGACGGCGAGATCGTCCGGACGCTGGGTCTGACGACCCCCGCAGCGCCAGACCTTCAGGCCTCCCTGCGCGAACTCCTGGACTACGGGGCATCCCACGCGGTGATGGAAGTCTCCTCGCATGCCCTGCGCCAGGGCAGAACGGCGGGGTGCAGCTTCGACGCCGGAGTCTTCACGAACCTGACGCGCGATCACACCGACTACCACGGCGACATGCAGCACTACCTCGAGGCCAAGGGCCTGCTCTTCGAGGGCCTCGGCGAAGGAGGACGCAAGGCTGTCGCCGTGCTGAACAGCGACAGCCCGGCCTTCTCGTACCTGCGCGGCGTGACGCGCGTACCCATCCGCACGTTCGGCAAGAACGCCGACGTCTCGCTCGTCTCGTGCGAAGACAACGGCCTCCAGGGCAGCTTCGTGACGCTGCGCATCGACGGCGAGAGGCACGGCTTCAGCCTCGCGCTGCCCGGCGCCCACAACGTCGAGAACGCGATGGCTGCTGCCGCGGTCGTCACGGCGCTCGGCGTGCCCGCAGACGTCGCGGTCCGCGGGCTCGCCGCGCTGCGTCATGTCGCTGGACGGCTGCAGGTGATCGAGGACATCGGGCGCCCCTACCGCATCGTCATCGACTACGCCCACAACCCCGCCGGCCTCGTCCAACTGCTGCGCCTCGCGCGCCGCGCCACGCCCGGGCGCGTGATCGCCGTCTTCGGAGGGCGCGGAGAGCGCGACCGCGGCAAGCGCCCGCTGATGGGCGCGATCGCCGCCGCCCTGGCGGATCACGTGATCGTCACGATCGACAACCCGCGCAGCGAGGATCCGACGCAGACGGCGCAGGAAGTGGCGCAGGGCGCCGAGGCGAGCGGAGTTCCCACCGAGATCGTGCTCGACCGCTACGAAGCGATCGGCCGCGCCATGGCCCTCGCGCAGGCGGGCGATACCATCACGATCTCCGGCAAGGGCGGCGAGTTGTGGGACGAGCAGCACCAGGGCAATGCCATGACGGACGAGCAGGCGGTGCGCCAGCTCGCGGACGATGCGGCTGCATCCGGCTCAAGTGCCTAGTCGGTTCGCGCCGGTCTCCAGTTCCTGCGTCAGCTCCAGAATTCTTCCGACGCCTTCCGCCACCGCGTCCTCGCCGGCGGCAAGGCTGAGGCGCACCTCATGCTCGGCGCGCCGGCCGAACGTTGAACCCGGGACGGCCACCAAACTCTTGCGCTCCAGTAGCAGCCGGCAGAAGCTCTCCGAAGACACCCCGCGCGGCGCAGGCATCATCAGGTAGAAGGCGCCCTCCGGCACGTAGCGCTGCCTTCCCGCCTGCGCGAGGATCGCGCAGGCCCGGTCCCGCGTCGCGCGGTAGGACTCGACCATCCGCTGGATCTCGTCGTCTCCCACCTCGGTGAGTGCGGCCATCGCTGCGCGCTGGGCCACCATCGACGAGGACGAGTAGCAGGACTCGACGATCTTCGTGGTCCACTCGCGCATGCCTGGCTGCAACACGGCGTAGCCGAGGCGCCAGCCGGTCATGGCGTAGGTCTTGGAGAAGCTGAAGCAGGCGAGGGTACCTTCGGGGTACACTTCCAGCATGCTTACCGGCCGTTCGCCGAAGTAGACTTGGTCGTACACCTCGTCGGAAATCACCCAAAGGTCGTGCTGGCGGGCGAACGCCGCGATGCGCTCGAGCATCCCGCGATCGAACTGGGCCCCGGTCGGGTTCGAGGGGTTGTTGATCAGCACTGCGCGCGTCCGCTCGTCGACCGGCCAGGACTCGGGCTCCGGCTGGAACCCCGCCTCGGCCGGTAGCGGGTAGAAGAGCGGCTCCGCGCCCAGCGTGTACACCTGTCCAAGCACGTTCGGCCAGCCGGGATCCGGCATGAGGATGCGGTCCGAAGGCCCCAGGACGCTGGCGAGCGACGCGTAGAGCGCGCCGACGCCGCCATGCGTGACGAAGACCTGGTCCGCGTCGACGCGTACGCGGTTCACGCGCTCCAGCTTCCGCGCGATCTCGCGCTTGAGATCCGCTGGCCCGTCGGTCGGCGTGTAGACGATGCGCTCCTCGAGGACCGCCTGTGCGCCCGCGCGGCGCACGGCCTCCGGAGCGAAGAAGCCGGGCTCGCCGTACTCGAGGTGCAGCAGACCCTCCCTGCCCTCCGCGAGGGCGGCCATGGCGCGGATGCCGGAGCGCGGGATCGCTTCCGCAGCCGGCGAGAGACGCATTCCACTCACACCTTCCAGGTTGCGATAGGCGCTGTCTAGGGTAGGAACCTGAGCGTGTCGGCGATGCGTCGGATCAGCGCCGGGGGCGCGTCGATGATCAGAAAGCTGTACTGCGATCCTTGGATGGTACGCACCACGGGGTACTTCACGACGAGTTCGGCGCCCGGCGCCCCCGGAACGTTCACGTCTGCCGACGGAGTGATCAGGTAGGCCGCCTCGCCGCCTGCGCGCAGAGGTGTCAGCGTCGGGGAGGTGCCGAAGGGGTGGAGTTGCTGCGTCGCCTCGTGCGTGGCGGCCTGCTGGACCGTCCAGCCCGCACCGTCCAAGGCCTGCAACTGGAGGAAGCCGCCCGTCCCGCCGACGCGCCAAAGGTACCCCTGCACCGGACGCCAGCCCCTCGGGTGGTGCACCGACACGCCGACGACCTTGTTCGTGTACGTCACCCAGCCCGATGCCGGCTTCGGATGCGGTTTGGGCGTTGGTTTGGCGGCCTTCGGCGCGCCGCACGCGCCGAGCGCCAACGCAAGCGCCATGATGGCGAGGCCCCGCAGCCAACTGCGCGCCCTCACACGATCGCCTCCCAGGCCCATGGGTTTCTAGCGGCGAGACAACTCCACCTGCTGCACGGGTGCCGCCTGCACGCCGAGATCCGCCGCCAGACGGTCGACGGCCCGTCCGATGCGGCGACGATCCGACACCCGCACCGCCTGGCGCTCCACGAGACGCCAGCGCAGGACGCCGAGGACATCCCGCCGTGCGTCGACCTCGCCGATCAGGCGTCCGTCGAGCAGCACCGGCATGCCGTACGGCCCGACCTTGCGGCGGGTCGCAGGCGTGTAGGCCTCCCAGGTGTACTCGAAGTCGAAGACGTCCCGCAGGCGCCGCCTGTCCCAAAGGAGATTGTCGAGCGGAGAGAGGAGCCGCACGCCCCGCACGGTCGGCGGGTCCTCAAGCAGCTCCGCGAACTCGCTGGCGCAAAGGTAGGTTTGGTCGACGTCGTCGATGCGCAGTTCGACCCACGCACGCCGCGCGAGCATGTCCTCGACCACCTGACGTCGCCCGCGGGCCTCGTCCCCCGACCAACCGAGGTAGGGATCCGACGCGCGAAAGAGCCCCATCGTTCGCCCGTAGTGCAGCGCGGCGAAGAGGCGTGTCGTCGCAGGCTCGGCGACGGTGTGCTCCATCTGAGGGAACATGCGGTCCGGCAGGTCGTAGCGCCGCTCGCCGCGCCTTCGAGCGGTCACGATGACCCGGCCCTCCTCGGCCAGGATGTCGAGCGCCATGGTGGTCGCCTTCATGCTCCGGGGATCCTCGTCCCAGAAGCTCGCAACGCGGTGCTCCGACCCGATCTGACGGCTGAAGCGGGGGCCGCGCGCGAGCGCGGCCAAGATCTCGGACGCGACGCCCTCGAGCCCGCGATCGGCGAGCTGGCGCCGCGCGCGCGCACGCGCGAACCGGGCCGCAGCCGCCGGAAGATCCTGCGACGCGATGATGCAGCGCTCCTTGAGGCGAACCTCGACGAGACTTCCCGCCGAGAGGGCGCGCGAGAACGCAGTCTCGGACGTCGGGCCGCGCCGCAGGCGGATCGTCAGGAGGTGGGCCGGCGCAACGACCCGCATGGGATCCATCTGCACGGCACCCAACCCCGCGACCGTCTGCGCGAACGACCGTCTTTGGACCTTCGCAAGCCCGAGGTAGGCGACGAGGGCACGGCGTACGCCTTCGCGTCGGGTGAACATTGGCTCCCACCTCGCCGTTGGTCTTTCGAACCCCACACCGCGCGTGACCCCGCCAGCCGAGAGCTGGCGGGGTCACGTCTCTTGGCGGTACAAGTGTTCGAAGTACGATGCGTCTCTACCTGCTGTTAGAACCGCAGCAGGCGCCAGCGCAAAGACGGTGCCGACACGCCGCCGGAACTGATCAGCTTCACGGTCTGCGACTGCGCTCCAACCTCGACGCGCATCGTCCCAACCGCGCTGCCGCTCGGGAGCGGCGCCTTGAGCGGCTGCTCCTTCAGCGTCGTCTTGACCGGCAGGCCGCCCCAGCCGTACAACGTCACGGCGCTCGAGGCGTGCACTGCGATCGGCGCCTGCCACGGCGCGACGACGGTGCCGACGTCCGTTCCCCCAACCACCACACGCATGGGATGGACGGCGCTCAGGGCCGAACTGCCGAGGCTGATGCCCTGTGAGATCGCCGCGTCGAGCGGTGTGACGGTCCCCGCGCCCAGCACGGCTCCGTACACGACTACCGACTTGCCCGCGATCGACCGCTGCATCGCGAAGATGTAGCAGCCACCGGCCTGAAGGGTCGAACCGGTCTTCACGCCGATCACGACGTCCTGGCCGATCCTGTGGCCGATCTCCTTGTTGTAGTTGTAGACGAGCCCTTCGGGCGGGGGCAGCGTCACCTGCGGCTCGGCGACGATCTGCGCGAAAACGGGGTTCTGCATCGCGACCTCCGCGAGCTCTAGCTGGTCCTTGGCCGAGCTGACCGTCAGCGAACTCAGGCCGCTGGCGTCGGCGTACTTGGTGTGGGAAAGACCCATCGCCTTCGCCTTCGCGTTCATCATCCCGACGAACTTCGACTCGCTCCCGCCCACCCAGTGCGCCAGGATCTGCGCGAAGTTGTTGCCCGACGGCACGAGCAGCCCCTCAAGCAGCTGGTACTCCGACAGCTTCTCCCCAGCCGTCACGGCCACGACCGACTGGTGGGTCACGTACTCCGACTGGTACTCCTGAACGTCGGCCGGCGTGACCGTGATCTGGGGACCCTGCTGGCCGATCGACAGCGGATGCTGCTGCAGCACCAGAAGAGCCGTCATCATCTTCGCAACGCTGCCGATCGGCACGGGTTGGTTGCCGCCGTGGCTGCCCATGAAGCCTACACCCTGCACCGCGACGGCCGCTTCCTCGCCCGAAGGCCAGGGCAGGTTCGGCCGCGCGCCGGGCACCGTCTTCGGCGCGGCGGACACCGAGACCGCCGGCGCCGGGGCGCCGCGTACCACCTGCACAGCGGCCAGGACCACCACGATCGCGATCAGTACCCCAAGGACCCGAAAAAAACGCATCGCCCGCCCGACTCCCTCACGAAAATTACTCTTCCGCGTCCAGGCGCGCACTCTCAGCCTACCGTCTGCGAACCGGCTTGTCTCGGTCTCCTGGCGCTTCCGGCTTGGCAATATACGGTACTCACGTAGGATGCTTGCCAACTGTCCCAAGATCCGATACGCCGATCCGCTCTAGCCTCGCATCCGCCGCTGCAGTCGCGCGGCGCCCAGCACGAGGCGGTGGAACGCGATGTTCGCTGGAAGCATCGGTCGGTAGGGCCTCGCGGGGGCAGGGAACTCCGCCTCGATCGCCGCCATCTCCTCGTCCCCCAGCACGATGTCACCGGCCGCGGCGTTCGCCCGCACGTGGGCAGGGGATACAGCCTTCGGGATCGCGACGATGCCGGGGCGCTGCACCGTCCAGGCGAGCGCGATCTGCAAGGGGGTCGCCCCGTGCGCCTCCGCCGCGGTGCGAAGGGACGGTTTCGTGTCCCATCCGCCGTAGTGACCATGCGCGAGCGGGCTGTATCCCAGAACGAGCCGCCCGTGCTCCGTCGCCTCCCCCATGACCCCCTGCTCGATGCCTCGCTGCGCCAAGCTGTACGGCACCTCGTTCGCGGCGAACTCCGAGGGCCGGCGCTCGAGCGCCGCAAGGCGTTTGAGCCAGGGCACATCGAAGTTGCTCACGCCGATGTGGCGGGCGAGCCCGGCGTCCCGCACGGCGCGCAGCCCGCGCACCGTCTCCTCGAGCGGCACGCTGCGCGAAGGCCAGTGCAGCAGGACGAGGTCGATGTAGGGGGTGCGCATGCGCGCGCACGCGGCGCGAACGGTCGCCTGCACATCGCGGGCGCTCGCGTGCGACGGCCAGACCTTCGTGACGAGAAAGACCTGCTCGCGGCCATCGCGGATTGCCTCGCCGATCAGTTCCTCGGCACCGCCTGCGCCGTAGTACTCGGCGGTGTTGATCAGCGTCATCCCGAGCGAGACGCCGAGCCGCAGCGCGTCGATCTCCGCCGTCCTACGCGCCCTTTGATCGCCCATGAAGTAGGTTCCCTGGCCGAGGACGGGCAGAGGCGGCAAGCCGGCCCACTGCAGTGTGCGCATCGGTCTCTCTCCCCCCAATCTGAACACTGGGCGCCCGGTTCGTGACGATCCCTCGGCGGCAAGATACCGCTTGGAAGTCAGTTCCGCCCACGTCCTCGCGCCTCCTGCCGGGCATGTTGACTCCGAAGGACGAGCCCGCGCGGTCGTGGTAGACTTGGCTCGCCAACCGAGCTGGAGGTGGGGCAGCGATGTCAGCGATCCGGATTCTGTCCCGCGCGGTGCTCGCGTTCACCCTGACCCTGCCGCTGGCCAGCTGCGGCACAAGCGCCCAGGCGCCCAAGCCGAAGCCGAACCAGGCAGCGAGCAAAGCCAAGTCCTCTCCCTCCGCGAAGCCCGCGGCAGCCAAGCGGTCCAATCTTCCCTGGGGCGCGTCGGCCCCAAGTTCCATCCTTCCCGGCGACGTCCTGATCGCGGACTCTCACAACAACCGGATCCTTCTCGTCACACCGCAGCACAAGGTCGTCTGGCAGTACCCGGCGCCTGGCCAAAAGACCTCGATCCGCGACGACGACGACGTGTTCTTCAGCCCGAACTTCGGCGAGATCATCACGAACGAAGAGGGCGACCAGACCCTCGCGATCATCGACTTCAAGACGCGCAAGATCGTCTGGACGTACGGCCACGCCGGCGTCGCCGGCTCGGCGCCCGGCTACCTCAACACACCGGACGACGCCTTCCTCTACAGCACTCCGCAGGGCCAGGTCGTGACGGTCGCCGACATCAAGAACCAGCGCATACTCTTCATCGATCGCACGACCCACAAGATCATCCAGCAGTACGGCCAAACCGGCGTCTACCGGGTGAACCCGCCGACGACCTACGGTGCGCCGAACGGAGACTTCCCCGCGCCCAATGGCGGCATGCTCGTCACGCAGATCGGCGGCAATGACGCCATTCTCCTCAACAAGCAAGGGAAGATGCAGTACACCGTACACTTCCCGAACTACTTCTCCTACCCGTCCGACGCCAACTTCACCCCGTCCGGGAACATCATCTGCGCCTTCTACACCGATCCGGGCGCCGTCGTACTGATGTCGCCGCAGGGCAAGGTGCTCTGGCAGTACCACGTGACGTCGGGACCGGGCGCGCTGAATCACCCCTCGCTCGCCGTGCAGTTGCCGAACGGCCTCGTCATGCTGAACGACGACTACAACGACCGGGTGATCGTGATCGACCCCAAGACGAACGCGATCGTGTGGCAGTACGGCCACACCGGTGTGCCGGGCACGGCCGCGGGATACCTGGACATCCCAGACGGTATGGACCTGCTGCCGAACGGCGTCGTCCCCGGTGCCACGGGAAACGCAATCGGCGGCCACCTCTGGAGCTACCCCGGAAACGGCTACTGACGCTAGCAGTCTTCGGCTGCCCACGCCCGGCAGTGCCGGCGTGGGCAGCCGTGCGCATTCCCTCTGATACGCCGCTTGACACAGTGCTCTATGAAAGGCGGTGGCTCGATGGACGCACTTCTCCCGTCCTTGCCGGCTCTCCTGGTGCTCGCCGCCCTTGCGGAAGGACCGGCGCACGGCTACCAGATCGCGGCCCGCGTGAGTGAGCGGTCCGGCGATGTGCTGGCACTCAAAGAAGGCACGCTCTACCCGCGCCTCTACCAGTTGGAGCGCGAGGGGACTCGTGCGCGGCGACTGGCGGTGTGAATCCCCTCGCAGGGTGCGGGTCTACGAACTCACCGATGCGGGACGCGGCAGGCTTGAACGGGACCTCGCGGAGTGGCGGCGGCGGGTAGACGCCGCCGACCGCGTCCTCTCGTTCGCGCCCCACGCGCCGTCCCTGGGAAGGAGACCTCGCCTTGGAGATGTATGACTACCTCGAGCGCGCAACGTCCAGCATGCGGAGCAACGCCGCCGCGCGCCGCGCACGCGAAGAACTCTCTGCGCATCTCGAGTTCCTCGCGGGACGATACGTGGCGGAGGGCGTAGAGGCCGCCGTCGCCCACGAGCGCGCGAGGAGCAGCTCGGTGATCCGGATCGGCTTGCCGAAACGTTCGCGGCGCAGGACTTCAGCCTCTCCCCGCGCAGCTGGCTGCAACTGGCGATCGGGCTCTCAACGGTCGCGGCCGCGCTCGGCGCAATTGCAAACCCGCTGCTCCTACTCGCTGTGCTGCTGGGCGGCGGCGTCTACGCATGGGTGAGGGCACCCCGCGAGCAGCGCCGCGCGCCCGCGTCGAGCGCACTTCAGCTTTGGGGTCGGCACGCGCCCACGGCGGTCGTCCTCGCGCTGGCAGGCTGCTTCATCGGCGCGGAGCCGATCTGGGCTGCCGGATCGTTCAGCCCATGGCCGGTGTCCGCGGCATGGTGGTCGATCGCTCCTGCTGCTTGCGGCAAGCGTGGTCGCGTACACGAGGGATCTTTGGCGTGAGCCATCCGAAGCCGGTTCCGTGATCGGCGTCGCAACCGCGATCTTCGGGCTGGCGTCCCTCGCGTCTGGATGCGTCCTTTGGACGCTCTACCCCTCAAGTCCCTCGCCCTACGTCGACTGGTTCAGCAGCGCGTCAGGGCCCACGACGCTACAGCGTGCTGCACTGGAACGTCGTCTACCACCCGGCCCTGGTCACCGCGCTCTGCCTGCTCGGTGCGCTTGCGCTCGCCGGGCTTGCAAGTGCCCTACGTACTGCCGGCCCCGCTGCGGAGCGAGCCTGAGCGCACGAGGAATCGAGGCGCCGCCAGCCTCGTGCTAGTGTGGCGCGCCGATCTCTACGTGCACTCCGCGGCCCTGCGCCACCGAAGCATCGAAGACCCGTTGCGCGGCCGCGAGATCCTCCAGCGCCAGGCCGAGTGACTTGAAGAGCGTGATCTGCGCGGGATCCGTCCTCCCGGGGACGCTGCCCGTGACGAGTTCTTCTAGCTCCCCGATGAGGTGCGCCCCGTCGATCGCGCCCTCCTCGAGCGCTCCAAGGTAGTCCGCCGATTCCGCGCGCAGTGATGCCGCACTGTCGGCGAACAGTCGGCTGCGCGCGACCGCCTGCGCATCGAGTTCGCGAAACGCCCGCGTCGACGCGCCGACGGCGTTGACGTGGGCGCCCTGCATGAGCCACTCGCCGCGCAGGACGGGACTCCTCGCCGCGGTCAGCGTGCAGACGATCTCCGCGCCCCGCACGGCCCGCTCGGCGGTCGAGACCGCGAGAACCCGCAGTCCCTCCACCTCCTCGGCCCGCCTCGCGAACTCCTGGGCGTGATCTGGGGTGCGACTCCACACACGGACCTCCCGGATGGGTCGCACCGTGCGCAGCGCGCGCAGGTGCTCTTTGGCCTGCACGCCGGTGCCCAGGAGGGCGAGGACCGACGCGTCCTCGCGCGCCAGAAGCCGAGTCGCGAGGGCACTCGCCGCCGCAGTGCGGATCGCGGTAATCTCCCCCGCGTCGATGATCGCCATGAGGCGCCCATCGGTCGGGTCGTGCAGCACGACGATTCCCTGGTGCGACGGCTTCCCGCGCTGTCTGTTGTCGGGGAAGACGGCGATCACCTTGGCGCCCAGCACCGCAGGCTCTCCGATGTACCCCGGCATGCCGGCAACCGCCCCTTGGGCGTCGGGACGCCATGCGACGGCTCGCAGCGGCTGCACGACGTCGCCGCGGGCCGCGGCCGTCAGGGCCGCTTCCAGCGCCTCGATGCAGTCTTCGGGCGAGAGCAGTTCACGTACCAGCGCAGCGCTGATGACCAGAGTATCCATGCAGCAGCACCTCCCCGCTCACGCGGTTTCCTTGCGCGCCTCGTAACGACCCATCACCCGAGGGAAGAGCACAACGTAGCCAAGCTGCAGCGCCGAGGCCAGAAGGAACGGCCAGACGAGCGATCCTGCGCCGATCAGCAGGCCGCCGATCGCGGGACCGATCGAGGATGGCAAGCTCCAAGAGATGGAGTTCAGGCTGCTGGCAAGACCCCGCCGCCGGTCCCGCACGAGGCCGACGCCGAACGCCTGGCGAGCCCCGACCGAGCCTCGGTTGAGGATGGAGCGCAGAACGTACAGCACGGCCGCAGCGGCGAAGGTCGGCATGAAGGGGATGCAGACCAAGAGGACCACCCCGAACGCGCGGGGTACGACGGTCGACCGGATCAGCCCGACGCGCTCCGAGATGCGGCCGATCACGAGCGACGATGCGCCGGTGAGGAAGAACGTCAGCGCGTACACAGGCCCGATCGACTCCGGACCGGCGCCGAAGCGCAGGGAGAACCAGTACGGGAGCAGCGGCGCGATCAGCCCGCCGCCGAGCGAGTTGATCATGTTCACCCAAACGAGCGAGGCGAGCGCTCGGTTCTCTCGCCGCCGCACCGCCCGCTCAGCCGCGGCGCCGCCTGGGGCGACGTCCTCCTCGTCGCTCTCCCCGGGCGGCGTCTCCTTGAGGAGCCAGATCTGCGCGAGGTTCACTCCGGCGACCAGGAGGTTCAGGATGAAGAGCGGCAGGTATGCGGCGGCGCCGTGCACGCCGGGAGTGGCGTACGGCAGGAGCGCAGCCAGAAGGGAACCCACGCCCATGCCTGAGAACTGCAGTGCGGCATTCAGGCTGAACACTGTACCGCGGCGGTCGGAGGGCAGCACCTGCGCGAGCCAGGCCTGCTCCGCGGGCGCGAACGGCCCCGAACTGCCGTTCGCGCCGCGCCCGAACCCGAAGAGGGCGGCGACCGTGGCCACCACCCAGGTGCTCGGCGCGAGGACGACCGCCGCCGTGCCGAGCACGAGACCCACCTCGTAGATCAGCAGGAAGCTTCGTCGACCGACCCGATCGCTCGTGACGCCGACGAGCAGGCTCAGGAGCGTGCCGAAGAGACCTCCCGCCATCAGCAGGAGGCCGATCTCCGGTGCGCTCCAATGGCGCGCGGCCAAGTAGAGCGTGAAGTCCACCGCGAACGCACCTTGGGCGATGCCGCGCAGGAAGCGAACGGTGATCAGCTGCCGCGCCACCGGACCGAGAAGCAGCCAGGCGGCGCGCGAGTAGGGAGAAGGGCTCTGGGCCACGCGAAGGCCTCCTCGTGTGGCTCGCCGCACACCTCACTTATCCTAACGCGAACATTTCAGCACCTCAATCAGTCCGTTCAGAGCCTCGGCTAGAATCCGCCTTCACCCCCGCCCGAGGATGATCCAGGGGTGACCTGCAGCGTGCCTTGCACGCCATCGCTGCCGAACAGCTGCAACCGTCCGTTCAGCGTCAGCGGCGCAAGTCCAGCCGCGCTTACCGTCGCGTGGAACCGGTCGCCGCTCAGCGACGAGAGCGCACCCTGGTAGAGCCCGGGTTGGGCCGGCGTACCGAGGGCGACGCTGCTGCCCGTCAGCTGCACGCCGCCGCCGGAGATGGCTGTCCCTTGAAGGATCAGGGTCATGGAGCCGTACGGTCCGCCCTGGACGAGCAGGTTGAACTGCAGCGTGACATTTCCCTGGGCGTCCGGGCCCTGCTGCGTAACGGTTCCCTGGAACGTCGCGGAGTACGCGCTTGAGGTGCTGGCCACCACCTGAGCGGTGGCCACTCGACTGCCCGATCCCTTGCCGTTGTTCGCGATCTTGTTCCAGCCCGGACGGAGCGGCCCAGCGAGGGTGAACACGAGGCCGCCAACCGCCACGACCCCGGTGAGTGCCGCCCAGCCGGGAAACCGCCTGCTGCGCTCGCCGGGCGGCCGGAGCAGCCGCAGTATCGTGAGCCCGATGATCGCGGCAGAGCTCGCGCCGTAGATGTCGAGCGCCCAGGCCGTCCGCGTGTCGCTGCCGTCTCCCAGCCCGTGCAGCGTCGCGAGAATCCAGACGACGAACGTCAGGTAGTGCAGCCGGCGCCACCACGCGTAGCCGATCTTCGGCCGCAGCCAGCCGGTCGCGACGACAGCCAGTCCCACGTAGGCGGCGATGATGCCGAGCGCCATCCAGAGCGGCCGGTAGTGGCTCACTCCCGGGACGAGCACCTCAAACCAGGTGAACTTCGTGAACGGGTCGATCAGTACCGAGAGTCCGTGGATCGCCGTGAAGATGCCGGCGAGAAGCACGAGGTACTGGTGCAGCTGATCGTTCACCAGCCGTGGCCAGATGCGTCGAGACTGCCAGCGCTGGCTTAGGAGGAGGCCGAACACCGCCGCCAGCGTGACGAGGCCGTACGCGGTGAAGCCCGAGGCGCGCGCGACGATCCACTGCCACTCCAACGCTGGCTCACCTCACTCCTGCGGCCAGGGTAAGATCCGGATCGGGGACCCCGCTTCGGGGATCAGAAGGCCTGCGAGCCCACGTGAGAGCAGGAACTCGCCGCCCGCCTGCGAGCCCCGCAGGTAGGCGGTCGTGGCGGCCACATCGGCCTCCGCGCAGGTCGGGGCTACCACGGTCACCGTACTCAGTCCCGACGCCGCAGGAAAGCCGGTCGCCGGGTTCAGAAGGTGGTGCCTGGGCGCGCCGCCTTGCAGCCACCGTCGCCGTAGTGCACCCGAAGTCGCTACCCCGCCGCGCTGCAGCGGGATCACCTCGCTGGGAAGGGAAGCGATCGCCACGGGCCACGCGTCGCTGCCGTCCGGCACGCCGCGTACTGCGAGGTCTCCACCGGCGTTGACGAGCGCTGGGGCGATGCCGGCCGCGACGAGCGCGTCGAGCGCGGCGTCGACCGCCATGCCCTTCGCGATGCCGCCGAGATCCACGCCACAGCCGACAGGCAGACGGATCGTCCGGCGCCCACGGTCGAGCGCCATGGCTCTCCACGCCCCGCCCGGCCCGATCGCCTCGGTGAGCGGCGCGAGTGGATCGCCCGCCTCGATCTCCTCGAACGTGCGAACGTACCCGAGCCGTTCGATCTGGAGAAGGAGCGTAGGGTCGAACGTACCGTCAGTGACCGTCGCCCATCCGAGAGCCGCCTCGACCGCGCGGAACAAGAGGTCGCTCGCAGCGAAGGCGCGACCCGCGCTTCGGTTGAGCGCGGAGAGTTCGCTGCTCGGCCGGAAGCGGCTGAGCGCAGCGTCCCATGTCGCGAACAGCCGCTCCACGATCCCCGCCGCCTGCGCGATCTTCGCCGCGGGTGCATGCACTTCGACGGAGCAACCCATCGCGCGGAACGCGGAGGACGCGAGCGGACCCGAAGTCACGCCTACGAAACCGATGTCTGGGTGATCGGCTGCGAACTCGTGCCGCTGCCGAACCCGTACCCTTGACTGGGCGCCGCGGGCACGAAGCCTTGGTTGCCCTGCTGCTGGGATGTCGTAGCGGTCGAGCGGCTGGTCACGCCGGTCAGATGGTGCGCGGCCGCCTGCCACAGCACGATGAACGAGATCGCGGCCGCGAAGAAAGCGCCCCGCTTGAATGTCCTCGCGCGCTGTTCCGCTTGCTCCTTTGTCATCGGTCTGGACTCGCGGCGACCGCTCGTGGGTGGGCGGCGCGCTGCCATGTCGTCCACGATCGCTCCCCCTTCGATGGGTTCAGTATGGCGGTGCCGCCTTAAGGACGGCTGAGGGCGGACACATCCGAGATGAATTCGCACAACATGTGGCGTGAAACTGGCGCTTGTCCTACCTCCGCTCCGGCGGGGGAACGCGCCGACGCGTTGTCTCAACGTCGGGCTACCTCGCCCTGAGGCAGACCTCCCCTACTTCTCCGCCGAGATCGGAGGCACTGGGAGGTTCGGGTTCACGCCGAACACCGCCTTGAAGTTGCGGTTGATCTTCGCGACGATGCTCGCGGCTTCGGCGGTGGCGGACGCGTAGAAGACGCTGGCCAGGTACCCGTTCGACTGCGCACCGAACCCGAACGCCAGTACGACGAGAATCTTCAGGAGGTCGCCTGCGACGAAGTCGGCCAAATAGGCGAGGTTGAAGTTGTGCTGCTTTACCGCAGCGGCCACGCCAAGGACGACGTTGGCGAACACCAGCGCAAGCAAGGTCACCATGGCTGTCTCTAGCGGCGGATACCCGGACACGAACTCGATGAGGCTTCGCAGCAACACCATCTGCCCACTCCCTCTGCAAGGGGGCCGCGTCCACGCAGCGCGGGGAGCTAGGTCGGCCCCGTGTCAGCGTATGGCGCGAAGGAGAGTCCGCTCCTGAAGGACAACCCACGGAACCAACCGGCGGTGCGCGGCGTGTTAAGGGGTGAATGCAGTCCGAAAGGCGGGAACCGTTCGATGCGCGCCGCGCATGAGCATGAATTCGACCGTTTCTACGGGCAGCGCGAACCTCAGGTCATGCGATTTCTCATCGGCATGCTCGGCGACCCTAGCCTCGCGGCCGACGCTGCCTCCCGCACCTGGCTTCGCTACCTGCGCTACGCAGAGCGGCCGACGCCGCGGCTTGATGTCGCACTCTTGATGGCTGTTGCCCGCAACGCCGTGCGTGAGACCATCCGGTGCCATCCTGGTGGGCTGGACCACGGGCAGTGGCCAGGCGAATGGGATCCGGGCGACGCGATCGCGCTCGCGCTCTGCGTCACCCGACTGCCGACAGTGGAACGCGCCGTCGTGCTCATGCATTACGCCCTCGGGCTGCGGCGGGAGGAAACACTCCGTGCCCTCGGGCTCAGCGAAGCAGCGCTTCAAGCACACCTTGGGGCCGCCATCGGGCGGCTGTGCGCCGAGTGCAGCACGCCTGCGCGAAGGCAAGGACACGCTGAGGATCGTCTGGAACGGGCGCTGCGTGGACTCGGGCCCGCCTACGATCGACTGATCGAGGGAGGTCCTGCGCTCACCGCGCATCGCCCGTTCCTGCATCGCTTGGGCGGCCGCAGGCGACTTGGTCGCCGGCTGCTGCTGGCGACCGCGCTCGGCGCCGCCATAGCCTTCACGATCCTCGCCGCCCGTTAGACACCGCCGACTGGAACGTTGCCCGTCATCCCACGCAACTGAACGACTTCGCCGTGTCCGGTGCACACTAGGTTCGCCACCGAGAGAGGGGGACTTCGACTGGCGCAGCGGATGAGCGAGCGCCTGAAGTACGAACTGTCTCGGGAACTCGGCGTACGCGACATCGTCGATCGTGAGGGCTGGGGCGGTGTCTCCGCCCGCAACTGCGGGAGACTCGTGCAGTTGGCGATTCAACGAGCCGAAGAAGCACTCGCGAACGGTGGCGGGGAGGAGCGCTAAAGCGCTCCTCCTTTGGGTCTCGTGTGCCAAGCAATGGCTCCGTGCACGAATGGCCCGGTCGTGTTGCGCTG
>JAJYTE010000004.1 GCA_021793215.1 Bacillota bacterium
GGCACGTTCGTCCCAAACCCGGACCCCACGCCTCCCCTTCTGCTACTGGCGGGCGGATCCGGACTCGCGCCGATGCGCGCGATCGGTGAGGCGTCGCTTGCACAGCACCCCAGTCGGCCGGTGTCGCTGTTCTTCTCCGCGCGCACCTTGCGAGACGCCATCGACCACGACGTTTTCGAAGCGTTGCAGCGCACGAACGCAGCGTTCCGCTACCTCCTCACGCTGACGCGCGAGGAGGGCACAGCGCTGCACGGCCACATCCCGGACCTCCTTTCGCAAGAGATCGGATCCACCGTCTCCCAGGAGGTGTTCATTGCGGGCGCTGCGGGCTTCGTCACCGCCTGCGCGAACGCGGTACGCGAGCTTGGAGCAGATCCCGTCAGGGTCCACACGGAACCGTTCTTTCTCGAGCCGCAGCCATGGTTTGCACCAACGAGCCTGCAACCTTCCCCCTGAGGAGGCTACGACGTGGCCGAGATCTACACCAAACTCGGTGACGACGGTACGACCGGACTGCTGTTCGGGGGCCGGATCTCCAAGGCCGAGCCCCTGATCGACGCGATCGGCACCCTGGACGAGGCCGTTGCGGCGCTTGGGCTGGCCCGCGCGGCCAGTACCGATCCCGGGCTCGTCGCGCACATCCTGGAAGTGCAACGGGGCATGTTCGTCGCTGGAGCGGACCTTGCGGCGAACCCGCGCGCCCGCGAGCGTTTGGTTGCGGGCATCTCCCTCGTGACCGCCGGGATGGTCAGTCGGGTCGAGGAGCTGATCGATGCGAGGGTTGCGGAACACCCCCTACGTCCCGTGTTCCTGGTGCCGGGCGCCAATCTCGTCTCCGCCGCCCTTGAACTGGGCAGAACGGTGGTCCGCCGCGCGGAGCGCCGGCTCGTCGCCTGCGAGGCGCAGCACACCGTCGCGAACCCGCAGGTCCTCCGCTACCTCAACCGGGTCTCCGACCTCCTCTACGTGCTTGCGCGCTGGGCAGCCGACGAGGAGACGGAACCGATCAGCCACGGCCCGCCCGCAGCGGCGCAGGACTGAGCGCACGCCGCCAACACCCTTGTGCCACCGGCGCCGCGGGCTTGGGCGCGGTACCGGACGAAGCCGACCAAGGCGGCCGGGAACGCTCATCCGAGTCTCGCGACGACATGCCACGCGCTAACCTACCTCCGACACCGTGACGCCCTTCGCTCCCCCGAGGAGGTCGAGCGGGGTGGCGCCGAGTGCACGCCACTGCTCGAAGAGCGCGTCGCGCACCCGCGGCGAACTCGGCACGAGAGCGATCGCGCAGTCGCCGCCGCCGGCGCCTGAGGGCTTGCCCGCTCCGCCGACGGCCTCCGCGCCGTCCGCCAGCCTTTTCAGCAGCGGTGGCTCCACGTCGATGCCGGACGTTCGGCCGAACTCTACGAGGGTCCTGCGCGCCCCGCGAAGCACGCTGATGGTATGCGCTGCATCGCGCCGCCGAAAGGCGTCGACCAGCTCGGACACTCCGGCCCGACTGCGCCTGAGAAAGTCGGCGTAGCCGTCCGGACAGGCCGCGCGGTAACGGTCCGCGCTGTTCAGCGCGTCCGCGGTGGAGAACGCGGCGCCCGTCCACGCGACCCCCAGCTCGATTCCTGACGGCGGCTCCATCGACAGCGGATCCGGACCGGGCCAGCGCAGCCGCGTCACCCGTTCAATCTGCTCACCGCCCGCCACCAGCGACTGCGCCCAGCGCAACCCCGCTGCATCGTAGCGTAGCCAGCCGCCGTGGACAGACGCCGCCACGTCGGCCCCTGAACCATTCCCCTGGGCGGCGAAATGGGCGAGCGCCGCCAGACGGAACAGGTCGCGCCGGGCTGGATCGGTGTCCGCGAGGGCGTGCACCGCCGCGACCACCGCTACGCTGACGGCAGCGCTTGAGCCCATCCCGAGCTTGCGCCCCGCCCCATCCGCAAGGTCACTCTTGATCTCCAGGGAGAAAGGGGGCAGGCACAGCCCGTCCATGCGCAGGCTGCAGAGCGCGGCCTCGAGCGCGGAAGCGACGAAACGCAGGCGAGCGCTCTCGCCCGCCAGTGCGACGCGTCCGCCCGCTTCTCTCCAGGCTATCCCCAGCGCCCCACCATCGGTGCGAATGCGCGCGGCACCGTCCTCGACGGCGCGTACGGTCACGGTCCGTTCGACGGCGGTGACCACCGCGCCGCAGCCCGGTTCGAGCACTGCGTATTCCCCCGCGATCACAAGCTTTCCCGGCGCGACGGCCAGGACGGAGCGACCGCTCATGCGGGAAGGACCCGCGCCGCCGGACCTGGGCCGCTGGTCAGGACGTCCTCGACACCCTGCACATCGCGCAGGGCCGCCTCGACCACGCCCACTTCCTGCGGCCGGCATAGCACCTTGACGTTCGGTCCAGCATCGATCGTCGCGTAGGCCTCGGTGCCGCCTCGGCGCAGAACCCGCACGCGTGAGAGTACCGCGAGCGTTGCCGGCAACCAGTAGCTGAAGGGGGGATCCGCACCCAGGGTCGTCGCGTGCATGCGCATCGCGCTGCGTTCCGCGGCCTCCCCTAGCCGGGTCAGGTCCCGGTCCGCCAGCGCCTGCCGCACTTCGCGCAGCTCCCGCTCGACCGAGAGCCGCCAGGCATCGTAGAAGACGGAGGACTCGGCCGTTCGGCGCATGCCAAGACGGCTCGAGACCTCCTTGCGGCCACTGTTGACGATGGCGATCACCACCCTGAGGTCCCAGTGTTCCGGCCCGAATAGGCGCACCGCGTAGGAATCGCTGCCGTCGGGCGCCCTGCCGCACAGCCATTCTGCGAACCCGCCGGGCACGGACCGGCAGGCGGAGCCGGAACCCTGCCGCGCGAGGGCGGAAACCTCCGCCTCCGTAAGTCGGAGTCCGAGCGCGGCGCTCGCCGCCGTCGCAATCGCCGCAAAACCTGCCGCGGACGAGCCCAGTCCGGCGCCGAGCGGTAGATTGCCCCAACAGTGCACCTCAGCCGTACCACTGAAGCCTGCCATAGAGCGCACGAGATCCAATACCCGCAGCGTGCGCCGTCCGTCGGATGGGCCCGCCGGCGCTCCTCCGACCTCGATTAGGTCCGGCCCGTCCCCCTCCCCGAAGCGAACGCTGGCCTCGGTCCACAAGGCATCCAGCGTGATCGAAATGCTGCCCGTCTCGGGCAGCACGAGCCGCTCGTCCCGCTTGCCCCAGTACTTCGCCAGTGCGACGTTGCTGTGCGCGATGGCGCGTGCGCTCCTCATCCTTCGATGCAGCGTAGGCTGTGCCCCGAACGCAGGCCCTGCACATCGCGCGCGCCGACGAGGAACATGGCGAGACGCATCTCCTCGCAGATCTGGCTCAGCGCTTGCGCGACCGCGTCCGCTGACCGCGTTGCTGGCTCCAGGAGCGGCAGCGCGAGCGCCACGAGGTCCGCCCCAAGCGCCAGCGCCTTGGCCGCGTCCAGCCCCGTACGGATGCCCCCCGAGGCGATGAGCGGCAGGCTCGTCGCCGCGCGGCATTGCACGAGGCTCTCGGCTGTCGGGATGCCCCAGTCAGCGAAGACCTCTCCCAGCCTCCGGCGCATCGGCTCCTTCGCCCGGAAGCCCTCGACGCGCGCCCAGGAGGTGCCGCCCACGCCGCTTACGTCGATGGCCGCGACCCCCTTGTCCTCCAGCTGAATCGCCACTGCGGCGGAGATCCCCGCCCCGCTCTCCTTGACGAGGATCGGTAGACGCGCTGCCCGAACCACTTCCCCGATCCTGTCGAGCAGCCCGCGGAAATTGGTGTCGCCGCGCAACTGAATGGCCTCCTGCGTGGCGTTTAGATGTAGAAACACGCCGTCCGCCCGCAGCACATCGGCCGCCTGCAGCACCTCCTCGACCCCAAAGCCGCAGTTCAACTGCACGGCGCCAAGGTTGCCGTAGACGGGCACGTCCGGGGCGATCTCCCGCACCTCGGTGAAGGACGTCCGTGCCTCGGGGTGGCGGAACATGACGCGCTGGCTGCCCACGGCGATGGGCAGGCCGAGCATCTGCGCCGCGCGGGCTAGGTTGCGGTTGATGTCCCGTGAGAACTGGGGGCCACCGGTCATCGATGCGATCATCAGGGGGGCACCGACGTCGCGGCCGAGAAAGCGCCCAGCGAGCGATACCTCGCCGAGCGAGATCTCCGGCAGCGCCCGGTGCGTGAAGCGATACCGCTCGAAGCCCGTGTCCTGCCTTGCTTCCACCTCCTCTTGCAGGCAGATCGCAACATGGTCGAGCTTGCGTCGCATGGCGTCCTCCATCCGCTCAGGCCCCCTCCCCTACACAGAGTGTCCAGGTGCGAGTCGCCCCGGCCGCGCGCAGCGCCGCAGCGAGGCTGATGGCGTGCGGGGCATCCCTGGCCACGGCCAGGATGCATCCGCCGCGACCGCCGCCCGTGAGCTTCGCACCCATTGCGCCACCTCCGCGAGCCTCGGCGATCAGCCTTTCGATCTGCGGGGAACTTACCTCGAGTCTCTCGAGTTCCACTTGCGCGGCGTCCACGGCCCGCCCCAACGCTTGCGCATCTCCCGACGCGAGTGCACCGCGCGCCGCGTACGCCAGTTCCCCCAGGCGCCCGAGCGTGCGGTCCGTCTTCTGCGGCTGCCGTGTGCGCAGGCGACGGACCGCCTCGACGGCAGCCCGCGTCGTCGCGAGGACGCCCGTATGCGCTACGACGAAGTGCACAGGGCCCGCTACATGAAGTCCCCTTCCCTTGCTGGCGCGAAACCAGAGCGGTCGAGTCGAAAGCACCGCCGCCGCATCGAGTCCGCTCGGCTTGCCGTGGGCCTGCCTTTCGGCCAACATGACGAGCGAAAGCAGTTCCTCTCGCCGGGGCCGACGGCCCACCAAGGCGTACGCGGCCCGGACGACCCCCGCGGCGACGGCGGCGCTCGATCCGAGGCCGCAGCCCGGCGGTATGGTGGACGAGATACGAAGGCAGACATCACGCATCGTCCCTCCCACGCACGCCAGCGCCTCCTCTGCGCACGCCGCGACTCCCGCGAGGGCGGCAGGCGCCCCGCGCAGGGGCCCGCTGTAGAGGGAACTCTCGATGCGCAGCGCGCCAGGCAACGGCTCAAAGACCGCGCACGTTTCAACCGCTCTGAAGGGCAGGGCGATCGCGGGTTGGCCGTATACCGCGGAATGCTCGCCGATCAGGATCAGCTTGGCGTGGGTGCACTGCGTCGCCATCGCTAGGTCAGACGCGCGAGGATCTCACGTGCGGCGCTCACGCGGACCTCGCCGAGGCGGACGATCTCCTGCGCCACGCGCTCTACGAGCTCCCCCTGGGCGCCGGCGGCTAGCGCGACGGAGCGGGCGTGGAGCGCCATGTGGCCGTGCTGGATGCCGTGCGTTGCGAGCGCCTTCAGCGCACCGAGATTCTGCGCAAGGCCCACCGCCACGATGAGCTGCGCCAGTTCCTGCGCCCCCTCGACGCCGCAGAGGCGGAGCGCCGCGCGCGTGCCGGGCGTGAGCCCCACGGAGCCGCCGACGCTGCCGACCGGCATCGGCAGTTCGAGTGATCCGACGAGGTTGCCGTCGAGGTCAACATCCCACGTGGTCAGGGGGCGGTAGCGACCGGTGCGGCACGCGTGACCGTGAGCCGCCGCCTCGATGGCCCGCCAGTCGTTGCCGGTCGCGATGACGACGGCGTCCACCCCGTTCATCACGCCCTTGTTGTGCGTGACGGCCCGGTGGAAGTCCGCGCCTGCGAAGAGGGTGGCCTGCACGATCCCGTCACGCACTTCTGGCCCGGAGAAACCGGGTGCGGTGAGGTGCGCCGGGGCGATGACGCAGCGCGCTCTGGCGAGGCAGGAGTCCGTGTAGTTCGAAAGGATGCGCAGACCGACCCGGCCCCCGGTAAGGTCGGAGATCAGCGGCGCGATCGCCTCGACCATTGTGTTGACAGTGTTGGCCCCCATCGCGTCGCACGTGTCGACAATCAGGTGTACCACAAGGCCATCTGGCAGGGGATGGACCGAGATGGCCCGCGCACCTCCCCCGCGCGCGCGCATCGTCGGGTGAACGCTGTCGGCGACGGCCAGTATC
Organism: Bacillota bacterium; assembly: GCA_021793215.1. GTDB lineage: Bacteria > Bacillota > Sulfobacillia > JAJZYS01 > JAJYTV01 > JAJYTV01. The sequence goes on from JAJYTE010000004.1 coordinate 6,057, forward strand.
TCTGCTTCATGCCGCAGCAGGGAAACCTTTGCGGTGGCCGGATTGACACAGGTCCTAACCTCGACCTGGCCGATCATCTCTCGGTTTGTCGCCTCGGTTTGGAACCCGCCGCTCTGGCGCACGATGCGCGCCGCGTGACTGGCGGAGGCGACGACGGACGGCTCCTCCACGGCCATCGGTACGAGGTGGTCCCGGCCGTTGATCTGGAAGTTCAGGCCGATCCCGAGCGGCAGCGAGATCACTCCGACGGCGTTTTCCACCATCTTGTCGGCCGTCTCCAGTCCGAGCGCCCGCCCTGGTTCCAGTGCCTCGAGGTCCTCCGCCTTCGCCTCCCCCTTCAGCAGCCACTGCCGCCGATGCGCGAGGTCCAGCCGATGGAAGCCGGGCAGGCGCGACGTCAGCCTCATCTGCCCCTGCACCTCAGCTGGCCTGCTGGGGAGGTGCAGCCGTGCGCGCACAGATCAGTGCGATCAAGTCTTCGCTGGTGACGCCGCCGAGGTACTCCTCGACGGGCAGTCTGCGGAGGGCTGCATCCACGTCGTCGCGACGATGCCGACAGCCGCCGAGAGCGGCTTCGAGCTCCCCGATGTCCCGTTGGCCGAAGAAGTCGCCATAGATACGGCAAGTCTGGATGCGCCCGCTGGCGACGTCGAGCCGCACGTCGACCGTACCGGGGCCGAACCGCCGTCTGCGTTGCAGGGTGAAACGCGGGGAGTCCCCGTAGTTCCATTCCCAGCGGGCGTACCGCTGCTCGCGCAGTCGGTGCACCTTTGCGAGCTGACCCTCGTCTAGCTGGATAGTCCGACCCACGCCGCCGTACTCCTGCGCGATCCCGGCGAGCAGCGCGAGGCGCAGGTCGCCCAGAGTGAAGCCCTGCGGCAGGTACGGACGCAGGTTCGTCACGCGGCTGCGCACGGACTTCACGCCGTGGCTCTCCACCTTCTCCGGATCGACGTGCAGGGCGCGCTGCACGTTCTCCAGATTGGCGTCGAAGAGGATCGTTCCATGGTGCATCAGCCGGCCGCCCTGAATGAACTGCGCGTTCCCGGAGAACTTGCGCCCCTCGACGGAGAGGTCGTTGCGGCTCGTCGTCTCCGCCGGAACGCCGAGGCGGCGCAGGGTGGCCGCAATGGGATCGAGGAAGCGCTGGAAGCTACTCCTTCCCCCTTCAGACTGCACGACCAAGGTGAAGTTGAGATTCCCGAGGTCGTGGTAGACGGCACCGCCGCCGCTACGCCGGCGTACGACGCGCACGCCATGGCTGTCCACGTACTCCTGGTTGACCTCCTCGAGGGTGTTCTGGAACCGACCGACGATGACAGCCGGCTCATTCTGCCAGAGGACGAGGTAGTCGTGCTCGGTCGGAAAGTACCCGTGGACGTACTCCTCAAGGGCCAGGTTGAATGCCGGTTCGGTGTGCAGGTTCTCGATCGGGATGAGCACTGATGGACGCCTCCTTGGCCGTTCAAACGGCGGCGGCTGCTCAGTCGGAGTGGCGGATGAGCAGGTGCGCCCCCTGATCCTGCTTCTCCACGTGGATCGAGTGGCCGCGCTCCCTTAGCTCCGGGTAGAGGAACTGCGGTTCGCGGTCGTTGAAGGCCTCGAGCACCTCGCCGGGACCCATCTCCTCGAGCGTCGACAGGATGCGGATCATCGGCTCGGGCGGCGTGAGCCCGCGGTTGTCCAGGGTGCGCACAGGAGCCGGCCACCCCTCCGCCGACGTCTTCGCGGCGGCATCGTCGTCCGGCGCCGCCTTCGACCTGTGGCCGAAGAGCCCGCGCTTCTCGCCCGGGCTGAAGAGAATCTCCCAGTCGCCGTCCTCGATCCGCTTCGCCTCGTGTCCGTAGCCCTTCATGCCGAGCACCCGGTAGAGCGGGATCGGCTCGAAGGTGGCCCGCAGCAGCAGGGGCTGCCCAGGGGAAAGTCCCTTGACCGCCTGCATGATCATCGGCAGCGGTTCGCGCCCAGCCTTGAGATCCGCGCGTACATCGAGAATCTTCGGTTCCATCATGCTCCCACTCCCATCAGGCGCTTTGCCGATCCGAAGGCACCGGTTCGGTCTTCGGGTGGCGCACCAGCCAGATCTCCCGCGCGATGCCCAGCGTCCCCACGAGCGTCAGCAGCGCCCCCAGCCGTAGAAGCCATTCGCTCACCACCACCATCCCGAGCGTGCCGACTGCGGCGCCCCCGAAGTAGAGCCAGAACATCGGCCGCGCCCGGCGCTCGACGACGAGGTCCTGGACGCGCGGCACCCGGGTCTTCCCCAGCGTCTTGCCGTAGCGCTCAAGCCAGGTCAGGAACGGAACGATCTTGTAGAGTTGGCTGAGCGCGAGGCCGGAGAGCCAGCCGACCAGCAGTGCGTACACGAGGGCCGGAGCAAGGCTGGCGAACTGCGACAAGACGCCGGCGAACGCCGTCATCGCCGCCGCGACCCCGAGGGCCCAGAGAGAGACCCTGCCGAACACCGCGTTGGCCTCGAGTTCGCGTCGGCGCCGACGTCGGAACAGTTCGCGCATGTCGAAGAGGTAGAGCGCAACGCCGATGAACAGCGCACCCCAGCCGAGCATTCCGATGTCTTGCACCACAGGGCTCGGCATGAGCGTGAGGATGAGCCCGGCGAGCCACGAAGCGCCAATCCCGACGCTCACCAGCCAGAACGCCCAGTGGCGGGCGCGACCGCGATCCTCGGGGGCGAGCGCGAACATCGCGAGCAGCCGGTCCGCCACTCCCATGGCGGTTAGCCCGAACCAGCCGCCGATACCCCCGAGCAGGTGAAGTGCGATCCCCCGCGTCAGGAGCGCACCGATCGTGGCCGGGGCGAACACCTCTGGCAGCGTCAGCGCGACGGCGAAGCTCACGCCGAGCAGAACCGTCAGCGTGAGGAAGCAAAGGCTCGCCGTGACGTAGAGCGCTGGCAGCCGAAGCGGGCGGGATGCGGCGAGCGTCACGCCGAGGTTCCAGACCGCGATGAGCACGCCCGCCAACACGAGCGTGCCGCCGATCGGCAGCAGTAGGCTGGGCATCGAGAGAAACCCGAGCACGAGCAGCACGAGTCCTCCCGCCACCAGCCAGAACGTCACGCCGCTGGCGGCTTGGCTATGGAGTCTCTTCGCGCCGATCACCGGGATGAACTGATGCAGCACGCCGAGCATCAGCAAGGTCAGCCAGCCGATGGTGACGAGATGCACCGTCGCCAGGGTGGCAGGCGCCGCCAAGGGGCGAATCGGGTACGAGAGTCCGAGCACCATCAGCGCCTGCGCGAGCAGGAAACTCGCCACGGCGACTGCCACATAGCGAAGGGTCCAGGGCGAGACTTCGACTCCGTTCACCTTCGCCACCCCCTTGGTCGCGGCGGTTCAGTCGACACGGTACGAGAGCCGGTCCACCCAGGTGAACAACGCGAGGGCCCACAGCAGGAGCGCGCCCCCGTCGCGCAGCCACTCCCACAGCGGCGCCCCACCGCCGAGCAGCGCCATCAGAAGGTGGACGGCGTAGGTCGAGGGGATCAGCCACGAGATGGCGGTGACCGCGGCAGGGACGCGCGCGGCCGGAATGATCCCGAGGAAGAGCACCACCATCATCACCATGTTGCCGAGCAGCCCTGCGAGCTGGTCGGTGCGCGACAGGAGGCCGATTACGGCCCCGATCCCCGAGAGTGCGACGCCGGTCAGGAGTACCGCAGGCACGAGCGCGATTCCGACCTGCATCCCGACGCCGTAGAGAAGACGCCCGACGAACAGCACGACGGCCATCCCCGGCAGGGCGAAGCAGAGATACGCCACGAGGATCGAGAGCACCACGGCGGCGCTAGGAACCGGCAGCGTGCGGAAGTAGTCGAACGTGCGACTCGCCTTCATCCATGCCACCTGCTGCGCGAGCATGGCGATCGAGGTGATCGCCACGGAGAGGACGAGGTTCCCGGTGATCACCTGCAGCGCCACGTCGCGCGGCACAGGTCCCGACATCGCGCGCAGCAGCAGCACGATGCCGGTCGGCATGGCCGATGAGACGACGACGTACTGGCGCCAGCTGCGGCGCAGCCGCGAGAGCTGCATGCGAAGCAGGACCCAGAAGCTCGCACCCGCCGCCGGCGCCGAAAGCACTCTAGACTGCGCGGACATCGGCGTGCCCTTCCTCCTCCCCATGGACGCTCAGGTAGACGTCCTCCAATGACGGATGTAGAACCCTCAGGCTCTCGATCCCGGCGAACAGCGCGGGATCGGTCAGCCTCTGCAGCGCGCGCCCGAGGTCCTTCCCCACGCGCACGCGCAGTTTGCCCTGCCCGTCCTCCCAGACCTGGCCGAACTCGGCTGCGGCGGCGCGCACGGGCTGCGTCGCGCCCGCAAGCTCGATGGTCACGTGGAGGTGTAGCTGCCGCTTCAGCTCTTCGGGCGTCCCGAGCAACGCGATGCGGCCGCGCGCCATGATCGCGACGCGATCCACCACGCGCTCCGCTTCGAGCACGTTGTGCGTAACGAGTACGATCGTCGTACCCAGGCGGCGGCGGCGCTCGAGCATGTCCCACACATGCGTTCGGATCACAGGATCGAGTTCGTTGGTCGGCTCGTCGAGGATCAGAACCGGAGGATCGGCGGCCAGGGCCGATGCGAGGCCCGCCAGCCTGTGCTCCCCACCGGACAGGCGGCCGATCACGCGGCGTCCACGGTCCCCGATCCCCAGTTCTTCGAGCAGTTGCTGCGCCTCTGTCCTCGCCGCCGTCGCGGGCAGTCCGCGCAGCATGCCGGTGTAGGCGATCGCCTCGGCGACCGTCAGGTCGAGGAGCGCAAGCGGGCTTTGGGCAAGGAAGCTGACGCTGCGGCGCAGCCGCGCGTCGTGGGGGCGCACGGCCCCGCCGAACAGCCGGACCGTTCCGGAGCTTGGACGTGTGAGTCCCACCATCTGACGGACAAGGGTCGACTTGCCCGCCCCGTTCGGACCCAGCACGCCGAAGATCTCGCCTTTCGCGACCGAGAAGCACAGGTCATCGGAGGCGAGGACTCCCCCAGGATAACTTTTGCGCAAATGTTCCACCGTGTAGGCCATCGCCACGCGGATCCGCTCCTCACACACCGCAGTCCTCGTAGGAAATCCTGCCCGAACCGTCAGGATTCTGCCGCTTCGTCTGTTACAAAGACACCGTGATGTGCGTCACATTGTGCCCGGGCGCCGGCGACCTCCTCGAGATACGCGTGTTGGATGCTGTTCAAACCGTACGAGCCGCGAAAGGGCAGCACATCGAGGGGCGGCCCGAAGCGTCACCGCTTCGGGCCGCCCCTCCTCGCAGCTCAGACGAGGTCTGTGATGGCGCGCCGCACGTGCACTTCGGTGAGTCGTCTGCGGTACTCCGCGGAGGCGTAGAGGTCGCCCGCGAACTCGACCCCGTCGCCCGCGTGGCTCGCGGCCTCTGCCACGAGGTCGGGCGTCGGCTTCCTGCCGAGCAGCGTCGCCTCCGCTGCGCTGGCGCGGAATGGCGCCTGGCCCGCCCCGGTCACGGCGACTCTGGCGTGCCGCACAGTGCCGTCTGGCCCCATGGCCAACAGTGCGGCGACGCCGACCACGGCGTAGCCGGAGGCGGGGTGCGCCACCTTGCGGTAGACCTGCCGCGCGCCGTCCGGCGGTTCGGGGAAGGAAACCGCCGTCAGGACGGCGCCCTGCGGCAGCGCGGTCAGCATGGGTCCGAGGAAGAAGCCGGCGGCCGGCCGCGACGAACTGCCGTCGGCCGTGGTCACTTCGAGCGTCGCGTCTAGCGCCAGCACGGCCGCCGCGAGGTCCGCGGCACCATCGCCGTGCACGAGGCTGCCGCCGATCGTTCCGCGGTTGCGCACCTGCATGTCGCCGATCTCGCCCGCCGCCTGAGAGAGAAGTGGCACGACCTCCCGCAGCAGAGGGTTCTGCGCGACGGCGGCGTGGGTCGTCAGCGCACCGACCACGATGCGCTCGCCCTCCCGACGGACACCGCGCAGCGCGGCGAGGCGTCCGATGTCGACGATTCGCTGCGGCATCGCGAGACGCAGCTTCATGAGCGGCAGCAGGCTCTGCCCGCCGGCGATCAGTTTGACGTCGCCCTCCTCCCGCAGCAGGCGCAGCGCCTCCTCGACGCTCGAGGCCCGGGTGTACTTGAACGCGCGTGCGATCATCGACCATCCCTCCCCGCCTCGATCGCCTGGAGCACGCGCTCGGGCCAGAGCGGCATCGCGAGATCCCCCACCCCGAATGGCTGCAGGGCATCCACGACGGCATTGATGATCGCCGGCGTCGCGGCGATCGTTCCCGTCTCGCCGATGCCCTTCGCGCCGAGCGGGTTATGCGGTGCCGGCGTCTCCGTGAACGCGGTCTCGAACGTGGGGAAGAAGCGCGCCTTGGGCATCGGGTAGTCGAGCAGGCTGCCGGTCAGCAGCTGCCCCTCCGCGCTGTAGATCGCGCCCTCCCAGAGCGCTTGGCCAATTCCCTGCACGATGCCGCCGTGCACCTGCCCCTCCGCGATCATCGGATTGATCACGGTGCCGCAGTCGTCGACCGCGACGTAACGCAGGAGCTTCACGTCGCCTGTCTCCGGGTCCACCTCCACGACCGCGACGTGCGTGCCGAACGGGAACGTGAAGTTCGAGGGGTTGTAGTACGCGGCGGCCTCCAGCGACGGCTCGAGCCCTTCGGGCAGGTTCCACGCGAGGTAGGCCTGCAGCGTGACCGCCTGGAACGTTTCAGAGCGTTCCGGAGCACCCCGCACCTGGTAGGTGCCTTGCGCGAACTCCACGTCATCCTCGGCGGCTTCCAGCATGTGGGCGGCGATCTTGCGTCCCTTGTCGATCACCCTGTCCGCGGCGACCGCGATGGCGCTGCCGCCGACGGCCGTGGTCCTTGAACCGTACGTGCCCCAGCCCATGGCGATCCGCGCAGTGTCGCCGTGCACCACCTCGACGTCCGCGATCGGTATACCGAAGCGGTCGGCGACGATCTGCGCGAAGGTCGTCTCCTCGCCCTGGCCGTGCGGCGAACCTCCGGTGAACACCGTGACCTTGCCGGACGGATGCACGCGGATGTTCGCGCTCTCCCAAAGGCCCCCCTGGAAGCCGACGGCGCCTGCCACCTCCGACGGGCCGAGGCCGGAGATCTCGACGTAGCTCGAACAGCCGATGCCGATGTACCGGCCATGACCGCGCAGTGCCGCCTGCTCGCGGCGCAGCCCCAGGTAGTCCACGGTAGCCAGGGCCTGCTCGAGCGCCCGCTGGTAGTTGCCGCTGTCGTAGCTGAGGCCCAGAGCCGACGGGTACGGGAACGCCTCCGGCCGCACCAGGTTCTTGCGGCGCACCTCGATCGGGTCCATGCCGATCTCCCGCGCGAACAGGTCGACCATGCGCTCCACGAGGTAGGTGGCCTCGGGTCGGCCCGCGCCGCGGTAGGCATCCGTCGGCGTCGTGTTCGTGAAGATGCCGTAGACGTCAACGGCCGCGTGCTCGAAGGTGTAGGCGCCTGTCACGATCAGCCCGAAGAGGATCGTCGGAACGCCTGGCGCCGCCGTGGAGAGGTATGCGCCCATGTTCGCGATGTTGCGCACCCGGATCGCTTCGAGCGTCCCCTCGCGCCGGCCGGCGAGCTCCACGTCGATCACCATATCACGCCCGTGGGTCGTCGCGAGGAAGTGCTCGGTGCGGGTCTCCGTCCACTTGACCGGTCTCCCGAGGGACATCGCCGCGAACGCGGTGAGCGCCTCATCGGGGTAGCAGGCGATCTTCGCGCCGAAGCCGCCGCCCACGTCTACGGAGACGACGCGCAGCCTGTGCTCGGGGATGCCCAGGACGCCGGAGAGCAGCACCCGGTGTATGTGCGGGTTCTGCGACGTCGCCCAGAGCGTCAGATCGCCGGTGGCCCGGTCGTACTGCGCGACGGCCGCCCGCGGCTCCATCGGGTTCGGGATGAGCCTTTGCTGGCGAAACGTGTGGCGGACGACGACCTCCGCACCAGAGAACACCGCATCGGATACCTGACCGGCCTTCCAGTGGAAGGCGATGTTCCCGGGCGCATCGGCGTGCACGAGCGGCGCGCCCTCACGCATCGCGTCCGCCTGCTCCACGACGGCAGGAAGGGGCTCGTAGCTCACCCGGATGAGGTCGAGGGCGTCTCGCGCTGCCGCGGCACTCTCGGCGACCACGAGCGCTACGCCGTCGCCCGCGTAGCGTACGGTGTCGGTCGCAAGGGCGGGGTGCGCCGTCGCCTTGATGTCCGAGTCGGGCGGCAGCCATGCTGTGGGAATCGGGCCCACCTTCCCGGCGATGTCGCGCCCCGTGTACACGGCGACGACGCCTGCGGCGGACCTGGCCGCCGCAACATCGATGGCCTCGATGCGCGCGTGGGCGCGCGGGCTGCGAAGAATGGCCGCGTGGAGCATGCCCGGTAGTCGCACGTCGTCCGTGTAGCGCCCGCGGCCGGTGATCAACCTGGGATCCTCGACACGCTTGTGCGGTACGCCGATCAAAGGCATCCTGTTCCCTCCCCCCTAATCCCCCACCGCCCGGTCCTGCTCCGCAGCCAGGCGCCCGGCGGCGTCCTGCACCGCGCGTACGATGTTCTGGTAGCCAGTGCAGCGGCAGATCACGCCGTCGAGCCCCGCGCGGATCTCCTCCTCGGTCGGATGCGGCCGTTCCTGCAGGAGGCCGATCGCGGCCATCATCACGCCCGGCGTACAGAACCCGCACTGCAACCCGTGTCGGTCCCAGAACGCCGCCTGCACCGCGTGCAGGTCGTCTACGCTGCCGATGCCCTCGACCGTCGTCACCTCCGAGCCTTCCGCCTGCACCGCCAACACCGTGCACGACTTGACCGCCTTGCCGTCCAGGAGCACGGTGCACGCCCCGCACTGGCTCGTGTCGCAGCCGACGTGTGTGCCGGTCAGGCCGAGTTCCTCGCGGAGGTACTCTGAAAGGAGCGCCCTGGGCTCCACCGAGAGCGCATGCTGCACCCCGTTCACCGTGATCTTCAAAGGCTCCCACCCCTCTCGCATCGATGACCTCGGGGGAATGCCATTACCCTCGCCAGCTGGACGCCGAAAACCGCACCCCCTCACCTCCTCCTTTTACACCATATTCATCCATATTCCACTGTTTTGTCCATAGGCCGTCCGGGTTCCCTACGTCCACCGTCAGCAATACGTACGCGGCGCACCGCTGCGGTACGCCGCGCAAGGCAGCACATGGACGCACTCACGCAGGCCTCGGGCCTCTCTGTGACGCCCGCGGCTTGGGTCGCCGCCGCAGCGGACGGTCGGCGCATGACCGGCAACCGCCCGGCAGCGGCTGTTGAAGGGCAGTGATGTAGAGTGCGCTCCAGCGTGAGGCTCTTACGCCGGCTCGCACTCCACTCGAAGGGTACCGCTTGCGCACCGCTTGCGACACGGGTCACATGGTGCACCTCGCGTGCATCGCCCGTACCAGCGGTCCAGTCCGCAAAGCCCCACGCGACGGGACAAGAGCTCACGTCCCTGCGGCATGCACCTTTGCTTTTCGCACGTCCGGAACCGTGCTGCCCGAACTCACCGTACGCAGTGCGGGCGCCCGAGTGGGCGCCCGCCTCCCTGCCTAGAGAACCTGGACGACGTCCGCTTCCTGCACCTTCGACACGTACTCCGCGATGCCGACGATGTCGTCGACGAGCGGTCGGAAGTCCTCGAGGCGCTCGGCGCCCCAGATCTTGCCCGCCGTCGAGCAGACGTGGATGCGCACGGTGCCTTCCGCGCGCAGGCGCGCGAGCAGGCTGAATGGATCCGGGACGTTGCTTCTCGACATGCCGGCGAGCAGTTCGTCCTTGAGCTCCGGGTGGTCAAAGGGCACCTCTCCATCCCTGCGGAAGGCCAGCGCACCCCCCAGCAGGAGGTAGACGTCGACCTCGAGATCGAGGGCGACAGCACCTCCGATCACGGTGGATGCCACGACCAGCTTCTCCATGCTGCCGCCTGCGACGCCGACGACCATCCTTGCCATACCGCCCCGTCCTTTCTACCCCTCCGCGGCTCTGCCGAGGAGGAATCGAACAGCCTCTCAAGCCCCTGTCAGATGAACAGATTGACGTTCGCCTCGTCCGCCTCGCCGAGGTAGGTGGCCACTCCGGCGAACTCGAGCCCGTCGATGAGTTCCTCCGGTCGGAATCCGAGCACGTCCATGGACATGGTGCAGGCGATCATCTTGATCCCCTGCTCCTTCGCCGTGTCGATCAGTTCCTCCAGGGACGACACGTTCTGCTGGCGCATGACGCGCCGCATCAGCGGTGCGCCCATGCCGCCGAAGTTCATCTTCGAGATGCCCAGCTTCGCCGAGCCCTTCGGCATCATCGCGCCGAACATGCCCTGCAGAAAGCCCTTCCTCCCCGCCTTGCCGTCGGGCCTGCGCAGGATGTTGAGGCCCCAGAACGTGAAGAACATCGTCACCTCGTCGCCCATGGCCGCTGCGCCGTTCGCGATGATGAAGGCCGCCATCGCCTTGTCGAGGTCGCCGCTGAACACGATGATCGTCTTCTTGGTGGTGTCCAACTCTTCGCGCCTCCCCTGTCAGGTCAGGCTTCGTACGCCTGCCGCAGGAAGTCGGAGATATCCTCGAAGCGCATCCGGTCCTTCGCCGCCTTCTGCAGGTTGACGTAGCAGAGCGGGCACATCGTCACGCCGCGCCCGGAGACCGCCCGCAGTTCCTCGACGCGCCTTGCGGCCTGGGCCGCCGCCTTCTTCGGGAAGAGGGACTCGAGGGGTCCGCCGCAGCACCAGGTCTGGGTCCCACTGTGCTCCGGCTCGCGCAGCGTGAGGCCTGCACCCTCCAAGAGGTCGCGCGGCGCCTGCACCACGCCCTCGTACCGCGCAAACACGCAGGAGTCGTGGATGGCCGCCTCTCCTTCGAGGCGGTGCGTGGGAATGGGCGCCACCTCCGTGAGCACCTCGAGGTAGCTTTGCACCCGAAGGTCGTACCCGTCGATCAGTGTGGGGTAGACCGAGCGCAGCATGTTGGTGGTGTGCGGGTCGATCGTGATGACCTCCTGCACCCCGTTGCGACGCAGGGCCGCGTAGACGATCTGCGCATGCTCCCTCAGCTCCTCGTCGGCGCCAAGGTCATAGGCGAGCGCTCCCGAGTAGAGGTCCTCCTCGTAGAGGGCGCCGAACTCGACGCCCGCCCGCTGCAGCACGAGGGCGACGTTGCGCGGGATGCGGTCCCACGCCTCGCGCTGCTCGCGGGAGGGATGGGCCATGAAGCGCGAGATGTTCAGCAGTTTGTTCACCTGTCGTCCGACCCCCGTGAACCCTGCGAGCCAGGAGTCTCCGAGCTGCTCCTGCGCCGTCACGAGCCCCTCGATGTAGGGGATCAACTGGTACATCAGCCCCGTGTAGAGCACGCGCCGCCCGCCCCGGGGCAGGCCCAGACCTCGGGTCCAGCGGACCGCGTCCTCCGTGGGGATGGGCAGCACCGAACGCCGGAGGCGGAGATTGTCCGCCAGGATGCCGATGGTGGCGCCTGTGGGCAAAGCCATTGCACTCGCCTCCTCAGATGCGGAACACGCTGCGGTTGAAGTAGTGGCGCAGGGAACGCACGTTGTCGGCGATGTGGACGCCGGCGGGGCAGTTCACGTCGCACAGCTTGCACAGGAGGCAGGAGAAGACGGTCTCTTGGTGTGCGAGTACTTCGTCCCTCATGCCGAGCTCGACGTAGCGGAACAGTTCTCGCGGCAAGTGGGGGATATCCATGGGACAGATCGCGCTGCAGATGCCGCAGTTCATGCAGGCTTCCGCGTTGAACGACTCGTCTACGCCCACCTCGGCGGCGAGGTGCGGCTGCAGGACGGTCATCAGGCTCCCTTCCTTTCGATCGCCCGGTAGAGGAAGTGCCCCTCTTCGTCCGCGTCCCCCGACTCGGCGACCCAGCCGTACTTGCGCAGTCCCATCACCCAGTACATCGCCTCGTGCGCGGGGACGCCCAGGGCGACCGCGATCGCGGGTACGGTTTGCGGGCCCTTGGCGAGGACCTCAAGGATCTCGCGCCGGCGCAGCATCTCCTCTCGGACGATCTCGCGCACGTCGCGCGTCTGCTCCGTCATCTAGACGACCTCCCTCGCGAGGCCATCGATCATGGCCACGACCTGCGCACCGGTGTAGCCCTGCAGGTCGATCGCACCCGCGGGGCAAAGCGGCGCGCAGCCGCCGCATCCCTTGCAGGTGGCCGGGTTGATCATTGCGACCTTGCGGCCGGCCGCCATCTCCTGCGGGGCGATGGCGTCGTACGGGCAGACGTCGTAGCAGTCGCCGCAGTCGGTGCAAAGGTCGGCGTCCACGGTTGCGACCTGCGGGTCGAGTTCGGCGCGGCCCTGCCTGAGGATCGCCGCGCTCTGCGTCACGGCTGCGAGCGCCGACATGACGCTTTCGGAACTGCTCTTCGGCGCCTGGCACGCGCCGCAGATCGCCACGCCGTCGACGACCGTCTCGACCGGCCGCAGCTTCGGGTGGATCTCGTTGAAGAATCCGTCGCGGCCGATCGGCAGCTTGAGCGCCTTGACGAGCTCACGGTTCTCGCGCGGCACCATGCCCGTTACGAGCACCACGAGGTCGACGGCGATGCCCACTTCCTTCTGGCCGGTGAGCTGGTCGCGCACGGTGACGAGCAGCCTGCCGTCCGCGCCCTTGGCGACGGCCGGCGGCTCGCCTTCCGGGAACTTGAGGTAGAGCGAACCCTGCTCGCGGGACTCCTGGTACATCAGCTCGTACTTGCCGTACGTGCGCATGTCGCGGTAGAGGTGGTACTGGCGCGCGGCGGGGTCCTTCTCGTGCAGCTGCAGCGACGCGTGCACGGCGGCGGAGCAGCAGAAGCGCGAGCAGTACTGGTTCGGACCCTGATCTCCCTGTCGGCTGCCGACGCAGTAGACGTAGGCGACATCTCGCACCGGGCGGCCGTCTCGAACGAGCGGACCCTTCGCCGCATCGAGCATCGCCTTGTACTCGGGCAGCGTCACGACGCCATCGATGCCGTAGCCGTACTCGCCCTCGGCGGGCTGGTAGTCGGCGAAGCCGGTCGCCACGATGATCGAGCCCACCGAGAGCTGCATCGTCATCGACGAGCTGGAGTGCGTGCGGATGTCGACGACGTAGTTGCCGAAGCTGCCTGCCTTCTTGACCACCTCGGCCTGCGTGAAGACCGCGATGCTCTCGCGCCTGCGCACCTGCTCGACGAGCTGACCGATCAGCTCGCTGCCTTCCTTGTCGTTGGGGTACATCGGGCCGAACGCCTGGACCCGGCCCCCGAGTTCGGCCTCACGCTCCACGACGACCACGGAGAGGCCGATGTCCGCGAGGCCGATCGCCGCGCGCAGCCCAGCGATGCCGGCGCCGATCACGAGCGTCTTCGGCACGGTCTCCACGACCGTGGGATCCAGGGGGGCGAGCAGCGCTGTGCGGGCGATGCCCGCGCGCACAAGGCGGATCGCCTTCTCGGTGGCGCCCTCGCGGTCGTCCGTGTGGGCCCACGAACACTGCTCGCGCACGTTCACCTGCGTGTAGCGGTAAGGGTTGAGCCCTGCGCGCTTCGCGACACCGCGGAACGTGAGCGTGTGCAGCTTGGGGGAGCACGAGGCGACGACGAGCCCGTCCAGGCCGAGGGACTGGATGTCGTCGTAGATCTCCTGCTGCGTCGCATCGGAGCAGGTGAACATCGCCGTGCGCGCGACGGTTACGCCCTCCTCGCCCTTGACCGCGTCGATCACGCGATCCACGTCGACGTAGTCGGAGATGTTGCCGCCGCAGTGGCAAACGTAGACGCCGATCCTGCGCGCTGTCATACGCCCACCTTCATCCCTTCGATGTAGGCCGCCGCCTGCGCGACGGCCGCGCCGGCGTGCAGGATCGACTCCGGAATGTCCTTGGCGCCAGCCGCCGCCCCGGCGACGAACACGCCGGCGATCGACGTCTCGCCCGGACTGAGGTCCTCGTCGGTCTCGGCGACGTAGTAGTAGGCGTCGTGGGCGAGCTCGTCTCCCGCGAACAGCGCCTGGGTATCGAGGTTCGGCTGAACGCCGACCGCCAGCACCACGAGGTCGAACTCCTCCTCGCGCGTGGCGCCCTCGTGCTCGATGTCCTCGTAGCGAACGATCAGGTTGCCGTTCTCGCGTTCCCGGATGCCAGCAATGCGTCCCTTGATGAAGTTCGTACCCATCGACGCCGCCTGCACGTAGAACTCGTCGTAGCCCTTGCCCGCGGTGCGCACGTCGATCGTGAAGACCGTGACGTCCGCGAGCGGCAACGCGCCCATGATCAGCTGGTTCTGCTTGATCGAGTACATGCAGCAGATCTTGGAGCAGAGCGGATTCCCGACCGTCTGGTCACGCGATCCCGTGCACATCACGTAGGCGATGCGGTCGGGCACCTTGCCGTCGCCCGGGCGCAGCACGCTGTTGTACGGCCGCGTCGGTGCGAGCAGTCGGTCCATCTGCATGCCGGTGATCACGTTCTTGTACCGGCCGTAGCCGTACTGCGGCTTGAGGTCTGCAGGGAAGAGCCGAAAGCCCGTCGACACGATCACTGCGCCGACCTGCGCCTCGATCGTCTCCGGCCGCATCTCGAGGTGGATGGCGTCCGCCGGGCACGTGTTGACGCACTCGTGGCACTCCGAGCAGACGCCGCAGTCGAGGCAGCGTCCGGCGCCGTAGTGCGCCTCCTCCTCCGTGAGCGGTGCCTCGATCTCCCAGAAATCGCTCGGCTGGTTCGTGATGGCTTTCCCGGATGCGCCGGGAGGCTTCTCGCTGTGGCTCTTCTGCCGGCGCAGCACGTCCTCGGGCTCCACCTTCGGCAGGCGCAGGTCGAAAGCGGCGGCGTCGAACTCCTGCCCTTGCAGGTAGCGATCGATCATGTACGCGGCGCGGCGGCCGGAGCCGACGGCCGTGGTGATCATCGTGGCTCCCAGCGCGACGTCGCCGCAGGCGAAGACGTACGGCACTCCGCCCTGCAGGGTCTCGGGGTGCACATCGGCGGTGCGGTTGCGCCGCGGCGCCAGCGTTCCTTCGAACCCGGCGGTGTCCGGGCCCATGCCGATCGCCACGATCACCGCGTCGCACGCGAGCTCGCCGCGGTCCGCTTCGTCGTAGCGCGGGCTGAAGCGTCCGCTCGCGTCGAAGACGGCCGTGCAGCGCTTGAGCTCGATCGCCTGTACGCTGCCCGGGCCCCGCAGGGCTGCGACGCCCCACCCGTCGTGCAGCGCGACGCCCTCCGCGAGCGCCTCCTCGATCTCCCAGGCGAAGGCAGGCATCTCGTGCCTGCGCTCGAGGCAGACCTGCTCCACCGTGGCGCCGAGGCGGCGGGCGGATCTCGCGGCGTCGATCGCCACGTTGCCCCCTCCGACGACGACGACGTGCTTGCCCCGCAGGTGCTGCGGGCGGCCGAGTTTCGCGTCCTCTAGGAAGGTCAGTGAGGGTACGACGCCCTTGAGGTCCTCACCCTCCACACCGAGCCTCGCGGCGCGCGGGGTACCGGTCGCCAGGAGCACCGCGTCGAAGCCGTCACGGTGCAGGGCTTCGAGATCGTCGATGCGGTGGTTCGTTTCGATCTCCACGCCGATGGCTACGAGGTTGCCGACATCCTGCGCCACGACTTCCCCGGGCAGGCGGTACGCGGGAATCGTCAGGGCCAGTGCGCCGCCTGCGACCGGAGCGGCCTCGAACACCTTGACGCCGTAGCCCAAGAGGCGAAGCTGCCATGCGGCGGTGAGGCCGGCGGGTCCAGACCCGACGACTGCGACGCGCCGGCCGTTCTCCGCCGTGGGTTCCACGCCGACGGGGTTGCCCGACGCGTAGTGGGTGTCCGCGATGAACCGCTTGATGCGGCGGATCGGCACCGGCCCCTCCAGGCTGCCGCGCGAGCACTCGTCCTCGCACGGCGCGAAGCAGGCGCGACCGAGGCTGCCCACGAGCGGCGTCGTCTCCAAGATGAGGTTGAAGGCCTTCTCGTACTCGCCGCTGCGGGTCAGGGAGACGTAGCCGTGGGCCTTGATGCCCGCGGGGCATGTGAAGGTGCATGGCGACGTGCCCGGCCGGTCGATCACGGCCTTCTTCGGCACCGCCTGCGGGAAGGCGATGTAGGCGGCCCGCCGCGCCACGAGGTCCGCGTTGAACTGGTCGGGCACCGCGACGGTGCAGGCCATCTCGCACTGCTGACACCCCGTGCAGGCGTCCTCGTCGACGAAGCGGGGGTTCTTGCGCACAACGGCGTGGAAGTGCCCGCCCGCGTCGCGCGAGATCTTCTCGACCTCGGCGTAGGTCAGCACGTCGATGTTCGGGTGGTGGATCGTGGCCGCCATCTTCGGCGTCGAGATGCAGCTCGCGCAGTCGAGCGTGGGGAAGACCTTGCTGAGCAGAATCATCTTTCCGCCGATCGAGGCCTCCCGCTCGACGACGAGCACCTTGTAGCCCATGTCGCCAAGCTTCAGGGCGGATTCCATGCCGCCGATGCCGCTGCCGATCACGAGCGCGTCGTAGTCCATGCTCTCCGCCTACTCCCTCTCGATCGGACCGAGCTCCTCCAGGACCTGGCGGAACTCGCGCATGTACTTGGTGAACGGCTCCGCGCACACCGAGCAGATCGCCGCCATCCTCAGGCGCGCCGGAGCGATGCTGCACTCCTGCATACGCGCCTGCGCTGTCTCGAAGATCTTGGCGGAGCGCTCGGCGCAGTCGCTGAGGTATGCGCACTCCTCACCGTCCGACGCGATGAACACGCCGTCGAACCCCTGCTGCAGCGCGCGTACGATCCAGTCCGGCGAGATCCCGCTGGTGCAGGGCAGCGCGATCGTCACCACCGACGGCGAGTAGTGCATGTGGGCGCTGCCCGCGAGGTCGATGCCGGGGTCCGAGATGTTGTTCGTGGAGAATACGAGGATCCTCGGTGGCTTGCGGCCGGCTTCGGGGAGCCGGCGCTCCAGTTGCACCGCCATGGCTGACTACTTCGCGCGCCGGATGAGCAACTTCAGGTACCCGGATTCCTCGACGAAGCCCAGGAACTCGTGGCCCATCTTCTTCGCCCACGCGGGCAGGTCTCGCTGCGTGCCGGAATCGGTCGAGAGCACGGCCATGACTCCGCCGACCTTCACGTCGACGATTCCCTTCTTGGCGGCCAGGATCGGACCGGGGCAAGAGGTTCCGCGCGCGTCTACGACCTTGTCCACCGCTATGCTCGCGAGTTCCATCGTGGTCATCTCGATGCCTCCCAAAGGACTCCCGTCGGATCCACCGTCATTCTAGGAGGTCGGTTCGGCGTCGCCCATCGCCGTAGGTACTCCCCTGGGCATCCGAACGCCGCGACTCTGCAGTCCACCTGGTGCGCCCCCCGCTGGCGGACACCCCGACCGGACCATCTTCCGTCACGCAACACCGCGCAGTGACGCCCGCGCAGGGCATTGAGCGTGCGGCGAAGATGGTACAAAAGGCGGCATGATGGCTGTCACCTCCCTCCGCCGCCTTTGGCGACGATGCGATCAGCCTTCGGACGAAGGTGCGCACCTTTGCGGCAGATCCCGGTCCCTTGCGGGCCGCACCCTCGTCCGAGCGCCGAGGTACTCCGACATGCCGCCGCATGTATCGTCCAAAAGGGGGCGTTCCCGTGGCGGCGGGACCGCGATCCTGGCTGCCTGCCCCCCGCCGAGCTGCGCGCAGGGGGCGACGACGGGCCGCGTGGGCGACTCCTCGCCGTCCGCGCGGCCCTCCCCCTGCTGCCGGTTCCTAGCCGGTGAAGCCCTCCTTCGGTGCGCCGACCGCTGCCGCGCGGCGCTGCCCGGTTCCTGCCAGCGCCGAGATGCCCAGCGCGACACCGATGACCGTCAGCGCCATGCCGATCGTCGCCACGAGGAAGGAGATGCCGTAGACGGCCGGGGAGACGAACACGTAGAGGATGCCGCCGGCGAAGATGACGATGCTGCCGGCGAGAAGCGTGAGGCTGGCAACCCGGCTGCGGCTCTCGTCGCGCGCGAACTGCTTCAGCACAAGGAGCAGCGTCGCGACCGCGGGCAACAGGAACAGGGCGAAGTCCTGGTGGTACCAGCCGTAGACGGCGTCTACCGGAGCGCGTGAAGCGGTTCCGACGCCGTGGCCGCAGAGGCCCCCGTGGGCATCGATGAAGAAGCCGATCATGACCACCGTGACGAACATCATGGCGGTCAGAACCCCCGACCCCCAGCGGATCACCGTCTGCGGCAGCCGCTCGGCCGCGAGCCCGATCAGCGCCACAAGCCCGCCGAACATCACGCCGACCCCGACCACAAGGTCGTCGCCGGAGATGCCGCTCACGCCGTGCGCGAACAGCGTTGGCGGCTGCGCCCAGGTGGCGCCTGCGACGACGTAGACGATCGTCATGCCCAGGACGCCGACGGCCGTCCACCAAAGTCCGAAGCGCATCAGCCAGTGACCCCGCCGCTCAAGCGTAAATGCACCGCAGAACGTCGCGACGATCAGAGCGATCACCGCGACGACCATCAAGTGGGCGTGCGCCGAGATGAGGTGCGTGAGAAGGCTTTGCCAGGTCTCCGCGGAGAGCGCCGCCCATCCCCCGATGATCGCCTTCGGGACGTTGCCGAACTCCAGAATCCAACCTGCGATGTGCCCCATCACCCCAGACAGGAGGCCGCCGAGCGCGGCGAACGCCGCGGTCCAGGTCTCCACTTTGTGGATCTCCACCGCGCGCTGGAAGAGGGCCAAGCTGAGCGTGATCAGGCGCGCGGGCGACCTGACGCTCCTCGTCGGCGTCGTCATCTCCTTCGTCGCGGGGCTTCTCTACGTCTTCGTCTCGCCCGCCGTCTACGGTCTCTCGTTCGTGGTCGCGACGATCGGCGTCGCCTGCGTCGTGATCGGCGTAGTCCTATCGCTCCTGGCGATCTTCGGACCATGCCATCCGGCCGCGCCCTCGAGCCGCACGGCCCCCGTCGCCGAGAAGGCTAGGAGGCCCAGCGAGCAGCGCAGCGCAGCAGCCGCCTTGCGCTGACTCGACCCCCGACCGGGGCAGGAGAGGATCCCCCTGGGCCAATCCCAGGGGGATCCTCTCCTGCCCCGCACGCCTTCCGCATCTGGCACCTTCGCGCTCCCGTGCCGATCGGCCGCTGCGCGCCCTCTTGGCGCCGCGCTCTGCTGCTTCCCACGGGCGCGCATGCACCATCTGGCGCGGTGCCCGAAGGCGCCGGTCTGGAAACGCAGCCCGGCGCGAGTAGAGCGGCCGGCCTTCGCGCGCTCGCCGCCCGGACTGGAGTGCGCAGCGCAAGACCCGGATGCGCACCGGCGCACGAAGAGGCCCTGAGGGCTGCCGTGCGGCCTAGCAGCCCTCCGGGTCCTGCGGATCACTTGGTGGCTTGGCTGGTGAACACGGCAGCGAGCGCAACCGCGACGATCGACACTGCCCAGAACATGCCCACGCACCTCCCAAGGACATGCTACTCCCTGGGAGCGCTGCTGATGGGCCACATTTCCAGATGGTCGGCCCGTCGCAGTTGGCGCGTGCACCGAGGGCCCCTCGTCACACGATGCGAGGTCGAGTCGCCCGGGTTGTAGGCCGACCGCGCCTTCCCGGTCGGCGCCGGCCGGGGCACACGGCGCGGCGAAGGAGCCGAGCGGTCCGGAAGCCGCGGCCGCCCGACCCGGCCTGGTTCGGCACGAAGCGATGCTCCCTTGCGCCGCCGAAGGTGCCGCCTGCTTCAGATGCGCCGCAGCTTCAGCGACTCCACGCGATGGTTCTCTCCCTTGCGCAGGATCAGCTGGGCGCGATCGCGCGTCGGCGCGATGTTCTCCTTCAGGTTGATGCTGTTCACGTCGCGCCAGATCCCCTCCGCCACCGCGACGGCCTGTACGTCGGAGAGGTCCGCGTAGCGATGGAAGTACGAGGACTCGTCACGGAACGCGGTGTCGCGCAGCGTGAGGAACCGATCCACGTACCAGCGGCGGATGATCGACTCGTCGGCGTCCACGAACAGACTGAAGTCCAGGAAGTCCGAGACGAGGTGGTGCTGCCGTGCACCGGCGCTCGCGCCAAGGAGGATGTTGAGCCCCTCGACGATCACGACGTCCGGCCGGTCGACGACCTGCCACTCCCCAGGCACGATGTCGTAGCGCAGGTGTGAGTACACGGGCACCTTGAGCTCCGGCTTTCCGGACTTCACGTCGGCGACGAAGCGCACCAGGCCACGCAGGTCGTAGCTCTCGGGGAAACCCTTGCGACCCAGGCTGCCGCGCCGTTCCAGTAGTGCGTTCGGGTAGAGGAAGCCGTCTGTGGTCACGAGATCGACGCGCGGCCGTTGCGGCCAACGGGTAAGCAGGGCCTGCAGCACCCTCGCGGTGGTGCTCTTGCCCACCGCGACGCTGCCGGCGATGCCGATGACGAACGGAACCTTGTTCGCGCCGTCGCCCAGGAACGTGCCACGGGCGCGGTGCAGTTCCTGCACCGCGCCGATGTAGAGGTTGAGAAGTCGCGTCAGGGGCAGGTAGACGTCCGCCACCTCGTCGAGGGAGAGGCGCTCGTTGAGCCCCTGCAGCTGGGTCCAGTCGTCGTCCGACAGGGTGAGGGGGGTCGCTGCCCGCAAGGCGCACCATTCGTCGCGCGTGAAGTGGAGAAACGGTGTGATGGGTCGACTGCGCTCGGCCATCCGATACCTCTTTCGACGGACGCGTTCTGTCGCCAGCAGTGTACCACGCTGCGCGGTCCGGGTGAGCGTGCAGCCGGACCGGGGTCTTAGCGCGCCAGCGCGCCCCACTGCTCCTCTCCCGCCTGGGCTGCGTCGTGTCCGAAGAAGACGGTGGCGGACGCGGCCTGCGCGATCTCCCGCAGACGCGCGACGCTGCGCATCCCGCGTTCGGCGTCCGCCATGGCGCCAGGGACGTTCTCAGCCCAGTTGCGCGCGGTGTAGCACGCATCGATCGTCAGCAGGATCGGCCTCGACGAGGGCAGCGTGAGCAAGAGCGAGAGGTGCCCCGGGGTGTGGCCGGGCGTGTGCAGGAACTGAACGCCCGGCATGGGCTGCTCGCCGTCCACGACGTAGCGCATCTCGCGCTGGAGGTCGACCCAAGGGGGCGGGTCCTCGGTGGCGAAGCTCTGGGCCTCCTCCCGGTGCACCAGCAGCGGCGCAGCGCGCAGCAGACGGTTGCCGCCGGCGTGGTCGAAGTGCCAGTGCGTGCTGATCACGCCGTCGAGATCCTCCGCGCGCAGCCCCACGCGGCCCAGCACCCGATCGACCGCATCGTCCGGCCGCATCTGCGGCTGGATCTGGTCGCCGTCCTCTTCATCGGCGAAGAACCGCGGGTTGCCGACGCACTCGGGCGGCATCCCCGTATCGACGAGCAGCAGCGCGTCGTCTCCGCGCAGGAGATACATCCAGATCGGGACCCGCAGCATCTTCCCCACTGCCGTTCCGGTCAGCAGCTGGGACTGGTCGATCAGGCACTCCCCGGCGCGCAGCAGCACGAACTCCCGAAGCATCACGCCACCCCCAGAGCGCCGGCAGGCGCCGGCTGCGTTCAGGACGTGGGAACTTTCTTCGGGACCGAGAGCTTGACCTTCACCTTGGTCCGCAGCCTCGCGATGTACTTCTGCTGCGCCGTCGTCTGGTTCTGCGACTGCAGGTACGACTGGATCTCCGGGGTGACGGCGCTCAAGGGCTGCGTCGTTGCAGGGTGGATCCCCAGCAGCTTGATGATGTGGTAGCCGTACTGTGAATGCACGATCCCGCTGATCTGACCGACCTTGGTCAGCTGCTTCGCGGCGTTCGCGAACGCGGTGACGTAGTTGCTGAGCGGCGCGTAGCCAAGGTCTCCGCCCTTCGAGGCCGATCCCGTGTCGGTGGAGTACTTCTTGGCCAGCGCCGAGAAGGAGGCTCCCGCCTGCAGCTGCGTCAGGATGCTCTGCGCCTTGGCTTTCGTCGTCACCAGGATGTGCGCGAGGTCGTACTCCTCGGGCTGCTGGAACTGGGAGATGTTCGCCTTGTAGAACGACTGGATCTGGGCGCTCGTGACGAACGGCGTCGAGACCACCTTCGCCAGGTAGCCGTCGAGCAGCGTCGTCCGCACAGCGAACGCGTTCAGCTGGGCGTTGTTCGTGTTGTCCGCCTTGATCGCCTTGTCGAGCGCCGTCGTGCTGCCGTAGCTCTGGGTCAGGTAGGACATCAGCTGCGACTGCGCCGTGGACTGCTGCGCCTTCGTCAACGTGAACTTCGCCTTGGACGCCAGCTGGCCCACGATGTACTCGTCGACGAGCTCCTGCGTCTCGCCGACCCAGTCCGTACGCGTCAGCTTGGCCGTAGACTGCGGAGTGAGCAACTTCACGATGTTGACCCGAGTCCTGACATCCTGCTGCGTGATCTTGTGGCCTTGCACCGTCGCCCAGACCGTCTGGGCGCTGCTCGCCGTCGAGCCGGCCCCGCAACCGGCGGTCAGCACGAGCGCGCCGACCCCGACCAGGGCCAGTATCGCGGAACGCTTCAACCAATCAGCTCCTTCACATCTTGGGGGACACATCACCGGGCTCACCTGGGTCCGTCCATCTTAGCCCAACGGTCTTAGAATTCGCATAGGACCGCTGGAGCGCCCGAACGAGCCTCACGCTATGTTAGAGTCTAACCGCTATGGCAGAGCACGCAACCAGAAGCTTGTCGCGCGACCCCGACTTCCGCATCTACATCGCCGGCCGCACCGTAACCGAACTCGGATCGCGCATCACGCGCGAAGGGTTGCCGATGGTCGCGGTGCTCGCAGCCGGGGCCACGGCGCAGGACCTCGGCTACATGGCGGCGCTCGGCTACATCGCCGCACTGCTCATCTCGCCGCTGGCCGGCGTGATCGCCGACCGTTCGCGCAGACGTCCTCTGCTGATCGCGGCAGACCTCGCGCGCGCCGCCCTCCTTCTGACCATCACCCTGCTCGCGGCGCTTGGCCGCTTGCGCTTCCTCGACATGCTGCTCGTCTTCGGACTGGTGACCGGGATCTCCGTGCTGTTCGATGTGGCGGACCAGGCCTTCCTGCCAGACTTCGTCGGCCGCCATCGCCTGGAACCGGCGAACGCCTCGGTCTCCGCCGCCTCGGCCGTCGGGGAGACGAGCGGACCCGCGCTGATGGGGATCCTGATCCAGACGCTCGGAGGGCCGATCGCCATCGGCGTCGACGCGCTCACCTACCTTGCGTCGGCCCTCTCGCTCGGCCTGATCCGCAGCCGCGAAGCGCGGCCGGCGCACGAGAGCGGAGCGAGCGGCGCCCTGGAAGCCTGGGCGGGGGCGCGGGCGCTCTTTCTCCATCCGCTGCTCCGTCCCCTCGCGATCGCCGTCGCCCTGCAGAGCGTGGGCGGCGGCTTCTTCGACGCGCTCTACGAGTTCTACGCCCTCAAGGATCTGCGGCTCAGTCCCCTGGCGATCGGCGGACTGATCACGGCCGGAGGCGTCGGTGCGCTTTGCGCTGCGTACGTCTCGCCGCGCATCGCGCGGCGGCTCGGCAGCGGGCCGGCGCTGACCGCCGGCGCCGCCCTCTACGGCCTCGTCACGCTGCTCGTACCGTTCGCGCCCAGGGCTCCGCTTCTGGCCTTCCTCTTCCTCCTCGCGGCGCAGCTCTTCGGCGACGCGGGCGGCACCTTGTTCGGCGTTGGCGAGGCGGTCCTGCGCCAGTCGGCGACGCCCAGTGCCTGGCTGGGACGCGTCACGGGGTCGGTGCGCTTCCTCGGCAATGTCGTCGGCGCCGTGGGCGCGTTCGCGGCGGCCCTGCTCGCCGGCAGTCTCGGCGTGCGCGGAGCGCTGCTGCTCGCGAGCGGGTTGATCCTGGCCGCAGTCCCGTTCCTGCTCTGGTCTCCCGTCCGCCGGCAGGCGCGTCCACCCCTGCCTGACGCCGCGCGTTTCGCCGAAGTTTAGCCGCTGCGCATCAGCGGCCCAGGAGCAGGAGCCAGACCGCCACAGCTACGATCCCCGCCACGTAGAGCAGATCCCACGGGCGCACGCGCAAGGGTCGCAGGTAGGTCCGGCCATCGGCGCGTTCGGCCGGCGCGCCGTGGAACCCCCGCGCCTCCATCGCGATCGCGACGCGTTCGCCCAGTCGAATCGCCTGGCTGAGCAGCGGCAGCGCGTACGTGACGACGCGCGTCAGGCGAGAGCTGCCGGCGCCCTGGCGCAGCGAGCGCGCGCGGCGCAGCTTCGCCCACTCGTCCTGGAACAGCGGGAAGAAGCGCAGCCCTGCGAGCGTGCCGTAGGAGAACTTCGGCGGCACCCCGAGGTTCTGCGAGAAGCTCGTCAAAAGGTCTGTAAGGTCTGTCGTGGAGACAAAGAGGATGGCGAACGTCACGGTCGCGAGCATGCGGAAGGCGAGCGCGAGGCCAACGTCAAGCCCGTAGAGGCTCAGGTGGAAGAAGAGGAACTGCACGTACGGCGATCCCGGCGGCGCCTGGGCGTACGCGGTCAGGGTCCACGTGTAGAGCGCGAAGAACGCGACGAACGGCAGCATGCGCACCGCAACCTGGCGCAGGCCGAGCCGGGCGCCCCAGAAGAGCAGCGCGAGCGGCAGGAGGGTCAGGTAGACGCCCTGGCGCACGTTCACGGTGAAGACGAGCACCCCCATCGCGAGGAGGGTCGCGAGCAGCTTCATCCCCGGGTGCAGCCGGCCGACCAAAGAGACCGCCTGCGCAGGTGAGATGCGCACGAAGGGCACCTCCTGGGCGCCATCGCCACCGACGGCACCCTCCGCCGTCGCGTCCGGCGCGAGACCGCCGCGGCGGAGGAGTTCCCCCCGGTCGAAGAGGTCCTTCGGCGCGCCGCAGAAGAGCATCTCCCCCTGCTTCAGCACGAGCACCTGCGTCGCGTAACGGCGCACGAGGTCGAGGTCATGCGTCGTGATCACGACGGTGCGCCCCTGCGACTTGAGGCCCTGCAGCCGCTGCATGATCGCCTCCTGCGTGCGCGCATCCTGCCCGAAGGTCGGTTCATCGAGCAGGTATGCCTCGTGCTCCTGCACCAACATGGCCGCGACCGAGAGCCGCCGCTTCTGGCCCTGACTGAGCGAGAAGGGGCTTTGGCGCTCGTGCCCCTCGAGGCCGAACTCCGCCAGCAGCCGCAGGGCGTGATCCGGCACGGGCCCCTCGCCGACGTAGCGGCTGACGAGGTCCTCCGCGACCGTCTCGTAGACGAACTGGTGCTCGGGGTTCTGGAAGGCGAAGGCGATGGCGTGCGCGGACGTGGGGGCCGAGAGCGTCCCGCCGGTCGGGCGCTCGAACCCCGCGAGCAACCGAAGGAGCGTCGACTTGCCCGAGCCGTTCGCCCCGACGATGGCGGTGAACGATCCGCTGGGGATCTCGAGTGTCAGCCCCCGAAGTGCCCGACGCGGCTCCTCCCCGCGCCGCCGCAGGCGACGCTGGGCGGATCTGGACGCGTAGGTGTAGTCGAGTTCTCGCGCCGCGAACGCGGCGGGGGCGTGCGCGTGCGGTACGGCGAAGACGTCTCGCGTCCGCCCGGAGTCCAGCGGCGACGTCTGCCATGCGGGCACCACGCCGAGCGCCTGCATCGCCGGCCAGCGCCGCTCGACCTCGTCCGGCAGGGGGCCCGAGAACGCAGCGCGGCCCTGCGGCCCCAGGGCGACCACGCGGTCCATCGCCGCGATCAGGTCGGAGAACTTGTGCTCGATCACGAGCATGGTCTGCCCCGCCGCCCTGAGGCGCGCGATGGTCCGGAAGACGGCTAGGGTGGCCTGCGGATCGAGGTTCGCGGTCGGCTCGTCGAGCACCAGGAGGTCTGGGCGCTGCGCGAGCGCACAGGCGATCGCGAGCCTCTGCTTCATGCCGCCGGAAAGCACCGCGTCGAACTCCCCGGGGGAGACCTCGAGTCCCGCCTCGCGCAGCGCCGCCATGGTGCGCGAGGGCATCTCGCCGGGGGGCATGCGCATGTTCTCGAGGCCGAACGCGACCTCGCTGCCGATCGTCAGTTGACACAGCTGCGCTTCGGGATCCTGGAATACGTAGCCCACACCGCCGGGGCGAGAGATGGCTGTCGAGCGCCACACCTCGCCCGCCACCTCCGCCTCGACGGCCGCGGGGATCAACCCCGCCGCCAGCATGGCAAGCGTCGACTTGCCGCAGCCGCTCGGGCCAATCAGGAGCACGGCCTCTCCGCGACGCAGCTCGAGCGAGGCGCCCGTGAGCGCCTGCGAGCCTTCGTAGGCGACGGTCACCCCCTCGAGGCGCAGGAGGAGTTCCCCCGCCCTCGCGGTTGGGGCGGTCTCACGCTCAGGATGCGTGACCGCTCACCTGGGCGATGGGGAAGTTCCTGAGTACGCCGGTGCGCCGCAGCGCGTCGCCAACCAGTTTGGAGAGGAGACCCGAGAGCACTGCTCCGGAGACCATCGACGCGACGATGTAGCCGACCTGCAGGGCCGCCGAGTAGTCGTTGACGCCGTAGTAGAAGTAGGAGTAGACGTAGTTCCCGATCCCCCCGAGAGCCGTCGCGAGCAGCATGCTGCCCCAGCCGTAGCGACGCCAGCCGCCGAAGGCGAATCCGAGCTCGACCCCGAGACCCTGCGCGATGCCGATCGTGAACGCCTGGATGCCGTACGGGCTCCCCAGGAGAAACTCGACGAGACCGCCGACCGACTCGGCGAACAGCGCCGCGCCGGGGCGGCGCACGATGTACGGCACGATGCCGGCCGCGATCCACCAAAGGCCGTTGAAGAGCGCCAGTACGATCGGGTTGACCGATGAGGGCACGAACTTGAAGAGAATGTCCCAGCCGAGGTACACGGCGCCCGACACCACCGCGAGGATCGCGGCGACAACGATGTCACGGAGCTTCCAATGCATTCGGATCCCCCTCCCGCCTGGGGCGGTGCGGGACGACAAAACGCGTCCGACTCCTAGGAGTCGGACGCGTGGCTTTCCAATGGCCATCGTTCCGCTGCTGCCTTCCCTACGCTGGCATTACCCAGTTCAGGTTGGTAGGGTCTGCGCCCTGCGGCGCACTCTCAGCTGTCGCTCCCCTAGGCAAGCATGAGTCTACGACGGTCCACCGTCAGTGTCAACCAAGATTGTCCCCGCGCGCTGCCCGACGAAGTCGCAGGACCACGGCATGCCGCGATCCTGCGACGCTTCACATGTCGCGAAGCAGACTGAGCACTGTATCCGCGACGATCCGGCCGGCGGTGCGCGGCGCCGTGATGCCGGGGAGCCCAGGTGCCAGGTGTGCCTGGAGGCCCAGGCGCCTTGCCGCCGCGAAGTCCGTCCCGCCCGGGGCGCTCGCGATGTCCACGATCACGGCGCCGCGCCGCATGCGCTGCAGCACGTCCTCGCGAAGCACGACCACAGGGATGGTGTTGAACACGACGTCCGCATCCGCCACGGCGGAGCGCAGGTCCGAAAGCGACTGCGCGCTGACGTCCATCGCGTAGGACCTGGCGAGGTCGACGCCGTCTCGCGCGAGCACCTCTACCCGTGCGCCCAGGCCATGCAGCGTGCGCGCCAGCACAGATCCGCTGCGCCCGAAGCCGAGTACCAGGCACCGGGATCCGTGCAGTGTGTGGTCTGTGAGCCGGAGCGCCATCTCGATCGCACCCTCCGCCGTCGGAACGGCGTTGCGCCAAGCGAACTCATCTGTCTCGCGGAACTCGACGAGACGGATGCCCTGCTCGGCACAGATCTGCCGTAATCCAGTGGTTGCCTGGCCGATGAACAGCGGAGTGCCCGGCGGCACATGCCGCAGCGTGTCGGACGTCAGGCGTGGCGGCTCCTGGCCCTCGACGATCGTGTAGGAGACCTGCCCGAACTTGTCGACGCCCCCGACGGGGGCCAGCAGCAGATCCGCCCACGCGAGCACATCCTCGAGGCGATTCGCTGCGAACGTCGCATCATCCGGCCATGGGAGGCAGACCGCTCGCACTTCCGCACCCAGGCCATGAAAAACAGTCGCCACCTCGAGTTCTCGCCGATCGCCGCCGATGATTCCCGCCTTGAGCCCCGCGAGGTCGGACGCCATCCGCTCCACCTCCCTGCTCCGAAGGTATGCTATGCGCCTTTGGAAGGGGGTGCGCAACAGCGAGGGCAGACCATTGCCGGTCTGCCCTCGCTGCAGGTGCCGCTTCAGTCGACTTCGATGTCGTGGGCGCCCTGCGCCTGCAGCACGTTGCGCGCGGACTGAAGGCGCTCCTCGTCCGACTGTACGGTGACCAACGAGTGCCCCTGCTTCAACTCATCCTCGTAGCGCTTCGTGCTGGACGACGGGATCCCGAGGTCGACGAACGCACCGGTGAGACCTCCGGCCGTCGCTCCCGTCAACGCTGCCGCGATCGGGCCGGCTGCGATCAGGGGGCCGATGCCCGGGATCGCGATGGCGCCGGCCGCAGCCATGAGCCCTGCCGCGCCGCCGATCCCCGCGCCCCAAGCGGCTCCATCCGTCGTGGAGTCCTGGTGCGCCCCTTGCCCGTGAGCGTTCTTGTCCTCAGGACCGATCAGCGAGACCTCGCGGTCGTTGAACCCCTTGGCCTCAAGCTGACGAACGGCCTCCTTCGCCCGAGCCGTGTCCTGGAATGCCGCGACGACTGTGTGTGCCACTCTCGAACACCCCCCGGAGTAGCATCCCCGGGGCGGATAGCGCCTAACCGACGCGAGCGCCGGTATCCAGCCGGAGGCGTGCGCCGACTAGCGGTGCTCCGGCCGGCCATCGCGCGGCTGCACCTCGACGATCATCACCTCGGGACCGATGCGCCGCACCGACTCCCAGGGGATCGCGAACGAGCGACGCCGCTGCCAGATCCCGCCGCGCGCAGGCAGGAGCAGTTCCTGGATCTCGCCGGTCTCGGGATCGAAGAGGATCTCGGTCTCGCCGATGATCCCGACCCTCGCCCCGTCGTACAGGTTGATGATCTCGCGGCTGTGCAGTTCCGATAGGCGCATGTCGTCCCCCTCCGTGACAAGCCTATGCGGGGATCGGGGACGCAATACGACTTCAGTTGCCGGTATGGCCGAAACCGCCTCCGCCGCGCTCCGTCTGGCCGATCTCCTCCTCGTGGAACTCGGCATGGACCACGGGAGCGACCACAAGCTGCGCGATGCGGTCGCCGGCCGTCACCCGGTAGTCCTCCGCCGCGTCGTTGTGCAGGAGCACCTGCAGCTCGCCGCGGTAGTCGCTGTCGATCGTGCCGAAGTGCGCGCGCACGCCGAACTTGAGCGCGAGGCCCGAACGCGGCCGCACCTGGCCTTCGTAGCCCGCCGGCAGCGCGATCGCGATGCCGGTCCGCGCGAGCGCGCGGCCGCGGGCCGGGATGACCTGGTCCTCGACCGCGTAGAGGTCGTAGCCCGCCGCCCCGGCCGATTGCCGCTCCGGCAGGCGCGCAGTGGGATGGAGTCGCTGCACCGAGACCCTGACCATCACTCGCCCACCTCCGCCGTGAGTTCGTCGATGCCGCCGCGAAGGAGCCTGCCATCCGGCAGCAGCGCGACGCCGCGCCACGTTTCGGGCCGCAGCATGCGCTCGGCCGCCTCGCGCAGCGCACGCCCGTCCACCGCGTGCAGCTCCTGGATCTCCCGATCGAGAGGCTCGGCGCCGCCGCGCAGCAGGACCTGCAGCGCGTGGCGCTCGACGCGCGCGAACGGGCTGTCGAGCGAGAGCAGGAGCGCACCTTCGGCCGCGCGGCGCATCGGCCCGAGGCGCCGTTCCCCGATCCGCGCGCGACGCAGCGCCTGCGCCTCCTCCAGGATCGCGGAGAGCCCCTCCCTGAGCTGCCCTGCCGGCAGGTCGGCGTAGACTCCCCACATGCCGCCCGCGGCGTACGCGGTCGCGTAGCTGTAGACGCCGTAGGAGAGCGCATCTTCGTCCCGCAGGCGCTGGAAGAGCCGCGAACTCGGACCCCCGCCGAACTCCTGCACCAGGAGGTCCTGCGCGGCGAGTCCGTGGTCTCCGAAGGGCAGTGCCGCCCCGCCGACCGCCAAGTGGATCTGGGAGATGCGGCCCGCGGACGCTGCGCCGGCGGCCGGACGCGCGGCAACGCGGCGCGCCGCCGCGCGCGGCGCCGGCGACTCCTCGAGCGCCTGCGCGAGCCGCGCCACCTGCGCGACCGGGATGGGGCCGGAGACGGCCAGCACGGAACGTCCCAGGCGCCATGTCGCCTGGTGAAAGGCCCGGAGGTCCTGGGCGCGCAGCGCCGAAAGCGCCTGGGGATCGCCCAGCACGCGCCTGCCCAGCGGGCTACCGCCGAAGATCTGTTCCTCCAGGAGGTCGCAGACGAGTTCCTCGGGGCTGTCAAGCCAGAGCGCGTGCTCCCCCTCGATCACCTGCACCTCGCGCCGGAGGTCCCGCGCGCGCAGGAGCGGGCGGAGGAAGAGTTCGGCGACGACCTCGAGCATGTGTGGCAGGTCGTCAGGAAGCATCCGGCCCCAGATACAAGTGTACTCCTTCGTCGTGTAGGCGTTCAGCTCGCCACCGCCGTCCTCGATCGCCGCGGCGAGCGCGGGCCCGGTGTAGTTCTCCGTGCCGCGGAAGACGAGGTGCTCCAGGAGGTGCGCGATTCCCTCCTGGCCCGGCGGTTCGTCCACGACCGCGCCGCGCACGAAGAGGCCGAGCGAGACGCCCTGCTGCCAGGACGCCTGCTCGGCGACGAGCGTCAATCCGCTCGGGAGCCTTCGCTCTTCAACCAACCCTTTGTTCCTGCATACCTCCTTGTTCGGTGACTGGCGCGCCGCGTCCTGCCGTATCGAGCAGTTCCTGCACGCCCACGACGCGGTAGCCGCGGCGGTGCAGCTCTTTGAGAAGACCAGGCAGGGCGGTGGCCGTCCGATCGGTCGGGTGCATCAGCACGATCGCCCCAGGCTGCAGTCGACTGAGTACCCGCTGCGCGATCACGTCCGGCGTGTGGCTCTTGCGCCAGTCGATCGTGTCGATCGACCACATCACGACGCGTACCCCCTGGCGCTGCGCCGCGAGGTGCACCGCCTGGCTCAGTTCGCCGTAGGCGGGGGCGTAGAGCGTCGGCGCGACTCCGGTCGCCGCCTTGATCCGCTCCGAGGCGCGCGTGATCTCCTGTTCGTTCTCCGCGACGCCCAAGGAGCCGACGTGACGGTGGCGATCGCCGTGGCTGCCGATCTCCATGCCCGCGTCGTGAATCTGGCGCGCCTGCGCGGGGTTTCGCTCGGCCCAGGTGCCGCCGAGGAAGAAGGTCGCCTTGTCCCCTTGGCTCGTCAGCGCCTGCACGATCGGGGGCACGAACTCGGTGCCCCAGACCACATTGACGGCGATGGACACGACCTTCTTGGTCGTCGGCACCGACCTGAGTTCCGGCGGGTACGCCACTGGAGCGGTCAAGAGGTGCAAAACCAGTGCAAGCATGAGATCCCTCCCGAGCGGTAGGGTGCCCATGCGAGGATTCCACCGCCGCGGCTACCCCTCGTAGATCGCCAGCACATCGTGCAGGTCGCGCACGCGGTCGCCTTGCCAGTCGTCCACGTCGGGCCTGCGCGCGTCGTACGTATTCGAAAGGTCGACTTCCACGAGCACCGCGCCCATGCCGCAGGCAGCGGCGCCGCTGAACTCGTTGTCGCTGCCGTCTCCGACGTAGAGGACATCTTGCGGCCCTAGGCCAATCCCCGCGAGCGCAGCCGCGTAGATGCGAGGATCGGGCTTCACGAGGCCGACTTCGCTGCTGAAGACTGGAGCATCGAAAAACGGGGCCAGGGGGCTGCGCGCGAAACGAGCCGGAACATCCCCGGCGCAGTTGCTGCAAAGGCCGATCCCGGCGCCGCGGCGGCGAAGGTCCAAAAGCAGCGCCACCGCCTGCGGCAACGGCTCGAGCCCCTCCTCCACGAAGCGATCCAGGATCTCCCGCGCGGCGCTGAGGGCATCCGCGCAAGGCTCTGCGCCCAGCGCGCGCGCCATCGGCCCGAGGCTTTCCCCTGCGCTCCGCACATCCCCGCGCATGCGCCGCTCGAAGTCTCGGTTCCAGGCCTGCTGCAGGTCTTTTGGGTCCAGGCCGAGGATCCCGGCGCACCCCGCGACGGCCGAGAGGTGCTCGCGCCGACGGAAGGGCCGCACGAGCGTCCCGTAGAGGTCGAAGACGACACCCTTGTAGCGCACGCCCGCCCCTCCCTCCCATCTGCCGTATGCGTGCGGTCTGCCGCCCGCCGGATTGCGGAACGGCTCCCCACCCGCATGGGCAGGGAGCCGTCATCGCGCGCGGCGTCAGGCGCTCTTCGCAGCCTGCTGGCGCGCGGCGACCTCGTTGCTGCCCGCGACGCCGAAGAAGAGGAGCAGCATTCCGATGATCTGGGCTGGGAAGAACAGCACGCCGTGACCGAACTGGCCCACCGTGTCCGCGATCGAGAAGGCGATGCCTCCAAGGGCGATCAGCAGGTTGTAGCTCTGGTGCGAGCGCACGTAGGAGTAGAGCGCACCGAGGATCAGCGCCGCGCCGCCGAAGGCGCCGAGCAGCGCGTAGCCGAGCGTGACGAGCGCGGCTGGCGCCACCTTGGCGACGGTCGCGGACGCGGCGAGCACATCCTTGAGCAGTGGCGCGGTCAACGAGGTGGTGAAGGCGCCCACGAGCGCGATCGCCGTGAACAGCAAGATCCCTCCGAGGAACCAGTTGCCGAAGCGGCGCCAGATCAGGTAGACGGTTCCGGCACCCATGAATCCGGGTACCGCGGAGGAGAGCAGGAGGTAGGTCCTGTAGTCCCACCCTGCGAAGCCACCCTGCGCGAATGCGATGAGCTGCGTCAGGGCCGCCAGGGCCGCCAGGGTGAACGAGACTGTCCACCACAGCGCGTACGGCCGGTGCTTCTGCGCGAACTTCTTGCCGAGCTGCCACGCCATCACGGCGCCGATCAGAAAGGTCGCAAGCGCCGCGATCCAGAGAACGCCCATTCCACCTACTCCTCCCGAAGATCCGTCAGCGGGTCAGAAGCGCCTTGTGCGAGAGGTTGACGCGTCCCTTCTCGTCGATCTCCACGACCTTGACGTCGAGCTCGTCTCCCACCTTGACGACGTCCTCCACCTTCTCGACCCGATCCAGGGCGAGCTGCGAGATGTGGACGAGACCCTCCTTGCCGGGCAGGATCTCGACGAACGCACCGAAGTTCATCAGGCGCGTGACGCGGCCATGGTAGACCTCTCCGGGCTCGGGGACCTTGACGATCGCCTTGATCCGGGTGATCGCCCGCTCCGCAGCCTCCAGGCTGATCGCGCCGACGTAGATCGTGCCATCCTCCTGGATGTCGATGTCGACCTTCTGGTTGCCGATCCTCGTCTCCTCGATGATCTTGTTGATCACCTTGCCGCCTGGTCCGATCACGTCGCGGATCTTCTCGGGGTTGATGCGGATCACCGTCACGCGCGGCGCGTACGCGGAGAGCTCCGTGCGAGGCGCAGGCAGCGCGGCCAGCATCTTGCCCAGGATGAACAGGCGTCCGACGCGCGCCTGCTCGAGCGCGCGCTCGAGGATCGCCCAGTCGAGGCCGCCGATCTTGATGTCCATCTGGATCGCGGTGATGCCGTCCGCCGTGCCGGCGACCTTGAAGTCCATGTCGCCGAGCTCGTCCTCGAGCCCCTGGATGTCGGTGAGCACGGCGACCCGGT
This sequence comes from Bacillota bacterium, assembly GCA_021793215.1. Taxonomy (GTDB): domain Bacteria; phylum Bacillota; class Sulfobacillia; order JAJZYS01; family JAJYTV01; genus JAJYTV01. The sequence goes on from JAJYTE010000004.1 coordinate 39,605, forward strand.
CGCCTTCCTTCACGAGTCCCATGGCGACGCCGGCGACCGGCGCAACGATCGGCACACCGGCATCCATCAGCGCGAGCGTCGAGCCGCAGACCGATGCCATCGAGGTGGAGCCGTTGGACTCGAGCACTTCGGAGACGAGGCGAATCGTGTACGGGAACTTCTCCTCCGGAGGGATCATGGACAGGAGCGCCCGCTCGGCGAGTGCGCCGTGGCCGATCGAGCGACGGCTCGGAGCGCGCAGCGGCCTGGCTTCGCCGGTGGAGAACGGCGGGAAGTTGTAGTGGTGGATGTAGCGCTTGCTGTCGATCGCGCCGATGTCGTCGAGGATCTGCTTGTCGGAGACCGCGCCGAGCGTACAGATCGTCAGTACCTGCGTTTGCCCGCGCGTGAAAAGACCTGTGCCGTGCGTTCGCGGCAGGATGCCGGTATCGCAGCTGATCGGCCGGATCTCGTTCGTGCGTCGACCGTCGGCGCGGATGCCCTCCTCGAGGATCAACCGCCGCATGACCGCCTTGCGCGCCGCCTTGATGGCGTCCGCGACCTGTTGGCCCGCGTCGGGGAAGCGGTCCGCGAGGGCCGCCGTCACCTCGACCTCGAGCGCCAGCGTGTCGGCCTCGCGCTGCAGCTTGTCACTGTTGCGCGTCGCGGCCTCGAGGCGGCCCGCGAAGGCCGCGTCGACCGCGGCGCCGATCTCCTGCGAGGGCTTGGTCGTCGGGTAGTCTCCCTTGTCGTGGCCCGCGCGGCGCCTCAGGTCCTCCTGCATGTCAAGGACCTGCTGGATCTGGTCAAAGCCGAAGCGGATCCCGTCCAGAACCTGCTTCTCGGTGACGCGCTCCGCACCGGCTTCAATCATGATCACCGCGTCGCGCTTGCACGCGACCGTGAGGTGGAGGGAGGCGTTCGCCTGCTGCTCCTGGGTCGGGTTCAGCACGTACTCTCCGTCGACGATCCCGACGACGGCTCCGCCGATCGGGCCCTCGAAGGGGATGTCCGAGATGTGCAAGGCTGCCGAGGCGCCGATCATGCCGGCGACCTCCATCGGGCAGTCGTGGTCGATCGAGAGCACAGTGACAACGATCTGTACGTCGTTGTGGAACCCCTTGGGGAAGAGGGGACGGATCGGACGGTCGGTGAGGCGACAAGCGAGGATGCCCTTCTCGCTCGGGCGCCCTTCGCGCTTGATGAAGCCTCCCGGGATGCGCCCGACGGCGTAGAGCCGCTCCTCGTAATCCACCGTCAGCGGGAAGAAGTCGATGCCTGGCCTCGGTTGCCGCGAGGCGACGGCTGTCACCAGGACCACCGTCTCGCCGTACGTCACCAGGACGGCCCCGTTGGCCTGCTTCGCGAGGCGACCCGTCTCCAGGACGAGGCGTCGCCCTCCCCAATCACCCTCGACACGCACTACCTCCAAGGTAGCGCCTCCCTTCGTCTGACCACAGCCGCCCGCAGGCAAAGAGGGAGCGGGTCGCCCCGCTCCCTCCTCAGTGCCGCAAGCCCAGTTGCTCGGCAACCGCCCGGTAGCGCGCCGGGTCGATCGAGCGCAAGTAGTTCAGCAGCCCCCGCCGACGTCCCACCATGGTGAGCAGTCCGCGGCGAGAGTGGAAGTCCTTCTTGTGCACCTTCAAATGTTCGGTAAGGTAGGTGATCCGCTCGGTGAGGAGCGCGATCTGCACCTCCGGCGACCCTGTGTCGCCCTCGTGCCGTCCGTACTTCTGCATGATCCCCTGCTTGCGGTCCTGATCGAGCGCCATTCGGCTCCTCCTGTACTTGCCCTGCGCACAGCCCCTGCCGTACGCGGGTGAAATCGATCCTAGTGCAGCTCCGCTCGCGGCCGCTCCGGCTCCCAGATTGCGTATAGCGCCTCGACGAACGCCTGCTCGCGCGGATCCTCCGCCCCGGTCTCCCTGTAGAACAGTTCGAGACGCCGGCGCAATTGGCGGAACTCGCGACTCAGCACGATCGACGTGAAGCGCTGCAGCAGTTCCTCTGGCCCGTACTCGTCCAGCGCCGAGCCACCTCCTATTATCCTGGCTATCCTAGCATATCGCCAAAGTCGGTCGCAACGCCAAGCGCACTGCGGGCATCCTCGCAGTCGCGCGCGATCTGCAAACGCAGCTCCTCTTCGCTCGCGTAGCGCTCGATCGGGCGAAGGAACGCTGCGAACGCGACCACGAGATCGTGTCCGTAGAGGTCCCCGGAGAAGTCCAGGAGGTGCACCTCGAGGAGTGGCGCATCCTCGTCGAACGTCGGCCGCGGGCCCAGGCTGGCCGCGCCCGCCACCACGCGCCCGTCGACGAGGCAGCGCACGGCGTAGACGCCGGGAGCCGGCATCGCCTGGTCCGGCTCGCAATGCACGTTCGCGGTCGGAAACCCGAGGGTGCGACCGCGCCGCGCCCCGCTGCGGACCTCCCCGCGCACGGCGAAGTCCCGCCCGAGCATGCCCCGCGCGGCGGCGAGGTCGCCTCGCCCAAGCGCGTCGCGCACGCGGCTCGACGAGACGGTCTGCCCGAGCGCCTTCGCCGGGGGTACCACGTCGAGGGGCACGCCATGGGCCGCGAGCTGTGCGCGAAGCGATCGCGCATCGCCGCGCGCCTTGCTGCCGTAGGTGAAGTTGAAGCCGACGACGACGCGCACCGGACGGATCAGCCCGAGGACGACATGATCCACGAACTCCTCTGGCGCCATCGACGCAAGCGCCGCGTCGAACGGCAGGCGCAAGAGCTGTTCGGCCCCGCCGCGCACGAGCAGGCGCCCTCGCTCCGCAAGCGGCGTCAGGATCGCGAGCCGCCCGCCCAGCACCCTCAGCGGATGCGGATCGGGCACCAGTACGGTCGCCTGGGTCCCTGCCGCGCGGGACGCCACCGCCAGGACGCGCAGAACCTCCTGGTGTCCGATGTGCACCCCGTCGAAGTTCCCAATCGCCAGGACCCCTCCGGGCGTCGGCGGCTCGGTGAACACATCGCGCCACAACACGATCAATCCTCCATGCCGAGAACGGTCTGGGGATGCCAGATGCCCTCCGTGTCGCCGACCACGACACCGACCAGCCGGCCCGAGAACTCGGCGCGGTGCGGCCCCAAGGCGAAGGCGCCGGGCAGTCGCTGCCCGTGCGCGATGCGCTCGGCTTCTTCCCGCGTCAGCTCGACGGCCGGCAAGTGCGCGACGAGCGCACGAGGCGCCTCGGGTACCCAGGGCTCCTCGAGCGCCTGGCAATCGGAGATGCCGTGGACGCCGCTGCGCGTGCGCACCAGCGCGGCGAGCACGCCACCCGTGCCGAGCGCCTCGCCGAGGTCCCGCGCCAAGCTGCGTACGTAGTAGCCCGCGCCCACCTCGAGGTGCAGTCGCAGGCGTGCCGTGGACCCGCCCTCAAACCGTTCGACCGTGAACGCGCGCAGGGTCGCCATGCGCGACGGAAGCTCGAGGGGCCTGCCTTCCCGCGCAGCCCTGTAGGCCCGCTGCCCTGCGACCTGTCGGGCGGAGTAGGCCGGCGGGCGCTGCGGGTGTGTGCCGCGCAGCGGGGAGAGCGCAGCCGATACGTCCGTCAGGCGGACCCGGGATGCGTCGCCGCCTCGGACGAGCGGCTGCGCGAAGTCGTCGCTCGCGCTTGTGCAGCCGAGCCAGATCTCCGCGAGGTACTCCTTGTCCGCCCCTTCCGCGTAGCGGATCAGGCGGGTCGCGCGGCCGAACGCGACGACGAGCACGCCGGCCGCGAGCGGGTCCAAAGTGCCCAGGTGGCCAGCGGGCCGTCCGGTGCGTCGCCGCACCAGCGAGGACGCGTCCTGCGACGAGCAGCCGGGAGGCTTGACGAGCCCCAGCACACCGTCCTGCATCACGGCCGGAGCAGCGAGAGAAGCGTTCCCTCCGCCTGCTGCATGCTCCCCTGGATCGTCGCGCCCGCCGCCCGCGGGTGCCCCCCGCCGCCGATCGCCACCGCGAGGCGCGCTACGTCGACGCCACCCTTCGAGCGCAGGGAGAGCTTCACCTGCCCAGGCTCCTCCTCGCGCAGAAGCGCCCCGACCTCGATCCCTTCGATGCGCCGCGCGTACTCGACGATGTTGAGCGTCTCCGCATCGGCCGCCGAGGCACCCGCGCGCGCGAAGTCCTCGAGGCTCAGGAGGACGTACGCGAGCGAGAGGTCCTCGCGCACGCGAAGCGACTGGAGCGCGGCGCCGAGCAGGCGCAGCCCGGAGACGTTCTGACGCTCGTAGATCTCCTGGGAGATCTCGCCCGGCTCGAGACCCGCGTCCAGCAGGCGCGCGGCCAAGCGATGGCTGTCGGGCGTCGTCGCGGAGTAGCGGAACCCGCCCGTGTCCGTCTCGAGCCCGATGTAGAGCGCGAGCGCGATCTCGCGGTCGATCGTCACGCCGAGCTGGTCGATCACGCGGGCAGCGATCTCCGCCGAGGCCGCCGCTTGCGGATCGACGAACACGACGTCGCCGAACCGCGTGTTCGTCGCGTGATGGTCGACGTCCAGGACGCGGGGCGCGTAGGCGTGCAGTTCCTTCGGCGCACCGGTGCGGCGCTCGTCCGCGCAGTCGAACAGCGCGACGAGGTCGAAGCGGCGGTCGGCCATGGCATCCCACGTCTGAAACTCCCCGTACAGCGGGATCACGTCGTAGACGCGCGGCACCGCGTCCGGCGTGACCAGCGTCACCTGCTTGCCAAGCCGCCGAAGGGCCATCGCGATCGCAGCGGTGCTGCCGATCGAGTCGCCGTCCGGTTGGCGGTGGAGGGACATGACGATCGTCTTCGCGGCGCGCAGCTCCTCGGTGACGTCCCTCACGGTCCGGGCTCCGGTCCCGGCTCCGGTCCGATCTCCGGTCCGGTCTCCCGCAGGATCTCGTCGATGCGCTGGCCCACTGCGAGCGAGTCGTCCAGAAGGAAGCGCAGCTCCGGGACCTTGCGCACGCCGAGCGCCTCGCCGAGGCGCGTGCGCACGAACCCGACCGCGTGGCGCAGGGCCTTGAGCGTGTCCTGCTGCTCCTTGCCCTCCGCGAGGGTCGACACGTAGATGCGCGCGAACTCGCCATCCGGTGAAACCTGGGCGCGCACGACACTGACCATGCCGATGCGCGGGTCCTTCAGGTCCCGCAAGATCAGTGCCGTCTCCTGCATGATGCGCTCCTGCAGGCGCAGAAGCCGCGTGTTCGCCATCCGATCTCCCCCTCCGGCCTAGCGTTCGCCGATTTCGACCGTGCGCGCGTCCAGTCCCGCGCGACCGATCTCGGCGAGCGCTTCCTGCAGCATCCGCTGCGCGTGCACGTGTGCATTCGCGCCGGCGCAGATGCCCAGTCCCAGCAGCTGCGGGTCCTCGAGGTGCTCCACCTCGCAGACGGCGACCTGTGGGTGGCGGCCCATCTTCGCGATCAGGCTCTGCGCGATCTGGCGCTTGTCCTTCAAAGAGCGCGCCCAGGGGATGTGGATGACCACCTGGGCGGCGTATAGCGCGAAGCTCAGCTAACCGGCACTTCCTCGACGACGAAGAACTCAAGCCTGTCGCCCTGCCGGAGGTCCTGGAACTTGTCGATCCCGACGCCGCACTCGTAGCCCTGCTCCACCTCGCGCGCGTCGTCCTTGAAGCGGCGCAGCGACGCGATCTGGCCCTCGTGCAGCACGACGCCGTCGCGCACGATGCGCACCTGCGACTGGCGAGTGACCTTGCCCTCGGTGATGTAGACACCGCCGACCGTGCCGACCTTCGGCACCTTGAAGACCTCGCGGACCTCGGCGTGTCCGAGGACCTTCTCACGGATCTCCGGCCGCCGCATGCCGTGGATGGCCGCCTCGATCTCGTCGATCGCCTCGTAGATCACGCGGTAGGTGCGGATGTCGACTTCCTCGCGCTCGGCGGTGCGGCGCGCGGCGACGTCCGGGCGCACGTTGAAGCCGATGATGATCGCGCCGGACGTCTGGGCGAGCATGACATCGGACTCGTTGATGGCGCCGACCCCTTCGTGCAGGACGCGAACCCGCACTTCGGGCGTCGTCAGGCGCTCGAGCGACGCACGCAGCGCCTCGACGGAACCGTGGACGTCTCCCTTGAGAACGATGTTCAAGTCCTGCTGGATGTCCTCGCCATCCTGGATGCGCTGGTAGAGGGCCTCGAGGCTCGTGCGCGACTCCGGCCGCATGTCCTCGGCGCGGCTGCGCTGGCGGCGGGCCTCCGCGACGGCGCGCGCCTTGCGCTCGTCGTCCACCGCGATGAAGCGGTCGCCCGCCTCCGGCACCTCGCTGAGGCCGAGTACCTCTACAGGCGTCGACGGACCCGCCTTGCGGGTCATCTTGCCGCGGTCGTCGTAGAGCGCGCGGACGCGGCCGTACGCCGTTCCCACCACGAAGACGTCGCCCGCCTCCAATGTCCCGTCCTGCACGAGGATGGTCGCCACGGGGCCGCGTCCGCGGTCGAGGCGCGCCTCGAGCACGGTTCCGCGCGCCAGCTTGTCGGGGTTCGCCTTCAGTTCACGCAGCTCTGCGACCAGCAGCAGCATCTCCAGGAGGTGGTCGATGCCTTCCTTCGTCTTCGCGGAGACGGGGCACATGATCGTGTCCCCACCCCACTCCTCCGGCACCAGCCCGTGTTCGGTCAGCTGCTGCTTGACGCGGTCCGGGTTCGCACCGGGCTTGTCGATCTTGTTGATCGCCACGACGAGCGGCACTCCGGCTGCGCGTGCGTGGTTCAGGGCTTCGACGGTCTGCGGCATGACGCCGTCGTCGGCCGCCACGACGAGGATCGCGATGTCGGTAGTCGACGCACCGCGGGCGCGCATCGAGGTGAAGGCCTCGTGGCCCGGCGTGTCAAGGAAGACGACGCGCTTGCCCTTGTGGTGGACGACAGACGCTCCGATGTGCTGCGTGATGCCGCCAGCCTCGTGCGTCGTGACGCTCGTGTCACGGATCGCGTCGAGTAGGCTGGTCTTGCCGTGGTCGACGTGGCCCATCACCACGACGGTTGGGGCGCGAAGGCGCAGTTTCTCGGGCGGGTCTTCCTGCTCGGACTCGATCTCTTCCTCGAGTGTCGGGCCGGGCGGCTTGATCTCTACCTGCTGGAACCCGATCTCCGTCGCGACGAGCGCCGCCGTTTCCACGTCCAACTCGTCGTTGAGCGTCGCCATGATGCCGATGCCCATCAGGCGCCGAATCAGTTCTCCTGCCGCCACGCCCAGCTTCTGGCCGAGTTCCTGGACGGTGAGGGCCGTTTCCAGCGTTACGGACCGGTCGGTCTTGATGGCCGCCTGCTGGCGATGCCGCGGATGGACGCGGCGCTCGAAGCGGTGCTCCTCCTCGCGGCGACGGTCCCCTGGACCGCGACGCCGCTGCGGGGGTCGGGAGCCCGGCGCCGCCGGCCGGCCGGGCGTGGGCGCGGTTGGTTGCGCGCGCATCCCTGGTCCGCCCGCCGCTTGGCCGGGACTCGGCCTTCCGGGAAGGGAGCCCACGCCCGGGCGAGGAGTGCCCGGTGGGCGCTTTTGCGGCAGCGTCCCGAGTCCGGGGCGCTGTGCGGCCGCCGGCCTGGGGGCGCCCGCCGGTCGGGGCAGGGAGCCGATGCCCTGCGGGGCCGCGGAGTCCCTCGTCGGGGACGGGCCGGGACTCGAGGGGTCGCCAGACGCGGGTCTTGGTCCCTCTCGATGCAGGCGCGGCGCCTTCTCCTCTGCGGACGGGTCCTCCATGTGACGATCTACGCGGCGCTTCGGTCCCGGCGCCGTTCCGCCGGTCGGGCTGCCGCCGGACGCCCGGAGCGGGTCGGTCGGAGGCTGTTCGACCTTCGGCGGCGACTTCACGATCTCCGTGACGCGCTCCACGACGTCCGGTTCCAGCGTCGACATGTGGTTGCGCACCTCTACGCCCAGCCGGCGAAGGAGGTCTATCAGTCGCTTGCTGTCCAGGTCGAGCACCTTCGCGAGTTCGTACACCCGCTGGCGACTCGCGCCGCTCGCGCTGGTCGCGCTGTGTTCGCTGCTCGCGTTGCTTTCGGTCAGTGCGATCACCCCCGGTAAGACTCTCAATCTTGTCGACGGCCTCCAGCAGCTTGCGCGCGAGGCCTGGGTCACGGATTCCGACGACTCCCGTGGGGCCGCGCCCGATCGCATCGCCGAGCGCTTCCATCGTGCCAGCGCGGTGTACTGGGCCCGCCATCGTCTCGGCGGAGCGCAGCGCGCGGGGAGCTGCGTCCACCGCCACCAGGATCAGCGCCATCGGGCTCTTGCGCGCTTCGACGCGCACCGCGTCGAGACCGAACACCAGCGCCTGGGCTCGACGCGCCAGGCCGATCAACTCGTAGAAGCGGCTCACGTGAGCGCCGCCAGTCGGGCGCTGAGCGCGGCGATCGCCTCATCGGGCAGGTTCGCCTCTAGCGCGCGACCGAGCCGCTGGTTCTTCAGCGCCTTCTCGAGGCAGGCGGGATCCGGGCAGATGTAGGCGCCACGGCCGTTCGCTTTGCCCGTCGGGTCAAGGGCGACCTCGCCCTCCGGACTGCGGACGACCCGCATCAGCTCGCGTTTCGGGCGCTGCTGGTTGCAGCCTAGGCATAGGCGCATCGGCTGCTTGCGGCGCTGCATTCCCGTCAGGCCCCTTCCGCCTTGATGTCGATCTTGTACCCCGTAAGCCGGGCGGCGAGGCGTGCGTTCTGCCCCTCCTTGCCGATCGCCAGAGACAACTGGTACTCCGGCACGATGACGCGGGCCGTGCGCGTCTCTTCCTCGATGGTGACCCGAGTCACCTTGGCCGGTGCGAGCGCGTTGGCGACGAACTCCTCCGGGTCTTGGGAGAACCGCACGATGTCGACCTTCTCGCCGCGCAGCTCGTTGCCGATCGCGTGCACCCGCGCGCCCTTCGGCCCGATGCATGCGCCCTGCGCGTCAACGCCGTCCACCCGAGCCCACACGGCGACCTTCGAGCGGGAACCCGGCTCCCTGGCGATCGCCTTGAGTTCCACGGAACCGTCGTGCAACTCCGGAACCTCAAGCTCGAACAGGCGTTTCAAGAGCGCCGGATGCGTGCGCGAGAGCATGACCTGCGGCCCCTTCGGGGTCCTCTTGACCTCCAGCACGTAGCAGCGCAGGCGCTGCCCTGGTACACAGTTCTCGCCGGGGATCTGCTCCGAGATCGGCAGCATCGCCTCCGCGCGACCCAGGTCGCAGACCGCGAAGCGCGCCTCGTTCCTGCTGACGACAGCGGAGACGACGTCCCCTTCGCGACTTTGGAACTCCTCATAGATGATGCCGCGCTCGGCTTCGCGGATCCGCTGCATGACGACCTGCTTCGCCGTCTGGGCGGCGATGCGGCCGAAGTCCCGCGGCGTGACCTCGCGCTCCTTGGTGTCACCGAGCTCCACGCTCGGGTCGTCCGCCTTCGCGTCCACGAGGGTGATCTGGGACCGCGTGTCGGTCACCTCGTCGACCACGGTCAAGAGCGCGAAGACGCGGAACTCGCCGCTCTGGCGGTCCACCTCCACGCGCACGTTCTGCGCCGACCCGAAGTTGCGGCGATACGCGGAGATGAGCGCCGCTTCGATCGCCTCGAAAAGCACGGTGCGCTCGATGCCCTTTTCCCGGGCCACATCCTCGATCGCCCGGATGAATTCGCTCGTCATCGTTCGCTCCCTAGTTCATCTTCGGGTCCAGATGCAGGTCGAGCACATCCGCCCACTGAACCCATCGGTTCTCTCCGTCCTCGGGACGAAGCAGCATCGCATCAGCCGCGACGTCCGCGATCTCACCGCGAAAGTTCCGCTGCCCTTCGACCTCGGGTCGTAGGCGCAGTCGCACGGTCGATCCCAAAAAGCGCCGACAGTCGTCCAGGTTGCGCAGTACCCGATCGAGGCCGGGCGACTCGCACTCCAGCGTGTAGGAACCGGCGATCGGATCGCGCTCGTCGAGGAGGCCGGAGAGCCGACGGGAGACGCGCTCCAAGAGGTCGAACGCAACGCCGTCTGGATGCTCCACCGTCACTCGTACAACGCTCCGACCGCGTCCGCCGACGAGCCGCAGATCCCAGAGCTCTGCACCTTCGAGGCGACACGCCTCGGCGGCGAGCTCCTGCAGCACGGCCTTCACCGAGTCTCCCAACCGGCGACCCCCTAGGAAATCCTTGGCCGCACCGTACACGGCCAAAGGAGTGGGCGTCCCCACTCCAGCGCACGATCCACGATCAGCGTCACCACTATAGCACGGTTTGGGCGCCCATGCCACCAGCAAGGCGCGGCCTACGCCGATCCGCGCGCTGCGACAGCGAGCAGGTGGGCGACGGCTCGCGGTCGGCATAACGCCGAAGGCCCACCACGGTGAAACCCGGTGGTGGCGGTGTCCCGACGCCGGAATCCGCCGGCCGAAGGGCGGGACAGCCTCTCTCGCCACGCAGGGCGCAGGAACCGGCGATCGGCCGAAGTTTCCGGCGGGAGCGGGCGTCAGCTGCCCATTGGCCTAGCCCGGGACCGGGCTGGCCCACTTCCCACGGCGGAAGATCGCGACCTCCTTGCCCTCGCGCGTCGTCGCGTCGATGTCGAGCTCAGCCGAGCCGATCATGAAGTCGACGTGCATGTGGCTCGCGTTGCCGCCCTTCGCGAGAAGGTCCTCGTCGGAGTGGACGTCGCGTCCGTCCGTGAGGCAGGTCGGGTACGCGGCACCGATCGCGAGGTGGCAGGACGCGTTCTCGTCGAAGAGCGTGTTGTGGAAGAGGATGCCGGACTGCGAGATCGGCGAGTCCACCGGCACGAGCGCCACCTCGCCAAGGTAGCGTGAACCCTCGTCGGTCTCGATGACCTGGCGCAGCGCGTCCTCGCCCACTTCGGCGTGGAACTCTGCGATCCGTCCCGCCTCGAAGCGGAGCGCGATGCCGTCGATCTGCTGGCCCATGAACGAGAGGCTCTTCGTGCTGCGCACGGTGCCGTCGACGCCAGTGCGCAGGGGAAGGGTGAACGCCTCCTCCGTCGGGATGTTGGGCGCCGTGACGTAACCCAGACCGCGCTCTTGGCCTGCGGCGACCCACCGGTGCGTGCGCGGAAGCTCGATCCGAAGGTCCGTGCCGGGAGAACGGTAGTGCAAGCGCTCGATCGCCAGGTCATTCAGCCAGTTGCGACGCACCTGCAGGTTGCCCATATGGGACTGCCACGCCGCGACCGGGTCTGGCCCGTCGGCCCGGCTCGTCCGCACGATCGCCTCCCAAAGCTTCGCCTCCGCCTCCTGCGCCGGAAGGTCCGGGAACACGAGCTTGGCCCACTCGGGCGACGGCGCCGCGACGATCGACCAAGGGACCTTGTGCGACATGGTCATCTCTCGGTACGGCTGCATCGCCTCTTGGGCGGCGCGCATCGCGAGCCCGATGCGGTCCGGCGCCACCCCCGCGAACGCATGCGGGTCGCCCCCGAAGATCGAGAGGAAGGCGGCTCCGCCCTCGGCCTCCCGGATGAAGGCGTCGGCGAGCCACCGCGGGAAGGCTCTGAGGCCGTCCTCCGGCGCCGCCTCCAGTGTGATCCGATCGCAGGCCTCGTCCCTGAAGATGACGTGCACGCGCTTCGCGCCAGCGGCGTAGGCCGCGCGAGACACAGCCCGCACAGGGGCGGCATCCGCCGCCTCAGCATGCACGACGAGGTTCTGCCCTGGCCGCAGGTTCACGCCGACCTTCACCGCTAGTTCCGCCAGGGGCCGGAACTGGTCCTCGCTGACCGCCATGCCGATGCTCCCTTCACATACAACAACGCGTCGCGCGCGAGTCGACTGGAGTTCCGACATCGCCACAGGGGCGTTCGCCGGACGCGTTCTCTCCACCTGTCGCGAACGGCAGCGGGGCCACCCGATCAGAAGAGCGTCATCTGGTCCGTTTCCGGCAAGCCGCCGAGTGCGCCCAGTTCGCGCAGCGCCTCGATCACCGGCCGCGGCGCGTGTCCGCGCCCGCGCAGGTCCGCGACCGAGCTGAACGGACGCTCGCTGCGCGCCTGCAGGATCTGCCTCGCTCCGTTCGGTCCGAGTCCGGCGATCGCACCGATCGGCGGAGCGATCGTGCCGTCCCGCGTCACGAGGTACAGCCGCTCATCTCCCGTCTGCAGGTCGAACGGAGAGAACCGGATGCCGCGCAGCAGCATCTCCCGGACCACCTCCAGGATCGTCGCAACGCTCTTGTCGCGGGACGAGGCCTGGGCGCGATCCTGCTCCGCCGAGCGGATGCGCCGCTCCATCTCCTCCGCCGAGAGCAGCGTGAGCGCGAGATCGAACTCGCTCGCGCGCACGCTCAGGTACGTGGCGTAGAACGCTGCGGGGTGATGGACCTTGAAGTAGGCGATGCGCACGGCCATCATCACGTAGGCCGCCGCGTGCGCCTTCGGGAACATGTATCCGATCTTCTGGCATGAGCCGATGTACCAATCGGGTACGCCAGCGCGCCGCATCTCCGCCTCCTGCTCCGGCAGGAGGCCGCCGCCCTTGCGCACGCGCTCCGTGATCTGGAACGCGCGACTCGGCGTCAATCCGTAGCCGATCAGGTTCAGCAGGATGTCCTCCCGGGTCGCGATCACCTCGCGTAGCGTCGCCGTGCCGGAGCGGATCAGTTCGTCCGCGTTGCGCGTCCAAACATCGGTGCCGTGGGAGAGTCCGGAGATGCGCACGAGGTCCGCGAAGCTCGATGGGCGGGTCGCCTCGAGCATCTGGCGCACAAAGCGCGTGCCGAACTCGGGCAGGCCGAACGAGCCGACCGAGCTTCCGAGCTCGTCCTTCGAGAGCCCGAGCGCCTCGCAGCTTGAGAACAGGGAGAGCGCCATGGGGTCATCGCAGGGCACCGACAGGGCCGCGATGCCCGTGTACTGCTCGAGCAGGCGAAGAACCGTTGGATCGTCGTGTCCCAGGAGGTCGAGCTTCAGAAGGCGCGAGGAGATCGCGTGGTAGTCGAAGTGCGTCGTGACGATGTTCGAGTCGGTGTCGTCGGCCGGGCGCTGCAGCGGCGTGAAGCGATGCACGTCGTCGTGGACGGGCACGACCATCACACCCCCCGGATGCTGGCCGGTCGTGCGCTTGACACCGGTGATTCCCCGCGCCAGCCGCTCGAGTTCCGGCGCGCGCACCGAACGACCCGCGTCCTCGACGTAGCCCTTCGCGAGCCCGAACGCGGTGCGTTCCGCCACGGTCGCGATCGTGCCCGCGCGGTAGACCTGCCCGCCCAAGAGTTCCTCGGTGAAGCGGTGGATCTGCGGCTGGTAGTCCCCGGAGAAGTTGAGGTCGATGTCGGGTACCTTGTCGCCGTCAAACCCCATGAACGTCTCGAAGGGGATGTCCTGCCCATCGCGCGCCATCTCGACGCCGCAGCCCTCGCAGGTGCGGCGCGGCAGGTCGAAGCCGGAGCCGGTCCCCTCTCCGAACTCGCAGCGCCGGCACTGCGGACAGCGCCAGTGCGGCGCGAGTGGGTTCACCTCGGTGATGCCGACCAGGTACGCGACGAGGGAGGAGCCCACAGAACCCCGCGAGCCCACGAGGTAGCCGTCGTCCAGCGAGCGGCGGGTCAGGAGCTGCGCGATGCGGTAGATGCTGGCGAACCCGTTGCCGATGACCGCCTGCAGCTCACGCTCGAGCCGCGAGGCGATCGCCTCGGGCAGCGGATCGCCGTAGAGTTCCGCCGCGCGCGAGCGCGCGGCGCGCTCCACCTCCTCGGCCGCCTGCGGCAGCTCTGGCGCGGAGAGTTCATCCGGCACGGGCTGCACCTCGCCGACGCTGGCGACGAGCGCGTCGGGGGCGTCGAAGACGATGCGCTCCGCGCGCTCCGCGCCGAGCCAGGAGAACTCGCGCAGCATCTCCGCCGCGCTGCGCAGGTGGACGGGCCGTTCGGCCTCCCCCGGCGCCTCGCGCCCCGCGCCGCGCAGTACGATGCGGCGCAGTTCCTGCTCCTCGGGCTCGAGGTAGTGCGCATCACCTACGGCGACGACCGGGATCCCGTGCTCCTGGGCGATCTCGAGCACCTGCTCCGCGTAGCGGCGCACTTCGTCCTCGCTGAACAGGTATCCCTCCGCACGCGCGTTCGGGAACGTGACGGAGGGGGGCTGAAGTTCGACGTAGTCGTAGTGCTGAATCATCTCGCGGAGCTCGGCCGGCGTCGCGCCCCGCAGGAAGGCTCGCCAGATCTCGCCCTGCAGGCAGCCGGCGGCGCCCAGCAGGGCACCGCCGCGCAGCGCCTGCACCTGACCCTCCAGAAGGCGCGGCACGCGGTGGAACTGGCGCAGATGGGCGTCTGTGACGGCGCGGTACAGTTCGCGCAGCCCGTCCTGCGTTCGGACGAGCAGCGTCGCGTGGTAGGGTCGGCGCAGGTGCAGGGGCACCTCCGCGCCGAGGGCGACCAGTCCCGCGATGTCGTGCGCGCCGCGCGAGCGCGCCTCGGCGAAGAGGCGCACGGCGATCCGGCCGGCAATCTCCGCGTCCGCCCCTGCGCGGTGGTGGGAGAAGTCTCCGAGTTCGAAGCGCTGGGCAAGGTCCTGCAGACGGTGGCTCCGCAGCGTCGGCACGAGCGCGCGTGAGAGCTCAAGCGTATCGATCACGCAGGGCTGCCAGAGGACCCCGCAGTGCGCGAGCGCCGTGCGCAGGTACCCCTCGTCGAAGCCGGCGTTGTGCGCGACTACCGGAAGTTCCCCGAGGAAGGCGGTGACCTCTGGAACGACGTCCTCGAAGGGACGCGCGCCGGCGAGGTCCTGCGGGCTCAGGCCCGTGATCTCCACGGTGCGCTGCGAGACCTGCCCCTTGGGACGAACGAGGGTGACGTACTCCTCGGCGGGTGCGCCGCCGCGGAAGCGCACCAGCGCGATCTCGATGATCTCCCCGCTCTGCGGCGAGAGCGACGTCGTCTCGACGTCGAGCGCGACGAAGTCCTCAGGCAGGTCCCCCGGTCCGGGTCGGATCACGGTGCGCGGGGTGTCCGGCACAACGTAGGCCTCGAGGCCGTAGAGGAGACGCACCTTCGAGCGACGCGCGAGGTCCTGGGCCTCCGGGTAGGCCTGCAGGACACCGTGGTCGGTGACAGCGATCGCAGGCATCGCGAAGCGCTCCGCCGTCTCGACGGCGCGGGAGAGTTCGATCAGCCCGTCCATCTGCGACATCCGCGTGTGCAGGTGCAGTTCGGACCTGCCGCGCGGCGCCTCCTCGCCGCGCTTTCCCGCGCGCGCGATCTGCATCACGTCACGCGCCCAAACGATCGGCTCTCCGGAGCGTTCGTCGCTGCCCACGTTGCCTCGCAGCCTCACCCACATCCCGCTCGCGAACTCCACGCCGATCCGCGAGTTGCCGTCGAGCAGGAGCTTGGCGACGAGCCCGTCGTCGTGGTCCGACAGGGCGAGCGTCAGGATCTGTCCCCCGCCGCGCCGCGGGCGCGCGTCGACCGAGACGATCTCGGCCTCGACGACGACCCGGCTCAGGTCGATCGAGACCTCGCGCAGCGGCGTGGGCGCACCGGTGAAGGACTTGCCGAACACGAGACGCGCGGATGGGCGAGGTGGCGCCGACTGGGCAGCTGTCGGCGGCGGGGGCGCCGCGAGTTCCTGCGCTTCGACGGCTCTCGCCTCGATCCGAAGCGGAGCTCCCCACTGCCGCGAGAGTTCCTCCTCGAGGCGCTCTCGCACTGCGGCGTCCTGCAGGCGGGCGATGCCGAGCGCCTCGCCTGCCGTGGGCACCTCCACGAGGGCCTCCGCGCCGCGTAGTTCGACCTTCGCCCCGAGCAGCCAGCCGCGCAGCGTCACGGGTGCGGCCAGTTCGACCGCACTGCGCCAGACCGCGGCGAAGTCCGCCTGCGGCGCGTTCTGTCTATCCGTGGCAAGCCCTCCGCTTCAGTCGCGAACCTTGTCCTTCGGCAGGTACTTGACGATCTCCCAGTACATCTTCATGCGCGCGGCGAAGCCCTTGATCAGGCCGCGCTTCTCTTCCTTCATCCGGTGCGTCAGGTCGGCGAGCACGACCTCGCAGACGCTGCCGTGGTTGCGCCGCATGTAGCGCGTCAGCGCGACCTCGACGCCGTAGCCCGACTCGGTGATGTCGTCGAGGCTTGAGAGGACGCTGCGGTGCACGGCCCGCTGTCCGGAGAGAAAGGGGGCGATGGCCTGCGCGAAGTCGGTGGACGTGCGTCCACCCTCGAAGACGCCGATCGACATCTGCGAGGCGCCGTCGAGCACCGGACGCAGCATCGAATCGACGTGTTCCGGCCGCAGTCCGATCAGGTCCGCATCGAGGAAGAGCACGATCTCGGCGGACGTGGAACTGATCCCCGCGTGCATCGCGGCACCCTTGCCGACGTTCTCCGGCAGTTCCACGACGCGCGCACCGCAGGAACGCGCCACCTCCGCGGTGCGGTCGGTGGAGCCGTCGGAGACGACGACCACCTCGTCGACCTGCGGATGCCCTACGAGCACCGTGCAGACCTCGCCGATCGTCTCTTCCTCGTTGTAGGCCGGAACGACCACCACGACACTGGGCTCTTTCACGTCCAAGTTCTCCATCCGCCCCGGGATCAGTAGGATCTCGCCCAAAGCGCAGAGTGCTTCGCGGGCTGGCCGCACACCGCGCAAGTTTCCACCGGGAGCCCCTCGAATGGGATATTGCGGATCGTCGCGCCCGTCTCCTCACGCACCTTCTGTTCGCACGCGGGATCACCGCAGAAGCCGCCGGCGGCGAAGCCGCGCCGCGCCGCGGCGATCTCTCCGATCTCGGCGATGCTCGTCACCGCCTGGGTGCTGTCGAGCACGCGCTGGCGGGAGCGGCGCAGTAAGTTGTCCTGTACTTCGCCAAGGAGTGCAAGTACCGTCCCCTCCAGCCCGTCCTGGGAGACGGAAGTCTTCTCGCCCGTGTCGCGCCGCACGAGCACGCACTGCTGTTCGCGCAGGTCGCGCGGACCGAGCTCGAGACGCACGGGCACGCCGCGCAGCTCCCAATGGTTGAACTTGTAGCCGGGCGTGAACTCCTCGCGGTCGTCGAGCAGCACGCGGACCGCGTCGCCGAGCCGGTCCTTCAGTTGACGGGCGCGCGTACGCACCGCCTCCCCCTCTGCGCCCGTACCGATCGGCACGATCACGACCTGGGTCGGGGCCATCTTCGGCGGCAGCACGAGCCCACGCGCGTCGCCGTGCACCATGATCAAGGCGCCGATCGCGCGCCACGAGAGTCCCCAGGACGTCGTGTGCGCGAACTGCAGTTGGCCCTCGCGGTCGAGGTAGCGGATCTCGTACGCCTTCGCGAAGTTCTGGCCGAGGTTGTGCGACGTCGCGCCCTGCAGGGCCCGGCCGTCGCCCATCAGCGCCTCGACGGAGTAGGTGTTCTGGGCACCGGGGAACTTCTCGCTCTCCGTCTTCTGGCCGGGGACGACCCAGATGGCCATCTCGTTCTCGTAGAAGTCGCGGTACACCTCGAGCATGCGCAGCGTTTCCTCCTGCGCCTCCTCAGCGGTGGCATGGGCAGTGTGCCCCTCCTGCCAGAGGAACTCGGTCGTGCGCAGAAAGGGGCGCGTCGCCTTCTCCCAGCGCACCACGTTGCACCACTGGTTGATCAGGATGGGCAGATCGCGGTAGGACTGGACCCATCGGCTGTACATCGGTCCGATGATCGCCTCGGACGTCGGGCGGATCGCGAGGCGCTCCTGCAGGAGCTCGTCGCCGCCCGTCGAGACCCAGAGCACCTCGGGCGTGAAGCCCTCCACGTGCTCGGACTCGCGCAGCAGGAAGCTCTCCGGAATGAGCAGCGGGAAGTAGGCGTTCTGGTGCCCCGTCGCCTTGAAGCGATGGTCAAGCGCGGCCTGCGTGCGCTCCCACAGGTTGTAGCCGTACGGCTTGAAGACGACGCAGCCCCGCACGGGAGCGTAGTCGACCAGGTCGGCCTTCGTCACGACGTCCACGTACCACTGGGCGAAGTCGACGCTGGGATCGGCGATCTCCTGTACGAAGGAGCCCTTCTCCTTACCGGCTTTCGGCACTCGCCTTGGCCTCCTCATCGAGCCGGCGCACCTCGTCCACGAGGCGGTCGACCATCTCTTCCTGGCTCACCTTGCCGGCGATCTCCCCGTTCTTGTAGAGGAAGCCGAAGCCGCGCCCGCCGGCGAGCCCGACATCCGACTCCTTCGCCTCGCCGGGGCCGTTCACGACGCAACCCATCACCGAGATGCGCAGCGGCACGGTGAACCCGGAGACACGCTGCTCCACTTCGGCTGCGACCTTCTGCAGGTCGATCTCGCAGCGGCCGCAGGTCGGGCACGCGTATACGGTGGGGCCGAACACGCGGCGATCGGTCGCGCGCAGGATCTCGCGCGCGACCTTCACTTCCTCCTCGGCGGGGCCGGAGAGGGAGACCCGGATCGTGTCCCCGATCCCCTCGCTGAGAAGGATGCCCAAGCCGACGGAAGAACGGATCGATCCGGACCAGACGGTGCCGGACTCCGTGATGCCCAGGTGCAGCGGGACATCGCTCTGGCGGGAGAAGAGCCGGTAGGCGTCCACCGTCAGGGCCACTTCCGGTGCCTTCAGCGAGATGATGACTTGGTCGAAGTTCAGGTCGTCGAGGATCTCGAGGTGGCGCATGCCGCTCTCGACCATGGCCTCGGGCGTCGGGTGTCCGTACTTCTCGATGAGGTCCTTCTCGAGCGAGCCCGCGTTGACGCCGATGCGGATTGGCACGCCGCGCGACTTCGCCTCGGTCACGACGGCGCGGACCCGCTCCGGCGAGCCGATGTTGCCCGGGTTCAGCCGGAGCTTTTGGACGCCGGACTGCAGCGCGATCAGCGCGAGCCGGTAGTCGAAGTGGATGTCGGCGACGATCGGGATGGGACTCGCCGCCTTGATCTTCGCGAGCGCCTCGGCGGCCTGCCTGTCGAGTACGGCGAGGCGAACCATCTCGCAGCCTGCCTGCACGAGTCGGAAAATTTCCTCAAGGGTCGCCGGCACATCGCGCGTGTCGGTCTTCGTCATCGTCTGGACGACGATCGGATGATCGCCGCCGATCGTCAGCGCGTCGCCAATGTGCACTTCGCGCGTTACCCGCCTTGTCGGCATTGGCATTGCACCCGCCCATGGGCAGCGGGGGCTCGGCCCCCCTTCTCCGGCACCTTACATGGAGCCGTACATGTGAACGATATCATGGTACGCCAAAACGGCTGCCAGCCCAAGTAGGATCATCATCCCGATCGAGTTGACCATCGCCTCGCGCTGCGGGTCCAGCCGACGGCCGCGAATCCACTCGATCGCCAGTACCAACAGCCGTTCGCCGTCCAATGGAGGGAACGGCACGAGGTTGATCAGCCCGAGGTTGACCGAGAGGACCGCCGCCAGCAGGAGGATCTGCGCAAGCCCCGCCGCTTCGGCCTGCTGCACCGCGCCGTAGATGCCTACGATGCCCGATACCGGCGGTGCCTGGCCGTGCGTCAGCGGCCCGACGATCGCCGAGACGAGGACGCCGGATGCGCTGGCTGTCTGCTTCGCACCTTGCCCGAGCCCGCTCAGGAGGGGCTGGCGCACGGTCTCCAGCATCGGCAGCACGCCGATGTGGCGCACGTTCGGATAGCTCGGGTCGAGCGTCGGCGCGACGGCCACTTGGAAGCGGCGGCCGTGGCGCAGCACCGTGAAGACGATCGGCTTGCCCTTCGCGGCGGAGACCGTCTTCAGGAGAGCGTTCCAGGAATGAAGCGGTGCCCCGTTCGCGGCGACGAGCTCGTCGCCGCGCTGCAGACCCGCGCGCTGCGCGGGCATGTTCGCCTCGAGGCCGCCGATGCGCGGCGGCCCCGGGACGAAGGACTGCACGCCGACCGCGCTAAATAGCGCCCAGAAGAGAACGACCGCCAGCAAAAGGTTCATCGCGGGACCGGCCGCGATCGTCAGGATGCGCCCGATCATCGGCCGGCTGTTGAAGCTGTCCGGCGTCTCCTCCTGGCCCGGCTCCATGCCGTAGAGGCGGACGTAGCCGCCCAAGAGAATCGGGCGGAAGCTGTACTCGGTGTCGCCGCGCCGCCAGCCGAACAGGCGCGGCCCGAACCCGACGGAGAACTCGTCGACGCGAACGCCCCACCACTTCGCCACGATGAAGTGGCCGAACTCGTGGATCACGACCAGGCCGACCAACAGCGCGACGAAGAGCAGTGCCGTCACCGCGCTTCACTCCCCCGTAGAAGGACCTGCGCCTGCCGTCGCGCCCACGCGTCTGCGGCCTTGAGCGCTGCGAAGTCCGGCGAAACGACCACCTCATGTCGATCGAGCACTGAAGCGATCAACGGAACGATGGATCCGAACCCGATCTCGCCCGAGAGGAACGCCTGAACGGCCACCTGGTCGACCGCCGTCAAGACGGCCGGCATCGTGCCGCCTATTGTACCCGCGTCGCGGCACAGCCGCAAGGAAGGATAGCGGAGCGCATCCGGCCGCGCGAAGCGCAGTTCCGACATGTCCTCGGGCTCGAGCGGCCTGAGCGCGCCCTCCGGAACGTCAGGGTACGCCAGCGCCTGCTCGATCGGCAACCGCATGTCGGGCCTGGCGAGCGAGGCGTACAGTGCGCCGTCCACCGTCTCGCAGAGCGCGTGGACGATCTGCGTCGGATGGATCCAGACGTCGAGCCGCTCAAGCGGCAACCCGAACAGCACGTGCGCCTCGATCAGCTCGATCCCCTTGTTCATCAATGTGGCAGAATCGATCGTCACGAGCGGGCCCATGCTCCAGTTCGGATGGCGCAGCGCGTCCTCGGGCGTCGCGTCCGAAAGGCGTTCGAGCGGCCAGTCGCGCAACGCACCGCCGGATGTCGTGATGATCAGCCGCCGCACCGTCTGCGGCGGCCTGCCGCCCAGGAGCTGGAAGGCTGCGGCGTGCTCCGAGTCGACGGGCACCAGCAGGCCACGCGCGACCGCATCGCGCAGGAGGTCACCGCCCGCGATGATGGCCTCCTTGGTCGCGGCCGCAACGCGACGCCCCGCTCCGACGGCCGCGAGCAACGGCGGCAAGCCGTCGAAGCCGGTGACGGCCAGTACGACGGTGTCGACCGTCGGCCAGAGCGCCAGCTCCGTCAAGGCGCTGGGCCCGGAGAGACGCCGCCCGAAGGCGGCCTCGCCGCTCCCCTCGTCGTAGGAGTACGCCTCGGGCCGAAACTCCTCCACCAGCTGCCAGAACTCTGGGCCCGCGCGGCGCGCCGCGAGCGCGACCACACGGTCGCCGCGCCGGCGGGCTACGGCGAGCGTCTGGCGCCCGATCGATCCGGTCGCTCCGAGCACTGCGAGGTTCATGTCTGGACCTCCCCGAGGTAGGCCGCCCAGGCCGTCGCGGCCAGGACGGGACCGACGGCCAATCCGACGGTACCAAAGAGATGCACTCCGATGTACATCGTGACAAGCGCGGCCAGCGGGTGCAACCCCATCTGGCCCCCGACCAGCCGCGGCTCGATGGTCGGGCGTACCGTAGCCGCGGCGATCAGCACCAGCACCAGCCGCAGCGCGAGCGAGTACTGCCCCAGAAGCGCCGCGCCCGCCGCCCAGGGTCCGAGCACCGTCGCGGGCCCGAGCGCGGGCGCGATGTCCAGAACGCCGACGGCGAGCGCTGCCAGGATCGCGTACGGCGCCCCGACCAGCAGGAGTCCCAGCCCGGTGACGAGTGTCGTGAGGGAGGCGAGCAGCAGTTGCGCCTTCAGGTAGCGCACCGTGGCGACGAGCGCCACGCGGCCGATCCGCAGAGATGGCCGCGGGAGTATGGCGGGCAACTCACGCGCGATGCCGCGCCGCAGCTGCGGCAGATCCCGAGACACAATGTAGGCGCCGACTGCCGCGACCACGATGGCGAGGGCGGTGTCGGGCAGTTGCAGCGCGATGCGACCCGCGCCCGTCGTTAGCTGCGTGAACACGTGCACCGGCACGGAGGGCGCCGGTCCCAGGAGGTGCTGTGGCCAGATCTCGCTGATGCGCTGCGAGAGGATCTGCGCCTCGGCAGGAAGCCCATGCGCTATGCGCAGCGCCTCCTGCACTGCGGCGCGCACGACGAGCGCGAGCGCCACGAACATCAGCGTGCCTAGCCCGCCCAGTGCCAGGACGGCCGCGAGCGGCCTCGGCATGCCGCGCGCGCTCAGTCGCTCGACGATCGGCTCTACGCCGGCGGCGAGCAGCAGCGCGAGGAGAATCGGGTAGAGGTGCGGCAAGAGGTAGCGCGCCAATGCGTACCCCAGCACCAGGACCAAGAGACCGCGCGCTTGGGGCACTCCCAGCCCCCCGCTTCCGAGCTATCTCAGGAGATAGTATAGAAGCGGCAGGGCGAAAAGAATGGAGTCGATGCGGTCCAAGAGACCGCCATGTCCCGGCATGAATGTCCCGGAGTCCTTCGTGTTGGCCCAGCGCTTGATCGCCGACTCCCCGAGATCGCCGAGCACCGCGAGGAGGCCGGTCACGACGCCGACCCAGAGGCCGAACTGCACGCCTCTCCCGAGCATGGAGAGGGAGAGCACGACGCCGGCCACAGTCGCTAGCGCGACCCCGCCGACCATGCCCTCCCAGGACTTTCCGGGCGACAGGCGCGGGGAGATCTTATGCCGTCCGAGGCGCGACCCGACGAGATACGCCCCGATGTCCGCCGCCCAGACCATCAGCAGCGCGGCTGCGGCGGGGGCGAAGCCGTGCGAGCGCAGCAGGAAGAGGTACGCGAGCGGAAGCGCGATGTAGACCTGGCCGAAAAGGTCCATGCCGATGGTGCCGCCCGAGAGGCCGATCAGCGGCGGGACGACGAGGTTCACCGCCATCAGCAGCGCCATCGCGGGCCACAAGAGCCACAGGTGGCCAGAGAAGGCGACGAAGAGGATCGGAAGACCGCCGAAGAAGTTTAGCCAGCTGACCGGCACGGAGCCGCCCTCCTGGCAGATGCGGCTCCACTCGTGGGCCCCCAGCAGGTAGAAGCCGAGGAGCCCGAAGAGCAGGTAGTAGCCGCCGAGGTAGACAAGCGCGAGCACCAGGGGGATGGCGACGATGGTGCTCGCGGCTCGCAGGGCAAGGGCGCTCCGCTTCATGCGTGCCCACCGTAGCGACGCTCCCGCTGCTCGAACTGCTCGAGGGCGCGACGCAGCTCGGACTCGTCGAAGTCGGGCCAGAGCACAGGCGTGACGTAGATCTCCGCGTACGCGCTCTGCCACAGTAGGAAGTTTGAGAGGCGCACCTCTCCGCTCGGGCGGATGACCAGGTCGGGATCCGGCATGCCCGCCGTGTCCAGGAGCTCGCCGAACGCCTCCTCGTCCAGCGACTTGAGGTTCTCTGGGTTCGCGAGGGCGCGGCGCACCGCGCGGACGATCTCGTCTCGCCCGCCGTAGTTCACCGCGATCGCCAGTACAAGTCCCTGGTTCTGGGCCGTGCGGCGCGCCGCTGTCTCCATCTCGCGGCGGCACCGCTCCGGCATGGCGCGCGCATCTCCCAGGAAGACGATCTTGACCTGCTCTCGATCGAGCTCGTCGACTTCACTGCGCAGGTACTCGACCAAGAGGTCCATCAGCACCTCGACCTCTTCCGGCGGGCGCTTCCAGTTCTCGGTGGAGAACGCGAAGACGGAGAGGTACTCGACTCCGAGGCCGGGCGCCGCGCGGACGATGCGCCTGAGCGCCTCGACGCCCGCGCGGTGGCCATAGGGGCGCGGCTGACCGCGCGTTGCGGCCCATCGGCCGTTGCCGTCCATGATGATCGCCACGTGGCGCGCGCCGTACGTCGTCATGGTGTCGGATCCTGAGCAGTCCGGAACGACGCCACCAGGACCTCCACCGCCTTCTCACCTTGCCGTGCGCGGACGACGCGCAGTTGATCGCCAGTGAACTCGCGAGGCGGCCGCGTCTCGCGCACCACCAGAGCCAGTCCCTCCACACGGCAGATCTCCCGCGCCTCCTCCAGGGTACAGCCCACCAGGACCGCCATCAAACGGAGAGGATCTCCTTCTCCTTCGCTGCCACGGCCTGGTCGATCTCGCCGATCGCGTTGTCGGTCAGCTTCTGAAGTTCGTCCTGCAAGCGGCGCAAGTCGTCCTCCGTGATGCTGGCCTGCTTCTGCTCCGCCTTCAGGTGGTCCACCGCGTCACGCCGCACGTTGCGCACCGCGACCTTCTCGTCCTCCGCCTTCCGGTGCAGCACGCGCACGAGTTCCTTGCGCCGCTCCTCGGTCAGCTGGGGGATCTGCAGCCGGATGACGTTGCCGTCGGACGCCGGAGAGAGTCCGAGTTCGCTCTTCAGGATCGCCTTCTCGATCACCGGCACGAGCTGCCGGTCCCACGGCTGGATCACCAGCAGGCGGGCTTCCGGTGCCGTGATCTGGGCGACCTGCTGCAGCGGCGTCGGCGTGCCGTAGTACTCCACCGACAGCTTCTCGACGAGCGCGGGCGTCGCCCGGCCGGCCCGCAGCGTCTGCAACTCCTCGTGCAGCACCGCCACCGACTTCTCCATCTTGTCCTTCGCCTGGTTCAGCAGGGCGTGCATCTCAGTCCCCCCTCACGAATGTGCCGATCCTCTCTCCCATCACGGCGCGCCGGATGTTGCCGTGGCGGTTGACGTCGAACACGAGGATCGGGATGCCGTTGTCCATGCACAGTGACGTTGCGGTCGTGTCCATGACCTTCAAGCCGCGCTGCAGGACCTCGAGGTAGCCGATCTCACGGAAAAGCTTGGCGTCCGGGTTGCGGCGGGGGTCGTCGTCGTAGACGCCCTCCTCCTTCGTCGCCTTGAGCATGACCTGCGCCTCGATCTCCGCCGCGCGCAGCGCGGCGGTCGTGTCCGTCGAGAAGTACGGGTTGCCCGTACCGGCCGCGAAGATCACGACACGTCCCTTCTCCAGGTGGCGGATCGCGCGCCGGCGGATGTACGGTTCGGCCACCTGCCGCATCTCGATCGCCGTCTGCACGCGCGTGGGAACACCATGGTGCTCGAGCGCATCCTGCAGCGCGAGGGCGTTGATTACCGTCGCGAGCATGCCCATGTAGTCGGCAGTCGCCCGGTCCATGCCCAGCGCGCTGCCGGCCGTCCCGCGCCAGATGTTCCCGCCGCCGACGACGACGGCGAGCTCGACTCCGAGGTCGGAGATCTCGCGGACCTGTTCGGCGATCGACGTCGCAACGCGCGGGTCGATGCCATAGCCCTCGTTCCCGGCGAGCACCTCACCCGACAGCTTCAGGACGACACGCCGGTACTTTGGACCTTGCGGCTCCATTCGACTACGCCTCCTGGGGAGAGGGACCGGCCTCCTCGCCGACTTCGAAGCGGGCGAAGCGACGCACCTGAATGTTCTCTCCGAGCTTTGCGATCATCTCGGTGACCAGATCCTGCACCCGTTTCTTGTCGTCCTTGATGTACACCTGCTCCATCAGACAGGTTTCCTGGTAAAACTTCTCGAGGCGCCCTTGCACGATGCGCTGCGCGATCTGCGGCGGCTTGCCCTCGTTCGCGGCCTGCGCCTCGTAGATGCGCGACTCCGCCGCGATCTCCTCGGCGGGCACGTCCTCGCGACGCACGCAGCGCGGACGCGACGCGGCGATCTGCAGCGCGATCTCGTGCACCAGTGCGCGGAACTCCTGGTTGCGAGCGACGAAGTCTGTCTCGCAGTTCACCTCGAGGAGAACGCCGATCCGACCGTTCGCGTGAAGGTAGCTCTCGACGAGGCCCTCCGACGCCTCGCGGCCCGCCTTCTTCGCCGCTTGCGAGAGACCGCGCTCACGGAGGAGCTCGACCGCGCGGTCGAGCGACCCTTCGGCCTCCGTGAGCGCCCTCTTGCAGTCCATCATGCCCGCGCCGGTCTTCTGGCGCAGCTGCTTGACGATGTCCGCCGTGATCTCCAAACCGTTTCCCTCCCATATTCGTGCGAAGGCGCCCCCGGTCTCATACCGGGGGCGCAGAGAAGCCTCCTACTCCGCGAGCTGGACTCCCTGCTTGCCCTCGAGCACCGCGTCGGCCATGCGCGCGGTCAAGAGCTTGACCGCCCGGATCGCGTCGTCGTTGCCTGGAATGACGTAGCTGATCTCGTCCGGATCGCAGTTCGTATCGACGATCGCGACGACCGGAATGCCGAGGGAGTTCGCCTCCGTCACGGCGATGCGCTCCTTGCGAGGGTCGATCACGAACATTGCCGCCGGGGGGCTCTTCATGCCCTTGATCCCGCCGAGGAACTTCTCCAGCTTCTCCTTCTCGTGCAGGAGACCGCTGACTTCCTTCTTGGTGAGCTGGTGGAAGCGGCCGTCGGTCTCCATCTCCTCGAGCTCCGTGAGACGCTGCAGGCGCTTCTTGATCGTTCCGAAGTTCGTCAGGGTGCCGCCGAGCCAACGCTGGTTGACGAAGAACTCGCCGCAGCGCTGCGCTTCCTCGGCGACCGACTCCTGGGCCTGCTTCTTCGTACCGACGAACAGGATCCGCCCGTTGTCGGCCGCCACCTGGCGGACGAACTGGTAGGCGTCATCTACCTTCTTCACCGTCTTCTGCAGGTCGATGATGTAGATGCCGTTGCGCTCGGTGAAGATGTAGGGGCGCATCTTCGGGTTCCAGCGCCGCGTCTGGTGTCCAAAGTGGACGCCAGCCTCCAGGAGCTGCTTCATCGAAATGTACGACACGAGATTCCTCCTATCGGTTTTGCCGCCGCGCGGCTCCTCTGCACCGAGAAACCCGGCTGCCCGGGCCACCGCCCAGCACATCACCGCGCGTGCGAAATTGCCTTCAGCAGTATACCACGGGCCAGATGAGGGCTCAATCAGTTCCAAGGACGCGCACGCGCGCTTCTGGGGCGCGCGCGGCGGCGAGATCCTAGATCTCTCTTGCGCGCGGCCGTCGCACGTGCTAGCATTCGTTCTCGTGAGAACGTTTCGCGCAGAACGAGGTGATCGCTTGGAGGCTCCGGAGGTCGTCCTGCTGCAGTTGCTCAAGGCGTTGAACCAGCAGATGGTCACGCGGCTCCGCGCCGTCGCGTTCGACCACGACCTGCCCGGGTCGGGAATCGGCGTGCTGCATCAGGTGCGGGAGACTCCCGGTGCCACCGTCAGCGAGATCTCGCGCCAGACGCATGTCGCGAAGTCGCATGTATCCACCACGGTCGATGAACTGTGTCGCCAGGGTTTCCTGGAGAAACGGCCGGACGCCCAGGACCATCGGCTCGTCCGCCTGTACCAGTCCGAGAAGGCACATCAGATCAGCGAGGCAGTCCTCTCCGAGGTGAAGCGCGAACTGCGCGCGGTGCTCGACAGCGTCCCGTCCGAGACGCTCGCCTCGCTGATCGCTGGACTGGACGCATTGCTGGTTGCGTTCGAACAGGACACGGCTGACCGCCTGGGTGGGTCGCATGCCCACGTGGGCAACACAGGGCCGGAGTCGCGCCAACCAAGGGATTGCGAGGGGGACCACACAGTTGCAGAACGAGAGGGCGGAAGTCGCAGAGCGTAGGCGCACTGCGCGCCGCATGGTGCAGACGACCAATCAGATCACGGGCGAGCGGCGCTGGATCGCTCTCGCCGCCGTGATGATCTCGATGTTCTTCTCCGCGCTCGACCAGACCGTCGTGTCGACCGCGATGCCGGTGATCATCAGCGAGCTCAAGGGCTTCAACGTGTACGCCTGGGTGTTCTCCGCGTACATCCTGGCGAGCGCCGTTTCGGTTCCGATCTACGGCCGCCTCTCCGACATGTACGGCCGCAAGCCGTTCTACATCTTCGGGCTCGCCGTCTTCCTGATCGGATCGGCCGTGAGCGGCATGTCCACATCGATCGGCATGCTGATCTTCGCGCGGGCGATCCAGGGCTTGGGCGCAGGTGCCATGATGAGCATGCCGCGGGCGACGATCGGCGACATCTTCAACCCGCGCGAGCGTGGGCGCTGGATGGGCCTGATCATGGGCGTCTACGGCCTCGCCACGATCATCGGTCCCGCACTCGGCGGTTGGCTGACGGACAGCCTCAGCTGGCGGTGGGTCTTCTACATCAACATGCCGATCGCGCTAATCGCGCTCGGGATGGTCATCTACGCCCTGCCGACCGTCCGCACCGACCACCGCCACCGCATCGACTGGTCCGGCAGCATCCTGCTCGCCGCGTTCCTCGTGCCCGTGCTGCTCGGTGTGACGTGGGGCGGCTCGACCTACGCCTGGGGATCGTGGCAGGAGATCTCGGTGTTCGCCTTCTCGGCCGTGATGCTCGTCCTGTTCATCTGGAATGAGCGCAGGGCCGACGAGCCGATCATCGCGCTGGAGATGTTCAAGAACGGAACGTTCACCTCGGCGATGATCGTAACGGTGATGGTGGCGATGGCGATGTTCTCCTCGATGCTCGTCCTGCCGATCTTCGTCCAGGGCGTGCTCGGAATGTCGGCCGAGAACAGCGGCTACCTGATGACCCCCCTGATGCTGAGCTTCATCGTAGCGAGCGTCATCGGCGGGCAGATCATCACGCGCACCGGCAAGTACCGGGCCCTCAACATCATCGGAGGCGTGCTGCTCGTCCTTGGCAGCTTCCTGCTCACTCGACTCACGGCCACCTCGCAGTGGTCGACCGTGATCGTCGACATGGTCGTGATGGGCCTGGGCATCGGCAGCCTGATGCCGTCCATGGGCACGGTCGTGCAGAACCTCTTCCCCTACCGCATGCTCGGCACCGTCAACGCGACGCAGCAGATGGGCAACACGCTCGGCGGCGCGATCGCCTCTCCGATCCTTGGTTCGATCCTCGCGACCACCTTCGCGAAGCAACTGCCGCTGCGCCTGCCGGCACAGCTCGCGAAGCTGTTCAGCGCGCTGCCCGCCGCGCAGCGCAAGGCACTCGAGGATCCCCAAGGCGTCGTCAGCGTCCCGGGACAGAACGCCTTGCACCACCAGTTCCTCACGATGGGACCGCGGGGCGAAGCGATCTACCAGAGCTTCATCCACGCGGTGAAACTCGCGCTGACGTCGTCGGTACTGGAGCTCTTCTGGGTTTCGCTCGGCTTCGCCATCCTGGCGCTGATCGCCACCTTCGCCGTCCGGCACGTGCGGCTGAGCCAGCAGGAGTTCTTCACGGAGGAGAGCCCCGCGGAGTCGTAATCCAACCTGCGGCGACGAGAGGGCGGCCCGCTCCCGACCAGACCCAGAGCGGGCCGCCTTGCGCATTGTACGCGGAGCGCTCGCACCGGACGCTGCGACGACAACGACTACAAGATGTAGCGCGAGAGCTCGGGGTTCGACGCGACGCCGCCGAGTTGCTTCTCCACGTAGGCCCTATCCACCGTCAACTGCGTGAAGCCCTTCTCCGGAGCGCGGTAGAGAACGTCCTCGAGGCAACGCTCGAGAAGGGTGTGCAGGCGCCGCGCACCGATGTCCTCCGTCTCCTCGTTGATGCGGTGCGCGAACTCGGCGATCGCCAGCACTGCGTCGTCCGAGACGTCGAGCTGCACGCCGTCGGTCTCGACCAGCGCCTGGTACTGGTGCACGAGCGCGTGCTCCGGCTCCACGAGGATGCGGCGTAGCTCGTCGACACCGAGCGAGCGCAGTTCCACCCGGATCGGGAACCTCCCCTGCAGCTCCGGGATCAGGTCCTGCGGGCTCGCGATGTGGAAGGCACCGGCCGCGACGAACAGGATATGCTCCGTGCGGACCGGGCCGTACTTCGTGGAGACGGTCGTGCCTTCCACGATCGGCAGGAGGTCGCGCTGCACACCCTCACGCGAGACGTCCGGGCCCTGCGCTCCGTGCGATGCCACCTTGTCGATCTCGTCGAGGAACACGATGCCCGACTGCTCGGTGCGGCGCACCGCCTCCTGCGCGACCTTGTCCTGGTCGATCAGGCGGTCCGCCTCCTGCACGCGGACGATCGGACGCGCCTCACGCACCGACATGCGGCGCTTGCGCGTGCGCTTCGGCATCATCTGCTGCAGCATCTCCTGCATCTGGTTCTGCCCCTCGCCGAGGAACGGAAGGCCACCTCCCTGGTCCTCCACCTCGACCTCGACCAACTCGTCCTCGAGCTCACCGCGGCGCAGCTTCTCCCGCAGCGTGCGCCGCTTCTCCTGGCGTTCCGACTCCGACATGCGCTCCTGCTTCGGCTGCTGCTCCTGCCGGTTCTGCTGTCCGAAGCCGAAGATCGAGGCGAACGGGTTGCCGGGTTCCGGTGGTTCGCCCACCATCAAGTCCACGAGCCGCTCCTCGGCCTGCAGCGTCGCGTCGGGCTCGATCTGGCGCCGCATCTCTTCCCGCACCAGGCGAACCGCCACCTCGACCAGGTCGCGGATGATCGACTCGACGTCGCGCCCCACGTAGCCGACCTCGGTGAACCGGGTGACCTCCACCTTGGTGAAGGGCGCGCCGACGAGTCGCGCGAGCCGCCGCGCGATCTCCGTCTTGCCGACCCCGGTCGGGCCGATCATCAGGATGTTCTTCGGGGTGACCTCCTCGCGCAGGGCGGGCTCGAGGCGCTCGCGGCGCTCGCGGTTGCGCAGCGCGATCGCGACCTTGCGCTTCGCCTCCTCCTGGCCGATCACGAAGCGGTTCAGCTCCCGGACGATCTCTGCGGCCGTCACCTCGATTCACCTCCCAGTTCCTCGACGTGGATGCGATCGTTCGTGTAGACGCAGATCTCGCTCGCGATCTGGAGACTGCGCTGCGCGACCTCACCGGCGGGGAGCGTGGTCTCGCGCGTCAGCGCGCGCGCCGCCGCGAGGGCGAAGTTCCCGCCGGAGCCGATCGCGGCGATGCCGTCGTCCGGCTCGATCACCTCGCCGGAGCCTGCGAGCAGTAGGACGTTCTCGCGGTCGCAGACGAGCAGGAGCGCCTCCAGGCGTCGCAGCATGCGGTCCTGGCGCCAAGCCCGCACGAGCGAGGCGGCAGCCTGACGCAGTTGGCCGTGCTGCTCGCTGAGCTGGCGCTCGAACGCGTCGAAGAGCAGAAGGGCGTCCGCGACCGAGCCCGCGAACCCGCCGAGCACCTTCCCGTCGTAGAGCCTGCGCAGCTTGCGTGCTCCGTGCTTGACGATCGTCGCCTCGCCCATCGTCACCTGTCCGTCAGCGGCCATCGCTGCCGTCCCGCCCTTGACCACCGCGATCACCGTCGTGGATCGAAACAGCGGCGTTTCCATTGGCTTCTTCCTTTCGTATCCCGTATCGCAGGCGCCGGGGCCCGGAACGCTAGGCGCGCGGGTGCGCTTTCCTGTAGACGGCGCGCATGCGGCCGGCCTGCACGTGCGTGTAGATCTGGGTCGACGAAAGGCTGCGGTGGCCGAGCAGTTCCTGCACCGACCGGAGGTCCGCCCCGCCCTCCAGAAGGTGGGTCGCGAAGGTGTGGCGCAGGCTGTGCGGGCTGCGCCGCGCGAGTCCGGCCTGCATCTCGTAGCGCGCGAGGATGCGCCGCACGCTGCGTGTCGTCAGCCGCCCGCCCCGGCTGTTCAGAAACAACGCGGGCAAGGAGCGGGCGATGCGCGGGCGACCCCTCTCAAGGTACGCGGCGATGGCAGCCTGGGCGGCGTGTCCGAACAGCACAATGCGCTCGCGCCCGCCCTTGCCCATCACGCGCGCTTCCCGCCCGTCGATGTCGAGGTCGCCGACGTCGAGGCCGCAGGCCTCCGAAACGCGCAGGCCGCTTGCGTAGAGAAGCTCCAGCAGCGCGAGGTCGCGCAGGCCGAGCGGCCCGCTCTGGTCCGGGCTCGCGAGCAGCCGCGCCGTTTCCTCAACGCTGAAGAACTGCGGCAGCCGCTTCTCAAGACGCGGCCCCCGCAGGGTGAACAGCCAGTCCGGAACGCTCTCGCGCGCCCGGGCCCGCGAGCGCCCGAGCGCCTTCAGCGCCGAGAGGGCACGTGCGATCGTGCGGCGTGCCCGCCCGTCTCGCTGCAGTTTCGCAAGGTACGCGCGCAGTCTGAGGTGGGTCAGCTCCTCGCCTTCCAGGAACGCGGCCACTTGCTCGAGGTCCTGGCGGTACGCGCGCAGCGTGTGCACCGACGCGCCGCGAAGGCGCAGTTCCTGCTCCAGGCGGTCGATCGCCGTCGCGTCGACGAGCACGCGCAATCCCTCCCTACTGCGCTTCCTGCGACTCTGCCTCTCCCGACATCGGCCGCCGATAGCCGCACTCCTTGACGCAGACGAGCTCTCCCTTGCCGCCCTTGCGCGGATACTCCACCAGGAACGCCCCACAGCTCGGGCAGCTCTCCTTGGTCGGTTTGCGCCATGTGCTGAACGTGCAGCTCGGGTAGTTGGCGCAGCCGTAGAAGCTGCGTCCGCGCCGCGAGCGCCGGGCGACGATCTCCCCGCCGCACTCCGGGCAGTTGGCGCCCGTTGGTTCGCGCAGCGGCTTCGTGTTCTTGCACTCCGGGTAGCCCGGACAGGCGAGGAAGCGCCCGAAGCGCCCGCGCTTGATGACCATCATGCGACCGCAGTTCTCGCAAGCGACGTCCGACACTTCCTCGGGCTGCTCCACCTTCGCGATCGCGCCCTCGGCCCTCGCGAGGTCCTTGGAGAACGGCTCGTAGAAGTCGCGCAGAACGGTCTTCCAGGCTGCCTCGCCGTCCTCGATCCGGTCGAGCCGCGACTCGAGTTCCGCGGTGAACTCTGGATCCACGATCTCAGGGAAATGCTCGCGCAGCATCTGGTCGACGATCTCCCCGAGTTCGGTGGGGTACAGCCGGCGTTCGCGCCGCTCGACGTACTCCCGGTCCTGAATCGTCTGGATCGTCGGGGCGTACGTGCTCGGGCGGCCGATCCCGCGCTCCTCGAGGGCCTTGACGAGGGACGCCTCGGTGTAGCGCGCCGGCGGCTCCGTCTCGTGCTGCTCGCTGGAGGACTCGAGGCACGCGCAGCGCTCTCCTTCGGAGATCTTCGGCAGCTCGCCACCGCCCTCGCCGGCCTCGTCGTCCTGCGTCCCCTGCAGCGCCAGGAACCCCTTGAACACGAGGACACTGCCGGAAGCGCGGAACGGGTGCTCCCCCACCCGCAGGCGCACCGTCGTCAGGTCGTACTCCGCCGGGCTCATAGAGCTGCCGAGGAACCGCTGCCAGATCAGTCGGTAGAGTTGGAGCTGCTCGCGCGACAGCGACTTCGCCACGTCCTCCGGCCGGCGCAGCACGGAGGTCGGTCGGATCGCCTCGTGCGCGTCCTGCACGCCTGCGCGTCGACGCTCCTTGCGCTCCGTCGGCTGGGCGAACTCCTCGCCGTAGCTCTCGCGGATGAACTCTTCGGCGGAGCGGCGCGCTTCGTCCGAGACTCGGGTCGAGTCGGTGCGGATGTAGGTCACGAGTCCGACATGACCCTCGCCCGCCAGTTCCAGCCCTTCGTAGAGCGCCTGGGCGATGGCCATCGTGCGTCGCACGGTGAATCCGAGCCGGCGCGACGCCTCCTGCTGCAGCGTCGAGGTGGTGAACGGCGGCGGCGAGTTGCGGCGGCGCCGCTTGCGCTCGACCTCCTCGACCGCGAACTCCTTCCCCTGCACTTCCTGGGGCAGGCGCTCGGCGAGCGCCGCGTCGAGGATGCGGTGCCCCATCTCGCCATCCTGCTGGTAGCGCGCCTCGAACGATGCGCCCTCCGGGGTGCGCAGCGTGGCGGTGCACGTCCAGTACTGCACCGGCACGAACGCCCGGATCTCCTCCTCGCGCTCGACGATCATGTGCACCGCGGCCGACTGTACGCGGCCGGCCGAGAGACCTGGCCGTACCTTGCGCCATAGCAGCGGGGAGAGCTGGTAGCCGACGAGCCTGTCGAGGATCCGCCGGGTCTGCTGCGCGTCGACAAGGTCGCGGTCGATCCGGCGCGCGTGCTTCAGCGCGCCCTTCACCGCGTCCTTCGTGATCTCATGGAAGACGATGCGCACGGGGGCGGACTCATCGAGGCCGAGCGCCTCCGCCAGGTGCCAGGAGATCGCCTCTCCCTCACGGTCGGGGTCAGTGGCGAGGTAGACGCGGTCGGACTTCTTCGCCGCCTCGCGCAGCTCCTTGACGACATCACCCTTGCCGCGGATCGTGATGTAGCGCGGCGCGAAGTCGTCGTCGACCGACACGCCGAGTTGGCTCTTCGGGAGGTCCCGCACATGACCCTTCGAGGCGCGCACCGCGTAACTGCGGCCAAGGAACTTCTCGATGGTCTTCGCCTTCGCCGGGCTCTCTACAATGATCAACGGTCGCAAAGTTTGGCCTCCCAGTATTCAATCGGGCCGACGCCGGGCCGCTTGCCGTAGGATACTGCTGCAGGCTCGCCGGGCGCAATTCGCGTGAGGTTAAACTATTTCCTCCCAGGGAACAATGACAGGCAGCGATTGACTCATCGACAGCATTTCCTCAACCGAGTAAGATGGATCCATGCTGAATCGCCGCACGAGCGGCGTACGGGGGAACCGACCCTGCCATGGCGTAAAGCTTATGGCCGCCGGGTGAATCGCGCAAGCGACGGGCATTTCCCTTCTGCCCGAACCCAGAGCTAACCCCGGAAGCGTTCTGAGGGGGTCATTGGGTTGACGTTTCCGTGGAGCAGCAGCCGCCTCCGCCAACTGTTGATCGGCGGTGCGATGCTCGCAGTGTTCCTTCCACCTGGTATGTCTCATGCCTCCTATGGCCAAGAGGTCCTGCGGCAAGGCACGTCGGATCACACCGACGTCAGAGTCCTCCAGACGGTACTCGACCGCCTCGGCTACGGAATCACCGTAGACGGCGTCTTCGGACCGGGGACGCGCTACGCGGTGGAGTCTTTCCAGCGGGCCCACCACGTCACGGCGGACGGTGTCGTGGGCAACCTGACCTTCGTCGCGCTGGCGCAAGCGATGACCGGCGCGAGCCGCGGCGGTGACGCGCGTGGTGTCGCGTACACGGTGCAGAGCGGCGACACGATGGGCAGCATCGCGGCCAAAGAGGGCGTTTCACTCATCGCCCTCGAGCAAGCGAACCCCCGCGTGAATGCAGCGAAGCTTCAGGTCGGCGTGACGCTGGTGATCCCGTCAGCCTCCGCCGCGACAAACCTTCCGTCTCCCTCCTCGCTCGGTCAGAAGCTCGTGGACGTCGTGATGAAGCTCGGCGGTGTACGCTACCTCTACGGCGGCGCCAGCCCGTCGATCGGCTTCGACTGCTCCGGCCTCGTATACTACGCCGCGCACCTCGTCGGCATCGATCTACCTCGAACGGCGAGCGAGCAGTACAATGCGGGCGTTCCTGTGCCGGCGGGCGACCTTCAGCCCGGAGACCTCGTCTTCTTCAACACGGACGGGTACGCAAGCCACGTCGGCGTCTACATCGGCGACGGCAGGTTCGTCCAGGCGGAGACGACCGGTACCGTGGTGCACGTCACGAGCCTCTCCCAGCCCTACTGGGCGAACAGTTTCATCGGCGCTCGGCGCATCTACAACTAGCGCGAAGGATCCGGGGCGGGCCGCAGCTGCGGCCCGCCCCATTCGCATTACCCCTCGGCGCGCTCGGCCCCAAGCTCCCGGCAGAAGCTTCGTCGGTGCCACGGTGAGAGGCCGTGCGCGGCGATCGCCGCGAGATGCTCCCCTGCGCCGTACCCCTTGTTGCGCTCCCACCCGTACCACGGCCACTCCTGCGCGATCCGCTGCATCAACGCGTCGCGCTCGACCTTCGCGACGATCGAGGCGGCAGCGATCTCCGCGTAGAGTCGATCGCCCTTCGCGATCGCGATCTGCGGCAGGTCGCTGTCGGGCAACGCGAAGGCGTCGACCAGCAGGTGGTCGGGCCGCACGCCGAGGCGACCCAGCGCGCGACGCATCGCGCGCTGGGTCGCGCGGACGATGCCGATCCGATCGATCTCGCGCGGCGCGGCGTAGCCGACGGCAACGGCGACGGCGCGTGCCCGGATCCGCGGCGCGAGGCGGCGCCGCTGCAGCGGCGTGAGGCGCTTCGAGTCGTCGACCCCAAGGATGTCGAGGGGCTCGCGCAGGACGACCGCTCCGGCCGCGACCGGTCCCGCGAGGGCGCCCCGGCCCACCTCATCGACGCCGCAGAGCAGGTGGTAGCCCCACGCGCGCAGCTCCGCGCTGCGCGCAGTCTGTAGCGCCAAGCGTTCCTCAGGGCGCATCGGGGGGCCACTCCAGTTGCGCGGGCCGCAGTCGACCCGCGCGCAGATCCTGCAGTACGGTGCGGGCTGCGCGGACGAAGTCGAGTTCCCCGCCGCGCACGAGCAGGTGCTGGCGCCTGGCGACCGCCTCCAAGGGGTCCTCCCCACCGACGGTCACGCCGTAGCGCGCCGCGGCCGGTCCCGGCACGGCAGCGAGCACGGCGCGCGCCGTCTCGTCCTCGTCGTAGTCCGCGTCGGGCACCAGCCCGATCGCGGCGGCGAACAGTGACGGACGGCGTGGCAGAATGCCAGGCAAGTCCAGCAGCGCCAGATCCCCCCGGCGGATCCACTGCTCCGCGCGCGTGACGCCAGGCTTCGCGCCGACGGCGGCGGAGCGGGTGCCCACCAGCCGGTTGACCAGCGTCGACTTGCCGACGTTCGGCATGCCGGCGATGAACAGGCGCAGGGGCGGCCGGCCCGTCTGACCCTCCAGCCATCGCAGGAGCGCCGCGGGCGGCGCCGTGAGCGCGTTCGTCACGAAGCACGGCTGCTCCAGCGCGCGGCTCCACGCGGCGGCGGCGGACCGGTCGGCGAGGTCCGCGTGGGTCAGGACGAGCGCCGCGGGTACGCTCTGCAGGAGATGTCTCAGGCGCGGCAAGCGCGACGAGGCCGGCGCACGGGCGTCCGCCACCTCGATCCACGCGTCGAGGTGGTGGCGCGCCTCCCGCAGCACGCTCTCCGCGCGCTGCATGTGCACCGGCATGCCGGTCATCGTGGGATGGAACCGAACCGGTTCAGCGGCCAGATCACCCAGAAGGCGACGCCCTGCACGGCCTTTATGCTCACGGGCCCGAAGTAGCGGCTGTCCTCGCTCGCGGCGCGATGGTCGCCGAGCACGAAGATGTCGCCCTTCGGTATCTTGAGCGGCGGCATGTTCCAGTGATCCTCCGTGCTGACGCCGCCATCCGTGAGGTAGGGTTGGGCCATCTTCTTCCCGTTGACGTACACCTGCCCGTTGACCATCGAGACGGTCTGTCCACCGGTCGCGATCACGCGCTTGACGTAGGGCGGCTGGCCGGGGATGGGTGGCTGGAAGACGATGATCTCACCGTAGCGCAGGGGGCTCAGGCGGTACCACAACTTGTTGACGAGCAGGCGCTCGCCGTTCTGCAGCGTGTTCTGCATGGAGAAGCCGTCGACGATGTAGGGCTCGACGACGAACGACCGGATCACAAGGGCTAGCACGACGGCCACGATGACCGTCTCGAGCGTATCGCGCAGCGCCTTGCGGGGCTCACGTCCGAACAAACGTCCACCTCCCGCTTCGCGCGTGCCTCAGTTCGTGGGGAGCGGCCCGAACTGACTGAGCGGCCAGATCACCCAGAAGGCGACGCCCTTGACGGCACTCGTCTTGACTGGGCCGAAGTAGCGGCTGTCGCGGCTCACGGCCCGGTGGTCTCCCAGCACGTAGATGTCGCCCTTCGGCACCTTCGTCGGTGGCATGTTCCATTGGTCCTCGGTGCTGACGCCATGGCGCAGTAGGTACGGCTGCGGCATCTTCTTCCCGTCGACGAACACCTGTCCGTCCACCATCGAGATCGTCTGCCCGCCCGTCGCGATCACGCGCTTCACGTAGAGCGGCTGCCCGGGGATCGGCGGCTGGAAGATGACGATCTCGCCGTAGTGCAGCGGCCCGAACGGCAAGCCGAGCTTGTCGACGAGCAGCCGCTCGTGGTTCTGCAGGGTGTTCTGCATCGAGATGCCCTCGACCAGGAAGGGCTCGATCAGCCACGTCCGGATCACGAGAGCCAGAACGACCGCGACGACCAGTGTCTGCACGGTATCCCACAGCGCGCTGCGGGGCTGTCGCCGGAACAAACCGCCACCTCGCCTTCGCCGCACGGTACTCTCGCACGTGGGGCGAGGACGACCCTGCCGTCCTCGCCCCGCTCCCTACCGCCGCTCGCGGATGCGGGCGGCCTTGCCCGAAAGCCCGCGCAGGTAGTACAGCTTCGCGCGCCGCACCACGCCGCGCCGCGCGACCTCGATGCGGTCGATGCGCGGCGAGTGCAGGAGGAAGGTCCGCTCCACACCGACGCCGTAGGTGACGCGTCGCACCGTGAAGGTTTCGCGCAGGCCTCCGTGCTTGCGGGCGATCACCACGCCTTCGTAGGCCTGGATGCGCTCGCGGTTGCCTTCGACGACCTTCACGTGCACGCGCACCGTGTCCCCCGGACGGAACTCCGGGATGTCCGAGCGCATCTGCTCCTCCTCGATCCTCTTCAACTCATCCATGTCAGCACCTCCTCGTCGGCAAAGCTGCGGATCTACTCGCCCCCGCCCAGCTTCCTGCGCGTGCGCTCCTCGGACGTTCGCCTGCGATGGAGGGCGATGGCGCCGTGGTCGCCGGAGCGCAGGATCTCGGGCACCTCGAGGGCCTGGAAGACAGGTGGTCTCGTGTACTGCGGGGCCTCGAGGAGACCTCCGTCGAAGGATTCCTCGCTGAGCGAGGCCTCCTTCAGAACGCCGGGCACGAGGCGCGATACCGCGTCCACGATCGCCCAGGCGGCCGGTTCCCCCCCGGTGAGCACGAAGTCGCCAAGCGACAGGGTGCAGTCGACGAAGTGCCTTATGCGGGCATCGAAGCCCTCGTAGTGGCCGCACAGCAGGATCAGGTGCCGCTGCGAGGCGAGTTCTCGCGCGATCCCCTGGTGGAATCTTGCCCCATCCGCGGAGAGCAGGATCACTACGCTGTCCGGGCGGCGCAGGTCCCGAAGCGCCCGCAGGACGGGCTCGGGCTTCAGCAGCATCCCCGCGCCGCCGCCGTACGGTTCGTCGTCGAGCGTCTGGTGGCGATCCACCGCGTACTCGCGCAGCTGCACGCCGCGTACCGCCACGAGGCCGCGCTCCTGGGCACGTCCCACGATGCTGCGCCGCAGCGCCGCGCCGACGGAGTCGGGGAAGAGTCCGACAAGGTCAACCAGCAGCGTCCGGGCCAAGCACTCCGCCCCCTCGCACCGTGATGCGGCGCCCTTCTAGGTCGACCGCGAGCACCGTGGCGCGGACCGCGGGGATCAGGTAGCGCCCTTTCGGGCCCTTGGCGATCCAGAGGTCCTGGGCCGGCTTGGGCTCGACGTCCTGCAGCGTGCCGAGGAGGTCCCCCTGTTCATCGAACACAGCGCAGCCTACGAGTTCGTGGACGTAGTAGCGTTCGCTCTGCAGCGCCGGCGCCTGCGACGTCTCACCGTAGAGGCGCTTTCCGGCGACGCGCTCGGCCTCGGTGCGAGAGGTCATCCCGGCGAGCGCGAGGATCGCGCCGGCCCTCCATCCCTTCACGCCGAGTACTGCGCGCGGCTGCTCCTCCCCCTCGAGGTAGAGCTCGCGACCCAGCAGCGGGATGTCTCCATCCCACAGCTCGACGCGCACCTCCCCGCGGATGCCGTGGGCCGCCGCGATTCGGCCCACCTCCAGCTTCACTTGACCTCGACGACCACCTGTCGACCTTCGCGGTCACCCGCGGCGCGCATCACCGCGCGCAGCGACTTGGCGATCCGGCCGTTGCGGCCGACGACGCGGCCGACGTCGCTCGGATCCACCGAGACGACGAACAGCAGTCGGCGTCCTTCGTCATGGCGCTCGATGCGCACGGCGTCGGGTGACTTCACCAGCGCGCGCACGAGCACTTCGAGTGCCTCGTCCATCACTTGGCTCCATCCTCTTTGCCCGGGGACACTCCTGCCTTGCGGAGGATGTCACGGACAGTCTGCGATGGCTGCGCTCCGCAGCTCAGCCAGTAGCTGGCGCGCTCGGCCTTCACCTGCACGACGGCGGGCTGCTTCTTCGGGTCGTAGTAACCGATCTCCTCGATGAATGCCCCGTCGCGCGGGGAACGGCTCTCGGCCACGACGATGCGGTAGAAGGGGTTCTTCTTCGCACCCATGCGGCGCAGGCGGATCTTGACGGCCAGTTCGCTCACCTCCTCTCAAGTGGCGGCATCTGCGGCATCTTGCCGCGCATGCCCTTCATCGCTTTCGCCATCCGACGCATCTCCTCGAACTGACGCAGCATCCGGTTGACATCTGCGACGCTCGTACCCGAGCCCTTCGCGATGCGTCGCCGGCGGCTGGCGTCCAGGAGGCGCGGGTCTCGGCGCTCTTGGCGCGTCATCGACTGGAGGACGGCGAGGTTCCTGCCGATCTGCTTCTCGTCGACGTTCTGCTCCTTGACCTTGCGCCCTACCCCCGGGATCATGCCGAGGATCTCGCGCACGCTGCCCATCTTGCGCACCGTCTGCAGCTGCGCCATCAGGTCGTCGAGCGTGACCTGACCCTTGAACAGGCGCTGCTCCATCTCGCGGGCGTCGACGCCCTCGGTGTGCGCCTGGGCGCGCTCGATCAAGCCCATCACGTCACCCATGCCGAGGATCCGCTGCGCCATGCGGTCCGGGCTGAAGGGTTCGAGTTGCTCGGGCCGCTCGCCCGTCGATGCGAAGAGGATCGGCTTGCCGGTCGCGGCGCGCACCGAAAGCGCCGCCCCACCTCGCGCGTCGCCGTCCACCTTCGAGAGCACCACGCCGTCGACACCCACGTCGCGGGCGAACGCCTCGGCTGTTCCGAGCGCGGCCTGGCCGGTCATCGCGTCCAGCACGAGGATCGTCGCTGCGGGGTCGATGGCGCGATGGATCGCCTGCAGCTCGGCCATGAGCTCCTGATCGACTTCCTGGCGGCCCGCGGTGTCGATGAGCACGATGTCCTGCCCGTCCCGGCGCGCGCGGTCCATACCGGCGCGCGCCGCCCGCACTGGGTCCGACGTCTCCGGGCGCTGCACCGGCACGCCGATGCGCTCCCCGAGGACGGCGAGCTGCTCGATCGCGGCCGGTCGCTTGAGGTCGCAGGCGACGAGCAGCGGCCAATGCTGCTCTTGCTTCATGCGCAGCGCGAGCTTCGCCGCGAACGTCGTCTTGCCGGCACCTTGCAGGCCCAGGAGCAGCACGGCGTGCGGCGCCTTGCCGCGCAGCCTGAGCGGCTGAACGTCCCCGCCCAAGAGTGCGCGCAGGGCGTCGTGGACGTGCTTCACGACGGTCTGACCCGGGGTGAGGCTCGACATGACGTCCTCGCCGAGGAGCTTCGGTTCGAGCTGCGCGACGAAGTCGCGGGCGACGGCGAAGTGGACGTCCGCGTCGAGGAGCGCGATGCGCACCTCGCGAAGCGCCTTCTTGATGTCGTCCGGCGTCAGCTTGCCGCGTCCGCGCAGTCTATCGAAGGTCTGCCGCAGTCGCTCCTGCAGCTGCTCAAACATCTGCTTCCAGCTCCCTCAGTCTTGCGTCGGCCGCCGACACGGCGGCCTCGGGATCGCCCTGCCGAAGCGCTTCGCGGACCGCGTGCAGGACCGAAACCTCCGCTTCATGCTGCGCGATCGCGCCGATCGCCCGATCCATCTCCTCCATCGCGCGCTCCGCGCGTCGCACGAGGAGAAGCGCCGCTGGGCGGCTGCAAGAGAGTTCCTCAGCGCACTCGGCGAGCGACAGATCCTCGAGGTGGTGCAGTTCGAACGCCCTGCGCTGCCGTTCGCGCAGCGCGGCGCCGTAGAAGTCGTAGAGCAGCGCGCGCCGCGCCAGTGGATCCAACGGCAGCACCTCGGTGTTAAGACTCAACGTTAACAGAGATTACAGGTGGTGGGGCGGAACGTCAAGCGCGCGGTTTCGGCCGCCCTAGGTTCGGTCGTCGCGCCGGTAAAACCGTGGACAGTTGCGGCCCGCGCTCGCCCGCTGCGCGCGTCGAGTGTCATGACACCGAGGCGATCGCCGTTGCAGCTTCGCGAACTGTTGAGACTCCTTGTGGTCCGTCTGCTCAGCCCCGTGGAACAGCCCGAGATCGTCACCCAGGCCGAATCGGCGACCCCCTTCCGACAGGGATCGCCGACCGTTTGATCCGGGTCACTCCGCGGAGCTAGCCGGCGCCCACCGGCGCGTCAGTGCGAAGGAGCGTCGAGCACCTTCGCAAGGACTGCAGCCGCCTCGGCCCTGGTCACGGCCGAAAGTGGCCGGAACGTGCCGTCCGCGTAGCCCTTCATGTAGCCCCCAGCCACGACCTGCGCCACGTAGATCCGCACCCAAGCGGCGATCCGTCCCGCATCCGTGAAGGTAAGGGATGTCGTCTTGGTCAGCTTGAGCGCCCTCGCAAGGATCGCGGCCATCGCCTCCCGTGTGATCGTAGCGTTGGGTGCGAACGAGCTGCTGGTGACGCCTTCGACGATGCCCAGCGACGCCGCCCGCGCGACGAAGGGAGCGTACCAGTCGTCGGTCGGTACGTCCGCGAACGCCGTTTGCCCACTCGCAGCCGGCTTTTGACCCAGGGCAAGGACCAGCATCTTGACGAACTGCGCGCGAGTGACCGGGGCGCCGGGTCGGAAGGTGCCGTCCGGGAAGCCGACCGTCACCCCTGCGGTGACGAGCTGCTGGATCGCCCCGTAGGCCCACTCGTTCGCCGCGACATCGGAGAACGTGGTCGCCGCAGGCGGGGTGTAGCTGAAGCGATCCGCCGTGGCTACATGGCTCGTTCCTGCTGGACCTGTCACGCTGACGTCGACGGTCCCCTGACCTGCGGGCGAGACGGCGGTGATCTCGCTCTCCGAATCCACCGTGAAGCTCGTCGCCGGCGTGCTGCCGAACTCCACCCCCGTCGCGCCGCTGAACCCGGAACCGGTGATGCGTACGGTCGTACCTCCCGCGGCGGGTCCAGCGGCCGGACTGACGTCCTGGACGGACGGGCCTGTGGTCGCGTCGCCACCGCCCCCGCCACCACCCGAGACGCTCACAGGCGGCGCGGCCGCGACGGCGAACGGGGTTCCGGTGAGCGCCGCGAGGCTCGGGCTCGTCGCAGACGTGAGCGCCACGGAAAGGCAGCCCGTCCCGGGGTCGTAGGTCGGCGCCGGGGAGACTTGCGACCAAACCGAACCGCTCCACCAGTAGAGTGTCTGCGATGAACTGGCTCCGCTGCACTGTGCGATCGTGAGCGATGCTCCGCTCGTCAGCGTGGCGTCAGCGAGCTGCACGTCAACGTAGCCGGTCGCGGACGCGAAGGCGCCTGCCACGGGATCTGGGGCCGACCCGTACTGTGCCGCGGTGAGCGCACCCGTAATGCCCGTCACGGTGACCTTGGTCAGCGTCACTCCGTTCGACGCGAGATCCAGCGTCTGCGTGCCACTGGTCACTTCGAGACCCGCGGCATGCGTCACGTCGCTGCCGGCGGGTGGTACGAACAGGACGTAGCTGCCCGTGACGGCGGGCGACGCCGTCGTCGCCACCACCAGCACTGAGGTCGTCGTGGCAGGCACCTGGAACGAAGCGCTGTAGGTCCCGCCGCTACCGGTCTGTACACTGCTCTGCTGGATCGTCGATCCATCCGCGGCGACGTAGCTCAAGTCGAACGGCAGGTTGGGAATCGGGTTCGAGAAGGCGTCCAGGGTCCTCACGGTCAGCGTGACGCTTTGGGCGGACTCCGCCCAGGGGGACGGCGCGGTCACGGCTAGGCTGGCCAGTTGGGCCGGGGACACGACCAGTGCCGCCGTCTGCGTCAGCACGACGCCGTCCACCTGCAGCGTGAGCGTCTGGGTCGCGCCGGCGTCGGCGCCCTCGTCTGTGACCACGACCGCATAGGTGCCGGGCGACGTCTCCGTCACGCTCACGGGCGTCAGTGTGCCGACGCTTGGGTCGCTGGAGGTCACGACGAAGTCGTTCTCCTGCAGTCCCGTGTAGGTGTTCCCATGCTGGTCGACGACTCCGACCTGCAGGGTCACGTCTCCCGATCCCGCCGTCACACTGGAGGGGCCGGCGACAGTGCTTGCCGAAGGACTGGCGGCATCCGCCTTGACGGAGAGCGACGCGTGGCCCTCGATCAGCGACGTCGTCGTGGCGGTGAGGTTGACGGTTCCCGTGGAAGATGGGGCAGTGTAGCTCGTGGAAAACGAACCGTCGGCCAACGTCGCCAGGTTCGTAGAGCCGAAGCTCCCACCCGAAGCGCCATCGGAGAGGGTTACGCCAACTCCCGTCACCGGGTTGCCAAAGGCGTCGAGCACCGTTCCCTTCAGCGTCACGGAAGCGCCGGTCGCCGCAACGCTGGGCAGGGCGGCCAGGGTCACCTGGTCTG
The DNA here is from genome assembly GCA_021793215.1 of Bacillota bacterium. Lineage (GTDB taxonomy): Bacteria > Bacillota > Sulfobacillia > JAJZYS01 > JAJYTV01 > JAJYTV01. The sequence goes on from JAJYTE010000004.1 coordinate 83,649, forward strand.
GCGCGGCCGGTGCTACCGTCGCGCCCGTCGGGTTGAGCGCCACCCCTTCGACGACGACGGTGATGTTCTGCGCGTTACCGCCGTCCGCATCGGTGTCGCTGACGACGATGCTGTACGTGCCGGGCGTCGTCTCCGCGACGCCCAGCGGCGTCAGCGTCCCGACCTTCGGGTCGCTGGAGACGACGGAGAAGTCACTCGCGACGAGCCCCGTCACCGCGTTTTGGTGGGAGTCCTCCACCGAGGTGGTCAGCGTCAGGTTCGCATTCCCCGCCGTCACCGGATGGGACGGCCCGGAGATGGCGCTGTAGCCGGGGTCTGGCGGCCCTGCCGTCACCGTGAGGGGGGAACTCTGGTGCGGGGACGAGGTCGCCAACTGGGCGGTAATGCTGACCGTGCCTCGAAGCGTCGGCGCAGTGTAGGTCGTGGCGTATGATCCGTCAGGGCCGGTCTGGACGTAGCCCGACGCCGCGAAGGTGCCTCCCGCGCCGTTGTCCGACAGATCGACCCCTACGCCCGGTACGCCCTGACCGCTTGCGTCCGTGACTTCCCCTGTGACCGAGATCTGCCCGCCGGCCGTGACCGACGCGGCGCCGAAGGAGACGCTGACTGCGGAGGGAGCCTCGGCCACGTTGAAGGGGTCGGAGGTGGCGGCCAGGCCGTTGTCCGTTGCCGTAAGCGTGTACCCCATGCCCGCGGTGTCGATCGCAAGGCTGGTGAAGACGACCTCGCCCGGGTAGAAGGGGTTGAGGTTTTCGTTGAAGTCGCCGCCGAGCGCAGCTGCTTTTGCACCGGTCCCGGGCGTGATGGCCATCGTGATGGCTCTATACGGGCTGAGGGCCGACGTGGATGTGATGATGTTGCCGAACGCGTCCTCCACCGCCAACCAGGGCTGGACACCGAACGCGTTCGTCGCCACGGCGGCGCCTGGCTCCTGGACGAATCCCAGCTTCCCCGGCGGGCCAGGCTGCGTGGTGACGGAAAGGGTCGCCGCGGCGAGACCGGTCGCGCGCGCAACGACGGTCCAACTTCCGGCTGTGGTGTCGCCGTAGTAGAACGGCGCGGAGCTCTGGCCGGCCGGGATCGTGAGGGACGTCGTCTCACCCCCTCCTGCCGTGGCGGAGAACTCCCCGGTCGTCGAGTCGCTGGAGAGGTTCACCGTGATGTTGCCCGCCTGCGCAACGAGGTTGCCGTACGCGTCCTCTACCGTTGCCACGATTGGCCCGAGGTTTGCGGTGGAGCCTACGGGGCCGGTGACGGCCGTTCCCAGCGCGAGGGTGGACGCCGGCCCCGACGTGAAGGTGAGACCAGCGGAAGGTGACGTAGGAACGACGTCCGACGACGTCGCCACGGAGACACGGGAGGCTGCGTACGTCCCGATCCCCGGGTTGGTGACGCCGCTCACGACGACGCTCACCTGGGTCCCTCCATACACGGACTGGGGAACCGTGATGGTGGCATCTGCGCCGCTTGCGGACACCTGGCTGGCCACAACGCCATCCACCTGGTAGGCGGTGGCCGCAGACGGGAACGTCGTCCCCGAGGGCGCCGCGATGCTGATCGTGCCAGCGTTCTGTGCAAGGGCGCTTGTGGTGGTGAACTGGGCCGTCCATTGGGCGTTCGTGTCGTTCCCAAAGAGCGGGCTGACGCTGATGCCGACGCCCGAGACCATCGTCAGTACCGTGAGCGTCTTGGCGGCGCTAGACGGGCTCGCGGCCGCCGCTGTTGCAGTCAGCGCGGCGGCTCCACCCTGCGGACCTGCGGTGTACACGGTTGCGAACCCGCCACCGGAGTCGGTCGTCGTCGATGCGGGGGCGAAGCTTCCTCCGGCACCGCCGTCGGAGAAGGTTACCGTCGTGCCGGCTAGGGCTCCGCTCGTCCCGTAGACCGCACCCGTGACAGAGACCTGATCGCCCGCGTGGGCCTCAGACGCCCCGAGCGACAGTTCGACACCGCTGAGAATGACGTTCCCGCTGAGGCAGCCACTGGACCCGTCGTCGACGCAGAAGGCGGACCCTGGGTAGGACCCAGCCGGCGGATTGGTGACCCCGGTGATGTACACCCGGTAGTCGTCCGAGGTGGAGTTCGGTTGCCCAGGCGCGTCGATCGTGACCGTGTTTCCGTTGGGGCCCACCTGGAGTCCGGAGCAGGTGCCGTTGCAATCGCTGGCGGTGGAAGCGTCCTCCACGTTGTAGGCTCCCACGGCGCTGGGGAACACGGTTCCCGTCGGCGCCGTGATGGTGATCGGGTGTCCGCTGGGCCAGGTGCTCCCGGGGTTGAAGTTGATCTCCCAGTTCGAGGTCTGCCCTCCCCCCTGCGGGGTCATGCCCCACTCTGGAGCCCCTCCTCCGACGTTCGTCAGGGTGGCCGCCCGGACGAGGGGCGCTGGAGAAACCACCGCCGTTCCGAGCGTACCGACGCAGAAGAGAAGCAGGATTCCGAGAACGTACCCATGCCGCACATGCAGCCGCAATCGCTTTCCCTCCACACGCCAAAGCTGGCGCCGGCTCCCGGCTCTCCCCTGCCAGGCGAGAGCGCACGTATCGGCGTCACTCCCACCTTCGGGCATGGCGGCGCGGGTGACATCCGTGCGTCTCACGGATCTATGGGTGGCGCGGGAGGAGGACACCGCCTTCGCCTGGGCGAAGTCGGGGCCCCAGCAATGCAGCAGGGGGACGCTCGATGGATCTGGAGAAGAGCAGCCGCACGTCCCGCGCAGCGAAGTCCGCGGGACACCTTGGCGCGCCAAGCGGCCCGTCCGCGGACGGGCCGGCCGCCGTCCCCATCCTGGGCCGAACCGCAGAACTGGCGAGGATCAAGGACTGCCTGGAAGGTGTCGGGCTCCACGGTGCCCAGATCCTCCTCCTCGAGGGCGAACCCGGCATCGGCAAGAGTACGCTTGCCGCAGAGACCAAGCGCTTGGCCGACTCCATGGCGTTTCGAACGCTCGCCGCGCGGACGGACGAGCTGGCGGAGCACCGACCCCTTGGACTGGTTGCCGACCTGTTGCAGGCGGCAGGCACCAACCTAGCGAAGGGCACACGCTCCCTCCTGGGGGTGGGCGAGGCACGCCGCGGCGCCGACATGACATTTCGGGCCAGCGAGGTGCTCATCGAGACGTGCGATCGCCTGTGCGCCGAAGCGCCGCTCGCCTTGGTCTTGGAAGACCTGCACTGGTCCGATGCGGCGTCCGTGTTCGCGCTGCGCCGCATCATCCGGCACGGCGCCTCACTGCCGCTGGCGGTGGTGGCCACCCTTCGCCCGCTTCCGCGGCCATCCGAGCTCTCATCGCTCATCGCGGACCTCGATCCGGGGAGCCATCAGATGCTCGGTCCGATGGAGGAAGCCGCGATCGATCGGCTGGCCGCCCGCTTCCTCGGTGCAGCCCCGGGTCCGGAGTTGCGCGTCCAAATCGCGATGGCGGGCGGCAACCCGCTCTTCGTGCTCGAGCTTCTGGACGAGCTGCAGGCAGAGGGCGCGCTGTCGCGACGGCCCACGGCGAGTTCGGATGCTCCCGCAGTCGACGTCGCACGCACCGTCCAGTTGCCTTCTCTCGGGCTGACCGTGCTTCGCCGCCTCAGCTTCCTCTCTCCCGACACGCTCCGTTGCCTCGGGCTGGCCGCCGTACTCGGCGTACGCTTTCGGGCGAGCGCGCTTGCGGCGCTCTCTGGACGGATCTCGGCAGATCTCGTGGGTCCGATCAGGGAGGCGCTCGCGGCGGGCCTGCTCGTAGAGGACGACGAGCAGCTCCGCTTCCGACACGAGCTCGTGCGCGAAGCGCTCTACAGCGACCTCCCCGCTGCGCTGCGACGTGGCCTGCACAGAGATGCGGCCCGCATCCTCCGCGAGGCGGGAGAGGAGGCGGGAGTATGGGTAGAGCACCTCCTGCGCGGACCACAGGCCCTCTCCCGAGAGGTCGCCTCGCAGCTGCGCGAAGCGGCAAGCGACCTTGTGGTCACCTTGCCGTCTGAGGCGGTACGGTTGCTGGAGCAAGCGATCCTTGCAGCCGGATCGGACCAGGTCCTTCGAGCGAACCTGATGGCTGAGCGCAGCATGGGTCTGCTGCTGGCCGGACGGCTCCCGGAGGGCGAAGCCGCCTGCCGCGAGGCGCTCACCGTCTTGAAGGACCCCTCCCTTCGGCTCTTGCTGCGCGACGCGCTGGCGCAATCGCTGCTCGACCGCGGCGATCCCCTGGCTGCACTGCGAGAGGCCGAAGACGGGCTGCGCGATCCGGCGCTCGACGGGATGTCGCGCGCTTGGCTGCACAGTCGCTCCGCCATGGCACGGCTCTTCATCGGGGACTTCAGAGGTTCGCACCACGCGATTCGGCAGGCCGAGGAGGGCGTAGGAGACAGCGGGAACGCCCTTCGGGTCTGTCTGCTCGGAGTGAGGACGCTCTTGGCGGCGCAAGAGGGGCAGATCGCAGAGGCCGCGCGCATCGGGGGCGAGGCCGTGGCGCTCGCGGAGGCGGAACCCTCGCGTGCCATCTACGACTCTGTCCCGCACATCACCTGGGCGACCAGTCTCATCGACACCGACCGCTTCGACGACGCCGCGGCAGTGCTTGCGCGCGGCTGCGAAGCCCAAGAGTTCTTCGGGGCGCGCCGCAAACTGCCCGTCCACCATGTCGGACTCGGCTTCACCTACTTCTGGACAGGCAAGTGGGACGAGGCCGTGGCCGAGATCGAGACGGGGATCAACCTCGCGGAGGAGACCGGGGCCGGTTGGCGCGCCGCCGCTCGCGGCCTCAGGGCCGTGGTGGCCGCCTGCCGTGGTGACGGCGCGACGGCCGCCAGGTGGCTTAGGGCCGGTGAGGAGGGTCTGGCCGCCGGCGAGGCAGGCTACCGCACGGAGTGGCTCGCGTGGGCCCGTGTCCTGTGTCTTGAACTGGCCGAGCCCTCGACCCCTCCTGGAAATCTTCTTGACGCCATCACGCAGCAGGGGTCGGCGTCCTGGATGCCTGGCTTCTCGTTCGCGACCGTCGGCCCTACCGTCGCGCGGCTCGCCCTGGCTTCAGGCAGAGAGCGGCTGGTGGAAGAGGTACAGGAGCGGCTCGACACCCTGGCGGCGGAGAACCCGGGCGTGCTGGGCGTCACCGCCGCCCGTGACATGGTGCGGGCGCTGCGCGCGGGGGATCCTGCGCGACTCCGGCTGGCGACCGACACCTATCGGCAGGCAGAAAGACCCCTCGAGGCTGGAGGCGCGGCCGAGGAAGCGGCCGTGCTCGCCGCACGCGCAGGAGACCGCGAGGCGGCGGCAAAACTCTTCGCGGCGGCTCGCCAGCTCTACGGCGGACTCGGTGCGACAGCGCTCGCCGGGCGGATGGCCCGACGCCTTCGGGCGGCGGGGGTCGGGCCTGACCGCGCTCCGATCGCACGTGCCCGACCCGGCCACGGATGGGATTCCCTGACCGCGATGGAGCGGCAGATCCTACGGCTGATCGTCGAACGGCGGTCCAACCCCGAGATCGCGGGTGTCTTCGTCATCTCCCGACGGACGGTCGAGACCCATGTCTCCCACATCCTGACCAAGGTCGGTCTTCGCTCGCGGGTTGAGCTCGCCCGGGCCGCAGCCGAGCATTTCGGCTGGCGACTTCGGCTCGAGGAGTTCTCCCAGTCGAGCGAGTAGGCCCAGCCAGCCCGAGAAGGGCAACACCTCACCAGCATGTTCCCAGAGTTCGCCTGTCAGAGGCGTCAGGCCCTTGACCTCGATGGTGATGCGCATGCAGCGAGCATAGTCGTCACAGGCGCGCACGACATCCGTGGGCTGCACGGATCCGACACGTGAGTCCACGCCACGTTGGCGGAGCCCCGTGGCGCGGACTCACGCCTGGGACGGCTTGGCTTCGTACACCTGCCGTGTCTAGCGATCGACCGCCGGATGCTCGCCTGCGTCTACCTGTGCTCGGGCCGGGTGATCATCACGAGGCGCACGAGCCCGACGCCGATCAGCCAGTACACGGCCATCGCAACGAGCGTGCCGAGTTCGAGCCGCGAGATGCCGTAGGCGACTTGGTACCCGAAGAGAGAGAAGAAGGGTTCCACGAACGGAACCGACAGCGAGTAGACGAAGTTCGCGAACGCGTTCGCCGGATTCGCCCCCAGAAGAGCGAGTACGAAACGAAACGCGAGCAGGACGAGAAGTACCCTGTCCACGTAGGAGATCACCCGGGCGGCCAGTTTCTGACCGCTGGGCTGCTGCGTCTGAGACAACCCCATCACCCTTCCCAGGCGTGGGCAGGTAACTTCGGATGCCTTCGCCCGACCGCCTACGCTATAAGGATTCGCATTTCGGGCCTGAGTTCTGCCAGGGACTGTCGGTAGAACAAGCAAGGCGCCTTCTGCCGCAGGCGCCGGAGGTTTCGCTGATGGTCTTCTACCTGCCGCCGATCTCCGCCCAGTTCGGCGCCATCGCCTGAACGTACTCCTCGGGAGAGAAGACCACGAGGTCCTCGATGCCCTCCCCAAGGCCCACGAGCTTCACGGGCAGGGAGAGCGCCTCGCGTACCGCGAGCAGGGAGCCTCCCTTCGCCGCCCCATCGAGCTTCGTTACGCAGATGCCCGTCAGAGGCGCCGCGCCCATGAAGCCCTGCGCCTGCGCGACGGCGTTCTGGCCCGTCGCGCCGTCAACGACGAGCAGCACCTCGTGCGGCGCGCCGGGGAGGGCGCGCGCCGTCGCGCGCGCGATCTTGCCGAGTTCGTCCAAAAGCCCCTGGCGGTTATGCAGGCGTCCGGCGGTGTCGACGAGCACCAGGCCCGCCCCCTTCGCCTTCCCCCGTTCGATCGCTTGGTACGCGACGCTCGCGGGGTCCTGACGCTCCGCACCGCGCACGATCTCCGCGCCGGCGCGTTCCGCCCATACGGCGATCTGGGCCGTCGCGGCCGCACGGTAGGTGTCCGCCGCTGCGATCACGACGCTTTTCCCCATCGCCTTGGCCATCATCGCGAGCTTGCCGGCGGTCGTCGTCTTGCCGGCGCCGTTCACCCCGACGAGCAGCCAGACCGTCAGGCCGTCCTCCGCCCACCGCAGCGGCTCTTGAGGACCGGCGATCCGCATCATCGCCTCCGCGAACGCCTGCGGCATATCCTCCGGTGCTCGCCGTTCCAGTGCCCGGCGGACGTCTGCCGCCACCTTGAGCCCGCAGTCCGCGAGAAGGAGCGCCTCCTCGACGGCGTCGAGCACCTCCTCGCGCTCCGCTCCGCGTCCGAGCCCGCGCAGGCGCGAGCCCAGCGCATTGCGCGTGCGCTCAAGACCCTTGCGCCACCTGTCCCAGATCATCGCTCGGCTCCCCTTCCAGTCGGACGGCCGCCAGCAGCGTGATGCCCCTCTCCTGCATCGTCGTCCCGATCAGCTGGTCCGCCGCCTCCATCGTCGGCCGCTGGTGCGTCACGACGATCAGCTGGCGTCCGGCCTGTCGCCGAAGGAACTGCGCGAAGCGCTCGACGTTGCGCTCGTCGAGGCTGGCCTCGATCTCGTCCAGTAGGTAGAAGGGCGGCGGCCGCAGTGCGGAGAGGGCGAAGAGGAAGGCGATCGCCGTGAGCGCCCGTTCCCCGCCCGAAAGCCAGTTGAGGCGCACGGCCTCCTTGCCAGGCAGCTCGACCTCGATGTCGATCCCCTGTGCGACCGCGACGAGGCGCGCCTTCGCGCCCTCGCCGAACAGCGCGGCCGCCATCGCGGTAAAGCGTTCCCCCACGACCCGCATCCCGTGCTGCAGCCGGTCGGCGACAGCGCGGTCAGCCTGGGCCAGCACCTCCACGAGGGTCGCCTTGGCTGCCGAGAGGTCGGCAAGGCGCTCCTGCAGCTGCGAGAAGCGGTCCTCCGCCTCGCGCAGCCGCTCGGGCGCATCCGGCGGCGCCCCGCCCATCTCCTGTAGGTCCCGGCGCGCCTTGGCGAGCGCCTCCTCCGCCTGCGAGGGCATGGGTGCGACGGCGCGCGTGAGCGCGTCGGCCCCGTGCCCCTCGCGCAGCGCGCGCTCCGCTTCCCGGATCTCCTCCGCGACGCGCACGGCCTCCTCGCGCAGCCGCACAGCCTGCTCCTCTGCGCCCGCCGAGGCGGCGGCGACCTGACGCATAGCCCGCTCGACCAGCCGCTCGAGGGTCCGCAGCGTGACGTCGAGGCGCTGGCCCCTGCGCCGCTGCGCCGTGATCACATCGCGCCAAGCAGCTGCGGACTCCCGCAGTCCGCGAGCGCTCTCGGCCTCGCGCCGTGCGGTCTCAAGGCTGCCTTCCGCCGTTTCCGCCGATGCCCGCAACTCAGCGAGCACCTCGGAGCCCTGCGAGAGCTCCGCCGCGAGGCGGCGCGTCTCCTCCTGGGCCACGGCCTGCACAAGGCTCGCCTGTTGGGCGGCCTGGGCGTGCTGTCCCGGCGCGAGCGCCTTCGCCTGCGCAAACTCCTCAAGGAGTCGCTCCCGCTCCGCGCGCGCGGACTCCACGCGCGCGAGCACCTGCTCGTGGTCCCTGCGGGCCGCCTGCGCGGCGCCGGCCGCCCGCTCCAGGGCGCGAAGCGCCTCCTCCTGGGCTCCGGCCGCCTGCCGCTCGCGCGACAGCGCTTCCGTCAGCGCCGCTCCTGCAGCGCGCAGCGAGGCCTCGCGCTCCGCGAACTCCGCACGGGCGGCGCGAACCGCGTCGGGCGGCGGCGCCGCCGCCGCGACCTGTACCGCCTGCCCGCCCGTCAGGGCGCCGCCCACCTGCACGACCTGCCCGTCGAGCGTGACGACCCGAAGGCGCCGACCGGTGGCCTCCGCCGCGCGCTGCGCCGCGCCGAGATCCTCCGCCACGAGAGTGCGGCCCAGCCGCAGGCGAACGGCGTCCTCGATCGCCGCAGGGTAATCGCAGAGCGACGAGAGTACTCCCAGACAGCCTGTCACGCGGGGAGCCGCCGCGGTCTCCGCCGGGCTGAGGGCGCCGAGTGGCAGGAAGGTCGCCCGCCCCGCGGAGGCCCTGCGCAGCCACTCGATGCCCTGACGCGCCACGGCCTCCCCTTCGACGACGATATCTGACGCTGCACCGCCGAGGGCAGTCGCGAGCGCCAGCGCGAGCCTTGGCTCCTTCGGCTGCACGAGCCGCCCAAGCGTTCCAAGAACACCCTCGATCCGTCCAGCCTCCGACTCGCGCAGGAAGGCTCTCACGGCGGCAGGCGCATGTCGTTCCGCGGCCCGCACGGCGTCTTCGAACGCCGCCTCCCTGCGCTCCGCCGCTTCGTACGCCTGACGCGCCTCCTGCTCCGCCGCCCGTGCGGCCGAAGCCGAAGTGTGGCAGGAGAGTTCGGCCTCCCGCGCCGCCTGCAGGGCGTCGGCGGCGGCGCCCGCTTCCTGCTCACGCACCGCGCGCACCCCGGAGAGCTCCGCGGCACGCGGCTCGAGGTCGGCGGCGTCGCGCGAGGCCGCAGCGAGGGCCGCCTCGATCTGCGGCATGCGGGCGAGGGCGCGCATCGCCTCCGCACCGGCGGCGCCCGCCTCGCGCAGTTCCGATTCGGCCTGCGAGAGCTGAAGGCTCGCGGCCGCGTACGCGGACTGGTGGGCCTCGTGGGTCTCCTCGGCCCGGCGCAGGCGCTCCTGCGACTCGCCGTGGCGCGTGAGGGCGGACCTCTCACGCTCCGACGCCGCCGCAGCCTGGGCGGCCGCCGCGTGCAGGCGGTCCTCGACGGAAGCGGCAAGCGCCTCGCGTCGCGCCCCGCGTGCCGCCGTACCCTCGAGCGCAGTGGCGATGCGCGCGGAGAGGGCCTCGTAGCGGCCGATCGCCTGCGCCCCTGACCTGCTGCTCTCACCGGCCGCCGCCTCGCGCTCCGTCGCGCGCTGCAGCTGCGCGCGCAGCCGCTCGATCCTGCGGTGCCCAAGTCCGATCTCCAGCGTGGCGATGCGCGCGCGCAGTTCCGACGCCGCGCTCGCGAGGCGGGCATCGCGTCGAAGGTCCGGCATCTGGGCCTCGAGTTCCTCGAGGCGCGCGCGCTCGATCTCCGCCTCCTGGTCGCCGCGCGCCAGTTCGTGCACCGCCTCGCGACGGCGCTCGCGGTAGACGAAGGCGCCGGAGGCATCCTCGAGCAGGCGCCGCCGGCCGTTCGGGTCCTGGCTCACCACTTCCTCGACGCGCCCCTGGCCGATCCAGGCGTACCCCTCCGCCAGGCCAAGGTGCGCGATCAGCCGCTCGACGTCGCGGGCGCGGCAGGTGACGCCCTGCAGCCGGTACTCCGTGTCGCCTTGGCGGTAGAGTCGTCGGACGATCTCCACTTCCTCGGCCTCCAGCGGCAGCTGGCGGTCGTGGTTGTCGAACGTCAGGCGCACCTCGCAAAGGCCCGCCGCGCGCCGCGTCGGACTGCCGGCGAACAACACCTCGTCGCGGCGCTCGGCCCGTCCGTCGGCGAGGCGGCCCGTCGAGAGCGCCCAGCGCACCGCGTCGGTGAGGTTCGACTTGCCAGTCCCGTTCGGGCCCACAACCGCCGTGAACGACGGCGCAAGCTGCACCGTCGTTGGTTCGCCGAACGATTTGAACCCGGACAGGTAGATTTCCTTGAGGTACAGACGCGTGGGTCCTTTCCGGCGCAGAGTCGCAGATTGCAAGTTCTTCGCCGGGAGGATCACGCTTCCTGCTCAGCTCGGCGGCGCGGGCGCACGAACAGGTAGACGATCAGGAAGAGGGCGGTAACCGCGACACCAAGGCCGAGCGACAGCATCTGGTGCGGTGCCAGCGGGGCCGTCGCGATGATCGCGACCAGCACCACGATCTCGAGGATGCTGATCCAGGGGTGCCACGGCACCTTGAGGCGCAGGCGCTCGGGATGCTCCTTGACGAGGTGGCGGCGGTAGTAGATCTGTGTCAGGACGATCAGCACCCAGATGAACAGCGCCTGGAAGCCCGTTGCCGTGACGAGGTAGAGGAACGCGGTCTTCGGCAGGAAGTAGGTGAGGAGAGTCACCGCGACCAGCAGCACTCCCGTCGCGGCATTCGCAGCGCGCGGCGGGCTGTCCCCCTTCTCCTCGAACCAGTGCGGAGCGTCCTTCGCCTTGGAGAGCCCTGCCAGCACGCGGTCGGTGGCGAATAGGCCTGCGTTCATCGCCGAGAGGACCGCGAGCAGGATCACGCCGTTGAAGATCTGGCCCACGGCCGGCCAGGGCGCCTTGTGCAGCGCCGCGAGGAAGGGGCTCACTCCACTCGTCGGAACCTGGTTCCAGGGGATGACCGCGGTGATCGCCAGGGCGGAGCCGATGTACAGGAAGTAGACCATGGCGGCGCTATTGTGCACCGCGGGCCCGATGGTCCGCTCCGGGTTGCGCACGCTCGCGGCCGCGAGGCCGAGCACCCCGGTGCCGGCCATCGAGAACATCACGAGGATCATCGCCGCCGCGACGCCGCGAAGGCCCATGGGGAAGAACCCTCCGGCACTGCTCCAGCTCGCGGTGCCGTTGCCAAGGTGCACGGGCCAACCCACGAACACGATCAGTGCGAACAGGACGATGAACAGGGCGATCGCCGTGACCTTGATCACCGCCATGCCGGACTCCACTTCGCTGAAGCCCCTCACCGTCAGGAAGTTGATGCCCACGATGATCAGGGCGAACGCCGTCGAGATGACCCAGGTGGGCAGGTGCGGCAGCCAGACGTGCGTGAAGATGCCGGCCGCCGTCGCCTCGGCGGCGAGGTTCAGGACGCTCGAGAACCAGAAGATCCACCCTCCGACGAACGTGAAGCCTGGCCCGAGCGCCCTGCGGGAGTAGACGAGGAACGATCCCTTCTCCGGATCCGCCGCCGACATCTCGGCGAGCGCCGTGACCTCGATCGCCATCACCGTCGCGCCGATCAGGTATGCGAGGATGACGCCGGGGCCGGCGAGCCGGATCGCCTGACCGCTGGCGAGGAACAGGCCGGATCCGATGATGCCCCCGACGGTCATCATGGTGAGCTGCGGCGTCCGAAGATCCTTCCCCTGGACTTCCTTGCCAGCGTACCGCTTGGACAGATGGCTTTGCGTGGCGCGTTCGCGCGTGAAAATTCCCATGCCCTTCAGTTGCCCCGTTCGGCCAGCTCGCATGCGATCTCCTGGCGCTGCGCACGGCTGAAGCAAACGCGTACACTGGACAAGGGCGGCTATGCCGTGCAAGAAAGCAAGCAAAGGGGGTCCTCCCCGGCGCCACGCCGGGGCTCACATGCCTGAGAGGCGAGAGATCCAGGCGCCGACCGGAAACCGACTGACCGCGAAGGCGTGGCCGCAGGAAGCCGCCATGCGCATGCTGATGAACAACCTGGACCGGCGCGTGGGCGAGAACCCGGACGAGTTGATCGTCTACGGTGGGCGCGGCCGCGCGGCGCGCTCGTGGGAAGCCTACGACGCGATCGTCCGCACCCTGAAGGGACTGGAAAGCGACGAGACCCTGCTCATCCAGTCGGGCAAGCCCGTCGCCGTGTTCCGCACGACGCCGCACGCGCCGCGCGTCCTGATCGCGAACTCGAACCTCGTGCCCAAGTGGGCGACGCTCGACGAGTTCAACCGGCTCGAGGAGCTCGGTCTGACGATGTATGGCCAGATGACGGCGGGATCGTGGATCTACATCGGCTCGCAGGGCATCATCCAGGGAACGTTCGAGACGCTCGGAGCCCTGGCGCGGCAGAGCTTCGGCCAGGACAACCTGAAGGGCCGCCTGTTCGTCTCCGCGGGCCTCGGCGGCATGGGCGGCGCCCAGCCGCTCGCGGCCAAGATGCTCGAGGCCGTCGCCCTCCTCGCTGAGGTCGACCCGCACCGCATCGAGCGCCGGATGGAGTCCGGGTACCTCGACGAGGTCGCTCCCTCGATCGAAGCGGGTGTGCAGGCCGCACTCAGTGCACGCGCCGCCGGGGAGGCCCGTTCGATCGCTGTGCAGTGCCACGCGACCGCACTCCTGCGCTACCTCGTCGAGCACGCGATCACGCCGGACGTGCTCTCCGACCAGACTGCGGCGCACGACCCGCTCGTCGGCTACATCCCAGAGGGCCTGGACGTCGCCCAGGCCGCTTCGCTGCGCGCGTCGGACCCGCAGCAGTACCTCTCGCAGGCGCGTGAGACCATCGCCGCGCACGTTTCACTGATGGTCGCGCTGCAGCGCGCGGGAGCGCACACCTTCGACTACGGCAACAACATCCGCCGCGAGGCGTTCGACGCGGGTTGCCAGGAGGCGTTCGAGATCCAGGGCTACGTGCCGGCCTACATCCGCGACCTCTTCGCACAGGGCAAGGGCCCCTTCCGCTGGGCTGCGCTCTCTGGCGACCCGGAGGACATCTACAAGACCGATCGCCTAGTTCTGGAGATGTTCCCGGAGAACGCGCTCCTGCGCCGCTGGATCACCCTCGCCCAGCGACACATCAAGTTCCAGGGCCTCCCCGCGCGCATCTGCTACCTCGGCTTCGGCGAGCGCGAGGAGTTCGGCGTACGCGTCAACGAGATGGTCCGGCGCGGCGAGCTGAGCGCCCCGATCGTCTTCGGGCGGGACCACCACGACACCGGATCCGTCGCCTCGCCCTACCGCGAAACGGAGGCCATGCGGGACGGTTCCGACGCGATCGCCGACTGGCCGATCCTGAACGCGCTGCTCTCGACCGCGTCCGGCGCGCACTGGGTCTCCTTCCACCATGGCGGGGGAACGGGCATCGGCTACTCCCTGCACGCCGGCATGGTCGTCGTGGCGGACGGCAGCGAAGATGCCGCCCAGCGCATCTGGCGCGTCCTGCACAACGACGCCGGCATCGGCGTGGTGCGCCACGCCGATGCCGGCTACGAACTGTCCGAGCGCAAGCTCGAGGAGGTGCCGATCCACACGCCGCTGATCGGGCCGAAGAGCCAGCCGCGCAAGAACTCCGCGGCACGCTGAGGCAGGAGGGCGGTGCCCGGCTGAGGCCGTGCACCGCCCTCCTCATTCAAAATGACCCAAGCAATGTCCCAAACTGTATACACGTTGGGCAAAGGAAGCCTCGGCCAGTCGGGGAAACGCCCTGACATATGGATCGCCAAGGGATCGACCCAGTTGCCCGCATGGCACAACTTGTCCGACAGCGCCCGACGATCTCCGGACGGGAACTCGCGTCCAGTTGCGGGTTCGCCGAACCGAAGAGTCTGTACTACCACCTGCGCAAGCATGGCTACCGTGGCTTGAACCACTTCAAGGAGAGCGTGCTGCGTCCTCCGGACCAGACGCTTCAGCTGGCGGAGGACGCGGCCGCCTACGCCGGCGAAGAGGCGCCTTGGCCTCCGACCGACGTCGCGTTCGCGTACCGCTGGTTCACGCTGGACGCCATGCCGTTCGTCTCGCCCGGAGACCTCGTGTTGGGCAACGCGATGAGGCCGTGGCGCGAGGGGGAGTTGCTGCTCTACCGCGAAGAGGGACGGCTGCGCCTCGCGCATTACTATGAGGACGACAGCGCCCCGCGCTACGCGCCGCTCGGGCGCGCGCCGGGGCTGCGAGAAGGAGAGCCTCCCGGCCTGATCGGCCGTGTGACGGGGATCTTTCGCCTTACTGCTCCCTGAGGAATCGGTAGGCGGCGGCGGCGGCATGCGCCGTCGCTTCCTGCTTGCTTGGGCCGGCGCCGCGCCCGCGCTCCGCGCCGTCCACGAGGGCCGCCATGGTGAAGGTTGGGTGATGCGGCGGGCCCTCCTGGCCAACCAGGAGGAACTTGACGTCGAGGCCCCTTTCTTGCGCCAGTTCATGCAGGCGTGAGCGCGCGTCGCGTAGCGGCAGCGGCGGGTTCTCGAGGAACGGCGCGAACACCTGGCGCACCCATTCTCGCGTTCGCTGTAGACCATGCTCCAGGTAGTGCGCGCCGACGACCGCCTCGAACGCATCCGCGAGCAGCGATGGCTTCTCGCGGCCCCCGGTCAGCTCCTCGCCGCGTCCCAGCCGCAGCTGCTCGCCGAGGCCGTGCTCCTTCGCCAGCTGCGCCAGCGACTCCTCGCAGACCATCGCCGCGCGGCGCATGGTCAGTTCGCCTTCCGGCAGATCTGGAAAGCGCTCGTAGAGGAGCTCAGCCACGAATAGGCCGAGCACTGCGTCCCCGAGGAACTCGAGGCGCTGGTTGGTCTCCTGCAACCCCTGCTCGCTGGCGTACGACGGGTGCGTCAGCGCGAGGCGCAGGAGCGGCGAGGGATCAGGCATCCGCGCGCCTCAGGGCGAGCGTGACGTTCTGGCCGCCGAAGCCGAAGGAGTTCGTCAGGGCGACTTCGGTCTGCTGATGGCGTGCTTCGTTCGGTACGCAGTCGAGGTCGACCTCGGGGTCGAGATGCTGCAGGTTGATGGTCGGCGGCAGCACGCCCTCGTGTAGCGCCAGCACCGTGAAGATGGCCTCGACGGCGCCGGCCGCGCCCAGGAGGTGCCCGGTCATCGACTTGGTGGAGCTCACGGCGAGGTTCTTCGCGTGCGTGCCGAACACGGCGCGTAGCGCGCGTGCCTCGCCGATGTCGCCCTTGGGCGTCGCGGTCGCGTGGGCGTTCACGTAGCCGACGCGCTCCGGCGCGATGTCGCCATCCTTGAGGGCGGCGCGCATGGCGCGGGCGGCGCCGTCGCCGTCCGGAGCGGGTTCGACCATGTGGTACGCGTCAGCCGTCATGCCGTAGCCGACCACCTCCGCGTAGATGTGCGCGCCGCGCGCCAGCGCGCGCTCGCGCTCCTCGAAGACCAGCATGCCGGCGCCCTCGCCCATCACGAACCCGTCTCGGCTTTCGTCGAAGGGCCGCGATGCGGCCGCCGGATCGTCGTTGCGCTGCGAGAGCGCCTTCATGTTGATGAAGCCGGCGAAGCACAGGGGGAGCAGAACTGCTTCCCCGCCGCCCGCCAGCATCAGCTCCGCTTCTCCGTACTGGATGCGGCGGAAGGCCTCGCCCAGGGCGTGGGCCGACGACGCGCAGGCTGTAACCGTCGTCATGTTCGGTCCGCGCATATCGAAGCGGATGGCCACCTGGGCAGCGGCCATGTTCGCGATCATCATCGGGATGAAGAGCGGTGAGACGCGGTCTGGGCCGCGTTCCAGCAGGATCTGGTGCTGCTCCGTGAGGGTGATGATGCCCCCGATGCCCGTGCCGCAGCTGACGCCCGCTTCGTCCGGGTCGTAGTCCCCCTTGGCGAGCCCGGCGTCGGCCATCGCCTGATCCGCCGCTGCCACAGCCAGCTGCACGAAGCGGTCGGTGCGGCGCACCTCGCGACGGTCGAGGTACTCACCCGGGTCGAACCCGCGCACCTCTCCGCCGAAGCGGACGCTGAGACCCGATGTGTCGAAGCTTTCCAAAGGAGCAATTCCAGACTTCCCCGCGACCGCACTGCCCCACGACTCCCGGACAGAGAGTCCAAGCGGCGTCAGCGCGCCCATTCCAGTGATGACGACTCGGTGCGGCAACTTTATGGCCCCCCAATGGACCGACGGGGAGCCTAGGCTCCCCGTCGGTCGGCGCGTTCTAGGCGCGCTCCTTGATGTAATCCACGGCGTCTTGCACCGTGCTGATCTTCTCTGCGTCTTCGTCCGGAATGTCGAGATCGAATTCTTCTTCAAAGGCCATGATCAGCTCGACGATGTCGAGCGAGTCCGCGCCCAGGTCGTCGATGAATGACGCTTCCGACGTCACCTGCGCCGCCTCCACGCCGAGCTGGTCGACAATGATGCCACGAACCTTCTCCAGAACCTCGCTTGCGTCGGCCATCTGCTCACCCCCTTTCCTAGCCTGCAGTCAGCCCACCGTCGACGGGAAGCGTAACCCCTGTGATGTAGGCGGCCTCCGGCCTAGCCAGGAAGGCCACGGCGGCGGCGACGTCCTCCGGCGTGCCCGCCCGGCCCAGCGGTATGCTGGCCACGAGCGCCTCACGCCCCTTGATGTCCGAGGACATCTCCGTGTCGATCAGGCCTGGTGCCACGGCGTTCACGGTGATGTTCCGCGACGCCACCTCCTTCGCCACCGAGCGCGTCAGCCCCAGCATCCCCGCCTTCGCGGCGGAGTAGTTCGCTTGGCCGGGGTTCCCGACGAGCCCTGCGATCGAGGAGATGTTGATGATCCGGCCGTAGCGCTGGCGCAGCATCGGTTTGAGCGCCGCCCGTACGAGGCGGAACGCGCCCGCGAGGTTCGTCGCCAACACGTCGTCGAAGTCGGCGTCCGACATCCGCAGCACAAGGTTATCGCGGGTGATGCCGGCGTTATTCACGAGGACGTCAATCCGGCCGAACGCCTGAGTGACGGCTTGAACGAGGTGTTCAGCCTCGCCGGGGACGCCGACGTCACCCTGCAGGGCGACGGCATTCCCTCCCGCATCCGCGATCTCCTGCACCACGGCCTCTGCTTGGGCCGATCCTTGGCGGTAGTTCACCGCGACGTGGAAGCCTTCCTTCGCGAGCGCGAGCGCACAGGCTCGTCCGATCCCACGACTGGCACCGGTGACCAATGCGGCCGAAGCAGGCATCATCCTAGCAAACCTCCTTGGTCCAATCAAGCACGGCAGCAAGATCGGCCAGATTGTCGGTCGTGTGGAACGAAACCGATCGGTCGATGCGGCGCAGGAAGCCGACTTGGGAGCGACCTGGACCTACCTCGACGAACTGGTCGAACCCCTCTCCGAGCAGGTACGAGAGCGAGTCCGAGAAGCGCACCGGCCGGTAGACCTGCTGCGCCAGCGTCTCGACAACACCCTCCATCTCCGTCGGCCGGGCCGTCATGTTGGCGACGACAGGAAAGCGCGGCGCACCCCAGTGCAAGCGCTCGAGGGCCGGGCGAAGCGCGGCACCCGCAGGTTCGAGGAGGGAACTGTGGAAGGGGGCCGAGACCGAGAGGCGCACACTGCGCGCGCCGCGCTCGGAGACCTTCTCCGCCATCCAGTCGAGCGCCGCAGGGCGGCCCGCTACGACGACTTGACCCGGCGCGTTGTAGTTCGCCGGCTCCAGTGGTGCGGGCGCCTCCCGGCAGAGGGCCTCTACCTCCACGTCGTCGAGGCCGAGCACGGCCAGCATGCCGCCAGTGCCCTCCGGGACCGCATCCTGCATGAGCTTGCCGCGCAAATGCACGAGCGGCAGCGCTTCCTGCCAGGCGAGACTGCCGGCCGCGACGTGCGCGCCGTACTCGCCGAGCGAGAGGCCAAGGGCTGCCTGCGCCCTCAGACCTCCCGCCTCGAGCACCTTCCAGGTGGCCACCGACACGGTCAGGATGGCTGGCTGCGTCCATTCTGTGCGGCGCAGTTCCTCGTGCGTGCCCTCGAAGCAGATGCGGCGCAGCGGCAACGAGACGATCTCCTCCGCCTCCAAGAACAGCTCTCGCGCCTCGGGGTAGGCGTCGTAGATCTCCTTGCCCATGCCGGGGTACTGGGCACCCTGGCCAGCGAACAGCAGTGCGGTCCCGCTCATCCCCGTCCCTCCTGCAGTGCACCTTCCATGCGGCGCACCGCGCCGCACTGCACGTACTCGCTGGCGACGCGTACTCCGTTGTGCACCGCGAGCGCGCGCGAGCTGCCGTGGCACTTGATCACTGGCCCGCGCACGCCGAAGAGCGGTGCGCCGCCGTAGGTAGCGTAGTCGAGGGTGCTCGCGACGGCGCGCAGGCGCTGGCGCACGAGCACGCTGCCGAGCTTCGTCTGGAAGCCGCGCGCGAGTTCCTCGCGCAGCAGTGCGAAGATTCCGATGCCGAGACCCTCGACCGTCTTGAGCAGCACGTTGCCGACGAACCCGTCACAGACGATCACTTGAACGTCTCCCGACAGGGCCTCGCGCGCCTCGACGTTGCCCGCGAACCGGATCGGCAATTCCTTGAGGAGCGCATAGGCGGCGCGCACGAGGTCGTTGCCCTTCGTCTCCTCGACGCCGATGTTCAGGAGCGCCACCTGCGGGTTCGGTAGGTGCAGCACGTGCTCCGCGTAGAGGCTGCCGGCCAGCGCGTACTCCACTAGGTCCTCAGGGCGCGCCTCGACCGACGCTCCAGCGTCCAGCAGCAGCACCGGTCGGTGGGCGAACGTCGGTAGCACGGCCCCTAGCGCCGGCCGGCGCATGATCTTGCCGAGCCCCAGCAGCGACGCGGTCATCAGGGCACCGGTGTTGCCGGCACTGACGAACGCGTCGCAGCGCCCCTCACTGACCTGGGCGATGCCGACGACGATCGAGGAGAGCCGCTTCTGCCGCACGGCCTGCGCGGGCCTTTCATCGGAGCCGATCGCCTCGAGGGCCTCAACGACTGCGTAGTCGGCGCCCGCCGTTGCCTCGTCCGTCAGGAGCGGAGCGAGAGCGTCCTGGCGCCCGACGAGCGCGATGGGAATGCCGTGCTGGCGCGACGCGTCCAGGGCACCGCGCACGATGTCCGCTGGCGCGTGGTCCCCGCCCATCGCGTCCACTGCGATCCGCAACCCTACGCCCCCTCGCCCAGTACCTCGAACTTGCCGCGAAAGACTTCGTCCCCTCCTGCCCGCACGAGGGCGAGAACGACCTGCCGGCCAAGGCTGCGACGGATCACCTGTGCCTTGGCGATCAACGTCTCTCCGACCTGCACGCCGCGCCGGAACTTGACGCGGGCAAGAACGATCTTCGCTCCCTCGATGTCGACGACGGCCAAAGCGAGCGTCTCCGCCTGGGCGTAGAGGAAATGTCCCTGCACCTCGTCTGTGCCCGAGAACGCGAGCTCGCGGGAGGTGGAGATGCGGCTGATCGCCTGCTCCCCTGGCTCAAGGTCGACGAGTTCGCCGAAGACCTGGTGCGCCGTCAGGAGGCGCGCCGAGCCGTACGCGCGCTCTGCCACGTCGAGCGCCCGCACCCGCATCTCCGGGATCCCTAGCGCCAGACGGTCGAGCCGGATCGTCTGGACACTGACGGATAGTTTGCTGGCAAGGTCCCGGTCGGTCACGAACGGATCGGCGAGCAGTGCCTCGTGCACCTGCGAGCGGCGATGTTTTCGATCCACGTCGGCCCTTCCTACCTAGTATTAGCACCTAGTATAGCAAGGGGCTGTCTACGGTGGCAACAGGACCATCATCGCCGAAGGACAGTAGAGGACCCCGGCTCCGCCGGGGTCCTCTACTGGTGCAAATCTCAGTCCACGTGGACGGCCTCGCGCCCGTCGTAGTACCCGCAGTTCTGGCAGGCGTGGTGCGGTACCCGAAGCTTTTTGCATTGGGGGCACGGGGTCAAGGTCAGGGGCGAAAGCTTCCAGTTGGCGCGGCGCGAGTCGCGCCGGGCCTTGGAGTGCCTACGCTTGGGGACGGCCATCTACGATCGCTTCTCCTCTCCGGACCCAAGAAACTCTTTGAGCCGCTCCAGCCGCGGGTCGATCTCGTCATCGCGACACTCGCAAGGACCCTCGTTCAAGTCCTTTCCGCAGGTCGGGCAGATCCCTTTGCAGTCCTGGCGGCACAGCACGCGCAACGGCTCCTCCAGCAGGACGGCTTCGCTGACCAGCGGTTCGACATCGAGCGTGTCCTCGACGACGGAGGGCCACGGACCCGTCAGCGCGTACGTCTCCTCGACGCGCGCGTCTACCGGCAGCGTCACCGGCGCGAGGCACCGCGCGCATTCCCGCTGCGCTGTCCCTTCGACTCCGATCGCAGCTTCAATCCCCTGCGCCCCGAGGTTCGTCAACGTTCCGAAAACCTGCAGGTCGCCCGCAAGCCCGAGTTGCGGCAGATCCGCCGGCGTGACGCGAAGGTTGATCTCTTCCTGGGCCCCGACATCGTGGCGCCTGAGTGCGCCGACACTTACGCCGAGCATGGCACCACCTCGACTCCGCCTAGTATACGGTTCGCCCCGGAGAGCGTCAACTTGAGCCGCCCGCGGTTCCCCCGAGCACCAGTTGCATCCGGCGCGCGAGCTCCTGACTCTCCTGGATGACCTGGCGCAACCGCTGCAGGTTCTGCGTTAGCTCCTGGCTGAACTCCGCCTGCGCCTGCGCGATGAGTTCGGCTTGCGATTGGGCGTCCATCACCGTACCCGCGTGGCGGTGGGCGCGCTTCGCGAGTTTACGCAGCGTAGAGCCTGTCGAGCCAGAGGACTGGTCGCCTTGGCTCTGGCTGCTCTGGCTCTGGTCGCCTTGGCTCTGCCCGCTCTGGCTCTGCTGGCCTTGGCTCTGCCCGCTCTGGCTCTGCTGGCCTTGGCTCTGCCCGCTCTGGCTCTGCTGGCCTTGGCTCTGCCCGCTCTGGCTCTGCTGGCCTGATGAGCTGGTCTGCTGCGAGGACTGTTGCCCACTCGACGCCTGGCTCTGGCTTTGCATTGCGGCCAAGTTCTCCCGCAGCAGCTTGGCGAGTTCCTGACTGATCTGACTTTGCCCCGAACCACCGCCCGAGGATGATCCCTGGCTCTGTCCAGAGCCTGCTCCCGAGGACCCCTGGCTCTGGTCCTGGCTTTGGCTCGGGCCGGATGAGCCCCCGCTCTGGCCAGAACTGCTGCCCGACTGTTGACTTTGTCCCGAGTTGCCGCCCTGGCTTTGCCCCTGGGCTTGCCGGACAGACTGCGAGAGGGCCTGCGAGAGAGCCTGCAGGACCACGGCCACTTCCTGCTGAGACGGCGCCGACTGGGGACTGGACCCTCCCTGCCCGGACTGGCCCTGGCCGCCTTGGGATTGGCCCCCCGAGCCCGAGTGCTGCGCAGCCGCTTGACCTGAGGGCCCGGACAGCAGACGCTGCAGTTCCTGCTGCACGATCGATTGCACGCTCTGTGGTGTCATCTCTGACATCGGCGTCCCCCACCTCCTGGGTCGGCGCCGACAACGGCTAGTGGCGTTGAAGCGCTGCCATCGCCTGCGCCAGTGTTCCCACAGGTATGATGCGCAGTTTTCCCGCGATGCCGACTGCCTTCGCTTCCTGGACGGCGTCCGAGTAGTCGCCCTTCGGCACGATGAAGATCTTGGCTCCAGCGTCGTAGACGGTGAGGACCTTCTCCTTGATCCCTCCGATCGCGCCGACGTTGCCGCTCGCGTCGATCGTCCCTGTGCCCGCGACGGTGAGCCCCTTGGTGAGGTCAAGCTGCGGCTTCAGGTGGTCGATGATCGAGAGGCTGAACATCATGCCCGCCGAGGGTCCGGAGATGTCCCCCGTGCGGATCTTGATATTCACGGGGATGTCGTAGTTCGGCTTGTAGGTGAAGATCTCCACTCCGAGCTCCGCGTGGTTCTTCGTCGCCGTGCTCTTGATCGTCCCAACCTGCAGCGAGGTGGTCTGCTTCTGGCGCAGCACCCTGAGCGTCAGCGTCTGGCCAGGCGTGACGTGGCCCATGTAGTTGAGCAGGCTCTGCGCCGTGGTCACACGCGTGCCGTCGACCGACTCGATCACGTCGCCGGCCTTCAAGTGGCCGGCGGCCGGCGTATGCTTCACCACCTGGTACACGTAAACGCCCTGGCCGATCTCCGTCGCCTTGTACCCGAGTTGGCGCAGCGCCGCCACCTTCGCGTCGAGGTGGCTCTGGGTCATCAGTTCCATGTTGGCCTGCTGGTACTGCTGCTCGTTGCCCGTCGGACCCAGCAGTTCCTGGGCGGGTACGACTTCTCCGTACGGGGTGTACTTGCCCACGAGATAGTAGAAAAGGTTTGCGGGCTCCACATCCACCGCCACCATCAGCATCTTGCCACGGGGCAGCTTACTCGCTGCGCTAGGCACGCTGACGATGCGGTTCAGGTTCTCGGTGATACCCGGCAGGATCACGTAGTCGCTCGTTGGCGTCCACCAGAGCACGGCGGCCGCGATCACCAGCACCGCGAGAACGCCGAGTACCCACCGCACCCATCTAACCACGCCACGCCACCTCCCGGGAGAAGAGCCTGCGGATCTCGTCGATCCGCGCCAGGGCGGCACTGCGGCCCGCCTCGATCAGGGCTGCCGCCTGCCCCGGCCCGGTGCCCTCCGGCGCCACGGGCTCGACGAGCACATCCGCCGTCACCGCGCGCTCGGCGGCGAGTGCTCGCTGCATGATGCTGAACGACTGGTTGATCACGTCAAAGAGGTGCCGAACCGGCACGCGTTGCCCGTCGGGGGTGCCGCCGAGTGCGACGGCCAACACGCGGTCGGCGCCAAGCGCACGCGCCGTGTCGACCGGAACCCGTTCTAGCAGCGCACCGTCGACGAGTAGGCTCTCGCCAACGCGAACCGGGCTGAAGATGCCTGGCACGGCGCCCGAGGCGTGGGCCGCAACCGCCGCAGGCCCGCGTGTGAAGATGACCTTGCGGCTACGCTCGATGTCGGTGGCTACCACCGCGAGCGGCGGCTCGAGGTCCTCGAGCCTGCGGTCCCGCGTCAGGAGCCGCAGCACGCCCTCGAGCCTCTGTCCGCTCACGACGCCCATGCGGGTCATCGTCACGTCGAGCCAATGGCTGCGGCGGAGGTGCGTCGCGAGGGACTCCAGTTGGCGCGACGAGAGACCTGCGCCGTACAGCGCCCCGATCACTGCGCCGATCGAGCAGCCGACCACGAAATCTGGCAGCAGGGCATTCTCCTCCAGCACCTGGAGAACTCCGATGTGAGCGTAGCCGTAGACTCCCCCCGCGCCCAGCGCCAGGGCGACCTTTGGTCTCTTTGCCATCAGATCTGACCGCCTCGGCGACGGTGCAGTCCCTCCCCTCGGCAGGGGGCCACCATCATTGCGCATCCTATCCTTCAGCCAACGCTCAAAGATCTATCCCCGGTTCGCGGAGAGTCGGCGAAGCGCCTGCGCGACCGCCGGGGTGACGAAATCGTCGAGCGGCGCGTCGAACTGCGCGAGCTGCTTCACAAGCGAAGAGCTGATGTAGGCGAAGCGGCTCTTCGTGAGCAGGAAGAAGGTCTCCACGCCCGGCTCGAGGTGTCGGTTCATCATCGCGGTCTGCACCTCGTAGTCGAAGTCCAGCACAGCGCGCAGGCCGCGCAGGATGACCTGCGCTCCCTGGCGCTTCGCGCACTCGACGGTGAGACCGCCGAAGCGCAGCACATCGACGTTGGGGATCTCGCGCAGGCCGTCCTTCAGCAGCTCAACGCGCTCCACAGCGCTGAACGCAGGCGTCTTCGAAGGGTTCTCAAGTACCGCCACCGTCACCCGGTCGAAGATGCGGCTGGCACGCTGCACGACATCCAAGTGCCCGCGGTGCACCGGGTCGAAGCTGCCGGGGTAGAGTGCGTGCGACAACTGCTAACCGCCGTCCCTTCGCAGGATGCTGACCGAGGTCTGTCCATACTTGACCACTCGCAGCGACTCGAAGCCCGGACGCGGGCCGACCGGCAGGCGGGACGCGTGTTCGCAGACGGCGAGGCCGTCTCGCGCAAGGAGCGCGCGAAGTCCGTCGAGCAGCGCATCCCACGGTGCCTCGGCGTACGGCGGGTCGATGAGCGCCAAGTCGTACGGCGCGTCGCCCTCGAGTGCGGCGAGGCCCCCCGGCAGGCGCAGGCGGCGCACGTCGGCTGCGCCGCCCAGTCGAGTGCGCTCCAGGTTCTCGCGCAGCACCCGCAGCGCCCGTTCCTCAGCGTCGACGAACTGGCACGACAGGGCACCGCGGCTGAGCGCCTCGATGCCGAGCGCCCCCGTTCCGGCGTACAAGTCGAGGACCCGGGCACCAGTGAGGCGCGGCGCCAGGATCGCGAAGAGCGACTCCCGCACGCGGTCAAGCGTCGGACGCGTCGCGACTCCGGGAACGGTGGTGAGAGTGAGCCCCCCGGCCGTTCCCGCGATCACGCGCACCCGCTCCACCTCATGGCGGATTATACCACAGGCCCTAGATCGCGCCGTCCTTGTCCGCCTCGGGCAGGACGTAGCGGAGCGTGTCGGCGCGCAGCCCACGCCGCAGCGCCTCAAGCGCCAGGATCTCCTGCGGTGGCACGTTGCCGAGGCTGACGTTGCTGCCGAAGCGGCGAATCAGCTCCTGCTGCTGCGACTTGAGCGGCGCCTCCCAGATCAGGCGGTGGATGTCTCCCGCCGCGCGCACCATCTTGAGCAGTTCCTCCTCGGCCACCTCGCCGTCCGCGTCGTAGATGCCGACTCCTTTGCCGCTCTCTCGTCCCTCCACGATGATCCGCTCCGCACCCGCGGCGATGTCCTCGACGATCGTCCGATGGACCTGCAGCGCACTGAGGCGCTGCGCGGGGTCCTTGCGTCCCACCTCTGTCAGCACCGTGAGCCCGCGTGCGCGCGCGAGGCGGATCGCCTTGCTGCGTTCCGCGAGCGTAAGATCGATGGTACCGTCGCTGACCTCGATCGCGTCGAACCCAAGGTCTACCGCCCGATCGACGAACGCCTCGAGCTGTCCCTGCAGGTGGGCGATCTCAAGGAACGTGCCGCCGGGGTAGCACGAGACGCCCGCCGAAACGACCGCCTGGATCTTGCGGCGTAGGACTTCCGTGGGGTAGACCGACGACGTGCCGAACGGAAGCTTCCAGAAATCGATGTGGGACGCCGCGATCTCCAAGAGCCCCTGCGTCTCGCCGACGCCCATGCCCTTGTCGATCACCATCGTCAGCCCTTCGCGCCGCGGCTTCTGCGTCCGCTCACCGAGCGGATCGGCGACAATGCCGCGGAATGCGCCTTCCTGCGCCGCCACCACCGCACCCCCTCCTTCACGCTCGCCAGCGTATGAGGCGGTGCACCGGGAGGTTCTGGCGCGCTACTGGCTCTCGCGCGGGCGTGGACGAGGGGCGAACGCGATCACGTACTTGTCCCGTTCGTCCCCGCCGGCCTCCTTGCCGAGCACCTGCTGCAGGTCCAGGAACATGAACACGAGGACCGCGGTTGCGCCCAAGAGGCCGGCGGCCGTCAGGAAGAGCGGCGCCGTCCCCTGCTTGAGCAGCCACCCGAACGTCGGGGGGCCGAGTGCGACGCCGATGAAGCGTACGCCTCCGTAGAGCGAGGTGACCATGCCGCGCTCACTTGGCTCCGTCGCCGAGGTGAAGAGCAGCGTCAGCGTCGGCAGGACGAAGCCTCCGCCGAACCCCATCAGCGAGATCGCGGCGAAGAGCACCCAGCGGTCGACGAAGAACGCGTTGACGAGCATGACTGCGCCCACCAGCAGCGTACCGCTGATGATCACGAGCTTCGCGTACTTCGCGCGCTTCGCGAGGTAGTTGCCGACGAGCAGCGAGGTGCCGGCCATCGCGCCGACCGGCAGTGCCAGCACGAACCCGGAGCTGAGGTTCGACATGCCGTAGTTCTTCTCCAGCACCTCGGAGAGGTAGAAGAGCGTGCCGAACAGGATGAACAGCACGGTTGTGCCGCTGAGGAGAAGCGCACCCAGGGACAGTCCCTTCGTCGCGAACACGTTCTTGAACCCGGCGTAGTACTGGGAAAACGGCTGCTTCTTGCCCGCGCCCTTCGGTTCGCGGACGAGCAGCCAGAGCAGGATGCCCTCCGGGATGGAAAGCGCCGCGAACAGGTAGAAGGGAAGCAGCCAGAGCACGATGCCGGCAACCGCGCCGGCGATCGGGCTGATCACTTTGCCAAGCCCGTTGGCGGCCTCCAGTTGCCCCATCACCTTGGCGCGCTGGCCGCCCTTGAATATGTCGGCAGAGAGCGCCATCGCGAGTTGCGCCATGCCCGCGGCGCCGAAACCCTGGATGATCCGGCCGACGATCAGGCCGGCGTAGGCCAGTGGGCCGAGGAATGAGAGCGAGAGCCCGGCGACGAGCGCGCCGAAGCCGAAGATGACGAGCGCCGGCGCCATCACCGGCTTGCGCCCGAAGCGGTCCGATAGGTATCCGGCGATCGGGATCAGGAGGCCTGCCGGAATCGAGAAGGCTGTGACGATCAAGGACGTTTGAAAGCCCGAGAGGTGCAGTTCCGACTGGAGCTTCGGGAAGATCGGGAACAGCATCGAATTGCCCAGCACCATGAGGAACGGTACGGCTGCGAGCAGGCCGAACGACAGCCGCAGCTGCGGTTTCAACGCGCCACCTCCCAGGATGTTAGCGTTGCCGCTGGCGCACCGGGCTAGGTTTCTAAATTGTGGCCGCGTTGCGTAACCTCCGTCGGGAGGACCGCCGTGAGCAGGGAAATCGCAGTCATCCTGGTGGTCCTGGCGCTCGGCGTCTTCGGGCGCAACACAGTGATCGCCGCCTCAGCGCTCGTCACCCTGGTGCTCATGCTGCCGCCGTTTCGGGCCCTTCTGCCGCTCGCGTCCGACTACGGCATCCGAGCCGGCTTGACGATGCTGATGATCGCGGTGCTCGCGGAACTCGCCCTCGGTCGCGTGCCAATCGGCGACCTGACGAAACAGATTTGGAGCATCGACGGCCTGTTCGCCGTTGTCGGCGGACTGATCGCGTCGTGGATGAGCACGCGCGGCGTCACGTTGCTTGCGCAACGGCCCCAGGTCACCATCGGACTCGTCGTCGGTTCGATCATGGCCGCGAGCTTCCTCGGGGGCGTGCCGACCGGCCCGATTTTCGCCGCCGGCCTGGCCGCGCTGATGCTCGGACTCTGGCAGATGTTCTTCGGGTGAACCAGATCGTTCTAGGATGAACACCTCCGTCGCGCCTGACAATAGGCCCGACAGCGAAGGAGGTGAGAAGAGCATGGCGCAAGGCAGCAACACCGGCAACCGCGCAGTGGTGCGCGAGGCCCAGCCTGCTCTCGACTCGTTCAAGTACGAAGTTGCTCGAGACATCGGCGTTCAGGTACCTCAGGACCGCTACTGGGGAGAACTTCCCGCCCGCCAGTGCGGTGCAGTTGGCGGCCACATGGTCCGCCGCATGATCGAGATGGCGGAGCGTTCCCTCGCGGGCCGCACCACGACGCGGTAGCCAAGCAGCGGGAGCAGGGCGGACGTCCTGCTTGCCTCTTTCGCAAGAACTTACCGTCATCGCCGGGCTGAACGAGGGAACGATACGTAGCGACAGGGAGGTGGAGCACAAATGGCACAAGGATCGAACACCAGCAACCGCGCGATCGTGCGCGGCGCTGAGCAGCAGCTCGACCGCTTCAAGTACGAGATCGCGTCGGAACTCGGACTCAACGTTCCGCAGGACGGGTACTGGGGAGACCTTCCCGCCCGCCAGTGCGGCGCAGTCGGCGGCCACATGGTCCGCCGCATGATCGAGATGGCGGAGCACTCGCTCGCCGGCCGCACCACCACCACGCGATAATCCGGACCCCGCGGAGCAGGGCGGCGCAGCCGCCCTGCTCCCTTCATTCACAGGAATTTGCGGACATAGCCGCGCGTCACGGGGAAACGATAACTAACGAGAGGGGGGTGAGAACACATGGCGCAAGGATCGAACACCAGCAACCGCGCAATTGTACGCGGCGCCGAGGAGCAGCTTGACC
>JAJYTE010000074.1 GCA_021793215.1 Bacillota bacterium
CGCCGCAGACGGGACGGGCGTATCTATGCCCGTGGCCGTCCAAGCGCAGCGTGCAGCGCCTCATCGGAGCGATCCGGGAGGCTACCGAACGAAGGACGCAGTGGCAGGAGGCCGACGAGGTCGTACGCACGATCAACCGCAAGCTCCTCGGGTGGGCTAACTACTTCAGTCTGGGTCCGACCGGGAAAGCCTACCGGACGATCAACCAGTACACGCCGCGTCGGCTATGCCGGTGGTTATGCCGCAAGCACAAGGTGCGCAACTCGGGAGCCAACCGCTTCCCGTACGAGTACCTCTACGACACGTTGGGGCTCGTCGAGCTCACCGCAGTGCCGGCCGACTTTCCGAGAGCGATGGCCTGAGACCTTGTCCGAGAGCCGGATGCGGTCCCGCATGTCCGGTTCGATGAGCGGCGACTGGAGACGGAGTCATGGTGCCTCGATTGCGACACCGCCAGACGAAAGGGGCGGCAACGGCCGAGAGGCACCTACCACCACCGCGCCAGTCGTCGACTCTACCCATGGATTTGCGCATGTCCCGCCCATTGCGCGAGGTGGTCCGCGCTCAGGTGCGCATAGCGCCTCACCATTCGCTCCGTTTCCCAACCGCCGAGCTCCTGTAAGGCAAAGAGCGGCGTCCCGTTCTGCACGTGCCAGCTTGCCCAGGTGTGCCTCAGGTCGTGGAACCTGAAGTTCTCGATACCGGCACGCTCGAGCGCGCGGTACCAAGCCTTCGTGCTTACCTGGAAGATGGGCTCCCCCTGGTACGTGAAAACGTACACTTGGTGCAGTCCCGCCTGGCGCCCCACGACAGACATCGCCATGTCGTTGAGCGGCACGGCGATGGCCTTCCGTGCCTTCGCCTGGTCGGGATGCACCCACGCGAGCTTGCGTTGCAGATCGACCTGCTCCCAGGTCAACCCGGTGATGTTCGCCCGGCGTAGTCCCGTCGCCAACGCGAATGCCGCCACATCCCGCAGGTGCGTAGGCAACTCCAGCAGGAGTTTCACCCGATGGTGCGGCGGTGTTTCCGCGGGAGGTGGTGAAGGAGGTGCTCAAGCACAACGCGGCAGCCGTAATCTTCGCGCACAACCACCCGTCAGGCCGGGCGGAGCCCTCTGCGGCCGATGAGTCCATCACGAGGCGGTTGCGCGAGGTGCTGGCGCTGATCGATGTACGGGTACTGGATCACATCGTCGTGGCGGGGACAGCCTTTGTGTCCATGGCCGAGCGAGGGTGGATCTGAGTCTTGCGATGGCCCGGCTCCGGTGTCTGCCGGGGTCGGGCCTTTGATTTTGTCCGAGGACGGTCCTGTGTGGACCGTCGCGGTGACGGACATTCGGGCTGCGGGATTACGAGATCATGCCGGCGGCGAGGGTGAGACGCCGCGCCGCTTCCAGGGCATCCGTGAACGGAATGAGCTCGTCCGCGGCCGCGAAAGAGACGTTCTGCACGAACCGATCGTATTCCAGGGCCCAGAGCGGATCGGTTTCCAGACGCTCGAGCATCCTCCGAAATCGCTCTCCCACGTCGGCCGGCGCGCGTCCCGCGCCACGACCGGTGTCGGAATCGGCGGCCTCCCTCAGGAGCGCCGAGAATTGACGCGCGGTGTTGATGTGCGACTCGAGAGCGGCGAGGTCGTGCAGGTGCCGGATGATGGTCGGGTCATCTTTGGTCGAACCACGCTCGCGCGAGCAGACGCGCCAGGCAAGGGCACTCAACTTGTCGGCCGCCGTTTCGACCGGGTCGACGCATGGGAATGCGGAGACTTCGGGCTCGGGCCCCTGGGTCCGTGCGATCAGCGAGGCGATCGGGCGCTCGACGGGCGGGAGGTTCGGCGCCTCGAACGTCATCTCGATCTGTAGATGCGGGCGCAGTCCGCTGACAGGCTCGAACGTGTAGGGGTAGCTGAAGTCCGCGGAGAAGAATCGGCTTGCCTGGCGAGGCGCGCCCATCGGTGTGAACTCGGCTGCGGCAAGGGCCGCGAGGGCGCGTTCCCGAAACCGATGACGTTGGGCGCGCGCCTGGGAGGGATTTGCGGCGTACGGCATCGCGACCTTGAAGTCGGCATCCTCGGAGAATCTTCGGATCAGGCCCCAGCCGACCGAGAGCGAGGTGCCGCCGGAGAAGGCCAGGCGGGCACCGTCGAGATCGAGTGCGGCGATGACGCCAATCGCGCGCACGACGTGCCATTCCTTCTCGATGAGACCGGGAGCGGTACCGAACTCGGCGGCAACCCGCTCAACGAGCTGCGGGTCGAGCACGCTCGAAGCTCAGGGAGATGCCGTTGTAGCCGATCTTGCGTCGCACGCGCCGGCGCACGGCGACGACGCGGCCCGTGGGGACTTGTGTCGTGCGTCCGGCGTTGTAGTCCTCGAGTGCGCGACTCGGGAAGGTGCGGATGCCGACGCGCTCGAGCGCTTCTCTGAGCGTCGTGAGTCCCTTCGGCGGGACGGGACGCGTACCGAGCCGGGCGGGGATGGCCCGGGCGTAGAGCCCGAAACCCACCTTGAGGAGCTTCCCTGCGTGCACGAGCTGGTGCAGCACGCGGCCCACTTGGTCGTAGCCGCCGAGATCGGCGAAGTCCGCGCGCAGGAACACATCGCCGCGCTTGCGGTCGATGCGTTTTGCGATGCGGGCTTCCAGCGTCTCTCTCATGCTGTCACAATACGACATTTGCGCGAGAAAATCAATTTCGGATCAATGAATTAGGTCTCCATGGGATCAACGCTAGGAGCGTCGCGGACCTCTCCGACGGGCCCGGCGCGGGCTCTGCGCTGCCGGGAGTCCCGCCCGCCGCTGCGTCACATCGCGTTGAGTCGCGCGGCAGGGGCTGCCGTTCGGCTTGGAGGTGGATAGAGTTCGCGATCACGGCTCCGCCCCGAATCCCCCTCTCGTCACACGGTCCTCGGGATTGAGCAGTCCCATGCGCTGCAGACGGGCCTCGATCGCACGCAACGTGCGGCTGTGCCGCTCGGCGATCGCCTGCGGAGACTCGCCTGCCTTGAAGGCCGCCACCAGGCGGCTGTCCTCCTCCGCGGTCCAGGTGTGGCCGGCGTTGTCGGGCAGGGCGGCGCGCCGTCGGGTACGAACCTCCACCTGCTCGAGCGCAGTGACACCCGCCAGCAGTGCGCGCAGCACGTCCGCGCGATGCACCACGGAGCCAGCCGGGAGCGGTTCGAGCGAGCCGGGCTCGCGCCCTTCGATCAAGGCTTTGAGGATCGCGGTGGCATCTGGGTTTTGCATGGCGAGATCTCCGCGGTGCGGGGGAGTAGGGGCCGGCATTGAGGCGGGGGCGCACGGCCGGATCGCGGTCGTTGCGCGACTTGCGCAGCCGGCAGACTTCGCTCGGCTGTTGTCGGGCGCTGGCGGGGTGATCGGATCCGGTGTGTCGGGGCTTGGCGTCGGGTGCGCGGAGAGGGGGGATGCTTTGATACGGACTGATGCGCGCGCCCGGGGTCGGCGGACCTGCTTTCCCGGCAACGGGGTTCCTTCGAGCCCGTCCTGCAGGAATCGCAGCGTTCGCGCGACATAGACCTTGGCCATGCGGGCGCTGATGTGCATCGCGTGCCCGACGTCCTCAAACGGCAGGCCCTGAATGATGCGGAGTGCGAACGCGTCGGCACACCTCGGCGGCAATGCGTTCACCGCCGCGGCGGTCAGGGCCAATCGCTCCTGGCCATCGGCGACGACCTCCGCGGAGGGCGCGAACTGCTCTGCGCGAACAGCGAGCCTCTCGGTGAAGTGTGCGCGGCGCTGGCGCGCCCGACCGTGATCGGTCATGACGTTTAGCGCGGCGCGCCACAGGTACCGATCAAGCGTGTCGATCTCCCCGGGGTGCACGACGGCGAGGATCCGGGCGTAGGCGTCCTGGAGGATGTCTTCGGCCTCCTCCGCGGAGCCGGTCCGTCGGGTGAGGAAGCGCAGCAGGCCTCGGCGCTGCCGTTGGTCGACACCCGAGAGCGCGCTCGCCGAGACCGCGGGGGCTGGAGGGCGCGAAGACTGCGGAGTGGGCCGTACGCTCGATGTCGCGCGCTCGTGCAATGCTGACGCGGCGGTCATGGGCATGCCCGCTTCTCCTTGGAGTCGAATGCCGTTGCGCTGTTGGGGCGAATCCGGGTCATCGCACGCCTCGGGACGTCCGTCGCGTACTCCTGGAAGCGAGATCGAGACCGCTGTAGGCCGCCCGTAGGAGCGAGAGGCCGTAGCGAAGGGCCACCACTTCGTCCCCCGTTCCCAGGATTTCCTTTGAAGCCAAGGAGCATTCCGCCACAGCGATCACCGCCAGCGCATCGGAGGATCGGCCAAGGAAATCATCCGTCCTCGCAGCCGAGCGAGACTCACCTCGGTCACACCGAGCACGTTCGACTCGTCGAGACTGAGGACGCCGGCGCGCCATCTCCTCCTCCCCGAATGCCCCGTGCCACCATTGGCACCTCTTAATACACACTATAATGTCTAGACACGATAATGGTCAAGGCCGAGGCTTCCGGTTATGGTCCGGAAGCCGTTTCTGCATTGCCTGGGCGAGGAAGTACGCGATCGGCGTAAGGCGCTCGGGCTCAGTCAAATTGCACTGGCCCATGAAGCCGACGTGCACCCGAACGTCGTCGGACGGTTAGAGCGAGGCGAGTACAATCCGTCAGTATCGCTCCTGCAGCTTCTTATCGGACCACTACAGGCCGAGCTCTCAGAACTGATCGCAGGAGCGGAACGCCGCCGCGGCCCGTAGTGCGTTGCATCCGCGCGGGAGTTGAAGTCCTCGTGTGGGAGTTCCTGACAGACGCGGACGTATAGTCGCGTCCGACCGCGGGACTCGCGGCCGGCGCCGGGTGATCGCTCCGCGCAACGAGCCCTTCCCCGAATCGAGCCGGTGCCACATCCCGTTTGGCCGCGCTCTGTCCTTGCGCATGCTCCCCGCGCCGAACTCGTGGACTCAGGTGCTCGGCGTCCGGTCAACTGTGGTGTGCCGGGGCAGGGGCATTCGGGGCGGGGGATATACCGAAGATTCTTCGGTGATGCCGGCTGATTACGGGTGATTGCGTCTGACGGAGTGTCGGGGCGTGTTGTCGCGCTGGATCACGGACCCCCGAGTTGCGTCGCGAAGGATTGCCGGCGTGGCAAAACCGGCCGCCTCGGTGCCGGGCACGGGGGAGAGAAGAGGGCGGGATGCCTGAGTCCCTCAGTCTATCGCGGCGTACGCGCCGCGATCCTGGGACTGCGGGCAATCCCGCCCAAGAACGTTCCGAGGATCCCATCATGACCACCTCCACTGCGTTTCCATTTGTGAGTCACGACTAGCTCTTTGGCCGCTCGCCGCTCCTCGATGTCCTCCATGCGCAAGCCCCGGCGGTGTTGGCCCCGTCGGCCGACGGCGAGCGCAGCGCCTGGTACACATTCATCCCGAGCGCGCGGGTACTCGACGGGCCCGTCGAGGCGCGCCACGCCCGGACCCGTTCGGCGAGCCTGCTGCATGCGCGGCACGTCATTCGGCTCCGGCGGCGGCTCGAGACCGTGGGACTGCGGGACTCGGTACCCGTGTTCCTGAGCAACCACAACGGCTCGAGCGTCTATGAGTTCCGGGTGGGGCTCTCCCCCGGGTGGTCGTGCACCAATGGTGCTGATCGTCTCCCGTGGGGAGTTCCCGACGTTCAGCGTGGCCCACCGGGGGAATGTCGTCGACGACGTGGTGGCGCACGCGCTCGGGACTTCCGAGCGGATCGAGATCCTGGCCGCGCAGGTCGAGCGCATGGACCAGCGCGAGCTCGCCCCGGAGGAGCGGATCCGCTTCGCCGAGCAGGCGCTCACGCTGCGATATCCCGAGCCCGCAGAGGCCGGCATGGCGGCATCCGTGCTTCTCAGCTGCCGGCGCGGCGAGGACGCGGGAGAGGGCCTTTGGCGCACGCTGAACCCCGTCCAGGAGAACTTCCTGCGGGGTGGCTTGCCCGGCTCTCCCAGCGGACGCCTACTGCGGACCCGGCGGATCACCTCGATCCGGGAGGACGTGCGGTTCAATAGCGCGCTGTGGGCGATGGCCGCCGAGGTGCTTGCCAGCTGAGCAGATCTGGGGGGAGGGCGCTGTCGTCGGCGCTCTCTCCCATCTCTATCGGGGGCGGCGAGGGGCGTTGC
>JAJYTE010000031.1 GCA_021793215.1 Bacillota bacterium
CACGCCGACCGACGTGTCTTCCATTCCTCGCGAGGATGCCGCATACTCCACGAATCGGACCCCGCCGACGGCCCCGCGACGGCGCGAGGGCCCGCGCCCTGCGGCGGCCCGCGCGTGGCGTTCCGGCAATCTCTCCCCCTGGGATGGCGACCAATGACATTTTCCGGAGCGGTCTCGCTGGTTGCCGTGCTGCTCCTTCACGCGATCGGCAGCGCAGGCCCGTACACCGTCACTCCCGAGACGTTCGCCGCGGAACTGGGCGCCCTGCGCGCGCACCATGTGCACGTGCTGACGCTGCCCGAGTTCGAACGCTACGTGAGCGGCAGACTGCGCGTGGCGCAGCCGAGCGTCCTGCTGACGTTCGACGACGGGAACGCCTCCGTCTTCACGGCGGCCACGCCGATCCTCAAGAAGTACCACGACCCGGCGACCGCGTTCCTGATCGGGGCGCGCGTCGGAACCGACCCTTCGACGGTCACGCAGGCGGCGGTGCGGGCGATGGCCGCGACGGGCCTCTGGTCATTCGGGTCCCACACCTTCGATCTGCACTCGCCCTACGACACCATGAACAACATGCGCTACTACACCGTGAACGATCTGAACATCGCGCCGGCCCTCAGCCAGGATGAGACCTCGGAGAACGCTCTTTTCGCCTCACTCGGCCTGCCGTTGCCGAACTCCCTGGCCTTTCCGTTCGGCTACTACACGCCGGACATCCTCAGCCAGCTGCACGCGACGCTGCCATACCTTTTCACATCGAACACGGGATTCGCGCAGCCAGGCGAGTACCTCATCCCGCGCATCAACGTCGGGAGCGACTTCGCGAACGTCGGACGCCTGAACGCGGTGATCCATCTGATGCAAGAGCCCCCGCTTCCGCTGACGGCGGACGCGACGCGGGCGGGGTTCGTCGTGCTCTTGGACCAGGCGCTCGGCATCGCGAAGCTCTCGCCGCCGCTGCCCACGTTCTCGGATGTTCCGAAAGGCAACCCGTACTACCGCTACATTGAGGCGGCGTACGCGGCGGGCTTCCTGAGCGGCATCGCGCCGGGACGCTTCGGACCGGATCTGTCGATCACCCGTGCGGAGGCGGCCAAGCTGCTCGTCGAGGCGTACGAAGGCGGGAACTACACGCCGGTGCTGACGTCGACCAACTTCAAGGACAACGCCGCGATCCCGCACGCCCTCGTCGGCTACGTCGCGACGGCGGTGAAGCTGCGGCTCATGCGCGGCACGCTCGGCGGGCGCTTCAACCCTGGAGCGCTCCTGACCCTCTCGCAGGAGACCCACCTCGACGAACAGCTGCAGATCGCCGTCGAGACGGGGGGGCTCAACCAGAGGGCGCTCAAGGCGACGCCTGCGCCGGCCAACTGAGCCCCGCGGCGAGGAGACGCCTGCGGATGCTCGCCCGCGCGACGTTCAAACGCAGACCTTCCTGCCAGCCACCCGCGGATTCCCCCGGAAGTCTGGGGGGACAAAGCTCTAGGCTAGCGAGTGCGACTCGAGCGTGAAGCTACTCCTCGACGCGAATGCGCTCCCAGAACGCGAGCGCGGCGTCGACCGCTCTGCCGGCGAATCCCATCGCCTGCTCGGCGTCGGCCTGCGTGTACTGCTCCGTCGGAAGGAAGTCGAGGTCGCCGTAGAAGGCAAGCTCACGCTCCTTGCGGAGCTGCGTTGACGTGCGGGCGAGTTCCTCGACGGGCACGCCCGGGAGACGGTCCTCGTACTCCCGCAGCAGTGCGGCGACGTCGTGAACCTTCGGCGGTTCGATGCCCACCATGCGCAGGATCGCCCTGAGCGATAGTTCGACGGTCTCCTGCGCCTCCCGGACGACGTCGGCGTAGTCCTGGTCCTGGAGGTAGCCCTCGAGCGCCTTCCTGCGGCTGCGCGCCCGGCGGAGGTAGTCCTGCGCGAGCGATCTGCTGTTCAAATTTCCCACTCTCCCGGACGGGCGTCCCCCTGGAGATCCCAGTGCCAGAAGTCCCCGCTGCGGACACGACGCGCCCCCCGCTCGGCGAGGCGCTCGCGGAAGGCGGACAGCAGGCGCTCGAGCACACCCGATGGATCGTAGACGATCTGGCCGTCCGCCGCGACTTCCAGGAGAAGAGGGAACCCGATCTGCATCTCCTCCGCGGTCCGCAGCACGGACGAGAGCTCCGGGGCGCCTGCCGAGGCGACCGAACGGAACGTCTCGTCGATGCGCGACGAGATCGCGGCACGTGGCCCTCTCCCTGTGGGCAGCCTCCCCGCGACCACCAGGAGGTCGATGTCCGACCCGTCATGGGGAGTCTCGCGCGCCACCGAGCCATAGACGGCGATGCCCAGGCAGTCGTCGCGAAGAACTTCCTGCACTGCATGGACCGCCATCGAAGTCCATGCCGCGTACCGACGGCGCAGGTCGCCCATGACGCACCTCCCCTGCAGGCGGATTCACTCGCCAACGAAGCAATACGACGCAGGGCGCCCGTTGCCTGCGTTGCAGCACGACGCTTCGAAGAGATGCGACCGCGATCAGCCGCCGCCGGGCGGCGCGGCCTGACCACTCGGGAACTGCATCAGCTGAACCCAGAGGGGGTTGTGTCCCTGCGGGCCGTGGTAGGCGAAGTACCACTGGCTCGGGTTCTTCGGGTAGAGCTGCCAGGGGCCCGTGTAGTTGATCGGCGACACCGTGCGGGGCTGGGTGCCAGGGAGGAACCACTCGTCGTAGGCCGGCGTCGTCGAGTTCGCCACGAGTCCGTCGAGCGGAGTGATCGCCCGGCGGACGACGCGAGGCGGGCGCTGGAAGTCCGGCGGCGGGCTTTGGTTCTCGGCGAGTTGCATGTACTCGGCCCAGATCGGCCCCGCGGTGCCGGCGCCCTGCGCCGGCAGCGGCTTATTGGGGTCGTCGAATCCCACCCAGACCGAGGCGACGAGGTTCGAGGAGAAGCCGGTGAACCACCCGTCCACCAGGCTGTTCGTCGTGCCGGTCTTGCCGGCGACCTGGAAGTTCAGGTTGGTGTTGAGTCCGACGCCGGTGCCGCCCGCGTTGAAGACGGCCTGCATCAGCTGGGTCATGATGAACGCGACCTGCTTCGAGACGGCGCGGTGCGCCGTGACCTTCGCGCGGTAGACGACCTTCCCGTCCGGTCCGATCACGCGGGCGACGATGTGCGCGTCGTGCCACACGCCGCCATCGGGGAAGGCGGAGTAGGCCTGGGCGAGCATCAGCGGGGACATGGAGCCGGAACCGAGCGCCACCGTGAGGTTGTCGGGCAGCGGGACGCTGACGCCGAACCGGCGGGCCGTCGAGATCACGGCCTGCGGGCCGACGATGTCCGCCCACTTGATCGCGACGACGTTGTCGGAGACGGCGAGCGCACGGCGCACGGTGATCGTGCCGAGGTGCTCTCCGCCCGCGTTCTGCGGCGTGTAGCGCAGCCCGTCGACGCCGACGAAGGAGGTTGCGGCGTCGTTCATGATGGAGGCCGCGGTGTAGTGGCGGCCGGTGATCAGGGCGGAGTAGAGGAATGGCTTGAAGGAGGAGCCCACCTGGCGGATGGCGTTCGTCGCGCGGTCGAAGGGCGCGCTCTGGTAGTTGCGACCGCCGACGAGCGCGCGGATGCCGCCGGTCCGCGGATCGACCGAGACGAGCGCTCCTTCGGGCTCGGGCGCCCCCTCCCAGGTGCTCGTGGCGGGAGGCATGTTGTCGGCCATCGCCTGGTCGGCCGCGCGCTGGTCCTTGAGGCTGAGGGTCGTGTAGATCTTGTAGCCGCCCAAGGTGAGGTCTGAGGCGAGGGAGGGATCCTTCGTCTGCATCTCCTCGAGCACGGCGTCGAAGGCGTAGGGCGCGATCGGGGCGGCCTGCGGCGAGGAGCTCAAGGCGAGCGGCGCGCTGTTCGCCGCAGCCTCCTGGGCCCTCGTGATGTACCCGACCGCCGCCATGCGCCCGAGCACCCAGGAGCGCCGAGAGCGGGCGAGCTGCGCGTGGTGGTAGGGGTCGTAGGCGGTCGGCGCCGCGACGAGTCCAGCGAGCATGGCGGCCTGCGGCAGCGTCAGGTCCTTCGCGGGAACGCCGAAGTAGACCTGGGAGGCGCGCCCGAGGCCCCAGGCGCCCTCGCCGAAGTAGACCGAGTTGAAGTACATCGTCAGGATGTCCTGCTTCGAGTACGTCGCCGTGAGGCGAAGCGCGAGGAAGAGTTCTGCGAACTTGCGCCCAATGGTGCGCGAGTCGTTGAGGAAGAGGTTCTTCGCCAGTTCCTGCGTCAACGTGGAGCCGCCCTGCACCACACCGCCGTGCCTCAGGTCGACGAGCGCGGCACGGGCGAGCGACACGGGGTTCACCCCGATGTTCGTCCAGAAGGTCTTGTCCTCGGTGGCGACGATCGCATCCTGCAGGTCCTTGGGGATCTCCTTGAAGGAGACGGGTACGCGGTCGGAGGGGGAGAGCGTACCGATCAACTGGCCGGTTCGGTCGTAGACGAGCGTCGGCGCGGTCGTCGCTCCGGCCGGCATCGGCACGAGGAAGGCACCCAGGCCCGAGGCGACGGTGAGGCCGAGCCCGATGATGAAGAGCGCGCCGAGGTAGCGCCAGACCCGACGCGGCCGACGCTTTCTGAGGTGCTTCGGCTGATCGTCCTTCCCCAAGGACCTACCCCCCGCTGAGGTAGTCTTTGGCAGAAGGGACGCGGATTATGAGCCCGGAGCGCCCCCACTTCGCTCGCCAGGGGGCGGCAAGAGGGAGAGCGGATCACTCCCCGACGTAGTCCCAGAAGAGTTCCTCGAGGGAGACGCCGAGGACCTGAACCTTCATCACCCCCGCAGTCCTGCGTAGCGCGTCGGGCTCGACCCTGCCCGAAACGAGGAAGCCGTGCGCCTCGGCGCGGACGGTGCGCACGCCATCGAGGGCCGCGAGGGCCGAAGAGGCGCTGGGCCCCGCGGAGACCAGCAGGCGCCGCTCCGCGTCCAGAATCTCGGCGATCGGCCCTGCGACCTGGATGCGTCGGTCATGGAGCAATGCGAAATGGTCGCAGGTGCGTTCCACAAGGCCGAGGTCCTGGGACGTCAGCAGCACCGTGCGCTCCGGAACTGCACACGCTTCGAGCAGTGCTTGCAGGTAGCGCTTGCGATGTACGGGATCGAGGCCGGAAGCCGGCTCGTCGAGGATCAGGAGCTGCGGCTGCGTCGAGAGCGCGAGGCCGAGCGCCAGCTGCGTTCGCATGCCCGTGCTGAGTGCCCCCACCTTGCGCTCCGGGGGTAGCCCGAAGGCGTCGAGGTAGCGCTTCGCGGCATCTGGATCCCAGCGTGGATGGAGCGCTCCGACGAAACGCAGCAGTTCCCCCACGCGCAAACCAGGGTAGAAGGCGGGCTGCTCCGGCACGTACGCGACGCGCGCCCGCTCCTTGCCTTCGAGCTGTCCCAGGGGACGTCCAAGCAGGAAGCCCGCACCGCCGCTCGGATGGAGGAAGCCCATCAGCAGGCGCAGCAGGGTCGTCTTGCCTGCGCCGTTCAGGCCGAGAAGGCCGTAGATGCTGCCGGCAGGCACCTCGAGGTCGATGCCGTCCAGGACGGGCACCGCACCGTAGCGCTTGCAAAGATTCCGAAGGCTAACGGCCGACATGCCGCTCCCCCTCCCCATCCGGATCGTGCGACGCGGCCTCTTGCAGGGCATGCCGGAGTTCCGCCAAGACCTCGTCGGGGCCGAAGCCCAGGCGTTCGGCTTCGACGAGGAGCGCTTCGACGGCAGACTTCAGCCGCTCGTGGCGCTGCGCCGCAGCCAAGACCGGTCGCCCAAGAACGAACGTGCCGCGACCTCGCGGCTGCTCGATCAACCCGCCGAGCTGCAGCTCGGCGTACGCCTTGACGACGGTCGCCGGGTTCACCGCGAGCTCCACCGCCAGCTCGCGCACCGCTGGCAGCTTGTCTCCCGCCTGGAGCACGCCAGAGAGGACCGCCTGTTCGATCTGCGCCGCGATCTGACGGTAGATCGGCACGCCGCTGTGGCTGTCGATCCGAATCCACATCCGCTACACCTCTTGCCGCGCGAAGACCATCCAGGACGCGAGGAAGGCCACTACCGCCCAGATCGCCGCGAGCGCGATCTGGCTGCCAGGGTAGGTGCCACGCAGCATCAGGTTGCCGGCTGCCTGGTAGTCGAAGGGCGTCAGGTGGCGCACGAACGCGAACCGCGAGTTCACATCGACGAACACCGGGATGAAGATGAACACCGCCGCCGCCGTCACAGTCGCCAGCATCGCATAGGTCTGGTCGCGGAAGAAGAGCGAGACGAGCACGAGCGTTCCGGCGAGCGCGGCCTGCTGGAGAAGCAGGAGAGAAAGCGCCTCGGCGAGGCGGAGGCTGCTCGCGTGCTCGCCGATCAGCCCGAGGGCCAGGAGCGCGGCGAGGAAGATCGCGACGTAGAGCAGCGCGAGCTGCAGGAGCATGGAGAGCGAGCGCTCGAGGAGGAGGCGCGCCCGTCGCACGGGCAGGGCGAGCAGAAACTCGAGCGTACGGTGGTCGACGTCGCTCGCCACTACGCTCACCGCCGCCAGCGCGAGCCAGATGCCGACGATCAGGGTGAGCCAACCGGAGAGGTCGACGACGCCAAGCCAGCCGGAAACGCTGAAGAGGTTCAGGCTGCCGCCCACGAACTGCACGAGTTGCGGCGGCATGCCCTGCAGGGCCCGCTCCAGGTGGATCGATACGAGCGTCCGCGTCAGCACGCGGTAGAGGCTCGTCTGCAGCAGGACGAGGGCGACAACGGCGAGCGCCCAACCGGCGAGCGCCCACGCCTCGCGGCGCAGGTGATGTCTCAGGATAGCCACGCTCAGACCTCCCTGCGCGCGAAGGACCGAAGCGCGCCGCAAGTCAGGACCACGGATACCGCCACGAGTACGGCGGTTTCAAGCCACGGGAAGGCGTGGCTCAGCAGAAGGTGCGGCGGGTCGTAGTAGCCGTAGGGCAGGATGTAGCGCCAGCCCTGGGCCACCGTCGCGATGCGCACCGTGAGGTCGTAGACGAAGGGAACGGCGGCGATGCCGAGCCCCCAGCGCGCTGCCGTGGGGTAGTCCCGCGCCAAGGCGCTGGCCCAAAGAGCCCCCGCCGACGTGACGAGCGTGACGAGGAAGCCGCTGTAGCCCACAAGGAGGTACCCGACGACGTCGCCATGCAGCCCCTGCTGGGCAAGGAAGGCGAGGAGTGCACCGATGGTCACCGCCCAGAGTGCCGCCTGGGCCGTCGCCAGCGCCAGGAAGCGGCTGATCAGAAGGCGTTCGCGCGTCAGGGGCATGCCGAGCAGGAAGTCGAAGCGTCGATGCTCCATCTCCCGCGCCAGGAGAGACGATGCCTGGAAACCCGAGAAGATGCCGACGAGCAGCGGCAGGTACATCACGAGCTTGACGTAGAGGTAGCCGTCGAGCGGACGCTGCGTCATCAGCGCGCCGCCCATCACGCCGCGCCACGAGGCGGGCAGGCTGCCCATCAGCGCAACGAGCGCGCGGGAGTTCGCGACGGCTGGCGCGGCAGACGCGACGGTTCCCACGCCCAATGCGATGACGATCGCCCAGACGATCCAGGAGACGAACTGCTGGCGCAGTGCCATACGGTAGAGCGTCATGACGATTGCCCTCCGTAGTAGGTGCGGAAGACCTCCTCGAGGCTGGGCTCAGAGATCGTGACATCGGTGGGCGGGCGCTCCCCCAGCGCGCGGAAGAGGGGTCCGGGGTCCCCCGCGATGTGGAACGTGATCTCCTGGCCCGACGACTCCAGCCCGCGTACACCTTCGACGCGGGAGAGGTCCGGCAGCTCACCGCCGTAGCTCAGCCGGACGTGCCTCAGCCGGCTGCGGCGCAGGCTCTCCACCGTGTCCACGGCCACGAGCCGACCGTCCCGGATGATGCCGACGCGGTCGCTTAGGGCCTGCACCTCCGGCAGCACATGGCTGCTGAAGAAGATCGTCCGACCGCCACGCTGCAGTTCCCGCAGGAGCTTGCGGAACTCGTCCTGGGCCAGGGGGTCGAGTCCGCTCGTCGGCTCGTCGAGCAGCAGGACCTCCGGGTCGTGCGCCAAGGCGAGAAGGATCGCGACCTTCTGCCGGTTGCCGCGCGAGAGCTGGCGCACCTTGCGGTCCATCTCGACGCCGAGCCGCTCCGCGACCTCGAGCGCATGGCGGCGGTTGAGGACACCGCGCAAACTGAGGGCCAAGTCCAGGTGCTGTTTGCCGGTCATGTTGTCGTAGAGCGCCGGGTCCCCCGGCAGGTACCCCGTGACGCGGCGGACGTCGACGCTCTGGTGCACCACGTCCTTGCCGGCGACGCGGGCCGTGCCGCCCGTGATGCGCGAGAGTCCGAGCAAGGAGCGGATCGTCGTCGTCTTGCCGGCGCCGTTCGGGCCGAGAAAGCCGAATAGCTCCCCCTGCGGGATGTCGAGATCGATGCCGAGAACGCCTCGCCCGTTGCCGTAGACCTTCGCCAGGTCGTGCGCCTCGATCGCTGCGGTCATGTCCTGCCACCTCCGGGTCTCCGCTTGCATCGGTGTACCAGTACACTAATACACTTTGTGCAGGCTGGAAAGCAACCCCTTCGTCCCCTCGCGCGGTGGAGGTGCCGCCCATCGTACTCCGAGCTGGGGAAAGCCTAGCACATGGGGAAGGGGCAGACGGGCTCAGCGGTCCAGGACCACAGTGGGCTCCAGTCTGAGTGCTTTTCGTGCGCAAGAAGCGCGGCGCCCTCACGGTCCGGGCGGTGGAGTTCCTGGTGGCGCGGCACGCCGGGGTGGCGCGTCTCGACCAACACGTCCATCCCCGCACGCTGCGCCACTCGTGCGCCACCCATCTGCTGCGGCGCGGCGCCCCGCTGGAGGCGATTCGCAAGCTGTTTGGCCACCAGAGCCTGGCGAGCACCCAGGTCCACCTGCACCTGACAGGGGAGGACGTGCGGACGGCCCTGGAGCGCCATCCGATCCGGCGTACCTGGCCGCGCGCCTGGGCGACCGCCGTCCGCCGTACCTGCACCTACCAGGGTGCGCGACGGGCCCGCGCGGGCTGAATCACCTGCAGGTCGCCCGATCAGCTCTGTGAGGGTT
This sequence comes from Bacillota bacterium, assembly GCA_021793215.1. GTDB lineage: Bacteria > Bacillota > Sulfobacillia > JAJZYS01 > JAJYTV01 > JAJYTV01. Next base: position 9,058 of record JAJYTE010000031.1, read on the forward strand.
CGGAGGCTGGGGGCGAGGGCTCCTGTGCGTCGACGGCCCTGTCGTCGCTGTGGTCCGGCGCGTCGGCCAGTAGCCGCGCCATCTCCTTGAGCAGTGCGGCCCTCGCGTCTGGGCTCATCCCTTCGGTGAGCATCGGCAGGCAGACTCCCATCATGCTCTGCATGAAGCGAATGCGGTCGTCGACCGTCATCCCCTCGAACATGTTGGACATCATTCCCTGCATCATGCCGTGCATCTGCTCTTGAGGCATCCTGCCCGCCATCTTCTCCATCATCCGTCCCATCATGTCGCTCATCCCGTCGTCTCCTTCAGCGAAGATCGCGCAGTATCTGCTGGTACGCTTCCTTGTCGATCTCGCCCGCCGCGTAGCGCCGACGCGCCACGGCGGTCGCGTCGTCGGTAGGGCGGGTGTGACAGAAGCTCCCGCTGGCGAAGCGCGCGAACGTCACGACGAGCACCGCCATGAGCAGGAGGCCGAAGATCGGGAAGACAAACCAGCCGGCGAAGAACGGTGCGAACGGCACGAATACCCCTTCCTTCTACGGTCTACGGTCTACGGTCTACGGTCTACGGTCTGCGGTCTACGGTGTTGGCCGCGTACGTTCGATCCAGGCGCGAAAGAGCGTGACGATCTCCCAGATCGTCTGGTCGGCAATTCAGTAGTAGACGAATCCTCCGCGTCGGTCGGCGCGGGCCAGCCCCTGCTCCTTCAGAAGGCGCAGATGATGCGACACGAGCGGCTGCGGGAGGCCGAGCGCGTCGACGATCGCGTGAACGGGCTGGCATTCGTTGCGCAGGGTTGCCAGGACCCGTAAGCGGACAGGGTGTCCCAAGATGCGAAAACCCTCAGCGGCGGCCTCAAGCCGATCGTTTGCTTTCATGGTGATATCTATATATCTTTATATTGTGGCTGTCAATCAGTCCTCGCGAATGGGATGCCCCATGCCGAACGTTGCGCCCGCATGGCCCAGCCGAGGCACGCCAGTCTGCCAGCCCGAAAGGTGTTCACGAGCGGGGCGGGACTGGGGACGGGGGATGCCGCCTCCAAGCCCGCATCGCATGCGCTACACGGCGTGGTTGTCTGGATGGAGACGGATCCGCTCTTCGATCTCGGTGATCTGATCCTCCAGGTCGGCCTTGCTTGCCTCCAGGTGCCGCTTGGCGCGGCGCAACGCGATCAGGCTCGCATCCTCCTGCGGACGGTCGGTCTCGGGCCAGCCAGTCGACCGCGGCCCTCCATGGTGCCCGCCGTGAGCGTGCGGGCCGCAGCCGCAGCGTTCCATCATCATCTGCATCTTCGGCATCCCACCATCCTCATGCATGATCTTGCCTGTGACCGTTGACTCCTCGGCTGTGGCGTAGATCTGGCCTTCAAGGGTGACGAGATCATCCCACGTCATCACCGTCCCGGATATCGCCCAGCCGGTTTCGATCAGGTAGCGAGCCGACAGCCCAAGGTATTGCGCCGCCATCTCCAGCGTGATCGGTACGGTTGGGTCCCAGCGCGGTTCGTTGGGCAGAAATCGCCCAGTACGTCTCGCCATCGCCTGCACATCGGAGTAGCGAAAGCGCCTGTGCGACACACGGCCCCGCCCGACACGATACGTTGGCAGCCAGCCCTGGAGCGAGTACCAGCGCATCGTCACAGGGGACACACCCAACAGTGCAGCCGCTTCCTGCACCCGAAGGTAACGTCCGGTCACCTCCTCACCTCGAGTATTAGATTACTATTGGAATAACCTATAGTCAATCGGCCGATGTGCCGATACAGGGGGGCGAATCCGGCCAGCTCCCGCCAGATATGCATCGAATGGGGCCCAGGAGGTGCCCCCTCCCCTCGGGGACGGGTTCTTCCCTCAGTTACGAGCACTGTTGTGACCGAGGCGGAATCGCACCAGATCTGCTTGGGCAGGCCCAAGGGATCACCGGTATCCCGATGCTCACGCCCGACGGCTCGCCGCGGGAGGGCCAGCTGCGCGAATTTCCGCTCCAGGGGCGCGATCTCGAAGTGCATGCGCTCGTTCAGTCGCTGCAGGATCACCCGCATCCCCTGGACCGGGTCGCGGAGTTCTTCGGGAGATGCGGGATCGGTCATGGTCGGGGTGTGGCGCGACGCGTCCAGCGGAGACGGCGGCTGGCGCCGGGCGGCACAACCTCGGCGGGCTAGGGGTTGTCGCCGCCCGGCAGAACGTCCTACAGCACGCCCTGCCGGTTGAGCAGCAACATGCTGATGACGACGACGCCCCAAAGGCCGATGTTGATCAGCGTCGGGACGTCGGTGACGAGCATCTCGTCCGGATTCTCCACGCGCTCGTTCGCGCCGAGCAGGTAGAGGTAGCGAAACAGGCCGTAGACGACGAACGGGATCGTCAGCATGAAGGAGTGGGCGTGCAGCGGCTGATCGAAACTGTACACGGCGTAGAGCGCGATCGTGCTCGAGACGGTGATGGCGAGCAGTTGATCGAGCAGCGCCGCGCTGTAGCGCTCGAGGACGCCCCTGCGCCTGCCGACGGAGTCCTGCTGCGTGCGCAGCTCGCTGCGCCGCTTGCCTAGCGCGAGGAACAGCGTGAGCAGCAAGACGAGCACGAACAGCCAGGGCGACATGCTCACCTTGAGGGCGGCCGCCCCTGCCGCCGCGCGAAGCAGGTACCCCGCGGAGATGCCGAAGGCGTCGACGAGCACGCGGCTTCGCAGGACCAGCGTGTAGAGCGCGTTCACTACCAGAAAGCCCAGTGCGGCGACGAGTACGAGCGGGCCGACCAGCGCCGCGAGCCCGAGCCCGAGGATGCCCAGGACGGCCGCCAGCGCGCCGGCCTGGCGCGGCGAGACCCGACCGCTTGCGATCGGCCGGTGGCACTTCTTCGGGTGAAGCCTGTCCTCCGCGGCGTCGTGCAGGTCATTCACCGCGTAGACGGCGCTCGAGAGCAGGCAGAAGCCCAGGAACGCGAGGAGTGTCGGCGGCCAGGAGGAAGGGCGCAGGAAGCTCTCCGTGAAGACGAGCGGTGCGAAGACGAGGACGTTCTTCAGCCACTGCCTTGGGCGCATCAATCGCCAGAGCGCCAAGAGCATCGGCGTCTGCACTGGCTTCTCCGGCAGCGGCGTCAACGGGTTGCTCACTTCGCACCCCCAAAGTGCCTTCCCTCAGGTTCCTCATGCCCCGGGTGTTCGCGCGAGGCCCGGCCGTCGGTCGGGTTCGACCGGGCCAGCTCGAGATCAGATGCGCAGCAGGTTGAAGAGAGGCTCCGGCAGGTTCCGGATCACCGCCATCACGAGCGCCCAGCGGCGCGGCGCGTAGACGACTGCCCTGCGCCGCGCGATGCCCCTTTGCACGGCTTGCGCCACAGCGTCGGGATCGGCGGTGCCGCCGGGGACGTTCATGCCCCAGGTCATCCGAGTGTCGACGACGCCGAGCCTCACGACCGTCACGCTGGGTCCCTTGCCGCTGAGCCGGTGGCGCAGGCCGAGCCCGTACGTCCCGAGTGCGGCCTTCGCGGCGCCGTAGACGTAGTTGGACTGTCTGCCCCGGTCGCCAGCGACCGACGAGAGGAGCGCGATGAAGCCTTCCCTGTCGATCAGCGGCAAGAGCCCCTCGATCAGCGGAGGGGCGGCGCCGAAGTTGACCCAAGCGCTGTCGCGCAGGGTCTGCGCATCGCCCGATCCGTCGGCGCCCGCCATCGTGCCGAATGCCCAGAGGACCCCCCGCAGCGGTCCCGCCCGCGCCACACTCGCGAGGACGGCCTCGGGGTAGCCGGCCGCCGCGGTGTCGCATGCCACCACCTCGACCTGGCTGCCGTAGCGCACGCGGATGTCCGCCGCGACGCGCTCGATCTCCGGGAGGTCGCGACCGGCGAGCAGTAGGGGCAGACCCTCTTGCGCCCAGCGCGCCGCGAGCGAGCGCGCGACGGTCGACGTGGCTCCCAGCACGAGGACGCCTGCGTGGCTCATGGCGCCTCCACCAGTCCGACCCTTTCCGCGAGCGCGGACCGCCAGCGTCCCATCGGATCCACGCGCTCCTTCACGGCGCGGAACTCGGCCAGCCGCGGGTACATGCGCTGGAGCAGGGCGGGGGTGAGGAAGCTGTCCTTCGCGAGGTAGACGCGGCCGCCGAGGTCTGCCGTCTGCGCGTACAGATCGCGGAAGAGCGACCGCGTCCGCTCACCCTGCATCGGCAGATCCAGCGCCAGGGTGAGACCCGGCGCCGGGAACGACAGGAGGCCCGGGGAGCTCTCGCCGAGCCGCTTGAGCACCCCGAGGAAGTTCGGGTGGCGCGCCGCCTGGATGCGCCCGAGCAGCCCTCGGATCTCTCGCAAGCCGACGTCTTGGGGGAAGATGGCCTGGTACTGGACGAATCCTTGCCGGCCATAGAGTCTGTGCCAGTCGTCCACCACGTCGAGCGGATAGAAGAACTTCCACCATGGCTCGACCTTGCGCAGGACCGGGCGATGCACACCGTAGTAGGCAGCGTTGAAGGCGATGCCGACACCGCGGCTCAGTGCCCCGGAGGGGAGGCGCACCGGCATGCGCAGCGCGGGGCGGGGCATCGGGTAGGCCATCTTCCCCCTGGGGACCTCCTCCGCCGCGGCGGGGCGCCCGCCCATCATCACGGCGCGGCCGAGCGCCTGGCCGGATGCGAGGCAGTCGAGCCAGGCGACCGAGAAGGGGTACGCCGCGTCGTGCTCCGCGAACCACCCGAGGGTCTCCTCGAGGCCGCCCGTGCGGAAGTAGTCCACCGAGATGTAGCCGGTCTCGACCGGCTGCAGGCGGAGCGAGACCTCCAGGATCAAGCCGGTCAGGCCCATGCCGCCGACCGTGGCCCAAAAGAGGTCCGGGTCGCGCGTGGGTCCGATGCTGCGTACCTCGCCGTCCGCTGTGCAGAGTGCGATCCCCTCGACGTAGCGCGAGAACGCCCCGGCGCGATGGTGGTTCTTGCCGTGGACGTCGGATGCGACTGCGCCGCCCAGCGTCACCCACTGGGTTCCCGGGGTGACAGGCAGGGTGTAGCCCCGCGGCAGGAAGACGCGCTGGATGTCGCCGAGGCTCGTGCCGGCCTCCGCCGTCAGGACGCCGTCGCGAAACGCGAGCATGCGCCGCATACGCGTCATCTGCCACACGCGGCCCGGCGCGAGCGCCGCATCGCCGTAGCTGCGGCCGAGCCCTCGCGCGATGCCCTGCACTCCGAGCGAGGACGAAAGCCCACGGACCGTCTCCGGACGCTCGACGTCCGTAAGAACGCGCACCTGGTGCCCCCATCCGGCAATCTCGCGCTGCTTGCCCATCACGCCGTCCACCTGTCCTGCACTGTGGCGCCCTACGGTTTCGCAAGGTAGAAGAAATCCCGTGTGTCCGCGGAGAGGTAGCGATCCGCCGGTCGGATCATGGCCGAGGCGAGCTTCTCCCCCGCCAGGTAACCGGCGCCGCTGCTCCCGACCCAGTGGTAGAGGTTGAACGTGACCCAGTAGGAATTGATGTCGAGCTGCATCGCGCGCAGCGCACCGGCCGCCTGCAAGGACTGCGCGAGCGTGTATGCGGACAGCGAGTCGCCTGCGGCGTAGACGAGATCGCCGCGGGCTGTGATGCCGATGCCGGAGCGCCAGACGTAGGTCGAGTTGCCGACGACGACGCCCCACGCGGCAGGATCGTTGATCAGCGGGTTCGGCTGGCCCCGGTCGACGATCAAGGGCAGGTTCTGCCTGAAGGACAGGATCCCTGCCTGGGGCAGGGCAGTCGTGCCCCAGGCGCCGAGCGCCACGCGCCCGTCCTTGTAGATCGCGAGCGTCGCGATGCCGGGCACGGCGGGAGAGTACGTCTCGCCGTCCGCCATGGCGCCGAACGTCGTGCTGTCGCTTTTGAACCCGGCGTTGAACGCGGCGACCACCTTCGATGCCGTCGCGGGATCCGACGGCAGGCGGCCGCTGCCGTGGATGCCCGACAGCGATGCGGGCTGCTCGGTGCCTGTGACGTAGTGCAGTCGCAGGGCCGCCGGGTTGATCCAGACGAGATAGGTCGTGGCCCAGGGACGCTGTGGATCCGGGTGCACGAACGTCTCCTCCATGGACGGCGCACCGCCGACCACGGGCCCGACCGGCTGCCAGACGCCCTCAGCGCTGGCGCGCGGCCAGCCTGCCGGTACGGCGATGTTCTGCGGCAGGTGCCCGAGAACCGCGGTGGCGCCCTGAGGCAGCTTGGCCTTGGTGGCGGCCGCCATGGCGGGCCTCGGCGGTGCGCTGCCCACTTCGCGGTAGAGCGTGCGGTGCACGGTGTCGCTGAGCTGGTAGAAGATGTTCTCGGCCGTCGCGACCACGCCGGATCCGATGTAGCGGCGGACGCCCTCGACGAGCCGGATGAAGAGCGAGTTGCTGTTCTTGCCGGCAAGGACGGCGACCATCTTCCCCGACAGGACGCGCGGTCCGGAGGGCGAGAGCGCGAGTTCCGCGGCGCTCCAGGCGCCGCGCACGCGGTACCGGACGAAGAGTCTCCCGCCCTTGGGCGTGAGCCGCACCTGGGAGGCGGCGGCCGGCAACGCGAACAGCCAGCGCTGCTGCCCTGCGCCGCGCATCACCGTGACCGTCTGGAACTGACCCGCGACGGCAGTGGTGTAGAAGCCGTAGCCGCCGGCTGCACCCATCGAGTAGTCGCCCGCGGACGCGGCGGGGTTGCCGAGCGGATTGCCCAGCCGAACGGCGCGAAGCCGGTCACCCGACCAACTGAGGCTCGCCTCGTAGATACTCGGCCTCGCGCCCGGCCGGTTGCCATCCAGCAGGACGTCGGTCGGCCTTGCCGCGTTGCCCAGCGCGAGGACCGCCGGAGGGCCAGACGCATCGCGCGCAACGGCGATGTGCCCTCGCACAGCCTTGGCGATGGCGAAGGCGAGGTGGGAGCCAACGCCGTGCAGATCATTGGGAGCCGAAGCGGCCCGCGCGACCAGCACGGCGCCGATCGCCAAGGCGGCCAGGAGTGCAGGTGCCAGGCGCTGCGGGCGGAGGCGGAGTCTGCGGCTCGCGTGGCGGACTCGGCGTGCGCGGCGGACGCGGTGCTTCGGCAAGGACGCCTCCCACACTTTCCGAAGGGATGATGCGCGGCGGATGTCGCCCAGCGCGACGAGGGCACTCTAGACATAACACGGCGCCCGCTTCCACGTCAGCAGGCGATCGGTCCTGTCGGCTGTGGCGCGGGCGCGGACAAGGAGAGGGACAGTGCCTGTCCCTCTCCTTGTCCTAGGCTTACTGTCCGCCCGCTGCCCCGTCTGGCGCGCCGGACTGCGACTGCGAGCCCTGCTGTACGTTCTGGTTTGGACCGCCAGCAGGATCGGCGGCCGTCGTCGCCTCCGAGGAAGCTTCCGGCGTCTTCGCCACCGTCTGCTCCGTGTCGAGGCCCGTCTGGGACTGTGACCCCTGCTGCAGTCCGGACTGGAGGTCCTGGCCTGCCGGGTCGTTCGCGACGCTCTGCGACTGGGTGGTCACCGTCGGCGTGCTCGCTCCGGTCGGCCCCGCCGCGGAGGCGGCGGTGGCGAAGGTTCCGGCGAGCAGCAGTCCCGCAGCGAGGGACAACGCGAGAGGTCTGCGCAATGTCTTGGCTCCTTTCAGATTCTCGACCGGCCGGTCTGGTACCAGTATCGCCGCGGGGAGATGTGCGGCGTCTGAACCGGCGTTAAGGATCTGATGAACATCCTCACGCGTCGGACGCCGGCGGCAGGCGCACCGTGACAGTGGTGCCTTGTCCCGGCGCCGACTGCACTTCGATCGACCCGTTGTGCATCTCGACGATCTCCTGGGCGATCGCGAGCCCAAGCCCTGCGCCCTGCCCGGACGTGCGGGCCGGATCCGCGCGGTAGAAGCGCTGGAAGAGCCTCTGCTGGACGTCCTCGGGCATGCCGTCCCCCTCGTCCACGACCAGAAGGCACGCCTTGCCCTGGTCCATCCGCGCGGCAACGCGGATCGCTCCGTCCGGCGGAGTGAACTTCATCGCGTTGTCGATGAAGATGAAGAGCAGTTGGCGCACCAGGTCCCAGTCGGCCTGAACGGGCGCGATGCCCTGGCTGACGTCCGTGACGCGGTTGCCGCCGGGCAGCGCTTGGCAGGCGCGCACGGTCTCGCCCACGAGGTCGCACAGGTCGAAGTAGCGCCGCCGCACGCGGAAGCCCTGTTGTCCCCTCGCGAGGAAGAGGAGATCCTGCACGAGCCGCTGCATGCGCCGCGTCTCCTGTCCCACCGTCTCGATCGCCTCGTGCCGGACTGCCGCATCGAAGCTGCCCCAGCGCGACAGCAGGTCTACGTAGCCCGCGATCACCGCGAGCGGCGTTCGCAGCTCGTGCGACGCGTCGGCGACGAAGCGGCGCTGGCGCGCGAACGATGCCTCGAGGCGATCCAGCATCCCGTTGAACGCCTGCGCCAACCCCCCGACCTCGTCCAGGCCGCGCACCTGAAGGCGCTCATGCAGGTCCGTCTGGGACAGGTTGACGGCGACCCGGGTGATCTCGCGGATCGGCCGCAGCGCCCGCCACGAGACGATGTACCCGAGCAGGACCACCAGGGCCAGACTGGCCGCGCCGCCCTCCAGCATCAGGCGGCGGAGCAATGCGAGCGTGCGCAGGTCCTGCGCCTCGCTGACGGCGACCTGCACGCTGCCGATCAGGGTCGTCCCGACGCGGATGGGAGCGCTCTCGTAGGCGGCGAGGGTTCCTCGCCACGCGATCTGCCGCGAGACGCGCACAGCGGCGAAGGCGGGCAGGGGCAGGGGCGTCGGCTCCGAACGCTGCACCACCCGGCCTGCCGCGTCCTCGATCTGGACCTCGACGATGCCCCGACGCCCGGCGATCAGCGCACCCTGATCCGTGAGGCCGACGTGCTCCCCGCCCTGTCCTCCGCCGCCGACGAACCCAAGCGTCTGGAGGAGGGCGGCATCGGCGCGGGAGAAGGCAGCGTGCTGCAGTTGGGCGGACAGCAGGCCGTAGATCGAGCCGCCGAGCAGGCCGAGGACGGCGGCCAGCACGACGGCGGTCCAAAGGCCGAGTCGCAGGGAGATCGGCAGGCGTCTACGCATCGACCGGCGCGCGCGGTCGCTTGATCACGTAGCCGACGCCGCGGACGGTCTGGATTACGCTCTCGGAGCCTTCCTCGTCGAGCTTCTCCCGGAGCTGGCGGACGTACACGTCGACGAGGTTCGTGGTGCCGAAGAAGCCGTAGCCCCAGACGTGCGCGAGGATCGCTTCGCGCGACTGCGGCAGGCCGACGTGGGATAGAAGGTACTCGAGCAGGTCGAACTCGCGCTTGGTCAGGTGGACCTCCCGTCCCTGGCGCACCACGGTGCGCTCTGCGCTGTCGAGCTGCAGATCGCCGACCTGCAGCACCTCCTCGACGTGGCCGTGCTGGCGTCGCTCGATCGATCGGATGCGCGCGTTCAGCTCGTCGATCGAGAACGGCTTCGTCAGGTAGTCGTCCGCTCCGCGGTCCAGGCCCTCCACCTTGTCCTCCACCGCGTCGCGCGCCGTCAGCAGGATCACGGGAACCTTCGATCGCCGGCGCAGCGTTCGCAGGAGGTCGATGCCGGACATTCCGGGCAGCATCACGTCGAGGATGACGAGGTCGTGCAGGCCCGTCTGCACGAGGCGCATGCCGTCGTCCCCGTCGAACGAGAGATCGACCTCATGGCCCTCGTGCACGAGCTCGATCTCCAGGTATCGGGCGAGCTTGCGGTCATCCTCGACCACCGCGATGCGCATCGCCTGGCCTCCCGTCGCGGCGCTGGACTCGAAACTGCGTAGAGTTTGTCGTGCAACCCATGAGGTTTGCATGAACGGACCCTGCACCTCGTGGACCGGACACCGGACCGAGGCGGCGGCGCGGCAGGTGCCAGTCGCCTGCTGAAGGAACACTTGCAGGACGAGCCATGATCTGTTGGAGCCGCGCCATGGACCCGTTGAGTCGAATTGAGGAGCGCATATGTCCAGGGCATTTGACGGTTCAGTGTGCATTGTACAACCGCGTGCGCAGCGCGGGCAGAGCCTCCCATCATCGGGAGTACGGACGTCGAACCGGCGTTCCATGGGGTCCTGATGTCGGCGGCAGCGGAACTTGGGATCGAGGCATGTTCGGTCTGATGCCGCCGCTGGATGCGGGCGGCGGAGAGGCCCCTCTGCCGCTGGAGGAGATGGCCGGGCGCCACCGCCCACCCGCATCGCCGCATGGCCGCTGCCCTCGTGGCGGGGGACACCGGCCAGCCGCCTGAGGTACTGCACCGTGGCGGTCACGAGGGCTTGGATGTTCATCATCTCGAGGCCCGGGCCATCTCCTGAAGTTCCGCGGCGCCCTTGCGCGGGCGCAGTCGCTCGACGAGCTGGTGTCCGTCGGTAGAGGTCCCTAAACAGATCAGCATGTATTCGGATCGTACATGGCACCGCTGGAGGGCACGCGCAGCGGTGGCCGATTGGCGAAGCGATGAAGCGCTTCGGCGCTTCGGCGGAGGGAGAGATGCCGATGAGACCGATCCTCGTCTTCGACTCGGAAACGATCGCGGACCCCGACATGGCGCGCCGGGTGGCCGGCGACGCGCAGCTCTCCGATGAGGAAGCGCTTGCGCGCGTGGCCCCTCCACGGCAGGAAGGTGAGGCGTACGGCTTCCCCAAGCCGCTCTACCATCGCGTCGTGGAGATCGCGGTCTGCGTCGTCACCGCCGAAGGGCGGGTGGAGACGCTCAAACCGCTCGCGACAGGAGCGGACGAGCGCGCCCTCCTGCAAGCCTTCTGGAGCGGCTTCGGCCACCATGCCACCGCTTCGCGCATCGTCAGCTTCAACGGCCGCCGGTTCGACGTGCCGGTGCTCGTGCAGCGGGCGCTCTCGCTCGGCGTCTCCCCTGCACCGCTCTTCCTGGGCGACTACCGCCAGCGCTTCAGGGACAGCCACCTCGACCTGATGGAGATCCTCTCGGACTACGGCACGTCGATGTCCCTCAGCCAGCACGAAGCGGCGACGATGCTCGGGGTGCCCGGCAAGATCGGGGTGGACGGCGGCGAGGTGCGCGGCATGTGGGCCGAGGGCAGGACGGAGGACATCGCGGCCTACTGCACCTGCGACGTCGCGACGCTGACGCTGTGCTTCGCGCGGCTCGGCGTGCACACCGGATGGTGCAGCGCCGTCGAAGCCGCAGAGATCGAGAGCGGGCTGAGGTCTGTGCTCACGTCGCTGAGCGAGGCACACGCGATGTACCAGGCGTTCCTCGACCAGAACCTTTCGTAGCGGCGACCGACGCGTCGGGGGTTCAGCCCGTGCGCAGGGCAACTTTCGCCACGGAAGCCCATGTGCAGTTCGAGACGATTCATCCGTTCCTGGAGGGCAATGGCCGAATTGGCCGCCTGCTGATCACGCTCATGCTCATGGACGGAGGACTGCTCCTTCGGCCCCTACTCTACCTGAGCTTGTTCTTCAAGCAGCATCGCGCACAGTACTACCGCTTGCTCGACGCGGTGCGCAGTGAAGGGGATTGGGAAGCGTGGATCGAGTTCTTTCTGCGTGGAGTAGAGGAGACTGCGACCGGCGCTCTGCAGACGGCGCAGCGCCTGATGGAACGCTTCGACGGCGACGAGGCGATCGTCCGCCGGGAGGGTCGCGCGGCATCATCCGCGCTGAGTGTACTCGCGGCGATGCGCGAGCGGCCCATCGTCTCTCTGAAGGCTGCATGTCAAACGTCTGGACTGTCGTTCCCCGCGGCCACGGCGGGCATGCAGGTGCTGCAGAAGATCGGTCTGGCACGCGAGATCACAGGGCAGCGGCGCAGTCGCGTGTTCGCGTACACCCGCTACGTCGCGATCCTCGGCGAAGGAACGGAGCCGCTGTAGCCAGCGAAGGGCTCCTCCACACTGCGCGGAGGAGCCCTCGTTGAATCGCCTTGCCCCTAGCCGGCAACGTCTTCGCCCGTAGAGGAGTGGAACGACGGGAGCGACCCAAGCAGCTGCAGGCAGATCTCATCCTCGGCGTCCTCTCGGTATGCCGCGGGGATCCTCTGCGCCAGGCGGTGGACAAGCGGACGAAAACTGCGGAGAAGGAGCAAAACGGCCTGCTCGTCCCCGCCCCTGGCGGCGGCGATCGACGACGTCGGCGAGGGAGCATCCTGCGGCCAGCTAGTCATCGGGTCTTTGCCTCCCCTGAAGCATCACTCTCATGCGCCCGAGCGCCCTTAGACGCAGCTGACTCACCCGCGACTGCGCGAGGTGGAGCGTCTCGGCGACGCGCCTTTGCGGCCAATCCGCGACTGCCGTGAGGAAGAGCACTCGCCGCTCGTCGGCCGGCAGCTTCGCGAACGCGCGCCGCACGTCGAGGATCATGGCGCGATCGGCGTCCGTCGCCCCGTCTCCCAGAGTGGCGAGCGCGTCGATGTCGACGGGGTCCGTGAGGATCTCCTGCGCGTAACGGCTGTACCTTGCAGCCGCCTGGCGACCCGCGCGGCGGATGGTGACTTCCACCCAGCGCAGCGCCTCGCGGTCCTCCCGCCTCAAGGTGAGCGCCCCGTGCCCTTGCGCTCGGTGCCCGAATCGAGCGCGCCGCTCGGGCCGCCGAGCGAAGCGGCGGCGACCACGACGCCGGTGAGGGTGATCAGGATGGCACCTTGGGGGGTGAGGTGGGCCTGGGATATCCCACCGACCCAGACCACGAGCTCCGCCACCGCAAGCGCCGTGATGGCCCTTGGGAGTGTCGGCCGGAGCTGGTGGACGACCGAGTAGACCGCCGACGTCACCACGAACGCACCCGTCAAAGACAGTAGGTACGGAGCGTCGAGCATAGTGCACCTCCTTGGGTTCACACGCGGTCCGGATGGACAGGCCCCGAGGGACGACAAATGGCGGGTCCCATGACCCGCCACGAGGACAGCAGCAGCTGCGTTGCCCTGGTGGCCAGGCTGTCGTGTCCCGCAGAAGCGGGAGGTAGACCCTATGGCTTTGCGTCCCCAGCTTTCGCTGGGTTTGCCGTGAGCAGGGTGGACAACATGCGCAGAGGAAACGTGTCCTGTCCGAAGCCCCTCTCCTTCACACCCCCTCCTACCTAGCAATAAGATGCGTGAGCCAAATTTTATCAGTGTTCCCGTTGGCTGGCGCGCTTTCGCGCCCAGATGTGGGAACTCCTGCAATGGGCGCGAACTCCCAGTCCGTCCTCGAGCGGGGCACGGACGAGTATGCCTTAGGCTGCTTGGCTGGTCGGGAAGCGGGCGCAGCGATAGAAGGGGGCCCGGCGGAGGTCCGCTTGCCCTACCCGTGCCCGTACCCTGCGGCCAGCCGTGGCGATGAAGTGCCAGGGCGACGCTGCCGCAGCGCGACGAGGCAGCGCGACCGGGCAAGCCGGGGCCGCCCCATGGCCTGGGCGGCAGTCGCCGGACGGGATGAATACGGGGGACTCGCCGTGTCCCGTGGAAGCGCCGGAAGACGGCAGGGCCCAGACGAAGCGGGTTCGAGCGGACCGGGATCAGCGCTGAGGCAGTGAAAGTTCCCGCAGGTCCCAAAGGGACTGCTTCAGCTCCGCGAAACGCTCTGCTCCGAGGGCCGCGGCCCACTCGGCCTCGAGATCGCAGAGGACGTCATCGACCGCCTGCCACGCCGCGCGCCCACGCTCCGTCATGTAGAGGTGCCTGCGCCTGCGATCGGCGGTGGAGCGCGTCCGCACCAGATACCCCGACCGCTCCAGGCTCTTCAGGAACTGATGCATCGCCTGCTTGCTCACGCCCGTCCGTCGCACCAAGGTGCCGGGGGAGACGCCGTCTGGGCCGGAGTACAGGAAGATCCCCATGTGCGGGAGGCGGAAGCCGTAGAATCCTGCGCCCCGAAGACGCCTCGCGATCCGGCGATGCGCTTCGAGGGTGGGGTAGCGCAGCAGGGCACTGATCGGCTCGGACGTGAGGGAAGCTTCGTTGCGTACAGCCATGTTGGTTGGCTCCATTCATCGAGTTTGAAGATCCAGTGGAGCCCCGCCGTCGCGATCTGGCGATGTGCGGGCGCTCTCAGCGGGGGTGTCGCCGGCGCTCCCGGCGATGGGACGAGGAAGGGAGGCGTTTGCTCCCTTCCTCACATTTATGTATCCGGTCGGTGGACTGAAACGGGCGACGCGGTCTTTCAGCGAGCCCTTGGGCTTGGTCCGGCTCGGGCGGCGCCAGTAGCTGCCATGGAGCATGGAACCGGCGGAAGGCATCCATCCGTCCCGCCCTGCTGCCAAAATGTTCCGAAGGGACGCCTCGCACGCTGCGCCGAACGGAGCATGGAGGTGTGGGGTTCTCCAGACGATGGCCCCACGCGACCTGGGGAGGTGGCGACGTGATACGCTTCGCGCCGAGACCGTTCCTCGCGCTGGCGTGTGCGTGCCTCCCGCTGCTCGCTGGCTGCCAGCAGCAAGCGACGTCTCCCAACGGGACAGACATCCAGCAGGTCGCCTCGCCCTCCTGCATGCCGTACCGCAGTTCGCTCGCCCAAGGACCAGTAGCGCTCTGGGGAATCGGACTCAAGGGCCTCCAGCCCATCTTCCCGGGGGAGCGGCTGACGATCATGTCCTACGGCCCCACGAGCGCCATCCCGAAGGGCGGCTGGAGCAGCGCGAAGAGCGTCGAGTTCTACGTTGTCGCGGACCTCAAGAACGTGATGTGGTTCGGGGAGCAAAAGGACGTCAGGGCCTGCCTCTCCCGGCACGGAGTGCTCTGGGGCCGGACGGACGTGAAGAACGGCACCTTCCAATTCACCGGCAGCGTTCCCGAACGCGTAACGGAGGGCCACACCTGGTACGTCGTGGCCGTCGGGGAGAACGGCTTCTACTACGCCCTGGATCTGGCTGACGGGACCCCGCCGGACCAGTCGATGTACCGCCTTGCCAAGCCCTACACGCTGGCCGCCTTGCCAGCTGGCGCCCTGGGCACGCCCGGGAGCGCAGAGGATGTGCTGGAACCGGGACAGCTGTTTCAGCTGCGCGGCAAGGGCCTGCGTCAGAACGGCGCGCTGCTCGTCCGCCTCGGTATCCGATCGCCCACGTTCGATTCGGATGCGACGATCGGCACCGTTCGCGTAGAGGGCGGCGAGCTCCACGCGACGCTTGAGCTGCCGAGGGAGCCGGAGGTCCTAGGCGTCGGGCGCCGCAGCCTAAGTCCCTCTTGGTCGTACGACCTGGCGCTTTGGAGCACGAACGGGAAGATGGTCTACTACAGCCTTCCTGTCACGTTACGGTGAATCGCGAGAAGTCCGCGCAGCGAACGCTAGGGCTATCGCAGGCGTGGTCGACGCTTCGCTGGAGGGTCCAAGAACCCCTGGGCGCCTGCAGGATCCGCGCGACCGCGCGGGAGCGCCGGTTCGCGCGTGCGCGGGAGTTTCTCGCCTCGCTCCTCTGGGCAAGTCGCGACATCCAGGAGCGGCGCATTCGCTGACCATTCACCGCCTTGTCGCGACGGGCCACGCCCGAAGGACCCAGGCGAGCAGGACAGACGGATCGATCCGTCAAAAGTTACTAGATTGCGGTCCCCTGCGATCGACCGTGGTCCGGGACTAGAGCACCGGAGGGACAGACGTTGTACGATCCCGCGAAGCCACTCGTCGTGCAGAGCGACCACTCGCTGCTGCTCGAGGCCGACCACCCGGAGTTCGAGTCGGCGCGCGACCTCCTGAGCCGGTTCGCGGAACTCGTCGCGAGCCCGGAGCACGTCCACACCTATCGGATCACGCGGCTCTCGCTCTGGAATGCGTCGGAGAGCGGCGTGGGCGCCGACGAGATCCTCGCGGGACTCGCGCGCCTCAGCAAGTTTCCCGTGCCCGAGAACGTGCAGTTCGAGATCCGCGACGCGATGCAGCGCTACGGGCGCCTCACCCTGGTCCGCGACGCGCAGGGGCGCCTCGCGCTCTTCGCGGCCGATCCCCTGGTTCTGCGAGAGGTGCGTGGCCACGAGCGCGTGAAGGCGCTCCTTGGAGAGATGGCGGGAGATAAGTCCTGCCGCGTCCCCGACGAGAACCGCGGCCTCTTGAAGCAGCAGCTCCTGCGCGTCGGCTACCCCGTGCGCGACCTCGCGGGGCACGCGAAGGGCGCGCCGCTCGCGATCGAGCTCCTCGGGGAGACCCGCTCCGGGAAGGAGCTGACGCTCCGACCCTACCAGCAGCGCGCCGTCGATGCCTTCTGGGCCCAGGGTCGGGCGGAGGGCGGCAGCGGCGTCGTGGTGCTGCCCTGCGGCGCGGGCAAGACGCTCGTCGGCATCGCGACGATGCAGAAGGCGCAGGCGAGCACCCTGATCCTCTGCACCTCGACGCTCGCGGTGCGCCAGTGGATCGCCGAGATCCTCGACAAGACGAGCCTCACCGCGGAGGAGGTCGGCGAGTACACCGGCGACCGCAAGGAGGTGCGGCCGGTCACCGTCTCCACCTACCACATCATCTCGCGCCAGGACCGCGCCCACCTCTCGCTCTTCTCCGCCCAGGACTGGGGCCTCATCGTCTACGACGAGGTCCACCTGCTGCCCGCTCCCGTCTTCCGCGTCACGGCCGGCATTCAGGCGCGGCGCCGTCTCGGCCTCACCGCTACGCTCCTGCGCGAGGATGGCCACGAGGGCGATGTCTTCAGCCTGATCGGGCCGAAGAAGTTCGACGCACCGTGGAAGGAGCTCGAGGCCCAGGGCTGGATCGCCGCGGCCCGCTGCACCGAGGTGCGGATCCCGATGTCGGCTGCGACGCGGGAGCGCTACGCCGCCGCCGACGAGCGAGAGCAGTTCCGCATCGCCGCGGAGAACCCGGACAAGACCCCGGCTGTGCAGGAGCTCGTCCAAGAGCACGTGCAGGCGGGCGACCGCATCCTCGTGATCGGCCGGTATTTGAGCCAGCTGAGGCAGCTCTCCGAGGCGCTGTCGGCTCCGCTCGTGACCGGCGAGACGCCGCAGCGCCAGCGCGAGAAGCTCTTTGGGGAGATCCGCCGCGGCGAGCGCCAACTGCTCGTCGTCTCGAACGTCGCGAACTTCTCGATCGACCTCCCGGAGGTGGGGGTGGCCATCGAGGTCTCCGGTACGTTCGGGTCGAGGCAGGAGGAGGCGCAGCGCCTCGGCCGCCTACTGCGCCCCAAGGCGGACGGGCGGGAAGCGTCGTTCTACGCGCTCGTCACGAGCGGCAGCGCGGAGCAGCAGTTCGCGGCCCTGCGCCAGCGCTTTCTGACGGAGCAGGGCTACCGCTACCGGATCGCGGCCTTCTCGCCCAAGGACCCAGGCTTCCTAGACGTCGCCCCCGTCGTCGACCTCGCGGCGGAGCGCAAGCGGCGCGCGGCCCAGGGGGGCCCGGACGATGCCTGAGCGCGTCAGCCTCTACGAGCTCGAGGGTCAGCTCATGCAGCTCGACACCCGCGGCCTCGCGCGGTTCGCGGAGCGGATCGGCATGGACTACGGCGGCCGGGAAAACGCGCAGCAGCTGCGCGCGGCGATCACAGACTTTCTCTCCGACCCCCAAACGATCGTCGAGCGCATCGGCAGTCTGCCGCTTTCCCAGCGCCGCGCGCTGGCCGCCGTGGCGATCGCGGGCGAGGGGCGCACCGGACCGTTCGTCGTGCACGGCGACAGGGACGAGGCGGCGCTCCACGCCGACTACCAGGAGCTCGTGCGCCGAGGGTTCCTCTTTCAGGACCCGAGCTACAGCTACGGCCGCGAGCCAGGCTTCATCGTCCCGAGGGAACTCCTCTACCTCTTCGCGCAGGGCGCGTCCTACACGCTGCAGGAACAGAAGCACCCCTCGTTCCTGCGCGCGGAGATCACGG
This sequence comes from Bacillota bacterium, assembly GCA_021793215.1. Classification (GTDB taxonomy): domain Bacteria; phylum Bacillota; class Sulfobacillia; order JAJZYS01; family JAJYTV01; genus JAJYTV01. Next base: position 26,796 of record JAJYTE010000031.1, read on the forward strand.
GGGAGTCCGCCGGCCCGGAGCTTCTCGCCGCGCTCCTGCGCGTCGTGGGGGAGGTCGGGCGCCAGCCCCTCCAGCTGACGCAGCAGGGCAGCGTCTACAAGCGAGACCTCGACCGCCTGCGCAAGGTGCGCGGCGCCGGGCACTTCGCCGCCGCCTCCCCGGCCTGGGCGAGGCTCGAGCGCGTCCTCTCCGGCGCGGCGGAGCGCCTGGCCGACGCGCCCTGGTCGGAGGCGGGCCGCGATGTGGGGATGCTCCTCTGGATCGGCCTTGCGCTCGGCCTCCTGCATGCGGGAAGAGGGGTCGTCTTCGGGGCGATCGACTGGCAGGAACTCCTTGCCGCGGGGGGCCGGGAAGAGCTCTGGCGCAACGGGACCCTTTCCCTTACCGATATGCTGATGCACAAAGCGGTCTCCGCGCTCATCGTCCTCCGGATGCCGAGCGAGGAGACCTGGTTCGCGCCGCTCGACTGGATGCCCCACGTCTACGGCGTCCCGCTGCGCGTGAGCACCCTCGAGTCGCAGCAGGTCGCGGCGCTCAGCCTGCTCGCGGCCGGAGAGCTCGGCCTCCTCGAGGCGGCGATGGTCGGCGAGCAGCCGGCCGTGCGCCTCAGTCCGGTCGGCGCGGCGCTCCTTCGGGATCGCCCGCTGCCGGAGCTGCCGATCGAGCGGCAGGTGCGCATCCTGCCGAGCGGCGACATCCTGGCGACCGACTACCTCGATCCGGCGACGCAGGCCGGGATCGAGAAGTACGCCAGGCCCACCGCGGTGGACGTCATGACGACCTACCGCCTCGACCAGGGCCTCGTCGCGACGGCCGCGAGCGAAGGCGTGCCAGCGCAGGCGATCCTCGGCTTCTTCGAAGCGGCCAGCCGGGACGAGCTGCCCCAGCCCGTGCGCTTTCGGCTCGAGGAGTGGCTGCAGGACGTCGGCAGCGTGCGGTTCATGGAAGTGGCGCTGATCGCCTGCGAGTCGGCGGAGATGCGGGCGCGCGCCCTCTCGGTGCCACTCGTGCGCAAGGAGTCCCTGGAGCTCCTGGGCGACCGCTGGATCGTCATCCCGGCCGCGTCCGAGGAGCGGCTGCGTGCCGCGCTGCAGGCGCAGGGGATCATCCCGGTCGCCGAGGTCCACCGTCCGAGCGGCCTCGCGACGGAGCGTACGCTGCGCCAGCACTCGCGCCTGTCTCCCTACCTCGGAAGTCTGCGGCTCGGGGTGGAGACGTACGGCCTGCCGCTCGGCGAGGACGCCCACGGGGAAGATTGAACGCGGGTGCGGGGAAATCCGCCCTCCGGGTGAGAAGCGCCCTTTGGCACCTGCCCGCACCGCGGCATTCCCTTCCAATCGGCGCGCGGAGGGCGCCCTGCCGCCCCGCGGCCGCGGGGACGTGCTATAATTCGCGTTGACTTTTTCTGAAAGGGGCCATCCGTCTTTGCTCGAGACCCCGCGCAAATATACCCTTGTGGCCGCAGCGGCGGAGGGGCCCACCCGCCTCAACGCGTTTGACAACGCGCTACTCGGCGCCGGCATCGGCAACGTGAACCTGCTTCGCGTCTCCTCGATCCTGCCGCCCGGCGCGCAGAAGGTAAGCGATCTCCGGATACCGCCAGGAAGCCTCGTCCCGACGGCCTACGGCGCGATCGAGAGCGAGATCACCGGCGAGATGATCGCCGCGGCGATCGGCGTCGGCATCGGCGAGGATGGGGAGTACGGCGTGATCATGGAGTTCTCGGGGCGCTGCACGCGCGAGGACGCCGAGGCGGAGATCCGCCGCATGGTGGAGGCCGCCTTCGAGCACCGCGGCCGCGCGCTGCGCGAGGTGCAGATCGAGTCCATCGAACATCGCGTGGAGCGGATCGGCTGCGCCTTCGCAGCCGCCGCCCTCTGGTACTGAGCGCAGTGCGGCCGCCGATGGAGCTTTGGGTCGAGGAGATCCAGGGCAAGGACGTGCGCCTCGGACTGCGCCTTCGCAGCGTGCTGCACCGCGAGGTCTCGGAGTTCCAGGAGATCCTCGTCGTCGACACCTTGAGCTACGGGCGCGCGCTGCTCCTGGACGGCACCTTCCAGGTGACGGAGAAGGACGAATTCGTCTACCACGAGATGCTCACGCACCTGCCGCTCATGTCGCACCCGTCCCCCAAACGCGTGCTCGTGATCGGCGGGGGCGACGGCGGGACGATCCGGGAGGTCGTGCGCCATCCGGAAGTCGAGGAAGCGATCCTCTGCGAGATCGACCCTCGCGTGACCGCCGTCAGTCGCGAGTTCCTCCCGGAGGTCTCGTCGGGCCTCTCGGACCCCCGCGTCCGGGTGCTGCACGAGGACGGCGTCGCCTACATCAAGGACCACGAGGGCTCCTTCGACGTCATCCTCATTGACTCCACCGATCCCGTCGGTCCGGCCGTCGGCCTCTACAGCCCGGAGTTCTACGCGGCCTGCAAGCGGGCGCTGCGCGAGGGCGGCATCGTCTGCGCGCAGTCCGAGTCGCCGTTCGTGAACGGGGACGTCGTGCGCCGCGTGTCGCGGAGCGTGCTGAGCGCGTTCCCCTGCCGCACGCTCTACCTCGCGCCGCTCCCGACCTACCCGAGCGGGTTCTGGAGCTTCACCGCGGGCTCGCAGGAGCCGCTGCCCAAGGTCGTTTCCGCGGCGCGCGCCGAGGCGCTCGGCACGCGCTACTACACGGCCGCGGTGCATGCGGCGGCCTTCGCGCTGCCGCCCTTCGCCGCGGCGCTGGTCGAGTAGATGAAGGTCGTGCGCCCGGGCCTCCCGCTCTGGGCCCAGGAGGAGCCGAAGGACCCGAGGTGGGAGCTCTTTGGCGTGCCGTTCGACGGCACCGCCTCGTTCCAGGCGGGCTCGCGCGAGGGGCCGATGGCGATCCGGACGGCGACGCACGGGCTCGAGGACTTCTCTCCGGCGCTCGGGGCAGAGGTGCCGCAGGGCGTCCTGCGCGACCTCGGCGACCTCGACCTCCCGTTCGGCAACCCGGCCGAGGTGCTCCGCCGCACAGAGGAGGCGACGGAGGAGACCCTGCGCCGCGGTCGCCTGCCGCTCCTTTTGGGCGGCGAGCACCTCGTGACGCTCGGCGCGCTGCGGGCACTTCGGGCGCGAGGAGAGTTCGTGCTCGTGCAGCTCGACGCGCACGCGGACCTGCGCCGGGACTACCTCGGCGAGGCGCTGAGCCACGCCTGCGTCGCCTACCAGGCGCAGGAGCTCCTGGGCAAGGAGAACGTCATCCAGCTCGGCATCCGCTCGGCGAGCGCGGAGGAGTGGGCGCGGCGCGGCTTCCTGCGCGGGGAACTCTCAGAGGGGAGCGTCCAGGCGGCGATCCGGGAGACGCGCGGGCGAAGGGTCTACCTGACGCTCGACATCGACGTCGCGGACCCCGCGTTCGCCCCCGGCACCGGCACACCCGAGCCCGGCGGCGCCACATCTGAGGAGCTTCTCTCGGCGGTGCGGGCGCTCTCGGCGCTGCCGCTCGTCGGCGCCGACATCGTCGAGGTGCTGCCGAGCCGCGACCCCGCGGGCATCACGGCGCTCCTCGCCGCGAAGTGCCTTCGGGAGATGCTGATCGCACAGGGGGTGGCGCAACATGGTCTTTAGCCGCAAGCTGCGCGAGGTGGTGCGTGAGGGGTACCTGCGCGCCGCGAAGGCCGAGGGTTGGCCTGAGGAGGCGCCGGACTTCTCTGTGGAGCGGCCGAAGGACGCAGAGCTCGGCGACTACGCGACGAACATCGCGCTCGCCCTCGCGCGCCCGCTGCGCCGTCCGCCACGGGAGATCGCCCAGCGCATCGCGCGGGAGATCGAGCCCGGCGAGGATTTCTCCCCGCCCGAGGTTGCGGGCGCGGGCTTTCTGAACTTCCGCCTGACGTCCGCCTTCCACCCGCGCGTGCTGCGCGCGCTGCGCGAAGGCGCCAAAGATTACCTTTCGAGCGACATCGGCCGCGGCGAGCGCATCCTCCTCGAGTTCGTCTCCGCGAACCCGACGGGCCCCCTGAACGTCGTCTCGGCGCGCGCCGCGGCGGTCGGGGACACGCTCGGGCGGCTCCTGCGCCTGACGGGCCACGACGTCTTCACGGAGTTCTACGTGAACGACGCGGGCTCGCAGGTCGAGAACCTGGCGCTCTCGATCCTCGTGCGCATGGACCTCGAGGGCGGGCCGAAGGAGATCCCGGAGGACGGCTACCACGGCCAGTACGTCGTCGACCTCGCCGAGCGCTTTGCGGCGCAGGCGCCGGCGTCGTTCACCGGCATGGCGAGAGAGCAGCAGCTCGCGCTCCTCAAGGCCTGGGCGATGGCCGAGATGGGCCGCATGCGCCAGGCGACGCTCGAGGCGTACGGAGTGCACTTCGACAGCTTCTTCTCCGAGGCCGCCTTCCGCGCCGGCCGCGGCGTCGAGGAGACGCTCTCCGTGTTCGCGCGTCGCGGCGTGCTGGAGGGAGGCGCGCCGGGCGCGCGCGTCGTCAGCCTCGAGGGGAATCCCGCGGCGACGCCGCTCCTCGAGGACAAGGAAGGCGCCAGGTGGCTCCGGACCGACCTTCTGGGCGACGACAAGGAGCGGGTGCTCGTGCGCTCCGACGGCAACTACACCTACTTCCTGCCGGACATCGGCTACCACCACGGCAAGTACACGCGCGGCTACACGCGCGTCATCGACCTTCTGGGCCCGGACCACCACGGCTACGTCGCGCGCATGCGCGCGGCGCTCGAGGCGCTGGGGCACGACCCAGGAAGCTTTCAGGTGCTGATCGTGCAGTGGGTGCGCTTCCTGCGCGGCGGGGAGCCCCAGAACATGTCGAAGCGCGCCGGCGAGATCGTAACGATCGACGAGCTCCTGCAGGACGTCGGGCGAGACGCCGCGCGCTACTTCTTCCTGATGCGCTC
>JAJYTE010000032.1 GCA_021793215.1 Bacillota bacterium
CGCACGTGGCAGGAGATCACGGGGTCCACGACGACCCGTCGCCCAACGAGACGATGGTTCGTTGGCCCGACGACGTCGGCGAGCACCTCGTGTCCTAGGATGGCGGGGAAGGAGTGGAAGGGCGACTGGGCGGGGCTCGTCGCGCCACGCACGATCGCAGCGTCTGAGCCGCAGATGCCGCACAGGCGCGGCCGTAGCATGAGGAAACCGGGTCCTGGCGGCTGCGGCTCCGGGAGGGTGCGCAGGCTGAGCGGACCCGGCGGTCCCCACAGCACCCACGGCACGCGGCGACCGAGCGCCCGCCCGAGCAGGTAGCGTGGAATCGAGACGCGGTACACGACAGCCCGGCTGCCCATCAGGACATCGGGACCTGCGGAATGATCCTGCCATCCACGCGCTCCATGATGTCGTCCAGGTCGTGGCCGGTGATGGTCATCCCGTGGTTCCTGAGGCCGATGATCGCTTGCGAGGGATTCTCCGCTTCCCTGACCAGCGTCGCGACGGACGTCGCGAGCTGCACGGTGCCACACGGGTAGTTCACCTCGGTCGAGGGGATCCCGTCGATCCAGGCGTGCACGTGGATGATCGCGCCGACCATCGGGTGCTCGCGGTAGATCATGTGGTGCTCGATCGCGTCGACCGATACCCGGCGCGGACGGACCTGCGGCGGCACCGATAGGCGCATGGCTTGACGCTGCGTGTCGAAGTCCTTGACGAGCAGCACGTCGCGGCCGACCTCCTCGAGCCGCGACTTGTCGACGCCGCTGCCGGACATCCAGAAGCGCCTTTCGTCTCTGCGCTGACTGAGGTTCCCGTACGAGAGCCCGCCGATCTGGAACAGGCGCTCGAGGTGGCGGAAATCCTCCGGCGGCAGGATTTCCTGGATCGGGAAGGGCGTCGGCAGGAGGTCCCAGTGGTCGAGCGTCTCGCCGGCGCGCCGAAGCTGCTGCGTCGCGGAGTCGCCCTGCCACAGGGACTCCTCGAGGTCCGGCTCGAAGACGTTATCGACGATCAGCTGTGACGTCGCGAGCGGCGTGAGGCGTTCGGCCACCTCGTCGGCGTGCGCAGCCGAGTCGAACGGGGCGCGGATCGGGTAGTAGCCCCGCTCGAGCGTGAGGAAGTAGGTGTGGGGCTGTGGCCCCCCGACGACCGCGACCAGCAGGTTCGAGAGGTTGCGCACGAGGAAGGGGTACGCGGTGCGCAGAAAGTCCTGGGGCTCCTCGGGCAGGCGCAGGAGGGCGACGATGTAGGTCGCCTGCGCGTGGCGCCGGAAAGGGTGCGGACGCTCGCGATCTACGAAGGAGAAGACAAGTTTGGTGCCGGGCTGCGCGGCGGTCTCCTGGTGTCCACGCCGGCCGAGCGCCTTGGAGAGGCGTCCGGCGAATTCCGCGACCTGCGCGTCCTCCGGCACGCCGTGGAAGGCGAAGTCCATGAAAGATCCTCCCATTCGCGATCGATTCGAGAGAGGGCCGCTTTCCCATCCGTAGCGCGGGTTCCTACGTCCAAACGTCACTACATTGCGAAATGCGGACGTGGTCGCTACGATAAGAGTACGTGGCCAATCGGTCGCCATAGAATGGTCCATATGGAGCGGATCGAGACGGCCCGACGGCCGCAAGCATCTGCGGAGCGCACCGGGGGGGATGTCGGATGAGCGACGGGCGCCTCGAAGCCTTCGAGGCTCGGATCGCGCGCGGCGACCTGGTCGAGGCGGACGACTGGATGCCGGAGGAGTACCGCCGGCAGTGCTTTCGCCTCATCGTGACACACGCCAACTCGGAACTGATGGGCGCGCTGCCTGAGCGGGAATGGATCCCCCGCGCCCCAGGCCTGAAGCGCAAGCTCTCGGTGCTCTCCAAGGTGCAGGATGAGATCGGCCACGCCCAGATGATCTACCGCGTCGCGGAGGATCTCGCGCGGCCGTTCGGCATCTCGCGCGAGCAGATGCTCGACGACCTGATCGAAGGCAAGGCGAAGTTCCACAACGTGTTCAGCTACCCCGCGCCGACCTGGGCCGACGTCGGCGTGATCGCATGGCTCGTGGACGGCGCTGCCCTCGAAACGCAGGGAGCGCTCCTGCGCACGAGCTACGCGCCCTACGCGCGCATCCTGCGGCGCATCTGCGCCGAGGAGGCGATCCACCTCAAGCACGGCGAGGACATCGTGCTGACGCTCGCGAGCGGAACGCGCGCGCAGCGCGCGATGCTGCAGGATGCGATCCAGCGCTGGTGGCAGCCGCTCCTGCACTTCTTCGGTCCGCCGGACGAACTCTCGCCGAACTCCGAGCGTACGTTCCGGTGGCGCATTCGCACGCGCACGAACGAGCAGCTGCGGCAGTCGTTCCTGCGCAAGTACGCGCCGAAGGTGCTTTCGCTCGGCATGGAGATCCCGGACCCCGAGCTGCGGCTCGACCCTGAGACCGGCGACTGGCACTACGGCGACCCCGACTGGAACGAGTTCTGGCGGGTCGTGAAGGGCGGAGGAGCGCGCACCGAGGCGCGTCTTGAACTGCGCCGCATGACGCGCGAGCAGCAGGGCTGGGTGCTTGCGGCGATGGCTGACCCGACGAGCGCCGCGTAGCCGTGGCTGCCATGGCAGACGACCTGACCGTCTTCGAGGTGTTTGGCCGGGAACGCAAGGGGGAGCCGCATCGGCACGCCGGCAGCCTGCGGGCAGCGGATGCCCAGATGGCCGTGGTGCTGGCGCAGGAGCTCTTCTGCCGACGCAAGGAGTATGTGCAGATCTGGGTCGTCCCGCGCACGGCGATTCACTGGGCCCCCGACGGCGACGCGCCGCTCGGTCCGGAGCCGCAGCGCGTCTACCGAATCGGCGAGGGCTACCGCGGGACGGTTGAGAAGTGGAAGCGCTTCGGAGGCGATGGCGATGCCTCTCGGGGATGAGCTAAGCGCCGAGGGCCGCGCCGCCCTCGGCGAGTACCTGCTACTGATGGCCGACGACGAGCTGGTGATCGGCCACCGCGACTCCGAGTGGTGCGCCTTCGCGCCGCTGATCGAGGAGGACGTCGCGTTCGCGTCGATCGCGCAGGACGAGATCTCCCACGCAGCCCTCTTCTATGAACTTATCGAGTCCATGCGCGGATTGGGCCGCGACCAACTGGCGTTCGGCCGACCGGCGTCCGAGATGCGCAACGCGACGCTCCTGGAGCGGGAGAACGGTGACTGGGCGTTCACGATCGCCCGCCACTACTTGTACGACCTCGCGGACGAGCTGCGCCTGGAGCAGCTCGCAAAGTGCCACCTGCCGACGCTGCGCGCCGTGGCGGAGCGCATTCGCCGCGAGGAGCACTACCACCTCGAGCACGGCGCGATGTGGCTCGTGCGCCTGAGCCGCGGCGGCTCGGAGGCGAGGAGCCGCGTGCAGGCGGCGCTGGAGCGCGTCGTGCGGGAATCGAGGGGACTCTTCCAGCCGATGGCGTGGGAGCAGATCCTGGTGGCGGAGGGAGTCATCGCCGCGCGCCCATCGCACCTCTACCAGGAGTTCCGCGAGCGCGCCGGGACCGCGCTCGCGACCTGCGGACTCCGCATGCCGCCTGATGTGCCGCCCGGCGAGCACCCGCGCGGACGCACCGGAGGGCACACGCCGGAACTACGCGAGCTCTTGCAGACGATGGGCGAGGTGTGGCGGAGCGATCCGACCGCGAGTTGGTAGGGAGGGGCAGAGGATGACGAGCGAACTCGAGGTGCGCGAGGCGCTGCGCAGCGTCAGCGACCCGGAAATCCCGGTGCTGAGCATTGTCGACCTCGGTCTCGTCGAGGAGGTGCGCGTCGCCGGCGCCCGCGTCGAGGTGGACCTTCTGCCGACGTTCACGGGCTGTCCCGCCCTGGGCTTCATCGCAGCCGCGGCGAAGGAGCGGCTGCTTCGGCTGCCAGGCGTGTCGGAAGCGGAGATCTCCTTCCGTTTCGACCCACCCTGGACGACCGAGCGGATCAGCCCCTCGGGCAAGCTCGCGCTGCAGAGCTTCGGCATCGCGCCGCCCGGCGCCGCGCCGGCCTGCCCGTACTGCGGCTCGCGCAACACGCGCGTCGAGTCGCCCTTCGGTCCGACGCGCTGCCGGTCCGTGTGCTACTGCGGCGACTGCTCGAACCCGTTCGAGCGCATGAAGGCGATCTAGGTGCGAGAGATCTCGCCGGATGCCCGCAAGACCCTGACCTTCACGGTGGAAGAGTCGATGCAGGCATCCTTCGGAGGTCGCCTGATCCATCCGGTGCTGTCCACGTGGGCGCTCGTGCATCACCTCGAATGGGTCGCGCGACTGCTGCTCGAACCAGCGCTCGAGGACGGGGAGGAGGGCGTCGGAGCCGGGGTGGACATCCGCCATCTCAGCCCAGCCCTGCGGGGCGCCGCGGTCACGGTTTCGGCGGGCGTGCGCGAGCAGCGGCCGCGTCTCCTGGTATGCGACGTCGCGGCCCGATGCGAGGGGCGCAAGGTGGCGTCGGGTCGGGTCTTCCAGGCCGTCCGGTCGCGCAAAGAGCTCGAAGCGGCGCGTTCTGCAGGGCCGACCCCGAGCGATGGAGAAGAATAGATACCGGCCCTGGGGCCGGTATTTCTTTGATCAGGAGGCGGTTCGCGGCCATGCGCATCGAGGGGAACGCCGCGCTTTCTGCGCCGAGAGAGGCGATCTTCGCCGCACTCGAGGACCCGCAGACGCTGCAGAAGAGCCTGCCGGGGTGCAAGGAACTGCGACCGCAGGATGACGGATACTTCGCCCGCTTCGTGGTCGGCGTGGCCGCCGTGCGTGGGGAGTATGAGGGCGGCATCCAGGTGCGGCGCGCCGAGGCGCCGCAGTACTACGACTTCGACCTGCAGATGGAGGGGCCGTCGGGTTTCCTGGAGGCGAAGGTCACGACCGAACTGACGCCGCAGGGCGACGGGACGAAGATGCACTACAGCGCGGACGCGGAGATGGGCGGGATGCTGGCCAGCATGGGGCAGCGCGTGGCAGGCGGCGTGGCGACGATGCTCGTCCGCCAGTTCTGCGAGGCGCTCGACCGCGAGGCGCGGGCTCGCTGAGCGCGCGCGTGGCGAGGTCCGTGCGCAGCAGGTAGGTAGTTTGGTTGCCGCTGGTGAGTAGGAAGGAAGTGCGCGGTTTGCCGGAGTTCGCGATCGGAGCGCCGCAGCGTCGACTCGAGGGCGGCGAGAAGGTTCAGGGGCGCATGGATTACGTTGCGGACGTGCGGATCCCCGGGGCGCTCAGCGCGCGCCTCGTGACGAGCCCGTACCCAAGGGCGCGCATCGAGCGGGTCGACGTGGAGGCGGCGCTGCGCGTGCCCGGAGTGCTTGGCGTCCACACGACGCGCGACATCGGCAGCATGGGGCTGCTGGCCGACGGCGAGGTGTTCTTCGCCGGGGAGGCCGTGGCGGTCGTCGTCGCGGAGAGCGCGCGCGCCGCCGAGGACGGCGCCGCGCGCGTCGCAGTCCGCTACGAGCGGCGTCCGGCGCTTCTTGACCCGCGCGCCGCGCTCGCGCCGGACGCGCTGCTCGCCCGCCCCGTGGGGGCCCGCGCCGAGCGCTCCGACGCCGGTGCGCACGGCGCGGCCGTCGGCGGCAGCGCGGAACAGACGGGACCGAACGTGTGCGGCCAAGTGGCGTTCTCGCGAGGCGACATCGACGAGGGCCTCCGCCTCGCGGACCATGTCGTCGAGGGAACGTACCGCATCGCCGGTGCCTACCAGGGGTACCTCGAGCCGCACGGCTCGGTGGCGGTGCCGACCCAGGGCGGCGTCACGGTCTACACGACGACGCAGGGCCAGTTCAGCGTGCGCGCAGGGGTCGCGTCGGCGCTCGGTCTGGCCGAGCAGCAGGTGAAGGTCGTCGGCATGCAGATCGGCGGTGGCTTCGGCGCCAAGTTCCTCAAGCTCGAGCCGCTCGTGGCGCGGCTTGCGCTGCTGTACGACCAACCAGTGCGCATCGTCCTCGACCGCGGACAGGACTTCCTCCTCAGCACACCGGGACAGATGGCGGAGATCGAACTCAGGCTCGGCGCGCGCAGAGACGGCAGCCTTACTGGGATCTGGGCTCGCATCCTGCTGAACGCCGGCGCGCAGCCCGATGAGACCGTGGGGATCGCGGGCCTGATGCTCGGCAGCAGCTACCGCGTGCCGCACCTCGACGTGAAGGGCTACGAGGTACTGACGAACACGACGCCCACCGGTGCGTACCGCGCGCCGGGAGCGCCGCAGGCGTACTTCGCACTCGAGTCGGCGCTCGACGAGTTGGCGCGCAGGCTGTCGATGGATCCGATCGAGCTGCGCCTGCGCTCGGCGGCGCGCGAGGGGGACCCTCAGGCGCACGGTCGGCCGTGGCCGACGATCGGCTTCGAGGAGGCCCTGGAGGCGACGCGCAACCATCCCCTCTGGAAGGAGCGCCGCCGCGGCGAGGACGAGGGCTACGGTGTCGCGGCCGGTGGCTGGATGGGCGGCACTGAGCCGGCGGCGGCCGCATGCCGCATCAACGGAGACGGCTCGCTGACCGTGCAGGTCGGCTCGAACGACATCACCGGCACCAACACGACCTTCGCGGCCGTTGCGGCGGAGGTGTTCGGGCTCAGGCCGGACGAGGTGCGGGTGGTGGGATCCGACACCGACACTGCGCCCTACGCCGGCGCGGCGGGCGGAAGCAAGACGGCCTTCACGGTGGGCGCGGCGGTGCTGCAGGCGGCGCAGGATGCGCGCGAGCAGTTGCTCGCGGCGGCGGCGGGAGCGCTCGAGGCGTCCGCGGAGGATCTCGAGGTGGCGGATGGTCGCGTCTTCGTGCGCGGCGCTCCGACGCGGGCCGTCGCCGTCTCGGACCTCGCCGCGCAGACCGCCGCGTTCGGCGGCAGGACGGCGCCGTTCCACGGCAGCGGCCGGACTGCGATCCGGCGCGCCTCTCCAGGGTTCGCCGTGCACGTTGCGCGGGTACGGGTCGACCGCGCGACGGGGCGCATCCGCCCGATCGGCTACCTCGCGGTGCAGGACGTCGGCCGCGCCCTCAACCCGGCGATGGTCGAGGGGCAGATCCGGGGCGGCGTGGCGCAGTCGCTCGGGCGCGCCCTCTTCGAGGAGATGCGCCACGACGCCCAGGGCCAGCTCGCATCCGCCAGCTTCCTCGATTACGCTCTGCCCCGGGCCAACGATGTGCCGGACATCGCGGTGCAGCTCGTCGAGGTGCCTTCAGAGCATGGGCCCTTCGGGGCGAAGGGGGTCGGGGAGCCGCCGGCCGTCCCGGGGGCCGCGGCGGTCGCGAACGCCGTCTGCGATGCGGTCGGGGCGCGTGTGCGGGAACTGCCGATGCGGCCGGAAGCAGTCCTGCGCGCGATGCGGCGCGACTGATGCTCTCGTTCGCGCTCCCGGACGGCGAGGAGTATCGCCTGGAGAACCTGTGCCTCGACATGAACGGCACGATCGCCCTCGACGGACGCCTCGTAGAGGATGTGGCGGCCCTGCTCGCGGCGATCGGCGCGCACATCAAGGTCCACCTCCTCACAGGCGGCACCCATGGAGGTGTCGAGGCGGCCGAGCAGGCGCTCGGCCTGCGGGCGACGCGCATCGCCAGGGGCGAGGAGAAGGAGGCCTACGCGAGGTCGCTCGGCGTGAGCGGAGTCGTCGCGATCGGCAACGGGCGTAACGACGTGGCCATGCTCACCGCTGCGCGCCTTGGCATCTGCGTCCTTGGTCCGGAAGGCGCGGCGCGTGCCGCGGCGGATGCGGCGGACATCTTGGCTCCGTCGCCGCAGGCGGCGCTCTCGCTGCTCCTGCACCCGGACCGACTGGTGGCAACGCTGCGCCGCTAGGAGGCAGATCGATCGATGATTTCACGAGATCTCCTGGACGGGGTCAAGTCCGCGGTCGCGGACCGCGGACTGCACGCGGCGGTCGCGAAGTCGGTCGACCGGCACAGCCTGCCGGCCGCGGCGGCGCTGACGCCAGAGCTCCGGGGGACGCTGCGCGCCCGCGCCCGGGCGGCGCGCATGGACGCCGTGCGCTCGCTGCCGGCGCTCTGCGCCCAGTTCATCGAGCGGGCCGAGGCGCGCGGCATCCGGGTGCACACGGCGGGAAGCGGCGCCGAGGCCGCACGGATCGTCGCGGAGATCGCGCGCCAGAGCGGGGCGAGACGGGCCGTCAAGTCGAAGTCGATGGCGAGTGAGGAGATCGACCTCAACGCGGAGCTGGCGCGGGTCGGCGTGGCGGCGATCGAGACAGACCTCGGCGAGTACATCGTGCAGCTCGCGGGCGAGCACCCCTCTCACATCATCGCGCCCTGCCTGCACAAGTCGCGGGGCGAGATCGCCGAGCTCTTCTCGCGCGAGGCTGGTCGCGAGATCGCGGAGGACACGCCGTCGCTCGCGGGCTTCGCGCGTGGGCGCCTGCGCGAGGAGTTCCGGCGTGCCGACATCGGCATCAGCGGCGCGAACTTCCTCGTTGCGGAGGACGGGGCGGTCGTCGTGGTCTCGAACGAGGGCAACGCCCGCTTCTCGACGACCGTGCCGCGCGTGCACGTGGCGCTCGTCGGCGTGGAGAAGCTGATCCGTGACTACGGCTCGATGCAGGATGCGCTGCGCCTTCTGCCGGTCAGCGCGACCGGCCAGCGCATCACGAGCTACGTCTCCGTCGTCCGGGGCCCCGCGGGGCCCGGGGAGGACGGCCCGCAGGAGGTGCACGTCGTCCTGATGGACGCAGGGCGCAGTGAGATCCTGGGCGGACCCTTCGAGGAGGCGCTCCTCTGCATCCGCTGCGGCGCCTGCCTCGACATCTGCCCCGTGTACCGCCAGACGGGGGGACACGCGTACCAGTCCGTCTACTCCGGTCCGATCGGCGCTGTGCTGACCCCTCTTCTGCGCGACGACGCGGCGGCGCGCTCCTTGCCGTTCCTCTCCTCGCTGTGCGGCGCGTGCTCCGACGTCTGCCCGGTGGGAATCCACCTGCACGAGCACCTCGTGGCGCTGCGCGCCCGCGCCGTGGCGCGCGGCACTTCCTTCCCCGGGGAGCGGGCCGCCTTCCGAGGCTACCGGGCGGCATGGGCTAGGCCGGCCCGTTACGCGTCGCTCAGACCGCTCGTGCCAGGTGCGCTCCGCCTTGCGCGCCGCGCGGGACCGCTCAGGCTCTGGCTGCGCGACAGGACGATCCCCGCGGCGGCCGTTCAGCCCGTGGCATCGCGCCTGCGCGCCGAAGGGCTCCTCGAGGAGGTCGAGTGATGCGGATCGCGCTCTTCACCACGTGCCTCGGAGATCTCTTCGCGCAGGAGGCTGTCCTCTCGACGGCGCGGCTGCTGCGCCGCTTCGGCCACTCCCTGACGCTGCCCAAGCAGAGCTGCTGCGGGCAGCCGTCGATCAACAGCGGGTTCCCGGAGGAATCGAGGCCCTTCGTCGCGTCGTACCTTGGGGAGTTTCAGGACGCCGACGCCGTCGTGGTGCCGTCGGGCTCGTGCGCGGCGATGCTTCGCCACGGCCTCGCTCAGTTCTTTCCGGGGGACCCGGACGCCGAGGCGCTCGCGGAGCGCACCTATGAGATCACGCAGTTCCTGCTCGACGTACAAGGGCTCGAGCGGCCGCAAGGGCACTTCGCAGCCCGGGCGATCTACCATGAGTCGTGCCACCTCTCGCACTGGCTGCACCAGACGGGCCGCGCCCAGCGCTTGCTCGCGGGCATCGAGGGGCTCGAACTCCTCGAGTTCCCGGAGCCGCAGCTGTGCTGCGGCTTCGGCGGCACGTTCGCCATCCATTTCCCTGAACTCTCCGTCGCGATGGCGGACGAGAAGGTGACGCAGATGCCCGAGACTGCCCCGGACCTCCTGGTCGCGAGCGACCAGGGATGCCTCATGCAGCTCGGAGGGCGGCTCGAGGCGCTCGGTCGCAGCACCCGGCCGATGCATGTCGCGGTGCTGCTCGATGCGGCGGGGGTGGGGGCATGAACCGCGAGGAGTTCCTTTCGCGCCTTGCTGCGCGTCCCGCGGGCTCGCACCTTCCTGAAGAAGGCGTACCGCCGCAGCGCCCTGCGAGGTCTGAGGACCTGCCTGGCGCCTTCCGCGATGCCGCGACGGCCACCCAGAGCCAGGTGGTGCAGGGAGATGCCGCGACGCTGTCGGCTGCGCTGCGTCAGTTCTCCCATGGGACGGCCGCGCTGGCGCAGGATGCGTCGGAGCTATCGCGTCTTTTGGGCGACGTGGAAGTCCTGCCGCAGGGCAGTGATCCGTTCGCGGCGGCCTGGGGCGTATCTCTGGCCGACGCGGGACTCGCCTCCACGGGCAGCGCCTGTCTGCGTCGCGAGGAGGGACGATCGCTCCTTCCCTCGCTCGTGCCGCCGCGGGCGGCGATCGTCGTGCGGGTGCGAGAACTTTTCTGGGAGCTCGGCGACTACCTCGCGCAGGCGCCTTCGCATGGGACGGTGCACGTCGTCAGCGGGCCGAGCCGGTCCGCCGACATCGAGAACGACCTCTCGATCGGAGTGCACGGTCCAGGTGAGGTGCTGTACCTCCTCTGGGAGGAGTGACGACCGAACCGCAGGTTGGTCGGCGCCTTCTGGCATCAGGAGGGCGACGGACTGATGGAGGCGGGCGCGGAGTGGGTCCGGGCAGCCCTCTCCACGTTGGGGTTGCCCGACGTTCGATCGGTGGCATCCATCGCGGGTGGTTCACTGGCTGGACAGGTCTGGAGCGTCAACCAAGCAGATCACCTGTTCGCCCTGCGCGTCTACGCGCCCGGACGCGGGGCAGCGAAGGAACGCGAGGCGGCCGTCCTCCACATGGCGGACAGAAGCGGACTGCCCGTGCCCCGCGTGCGGACAACGAAGGGTCTGGCGTGGGCGGGCGCTGCTCCTCATCGACTGGGTGCGCCGGCCGAACGCTACTGGCGGAGCCTTTGGCGAATCCGCACAAGGCGAACGCATTCGGTCGGGCTCTTCGGGCCGCCCACGCAGCCATCCACGCGACGTCCGCACCGACCGCGCTGCCGCCCCGGCGCCGCAAGGGATGCGGCGGTTCTACGCATGGGCCGGAGAGTTCATGTCAGAGGACCTTCGAGAGAAGGGCGATCCCTCATCGCTGCGGCGCATCCAGCGCTGAAGGTCGCGCCGGCAGCGGCGGACATGACATCCCACGCGGCAGACGCGTTCACCCTACCCGCCCGCGATGCGCGCGAGGCCCAGGTTTGCGATCGCCATCACGATCCAGCCGATGCCGAACGCCAGGCGCTGCGCAGGCGCCACGTAACGGTCGGGCGACGCCATGCGGCGCTGGCTGAAGAACTGCCAGAGCAGCAGGGCGACGATGATCAGCCCGATCGGGGAGCGGGAGAGCCAGACGACGACGAGTAGCAGGGGGATGCCCACCCACCAGATGTGACGGTCGACCGCCGCCACCATCCGGCCTCCATCAAGCGGCCAGAGTGGGATCAGGTTGAAGGCCTGCAGGAGGAAGCCGAAGTAGGCGAGGGAACGGAGCACGGGCTGCGCGAGAAGGATCCCCAGCAACAGCGCCGCAAGGCTCGCGAGCGTTCCCGCGAGCGGACCCGCCGCCGCAATCGCGTACTCCTGCTGCGGCGACTGCGGCTGTTGGCGCAGGAAGATCGCGGCGCCGAGGAACGGGATGAAGATCGGTGCGCCTGCCGGTAGCCCATAGCGCCGGATCACGACGAAGTGGCCGAGCTCGTGCAGGAGGAGCAGCAGTGCGAACCCGACGCCGAACGTCCAGCCGAAGCTCGCGCCGTAGACCCAGGCGCTGAGCACGAAGGTCAGGGCGGAACCGAGCATGGGGATGTGCAGCGCGAACAGCGCGATCGTCTTGAGCTTCGCCAGTGCCAGCAGGATCGCGGCCGCGAGGCCGGAGAGGCGACGTCGCCAGCGGGGAGGGCCGCCGGCGGGCGGGCCGTGACGGCCGGCAGAGTCCTGCGGCTCGAGGGTCATCGCGGCGATCCCAGGATGCGAAAGCCGCGTGCCCGCGCGACCTCTAGGAGCCCTGCCTCCGGACAGACCGCGACGGGACGGCCGACCGCCGCGAGCAGCGGCAGGTCCTCCGCCCCGTCGGCGTAGTAACTCACGTCGGAGAGGTCGTCCGGCAGTCCGCGCTGCGCGAGGCGGGCGCGCACGCGCGCGAGTTTCTCGGCGCCGCGGCAGACAGGACCGTCGAGCTCTCCGCGAAACTGCCCATGCGCTACGGCGATCCGGGTCGCGATGCACTCCTCGAACCCGAGCGCCGTCGCCACCGGTTCCGCGAGCGGGTGCACGGTAGCCGTGACCAGCCAGAGCTCGGCGCCGTCGGCGCGGTGGCCGTCGCACTCCGCGCGCAGCTCCGGTCGAAGGCCCTCCGCTACGGCTGCCGCCGCGACGGCACAGGCCTCCGCCACTTCCTCCGGCGCGAGGCGGGCCAGGTAGGCCGCGAACGCCTCGGGCCACCAGCTGCTGAGCGGGGTGCGGCGCGTGAGCGCACGCGCCGCGGCGAGACGGGCGATGAGCCGCCCAATTCCGATTCGGCGCACTCCGCGGCGCCACAGCACGGGCATCAGCCGCCCGTAGGCGTAGCCGTCGATCAGGGTGCGATCGAGGTCAAACAGCGCCAGCGCCAATCGTTCGCCTCCTGGCAGGGGCTTCTCGGCGGTCGCACCCGACCCCTCTCAGCGGTAGGCGCGCCGGTACTGCTCGGGGGGTGTCGTCTCCACGCGCAGCTGCTGCTGCGCCGCGAACGCCCAGTGCGGGTCGCGCAGGAGACCGCGCGCGAGCGCGATCAGATCTGCCTGTCCATTCGCGACGGCTGCGTCGGCGAGCTCAGGATACTCCATGCGGCCGACGACCATCGACGGAACGCCCTGCGCGCGCACCGCGGCCGAGAGCGGCAGCCGGAAGCCCGGAGGTTCCGGCTCCGAGACGGGCGCGTTCCCGCCGGTCGTGCAGTCGATCAGGTCGACACCGTGCCGCTCGTGAAGAGTACGCGCCACCTCTAGGGTCTCCTCGAGGGGGTATCCGCCCTTGGCGCCGGCCTCGAGCATCGAGAGGCGCGCGAAGATGGGCCGCTCCTGGCCGAACACGTCACGCACCGCGTCGGCGACTTCGTACATCAGGCGAGCGCGTCCGCCGAGGTTCCCGCCGTAGCCATCCTCGCGCCGGTTGCTGATCGGCGAGAGGAACTGGTGCAGGAGGTAGCCGTGGGCGCCGTGCAGTTCCACCGTGTCGAAGCCCGCCTCCCGCGCGCGCCGCGCGCCGGCGGCGAACTGGTCGATCACCTGGGCGATGCCGCGTCCGTCGAGCTCCTCCGGCACGCGGTAGCGGTCGGAGAATGCGAAAGGCGAGGGGCCCACCGCGTCGAAGATGGGATCGGCCTTGCGCCCGGCGTGCCCGAGCTGGATGCCGATCTTCGCGCCGTGGGCGTGGACGACGTCTACGATGCGGCGCAGTCCGGGGACCTGCGCGTCATCCCAGATTCCGACGTCTTGGGGACTGAGCCGTCCATGCGCCGCGACCTGGCTCATCTCCATGAGCACGAGCCCAACGCCGCCGGCGGCGCGCGCGCCGTAGTGGACGAAGTGCCAATCGGTGACGGTTCCGTCCTCACGCGCGGAGTACTGGCACATCGGAGACATCGCGATGCGGTTGCGAAGCTGCATGTTCCTGCTCTCGAACGGGTCGAAGAGATGTGGCATGGTGGCGATTCCTCCTACGCGGGCAAGCGTACCGCCACCGCTTTGCAAAGTAAAGCGATCAGGACAGTAGCGATGCGATCTCCGCGAAGAGCGGTGCACCGCGGCCGGTCACGGCATCCCACCCGGGGAGGCACTGGTAGCCCTCGACGCCGGCGTAGCTGTTGTCGCCATGCACGATGTCGCGGAACGCCGCAGAAGGCAGCAGGTAGACTGCGTCCTGCAGGCTCTTCTGGCCCACCTGCGCGCGCAGACGCAGCGCGGCGCCGGCCGCGACGGGTGCCGCGACGCTCGTGCCTCCCACGACGGTTACCTGGGCCTCGAAGACGACGCGATAGCCAGTGAGCGGATCCGCGTTCAGCGCGATGTCGGGGACGCC
This sequence comes from Bacillota bacterium, assembly GCA_021793215.1. Classification (GTDB taxonomy): domain Bacteria; phylum Bacillota; class Sulfobacillia; order JAJZYS01; family JAJYTV01; genus JAJYTV01. The sequence goes on from JAJYTE010000032.1 coordinate 14,004, forward strand.
GCGCTGCGCCTCGCCCTGCGGCAAGAACGCCTGCTGCGCCTGCGGTGCGGCGAACACCTGGCTGAAGCCTCCGCCCGACGCGCCGTTGTGCGAGACATCGGTCCAGCCCGTCTCGGTGACGCTGCCGTCAGCGGCGATCTCGAGGGACGTTCCCCCCACGGCGATGGCATGGGGCACGCAGGCGGGTGCGTCGACCTGCGCCACCGGGGCGCCGCCTGGCGCGTGCAGACCGTAGGCCCCCTGGTCGCCGGACGCGATGAACGTGTCGGCGCCGGCTGCCTTGAGCCGCTCCACCAGGAGATCGATCGCGCGCAGCTCTGCGGGCGGGAAGAGCGTCTCGCCGTCCCCGTAGCTCACCGAGACGACGTCCGGCTGCAGCGCGAGCGCCGCGCGCAGGGCGTCCACGAGGTAGACGCTGAACGCGGCGTCGCTCGAGCCGGGCGGCGCCTCGATGAAGTGGACCTCTCCGCCCTGTGCGGCCGCCCACAGCCACTCGATGTCGAGCGTCGCCTCGAGGTCCACCGGGCTCAGGCCCGGATCGACGACCCCGTGGTCGATGCGCTGGACTTTCGGCTGCAGGCGAGGAAGTCCCATGTCCATGCAGAAGAGATCGATGTCGGACTGGCGGAAGCCGGATCCGAACTCGAGGAGTACGGCACGACCGGTCGCTGTGGGGAGCTCGTCGTAGCCGTACGCCTTGGCGATCTGGGGTGGCACGAAGCCCTCGAACTGCCCTTCGGCGGCGAACGAGTGCGCCGCTCGATGCGCCCGCGGCCGGTTCGTGAGGCCGACGACGGCGCAGATCTCGGGGGCGAGCTGGCGTGGAAGTGAGGGCTCGCGGTCCGGGGCGTAGGCACCCGGTTCGGTCTCTCGCAGTTCGAGCGCGAAGGCGCGGCCGATCGCCGCGGCATCGCCGGACGCGAAGAGGACGCCCGCGGACGTTTCGGGCGGCTTGGGGCTGAGTCCGGCTGCTGAAAGGTGACGCATCAGCCCTGCGACGACACCGCCGCCCAGTAGGGCGCCGGAGTGGCGAAGCACGATGGCTATCTCCAGCGCACGGTCTTTCGGCAACGGACTCAGTCCGGCGCTCGGGGCGTGTCCTTCGATGAACGAAAGCGGCATTCAGATCCCTCCGGACGTTGAGATTCTCTTTACCGTATGCGCGCTGCGGCACCCCACGTCCGCGCACGCCGGTGAGTCTACTTAACGTTTCGCACCCATGTGGTGTAAAGAGGAGGTCCGCCGCATAGATCGAATGTGTAAGCAAGGGGAAGAGGGGAAGCCGCGTCGCCGTTCCCAGCGGGACGAGCCCGCGTACGGTTCGGCAAGAGCAGCGATGCGCCCGCCGGAGTCGCGGCTCTACGGGTCGTGGCCCACTACTGGCGTCATGCGGCGCCCTAGGCTTTCCTAAGGGACCGAAGATACGAAAGGGGGTCATTGCTTGAGTGACGAGACCTCGGGCGTCTCCGAAGCCGAAATCGCAGTCCACTGGGGAGAAGAGTCGTACTTCCATCCTCCTGCGAGCTTCGTGGCGCAGGCCAACATGCGCGACAAGACGATACGGGACCGCTACAGCCTCGAGAACTTCCCGCAGTGCTTCGAGGAGTATGCGGACCTACTGACCTGGGAGAAGCGCTGGGACAAGGTGCTCGACACGTCGAACGCACCGTTCTGGAAGTGGTTCGTGGGCGGGCGCCTCAACGCATCCTACAACTGCATCGACCGCCACCTGGCGGACAACAGCAACAAGACGGCGCTCCACTACGTTCCGGAACCCGAGCACGAGGCGATCGTGCACGTGACCTATCGCGAGCTTTGGGTTCGCGTCAACGAGTTCGCAGCGCTGCTGCGCGACTTCGCCGGCGTCAAGAAGGGCGACCGCGTGACGATCCACATGCCGATGGTGCCGGAGCTGCCGATCGCGATGCTGGCATGCGCGCGCCTCGGCGTCGTACACTCGGTCGTATTCGCCGGTTTCAGCGGCAAGGCGGCGGCTGACCGCATGGTCGACTCGGGTTCGAGCGTCCTCGTGACGATGGACGGATACTACCGCAGCGGCGCCCTGCTCGACCACAAGGAGAAGGCGGACATCGCCTGCCAGGAGGCCGAGGCGCAGGGTCAGAAGGTCGAGAAGGTCCTGATCTTCGAGCGCTACGCGGGCCGCTACTCTAGCCCGACGCCGCTCGTGGAGGGCCGCGACCTCCTGGTGAACGACCTGCTGAAGGAGTATCGCGGGCAGCGCGTGGAGCCCGTCTCGATGGAGGCGAACGACCCGCTGTTCCTGATGTACACCAGCGGATCCACCGGTCGACCGAAGGGAGCGCAGCACGGGACGGGCGGCTACCTCTCGTACGCCACCTGGACGTCCAAGTACGTGCAGGACATCCACCCCGAGGATGTGTACTGGTGCATGGCCGACATCGGCTGGATCACCGGTCACTCCTACATCGTGTACGGCCCGCTTGCCCTTGGGGCCTCCTCGACGATCTACGAAGGCACCCCGACCTACCCGGATGCCTCGCGCCCCTGGCGCGTCGCCGAGGAACTGGGCGTGACGATCTTCCACACGTCTCCGACCGCGATCCGCGCGCTGCGCAAGGCGGGCGGCGGCAACCCGGAGAACTTCGACATCCACTTCAAGCACATGACGACCGTCGGAGAGCCGATCGAGCCGGACGTCTGGAAGTGGTACTACGACGTGGTCGGCAAGAAGCAGGCCGCGATCGTCGACACGTGGTGGCAGACCGAGACCGGCGGCTTCCTGATCTCCACGCTGCCGGCGCTTGACCCGATGAAGCCGGGCAGCGCGGGACCGGCGATGCCGGGCATCCACCCCGTGATCTACGACGAGGACGGCAATGAGGTGCCGCCCGGCTCGAACAAGGCCGGCAACATCTGCATCCGAAACCCGTGGCCCGGCATGTTCCAGACGATCTGGAAGGATCCGGACCGCTTCATCCAAACCTACTTCGCCAAGTACAACAAGAACCCGAAGAGCACCGACTGGCACGACTGGCCGTACATGGCCGGCGATGGCGCCATGCAGGCGGCCGATGGGTACTACCGCATCCTCGGGCGCATCGACGACGTGATCAACGTCGCGGGCCACCGACTCGGCACGAAGGAGCTCGAGTCAGCGGCGCTGACGGTCCCGGAGGTCGCCGAATCGGCCGTGGTCGCGGCGAAGGACGCCGTCAAGGGCATCATGCCGGAGATCTACGTATCGCTCAGGCCTGGGGTCGAGCCGACGGAGGAGCTCCGCAAGCGCATCTCCGACGCGATCGCGAAGGAGATCGGGCCGATCGCCCGGCCGCGCGCGGTGTGGATGGTGCCCGACCTGCCGAAGACGCGCTCTGGCAAGATCATGCGCCGCATCCTTGCCGCCATCTCCAACAATAGTTCGGATGTCGGCGACGTCACGACGCTGTCGAACCCCGAGATGGTCGACGTGATCCGAGAGATGCACGCCAAGTAGTCCCGCCTGCTGGGGCGGCTCCCGCTGCGGGAGCCGCCCTCGCCGTTCCCACGCGAATTCGCGCTGCGCGCGGGGCGCGCAGCGGATACACTGGAGGGGGACATGCGGTGCCTAGGGGGCACCGAGAGGGGGATGCAGATGCCGAGGCTCGTGCGTCACGATCGCAATAAGCCCTACCAGATCCGTCCCGACGACGTGAAGGAGACGATCTACCTTTGCGCCTGCGGGCTCTCGCAGAACAAACCCTACTGCGACGGGTCGCACAAGCGCACCCGCGACGAGGGTGAAGAGATGTACATCTACGACGAAGAGGGGCGCGCGCGCGTCGTGCCGTTCTACCCGTCCTGAGGAGGTAACGTCGGGGTGGGTTCGAAAGCGCTCCTGGCGCTCGCGCCGCTTGCACTGATCCTCGCCAGCTGCGGCACCGCCGCCAAGCCGGCCGCGACCTCGCCCACGCACCACAAGACTTCGACGAAGACGCCGAAGAAGGCGAAGACGCCGGCACCGCCGCCGACGATCGGGTCGGCCGTGGCGGTAACGATCGACAACGCGCCCGGCGCCTGGCCGCAGTCCGGCATCACGAAGGCCGACCTCGTCTTCGAGTTCCCCGCAGAGGGCGGCATCACGCGCTACCTGGCCGTCTTCTGGCACCAGAGTGACGCGCAGATCGGCCCGGTGCGCTCGACGCGCATCTACTTCGACAACGTGGCCGCCGCCTACGGATGGCCGCTCGCGCACGCCGGCGGCAACGTCGACGCCCTCAAGGCGATCGGACCGCTCGGCATCAAGAACATCGACCAGATTTACGGCTCCGCACCCTACTTTTGGCGGGCGCCCGACCGCCAGATGCCGCACAACCTCTACACCTCGACGAAGCTGCTCGAACAGGCCGTACAAACGGACGGGTTCACTCCCGCGATGATCCCGGCGTTCGCGACGGGGAAGTTCACCGGAGAGAAGACCTCGAGCGCCCTCATCACCTACGCCGACTACCCGAACATTTGGGTCTATGAGGTGGGCTGGAGCTGGGACGGTACGGCGTGGAGCCGTCTGATCGACAGCAAGGCGGTCACTACCCTGAACGGCAACGCGGTCTCGGCGCAGAACGTCGCGATCGTCTACGCGCCGGAGTTCCGGGACCACGACCCCTCTACGCCCGGTTCGGTCAACTTCACGCTGAAGAGCGGCAACGGCTGGCTGCTCGAGGACGCGCAGCGCACCGCGATCACCTGGACCTTCGGCCCAGGCGGCTTCCGGTTCTCCCTGCCCGACGGCAGCCCTGCGCCCTTCCAGGCCGGTCAGACGTGGGTGGAGGTCCTCCCTACGGGCACGCCGCTCACCTACACTCCCTGATGTCGATCCTGGTGGGCACCTGCGCCTGGACGGACCATGACGGCTTCTACCCCCAGGGTATGCCCGCCGCCGATCGCCTGGGTTTCTACGCCGCGCACTTCCCGCTCGTTGAGGTCGACGCGACGTTCTACGGCTTGCCGCGCGAGGCGACGGTGGAGAACTGGATCCGGCGAACGCCGGAAGGGTTCGTGATGGATGTGAAGGCGGAGCGGCGCATGACGGGCCATGACCGGGCCCTGGATGCGCAAGCGCGCATCGCCGCCTGTCAGGAGTTCGCGCAGCGCATGCGCCCGCTGCAGGCGTCGGGGCGCATGGGCGCGGTCCTCCTGCAGTTCCCGCCGTGGATGGTGCGCAGCGCGCAGGCGATCGCCGAACTTCGACAGCTCCGGGACGCGCTCGGGGAGTACGCCGTCTCCGTCGAGATGCGCCACCGCAGCTGGTTCCAGGACGGCGGAGCGGAGATCCTCGATGCGCTGCGCGAGATGGGCGCGGCGCACGTTGTTGCGGACGAACCGCAGGCCGGTAGCGGCAGTGTGCCGCTCGTGCCGGCCGTGACGGGCTCCATCTCTGTGCTGCGCCTGCACGGTCGCAACGCGAAGGCATGGAACGTACGCGGCGAGAGCTCGCGCGAGCGCTTTGACTACCTCTACGGTACCGAGGAGATCCTCCTGCTGGCGCAGACGGCCCGCACGCTCGCCCAGACGGCCGAGGAGGTACACGTGCTCTTCAACAACAACGCGCGCAACTACGCGCTGCAGAACGCCTTCGAGTTCGCCCGCACGGTCGGCCAGGCGACGCCCGGACCGCGTGCGCACGTTCTCTTCCCGGATGAACCGGGGACCACCTGATGCGTCGCGCCACCCGCGCAAACACTGCGCGCGACGCGCGTGGCGCACTCGTGCGCGCCATCCTGCCCGCCATCATCCTCGTAACCGGGCTGTCGATCGGCTTCGCGCTCATCTACCACACAGCGTTCCCGACGGCGCTGTACGCCGCGCTCGTCACGATGACGACGCTCGGCGACGCGCATCTCGCGGTCACGACGCCCCTCGAGCAGGCGTGGGTGGCATTCTCCGCCGTCGCGGGCGTGGCGGGCGGCATCGCGGCCGTGACCACCCTGGCGACCTTCGACTGGACCGGCTACCTCCAGATCTCGCGCACCGACAGGAGGCTCAGTCGCATGCAGGACCACATCATCATCGCGGGGGGCGGCAGGGTGGGGCGGCGCGCCGCCTTGGAGGCCCAGGCGGCCGGCAGCAGCGTGGTAGTCCTGGAACTCGACGAGCGCCGGATCGCCGAGCTGGAGGAGGCAGGCATTCCGAACCTGCGCGGCGACGCGCGCGAGCCGGACCTGCTGGAGCGAGCGGGTCTGCAGCGAGCCAAGGGGTTCATCGCCGCGCTGCCGGACGACGCCGCGAACCTCTACGCCGTGATGCTCGCGCGCGAGGCGAACGCCGAGATCTCGATCGCCGCGCGCGCAGGCGACGCGCGCACCGCGGAGATGCTGCACCGCGCCGGCGCACAGCGCGTCGTGCTGCCGGAAGTCAGCGCGGGACACAACCTCGCCCACTTCCTGACCCGTCCGACCTTCTTCGCGCTGCTCGAGGACGGTTCGGTGCGCGAGGCGATCGTCGCCGACGGAGGCGCGGCGGCAGGGCGCTCGCTGCGCGAGCTGAGCGAGCAGGGGATGCGCGGCATCGTGGCCGCCGTGCGGCGCGAAGGCACGTTCCTCCGCGACCTGAACGGCGACACTCAGCTTGAGGTGGGCGACACCCTTCTGCTCGTGGGCGACGCGGAGGCGCTGCAGCAGGACACGCCCCGGTACATCGGGTAGGCACGGCGCCGGCGCGCCCGGCGAGCCCGGCGCGCCCGGCGCGCGAAGACATGGGAGGTCTTTCGTTGTCCACGATGCGCGGTGCGCTCGCGCTCGGTCTCGCCGCGGCGATCTGGGGCGGGGTGTACGTCGTCAGTCGGGTCGTTCTCCGGTTCATCCCGCCAGTCCCGCTCGTCGCCATCCGCCTCGCGATGACGCTCGCGGTCCTCGCTCCGATCTACCTCTCACGGCGACGGCGCGCCACGGCGCGCGACTACCTGCTCGCGCTCCTTTCGGGCACGCTGGGCTTTGGGCTCTCGCTTGTGCTGCAGTTCTACGGCACCGCCTGGTCGTCGGCGCACATCGGCTCGCTGATCACCTCGTCGGCGCCCGCCTTCATCGTCGTGCTCGCCGTTCCGGTACTTGGTGAACGGGTGCGGCCCCCGCAGCTGGTGGCGCTCGCGCTCGCGCTCGCCGGCGCGGTGGTGGTGATGGGCCCGGGCAGCCAGGGAGGCACCAGCATGCGCGGCGTCCTCGCCCTGCTGGGTGCGGCCGTCACCTGGGCGCTCTACACCGTCGTGAATCGCCGGCTCGCGCGCACGCAGGACCTGACGTTCGTCAACTTCTGGACCGCCGCCTTCGCGTTCTTCTTCCTGCTCCCGTTCGCTGCGAAGGGCCTCGTGCTGCCCTACGCGACGTTCTCTCCCGCGCTCTGGCTCGGCATCGTGTACATCGGACTGATCTCGACGACGCTCGCGATGTACCTTTGGAACTATGGGTTCACGCAGGTGCCGGCGGCCACCGGCGGCCTCTTCCTGTTCGTTCAGCCGGTCGTGGGCACCGTCCTCGGGGTACTCGTGCTCGGCGAGCACCTGAGCGTATGGCTCTGGCCTGGGGCCGTCCTGATCTCGCTGGGCGTTCTGATCTCCCTGCGGCAGGAAGCGGCCACGAAGCCGAGTGCCGTGGTCGGACCCACGCTGGACTGAGGACGCGCCGAGGGCCGGCCGCCAGCATGGCGACCGGCCCTCGGGCAAGGCTCAGCGCTCGCGTCGCAGGCTGAGGTAGAGCGAGAGGCCGATCAGTACGAAGAGCAGCAGACCCACCCAGGCTGAGGTCACGCTGCGCGCCAGCAGGTAGACGAGGGCGATCGCGACGAGCGGCCCGACGAACTGCCAGGGGTCCTCGTACACGAGATCGACGATGACGTCCCACACCTTGCGCAACCTTCAGACCTCCTTCGCCGCGCTGCGCGGGCTTCCCGGCTGCAGCCAGCGCTGCAGGACGTAGCCGAGCAGGGCGTAGAGCGCGATCAGCACGATGACCGAGACGTCCTGCTGCCACCAGTGGATGCCGATCCCCTCGCCGGCCCAGAACGTGCCGAACGCCGTCAGCATCACGCCGACGATCCATTTGAGGGTGTTCTCCGGCATGCGGCTGAGCGGCGCGCGAAGCGCGATGCCCGCGCCGACGACCACGACGAAGGCGATGGCCGCGCCCAGGATCGCGGAGGGGAGCGCACCGGCGTTGCCGCCGAGGGTCAGTACGATGAAGATCACTTCGATGCCCTCAAGCAGCACGCCGTTGAACGAGGTGGCGAAGGCCATCGTGTCTGCGCTCGGGCCCGCGCCCTTCAAGCTTTCCACGTGCCGCGCGTAGATGGCCGACTCGTCGTGCAGGGCCTTGTGCCCCGTCGCGCGCAGCACCGCCTTGCGCAGCCACTTCAGTCCGAAGAGCAGCAGGATCACGCCGACGAGCGCCCGGAACGCGCCGAGCGGGAAGAGTGCGACGATCGCGTAGCCGAACGCGGCCACGAGCGCCGCGAGCACCACCAGCGCTACGAGCGTCCCGTAGATCGGAGAGCGCCACCCGCGTACCGTCGAAGCGGCGAGCACGATGGTGAAGGCCTCCACGAACTCCACGGACGCGGCGAGGAATACGGCGAGTACTACGAAAACGTCCAACGACCGACCTCCCACATGACAAGGTTCCTGTTCGGGACTTGCGGATCCTGCCTGCCCGGAGAGCCGACGCGAGGTCCTAACATGACCCTAACGGCGGGGGTCGTCAGTCGGCCTGTGGGAACCGCGCAAGGACGGCGGACAGAAAGAGGTCTGCCGTCGGCGACGGTGTGACGTCGCGCGGCACGAGAAGGCAGGTCGTGCGCCGAAGGTCGGGGATGCCGCGGATCTGCAGGCGGCGCAGCCGTCCGTGCGAGATGTCGGCGCGGACAGTCGACTCAGGCACGAAGGCGACGCCGAGTCCGTGCCCGACCACCTCGCGCACCGCCTCGTGGCCGTCGAACTCCATCGTGACGCGCGGGTGGATGCCCCGCTCCTCGAGCGCCGCGTCGACGAACGAGCGGAAGTGGGTTCCCAGTTCGTACGCGATCACCGGGAGCTGCTCGAGGTCCATCGCCTCGATCTCGTCGGGCAGGTCCGCCGCGAACCCGGGCGTGGCGACAAGCGCCACGGGATCGTCGAACAGCGGGCGGCAGGTGACGCGTGGGCTTTGCACGGGAACGGTCGTCAACGCGACGTCCGCTTCATGCGCGAGCAAGCGGTCGACCGTCAGGCGGATCGGCCCGGTGCGTACCCGCACGCGCACGGCGGGATGGTTGTGCGCGAAAGGGGCCAGGAGGTCCGGCAGCGTGTAGATGGCGATCGTGTCGACGCAGGCGACCGTGAGGTCGCCTGCGTCCGGCGACGAGACGGACGCCAACTGCCTGTGCAGCTCCCGCTCCAGCGACTGCACGCGCTGCGCGTAGCCGTAGACGATTTCCCCGGCCTGGGTCGGCACGACCGAGTGGCCGCGCCGCTCGCAAAGACGTGCGCCGACGTCCGACTCGAGGGACTTCAGCTGTCTGGAAACGGCGGGCTGAGAGAGATGCAGGCGCTCCGCGGCGGCTGTGATGCTCCCGAGGTCTACGATCTGCGCGAAGGTCTGCAGGTGGCGGAGTAGCACACGACGCGCCTCCCATGCACAACTGTCATTGTGAGAATGCAGGACTCTCATTTGATTATAAGGCGTTGTGCAGTAATCTGAATGTCTAAGGGGGGCAACCGGATTGGCGCAGTCGCTGGCTTGGAAGATCGGCGGTGACCAGGGCGAGGGCATCGACTCGACGGGCGATGTCGTCGGAACGGTAGCCAGTCGCCTCGGGTACTACATCTACGGCTACAAGCACTTCTCGTCCCGCATCAAGGGCGGTCACACGCACTACACGGTGCGTCTCAGCGCGCAGCCCGTGCTCGCGCCGGAGCCAGAGGTGCATGTGCTCGTTGCGCTGACGCAGGAGACGATCGACCGAAACGTCGCCGGTCTCGTCGCGGGCGGGCCGGTGATCGCGGACGCTGCGTTCAAACCGCAGTTGCCCGATGGCGCGAACGCGCAGTTGATCGAGATTCCGCTGACGCAGATCGCCCGTGCGATCGGCGCGCCGGTGGTGCGCAACATGGTGACCGTGGGAGCGTCGGCCGCACTGCTCGGGCTGCCGCTCGAGGCGTTTGCGAAGTACGTCGAGGAGAAGTTCGGCCGAAAGGGCGCCGTGACCGTGGCGCAGAACGTGCAGGCCCTCGAGCAGGGCTACCGCTTCGTCGCGGAGCATCCCGACGTAAAGACGCGCTACGCGCTGCCAGAGGCGACGCCCGGCAAGCGCTACCTCATGACCGGCAACGACACACTGGCGCTCGGGGCGCTCGGTGCGGGCTGCCGCCTGATGGCGGCCTACCCGATCACACCGGCGACCGACATCATGGAGACGCTCGCCGGGCTCTTCCCGAAGTACGGCGGCGCGATCTGCCAGATGGAGGATGAGCTCGCGGCGGTCACGATGGTGATCGGGGCCGGCTACGCAGGTGCGCGGGCGATGACGGCGACGTCCGGCCCGGGCTTCAGTCTGATGCAGGAAGGCATCGGGCTCGCGTCGGTCGCGGAGATCCCGGCCGTGATCGTCGACACGCAACGCGTCGGACCCTCGACGGGCATGCCGACGAAGACGGAGCAGTCCGACCTGATGTCCGCGGTCTTCGGCGGGCACGGCGAGGGGGAGCGGATCGTCCTGACGCCTGGCACGGCGGTGCAGGCGTTCGAAGACGGCTACGAGGCGTTCAACCTCGCGGAGCGCTACCAGTGCCCCGTGATCATCCTCTCCGACCTCGGACTGGCGCAGTGGGTCCAGACGGTGGAGAACCTGCCGTACGAACGCCTGACGATCGACCGCGGCCAGATCGTGGGCGCGGAGGAGACGGCGGCACTCGAGGCCGAGTTCTTGCGCTACCGAGTCACGGAGGACGGCATCTCGCCGCGCACGCTGCCGGGTACGCCGAAGGGACAGTACCTCGCCACCGGCGTCGAGCATGCGCAGACCGGCAAGGTGTCCGAGGATCCCCAGAACCGTGCCGCGCAGACGGAGAAGCGCAGGCGCAAGCTCGAGCCGCTACGCGAGCGCGAAGGCGTCGTCCTCGCGGACGGAGTGGAGGGCGCCGAGGTAGCGGTGGTCTGCTTCGGATCAACGATCGGGGCGGTGGACGAGGCGGTCGCGGACCTGCGCGGACGCGGTCTCAAGGTCGGCCGGGTACAGCTGCGCCAGGCGTGGCCGCTGCCGGCGGAGCAGCTCGGCCGGGCGCTCGGGGACGCACGCAAGGTGCTGTTCGTCGAGCAGAACCAGACAGGGGAGCTGCGCGGCCTCGCGCGCCTTCAGGGCCTGGAGGACGAGCGGTTCGCCTCTCTGCTCAAGTACGACGGGACGCTTCTCCTGCCGCAGGAGATCGTCGAGCAGATTCTCACCCTCGTGCTCAAGGAGGAGGTCTGACGATGGAGGTCACGCTGCAGGACTACAGAACCCAGGAGAAGTCGTGGTGGTGTCCGGGTTGCGGCGACTTCGGCGTCCTCGCCGCGATGCAGAAGGCGCTCGTCAACCTGAACATCGCGCCGCACGAGGTCGCGATCGTCGCCGGCATCGGCTGCTCCGGGAAGATCGGCAACTACATCAACTCGTACAACATTCACGTCGTACACGGCCGCACGCTGCCGTCGGCCCTCGGGGTGAAGATGGCCAACCGGGAGCTGCTCGTGATCGCCGCCGGTGGCGACGGCGACGGGTTCGCGATCGGCATGAACCACTTCGTGCACGCGGTACGCCGCAACATCAACGTCAAGTACATCGTGATGGACAACCACATCTACGGGCTGACGAAGGGCCAGAACTCCCCAACGAGCGATACGGGCCAGAAGGTGAAGGCGACCCCCCACGGGAACGTCGAGTCGCCGGTGCGCCCGCTCTCGCTGGCGCTCTCCGCCGGCGCGACCTTCGTCGCGCAGGGATTCTCCTCGAACCAGGCGCAGCTCGCACGGCTGATCGAGGACGCCATCCGCCACCCCGGCTTCGCGTTCGTCAACACGCTGAGCCCCTGCGTCACCTACAACAAGATCAACACCTACGACTTCTACAAGCAGACCCTCACCAACCTCGACGAGGACCCGGACTACCGTTCGGACAACCGCGGCGCGGCGATCGCCAAGGTCCTCGAGAAGGAGGAGCTGGTCACAGGGCTCATCTACCGCGACCCGAACTCTGTGCCCTACGAGCAGGCGATGCCCGGCTTCGCCGAGGCGCCGCTCGCCGGCCGGGACATCCGCCTGGGGTCGGCCGACTTCGAGGAGCTGCTCGAGCACTACCGCTAAGGCATCAAGCATCAATGGCCGAGCAAGGGAGCGGCTGCCCGCCGGGGCAACCGCTCCCTTGCTAAGGCGCCCGGCGTGCTACTTGGGCCCTTGCATCGAAGCCTGTGCCCCACGCTCGCTGCGCGGGGGCCGACGCAGAAGGGCGTAGCCTGCCGCAGCCGCTCCCGCCACGAGCGCGGTGCCGGAGAAGAGGAACCAGGGCCCGCCGTACGTCAGGAGGCTGCCGCCGACGAGAGGGCCGACCGCCGATCCCGACCGGTTCGCCAGCGTCAGAAGCCCCATGGCTTTGCCGCGGTCCTCCGCCCGCGCGCGCATCGCGATCAAGGCGGTCACGCTCGGCTGGAGCAGGATCTCGCCGGCCGTGATCACCGCGACCGGTACGAAGAACGGAAGGAAGCTGCCGAGCGGTGCCATCAGCGCGAAGCCGACGGCGTAGAGCGACGCGCCGACCGCGATCGCGACCGACGGGGCCCAGTTCCGCGCGAGCGTCGTCATCGGGATCTGGAAGAGCACGACGAGCACCGCGTTCTCCGCGGCGAGGAAGCCGAAGTCGGTCGCCGGCAGGTGCAGGAAGACGGTCAGGTAGCCCGGCACGACCCAGTAGAGCTGCGAGTAGGCGACCGACGCGAGGACCAGGAGCCCGAGCACCGCCAGGAGGTAGCGGTCGCGCAGCAGCGCCGCGCTGAACCCTAGGGAAGTGGCGGCACCCACCTCGCGGGGGTCCCGGCGTGCGCCGCGCAGCAGCGTCGGCGCAGCGAAGCCGAAGACAGCGGCGATCGAGCCGCTCAGGAGGAAGAGGATGGCGAAGGAGTCGTGCAGCAGGAAGGCGCCCAGCATCGGCCCGAGGATGATGCCCGCGTTCGCGGCGACGCGCTGCACGCTGAACGCTGGGTAGAGATCGTCCTTCGGCACGATGTCCGCGACGTAGGCTTGGGCTGCCGGTGCGAACAGGGGCAGGATGCCGCCCCGCACGATGATCAGCACGACGATGAAGAGCGGTGCGTGGACGAACGCGAGCGTGAGCGAGACGGCGGCGCCGCCGAGCAAAGAGAGGACCATCGTCGGCAGGCGGCCCCACGTGTCGGAAAGGAGGCCACCGACAAGCACGGCGACGACCTGCGCCGCACCCTGCCCGAGCAGCACGAGGCCGACGACCGCGAGGCTGACGTGGAGCGTGTCGTGCAGGTAGACGGTCAGGAAGGGGAAGATGATCGAGGTGCCGATCGAGTTGAACAGGCGGCCGGCGAACAGTACCCAGAACGCACGGGGGTAGCGCCGAAGATCACTCGCCACGAGACACTTCCTTACCGGGATCCGGCATGCGCGGCATCTGCTATCATGGGTTCGACATTTCTCGGGACGAGTCCCGCGCGGGCGACGAGGCAACTTGGGGGGGTGGCTGGGTGCGTGAGCCAGGCGCGGCGGACCGGTCGGCGATCGTCACGGGAGGAGTGGAAGGCCTCGGCCGGGCGGTCGCCGAGGCGCTCCTCTCGGTCGGCTATGCCGTCACCGTGACGCACCGCGCGTCCGGGGACCGGGCGAAGGAGTTCGCGCACGCCGCGAAGGCGCAGGGCCGCCGACTGCTGGCGCTCGCGGCCGATGCATCGGAAGCGAAGGACGTGGAGCGATCGGTCGACGCGCACCTTCAGGCGTTCGGCGCGCCATGGGCGCTTGTGCACGCGGCGGGACCATTCCTCGCTCCCCGCAGGGACCTCGTGGACACGCCGGCGGAGGCGCTGCAGTCGATCGTCGACGGCAACCTCGGGTCCGCGCTGCGCTACGCCCAGGCGGTGCTGCCGCCAATGCGGCGCGCCGGCGGCGGACGCGTGATCCTGTTCGGCTTCGACCAGGCGGGGCAGCTCCCTGCCTGGCCCGGTCGCGCGGTCTACGCAGCCGCGAAGAGCGGCGTCGTCTCCCTGGCGCACACGCTCGCCGCGGAGGAGGCGCCCCACCGCATCACCGTGAACACGATCTGTCCAGGAGACATCCGCGATCCGCTGAAGGAAGGGACGATCGCCCAGGCGCGGGACGGCGGAGGCGTTGCAGCCCCGGTCGGGCGCTCGGGCAGCGGTGAGGACATCGCGCGCGTGGTGCGCTTCCTGCTCGAGACCGACGCGGACTTCCTGACCGGCAACACCGTCTACGTGACGGGAGGACTCGACGTGCTGCAACGCCGCCGAGCATAGGAGGCAGCGCATTGGACCAGGATCGCATCCGCCGCGCCGTGCGGGAACTGCTGCTCGGCATCGGCGAGGACGTGCAGCGGGCAGGACTCTCGGGAACGCCCGACACGGTCGCCGAGGCGGCGCTGGAGATCTACGCCGGATACGGACACGACCCCGAGGCGGCGCTCGAGGTCATCGAGGGGCCGGACAACCTGATCGTGCTGCGCGATGTGCCGTTCTTCTCGACCTGCGAGCACCATCTCCTACCGTTCTTCGGCACGGCGCAGATCGCGTTCCTACCCGCCGGCGGGCGAATCGCCGGCTTCGGTTCGATCGCCCGGGTCGTGGACGTCCTCGCACGCCGGCTGCAGATCCAGGAGCGCCTCACGGAGGAGATCGCGCAGGCGCTCTGGCAGCGCCTTGCGCCGCAGGGCGTCTACGTCGCGCTGCAGGCGCGCCAGCTCTGCATGCAGATGGTCGGCGGACGGGAGATCGGCGCCGTGACGTTGACCGTCGCGGCGCGCGGCGCGCTCGCGGACGGATCGGCGCGCCAGGAAGCGGTCCGCCTTCTGGGGGGAGACAGATGATCGGGGAGGAGTCGAGGACGCTTTGGGAGCGCGCCCAGGCCGCGATCGCCGGCGGGGTCAATTCACCCGCGCGCAGCTTCCGACCGATGGGCGGCGACGCGCCGCTCTTCATCCGCTCGGCTGCGGGAGGCAGGTTCATCGACGCCGACGGCAGGAGCTACATCGAGTTCCTCGCAGCCTTCGGGCCGAACGTCATCGGGCACGGCCACCCCAAGGTGCTAAAGGCCCTGGCCGCCCAACTGGGCGAGGGGCTGCTCTTCGGAGCCCCCTGCCGCGGTGAGGTCGAGTTGGCCGAGCGCCTGTGCGCGGCGATCCCCGAGATGGAACAGGTTCGGCTGGTGTCCTCCGGGACAGAGGCCGTGATGTCCGCGATCCGGCTGGCGCGGGCAGCAACCGGGCGCCGGGTCGTCGTCAAGTTCGATGGCAACTACCACGGCCACACCGACACGGTACTGGTGCGTACGGGCTCCGGCGCCGCCACCGCGGGGGGTGGTCACGACTCCGAGGGCGTGCCGGACGGCGTGCGCCAGGACGTGCGCAGCCTGCCGTTCAACGACCTCGGGGCGCTCGAGGAGCTGGTGCGGCGAGAGGGGGACGATCTTGCTGCGGTGCTCATCGAACCGATCTCCGGCAACATGGGCGTCGTCGTTCCGCAACCGGGCTACCTCGAAGGCGTCTCACGTCTCGCGAGGAGCTGCGGGGCGCTCGTGATCGACGATGAGATCATCGTCGGCTTTCGCCTGCGCTACGGCATCATCGGCCCAACACTGGGTCTCTCCCCGGACATCGTCTGCCTCGGCAAAGCGATCGGCGGCGGCCTCGCGCTGGGCGCCTACGGCGCACGGCGGGACCTGATGCGCCGGATCGCGCCGCTCGGACCGATGTTCCAAGCGGGAACGCTCGCCGGGAATCCCCTCTCGGTCGCAGCGGCGCTCGCGTCGCTCGACGTGCTCGCCGCACCGGGCGTCTACGAGACGCTGGAGGCGCAGGGGAGTCGCCTTGCGGCCGGCGTGCTGACCGCTGGTCTGCGGCACGGGCAGCGCGTGTCGCTGCAGCGGGTCGGGTCGATGTTCACGCTCTTCTTCCGCCCCTCGCCGCCGCGGGACTACCACGAGGCGCAGGCGCACGACGGCGCGGCCTTCCGCGCCTTCTTCTGGGAGATGCTGCGCCGCGGAGTGTACCTCGCGCCGTCGCCGTACGAAGCGTGGTTCGTCACGCTCGGGCACACCGGCGAAGAGATCCTTGCGGCGATCGCCGCCGCCGAGGAGTCGTTTGCGGCCCTAGACGCGCAGGCGCACGAGGCGTAGGTGACGCACGGCGCCGTAGGCGAGGCCGAGGACGATCGGCAGGCCACCCGCCAGCGCCGCAAGCGCGCAGCCGCGCTCCAGCGCGCCCATGAAGCCGCCCGGGACGCCGGGGCCCACGGCGGCGCCGGCGCCAGCCAGGATCGTCGGCACGTGCAGATGGAACAGCGGGAGGAGCAGCACGGTCAAGACGCCCGCGACGACGGCGTGCAGCAGCCGCGCGAGGATGTACGGGCGCATGCGGATGTCGGTGTCGGCGAGCACCGAGGCCACCTGACCCTGCACCGAGAGGCCGGACCAGGCGATGATCGCCGAGGCGACCGCCGCGCGCTGGATGAGCGACGCGGGTACCCTCGCGACGGCCGCCGTCCCGATGTCGATCTCGAGGATGCCCTGCACGACGCTGTGCGCGAACGCTGGGACGAGCCCGACGAGCCCCAGGAGCTTCTCCACGGGCCAGAGTACGAACGCCATCGCGCCCGTCGCGTCCAGCACGCGGATCAGAACCGAGAAGAGCACGATGAAGCTCATGATCATGAAGAGCGTGGAGATCGAGTCGCGGATCGCATCCTGCAGGATGAGACCGAGCGGGCGGCCGTCCTCGGTGCGCGCCCGCACGAGCGCCTGCGCCGCGCGGCGCCATACGCCGGCATCCGACTGCACGTGCGGCGGGCTCGGTTCGGA
>JAJYTE010000033.1 GCA_021793215.1 Bacillota bacterium
ATCGCTAGTCGGGCAAGTTCCTCTGGAGGATCGATAGACATCGTCATCGCCACCCCTTCATGATCCTCCTTCGCCTGCCGTCATCCGCTTCCTGCCCATATGCCCCCACTGCCAAGGAGGCCCCCGCTTTGCGCCTGTACGGACTCGCGCTCGCCGTTCTCTCGGCGGTCGCGTTCGGCTTCTACATGGTACCCCGGCGCTTCTCCCGCGCTTCACAGTCGGACTTCACCGCTGCCCTGGGACTCGGCGCGGCCGTCGCCCTGGCGTTGCCGCCGACCTTCTGGGCGGGCACGTGGAGCCTGCGAGGTCTCGGCATCGCGTTCCTCGGCGGGCTCTCGTTCGCGCTCGCCTCGCACCTCTTCGTGCTGTCGGTCGATGCGCTCGGCCTGACGCGCGCGACGCCGGTCAAGAACTTCACCGGAGTGTTCGGCACGCTCTTCGGCATCGCGATCCTCGGCGAGTACCGCGCGGGCGGCGCGCCAGTCATCGCGCAGCTCACGCTCGGAAGTATCCTGATCGGGCTGGGCGCGTACCTCGTCGGCGGCATCGGCCAGGGGTCGGGGCCCGTGCAGGAGCCCAAGGCGCGTCGCCGCGGCTTCCTCCTCGCGTTCGGCGCAGCAGCGTTCTTCGGCTTCTACCTCGTGCCGCTTCAGCTGGCGGCGCCGCTCGGGAGCGGGTACGGATACCTGGGTCTCGGCCTTGGCGCGCTTTTTGGGCTCACGCTCCCGCGCCTGCGCTCGATCGTTCGCCTACCGGCGCGGGAGCTGGGGCTGGGTGCGCTCTCGGGCGCGCTTCTTTCGCTCGGTGTGCTGCTCGCGGTACCGGCGGCGGACCTCGTTGGGCTTTCGGTAGCCTGGCCGATCACGCAGCTGAACACATTCGTCGCGCTGGCGGCGGGCGTCTTCTGGCTGCATGAGCACGACTTCCGCGACGTACGGGGCAGGCTGATCGGCGCCGGCATCGCGACGGCCATCGGGATCCTTCTGCTGGGACTGCTCTGAAGGATTCCGCTCCGAGGGCCAGAAGCGCAAGAATCGATAGCTCTATAGCTCTTCGGAAGGTGAGGTCCTGGCGATGCAGACCCGAACGGTCGGCACCACGCTTCAGGTGCTCGAGCTGACGCTCGGCGAGGGCGAGATGATCGTCGCCGAGTCCGGCCGGCTCTCCTGGATGTCCAACATGAACCTGCAGACGCGCGCCAAGGGTGGCATGTTCGGCGCGCTGCGCCGCGCAGCAGGCGGCGGCACGCTCTTCCTTACCGACTTCGCTCCGTCGGCTTCGGAGGGCATGGTCGCGTTCGCGGCGCGCGCACCAGGCCAGATCGTCGAGATCGAGGTTGGCGATGGCCGAGAGTACTTCGTGCACGAGCACGGATTCCTCTGCGCGACGCAGGGCATCGACCTGAGCGTCGGATTCCAGCGTTCGCTCGGCGCCGGCGTCTTCGGCGGCACGGGCTTCATCCTGCAGCGCGTCGGCGGCGACGCGAAGGCGTGGATCGACCTCTCGGGCGAAGTGGTGCGCTACGACCTTGCGCCCGGCCAGGAACTCCTCGTGCAGCCAGGCCACATCGGCATGTTCGAATCGTCGATCGACTTCCAGATCACGACGCTGCGCGGCATTCGCAACATGCTGTTCGGCGGCGACGGCCTCTTCCTCGCGCAGCTCAGGGGACCCGGCGCCGTCTGGCTGCAGTCGATGCCGCTGCCGCTCCTCGCGCACGCCATCCAGCGCTACCTGCCGTCGTCTGGCGCCTGAGATCGCGGTCCGCGCTTTGTTGCTGGTCTCGCGTGGATTTGTTATCTTTAGGTGCACGAGGCGGGGCGTAGCGCAGCGGTAGCGCACTTGGTTTGGGACCAAGGGGTCGGGGGTTCGAATCCCCCCGCTCCGACCATTTCGCGGGTGTAGCTCAATGGTAGAGCAGTAGCCTTCCAAGCTTCAGACGTGGGTTCGATTCCCATCACCCGCTCCAACTTTCTTCGCCCCAGTAGCTCAGTGGACAGAGCATCCGGTTTCTACCCGGAGTGCCGGGGGTTCGAATCCTCCCTGGGGCGCCATTGTCCCATCACTCGACGGCTGTTGTTGTACCTGACAGCGTAAATTGTCCCGTTTGGCCAGGACATGCTTTGTGCGTGTCCTGGCCGCTTTATGCGTTGCAGCATCTGCACGCCGTCGGGCGACATGACCGATGCCAGGAACGACGTGATCTCCGCCGACACCCTGTGTTGGTCACCTCCCGAGAAATATTTCGTGCCAGTCAACGATCTGCGCGCCCCAGTGACACTGATGAGTAGATGGACACGTCCGGGGGCACGACCGATCGCTTGTCGACGCGGAACTGCTTAGGCGGGTCTCCAAAGGAGACCGCGAAGCAGCAGGCAGCTTAGTCGAGGAGCTGTGGCCAGATGCCTGTCGCATCGCCCGAACGGTCACATTGCACCCTCAGACTGCTGAGGATGCAGCCCAGAACGCTTGCATCGAGATGCTCAACTCTCTGCCCGGACTTCGGAACCCCGCAGCCTTTGGGTCTTGGTTCTTCCGCTTAGTCACCCGTGCGGCCTACCGCGAGATCCGGCGAAGTAGCCGGCAAGAGTTCGTCGATGTGCTACCCGAGCAGCCTGAACCCACCCTTGAGCAAAGCGACCTTCAAGCCGCGATTTGGTCCTTGAATCCGCGAGAGAGACTGGTTCTTGTGCTTCACTACCACTACGGCTATCACAGCCACGAAGTCGCTTCAATGCTAGGCATTAGTGCGGGAATGGTCAGATACGTGCTGTGGAAGGCAAGGGGAAGCCTCAGGCAGTTGCTCACGGAAGGCAAGGAGGGCGTTTCCCATGGATCTGTTTGATGAAAGGCTAAAGGCCACCATCCATCGCGAGATGCGAGACATGCGGGTGTCGTCAGCGCCGATAGACAGCGCCCTTGAGAATCGGAGGCCTGGGAAAAGGCCGGCCCGACGTCTCGTGCCATGGACCGCGGCCGCAGCGGCGTTCGTGGCGCTGTGGGCGGTGACCACTTCGTGGATGGCGTCTACTGTCCATCACCTCCAGCCGGCGACACATGCGGTATCGATCAGTGGCACGCCACTCCGATTCCCTGCTGAACAGCTGCTCTTTGTATCGGCTAAGATCGGATTTGCTCTCGCAGTGGAAAATCGGGCTACAACGGATACGGGCCGCTGGTGGTCTACCGCACGTCGGATGGTGGGCGGTCCTGGTCGCGAGTGTTCCAGACGGGTCTATCCACCGCGGCACCAGTGAGCCTGCTTGCGCTCGGATCCTCCGAAATCGCCGTCGTCGGCCCTACCGGCACGGTATACGTCGCCCGTGATTCGGGCGGCCCATGGCGCAGTGTGCAACTCCCGGGCCAGACAACCGGGGCGGACTTCGTTACCTTCGCCACTCCCACCGTCTGGTACGCGCTCGGCAACGTGAGCGGGGCGATGGGAACCGACTTCGGCACTGTGTATCGATCCGGAGACGCAGGCGTCACCTGGCAGAAGGTGTCCAAGTTCACCGGCTTCCCCATGACTGGGATCTCCTTCTCCGACGCGGACGCGGGATCAGGGTGGATTGGCCAGATCCCTCCGAACCCAGGCTCAGCGGATCTCGCCAGGACGGCAAGTGGCAACAGCGCAACGGGTCGGGTGCCGCTGGGCACGGACTCACTGCGTCAGGTGCAGCTCGCTACCAATCCCCCCACGTTCTTCTCGCCGAGCGATGGTGTGCTGCCCATTGTCACACAGACGACGCCGGCCTCCACCTGGCTATCCGTGACACGCGACGGCGGCACACGGTTCGCCACCGCCGAACGCAGCAGCTCATGGCATTTTGGCGCAAGAACCACGCGAGGTAGTTCGGCGGGCACTTTGTGCTCACGCCGTTCAAGGCGTGAGCCACCGCTTCAACCGACTGAGGTAGGCGTTGACGTGAGGTGGTGGAGATGGTTGCCCCACGTGGCCAGGACATGGTTCCCCTGGCCACGTTGTTGATCAATCCTGACAGTGGAAGACTACGTGATGCCGAACAGTCGTTGAAGTTGCGTTTGTATACCATCGCCTGTATACCAATCAATGTTGACTCTAGTCCTGGCGTTTCTGTATGATACCCCAGTATGTATATGGGGGTGGTGACGCGACGTGGTGTTCCATCAGATCCTAGATCCGGGGCTCGGGTGCGCGTCGTATCTCATCGGCTGCCCGGACAGCGGGGAGCTGATGGTCGTCGACCCGTTGGAATCCGTCGGAGTCAACGAGTATCTCCTGCGGGCGGCAGACCTCGGCGTGCAGGTGACGCACGTCGTCGAGACCCACCTGCACGCCGACCACGTGTCCGCCGGGCGGGAGCTTGCCGCTGCGTCCGGTGCGCGCTACATGTTGCACCAGGACGCCGCGGTCAAGTTCGCGTTCTCGCCGTTGTGCGACGGGGACGAAATCGCCATCGGGAAGCATCGGGTGCAGGTACTGCACACGCCGGGCCATACGGACGAGAGCATCTCGCTCCTCGTTTTCGATGGCGGCCGCAGCCTCGCACAGCCGTGGATGGTCCTCTCCGGGGACTCTCTCTTCGTCGGCGACGTGGCGCGCCCGGATCTCGCAGTGCACGCGCTGAGCGAGGAGGACTTGCAGCACCGCCTTGACCTCTTGCGCCAAAGCGTCGAGCGGCTCGCGGCATACCCCGAGTTCGTCGAGCTGTACCCGGGACACTACGGTGTTTCCACCTGCGGCGGAGCCGGCATGAGCGCCAAAGCCTCCTCCACGATCGGCTTCGAGCGGCGCTTCAACGAAGCGCTGCGGACTCAGGCAGGCAGGGACTTCGCCGAGTTCGTCCGGACCGGTTTGAAGCCCCTGCCCGCTCGCTACCAGGACATCAAGCGCCACAACATGGGACTCGCGTAGAGCCCCGACTACAGGGGGAGCAATTCAGTGCAGACAGTCTCGCTTTCCGTGTCGGAACTGCGCGCAGCGCAGGCAGAGGGATCCCATGTCGTCGACGTCCGCGTACCGGTCGCCTACAACCGTGCCCACATCCCGGGGTCGATCAACGTCCCGTACACGCGCAACGGTTTCGTCGAGCAGGCCTCCTTCTTCCTACGGCAGGAGGCGCCGGTTCTGCTGGTCGCGGACAACGCCCCGCTCGCTGACTTTGCAGCGCAGGAACTGAGCGGCGCAGGATTCACCGTGCAGGGAGTGCTCGAGGGCGGCGTCGCGACTTGGAGGGAGAACGGCGGCGAGCTCGCATCGCTCGGCCAGATTACGGCAGATGAGCTGGAGGCAACGATGACGGCAGGCAACGCGCCGCTTCTGGTCGACGTGCGCGAGGCCTGGGAGTACAACTCCGGCCACATCGAGGGCGCAGTGCACCTGCCGCTCTCGCAGTTCACCCAACGCTACACCGAACTGAGGCCGGACGCCCCGATCGTCTTCGTCTGCGCCAGCGGCGCCCGCAGCGGCGAGGCGGTCCAGTTCCTCTACCGCCTCGGCTACCAGAAGGTCTTCAACCTTGTCGGTGGCATGAGCGCGTGGCTTGCCGGAGGCCGCCGGGCGTAACCATCCCCGTCAAGGGCATCGGGGCGACGGACCGAGTTCGGCGCCCCGCCTTCGGGCAGTCCCAGGAGCCTTGGCACGCCAAGACGGCACTGTCGTCGGGAGTGGATCATCGCATGCTCCTTCTGACCTTGGCGGTGGCGATCAAGTCCATCGCATCAGGAGTTCTCGTCGGATTCACGCTGGGCATCATCGGAGGCGGGGGATCGATCCTCGCGGTGCCGTTGCTCGTCTACTTCGTGGGGTACCAAAGGCATCCACATACGGCGATCGGGACGACAGCCGTGGCAGTCGCCGTGAACGCCTTGATCGCCGCGGTTCCCCACATCCGCGCGAAGACGGTCCAGTTCAGAACAGGCATCTACTTCGCCCTCGCAGGCATCTTGGGCGCTGCGTTGGGCTCGCGGCTCGGCCTGATGGTGCAGGGCGGGCGGCTACTTCTTTTCTTCGCGCTGCTGATGATCGTGATCAGTGTGTTGATGTGGCGCAAGGGCAGGCAGAGAGCCCCCCAAGAGCAAGAGGGCTCCCCGTCTCGGTTCTCCTTCCCGCGCGTGCTTGGGACCGGGTTCGGCGCCGGGGCCGCTTCGGGGTTCTTCGGCATCGGCGGTGGCTTTCTGATCGTTCCCGGCCTGATCTTCTCCGCCGGACTGTCCACCCTCGCCGCGGTCGGGACCTCGCTACTCTCGGTGTTCGCCTTCGGCGCGACGACGGCAGTGCAGTACGCCCTCGCAGGCAAGGTCGACGTTCCCGTGGCCCTACTGTTCATCCTCGGAGGGGTACTCGGCGGATTCCTCGGCGCGGCATCCGGCCGAAGGATCGGCAGTTCACGGCTCAGTCTGATCTTCAGCGCGGTGCTCGTAGTCGTTGCGCTCTACATGATCCTGAAGCAGATCTGACCTCGCCACGCCCGGATGCACGTCACTTCGTCTCAGGTACGCGATGATTTGCTCAACTGCTTGGTCGTCAGCTTCTCCCGCCAACGCGGCATCAGGGGCTGCCCTTTTCCTTACGGTCACGCGCTGCAGCCACCTTGTAGCCCAGACGTCAAAAGTGCTCCAGCGAATCCCGGCACTGGTCGCAGAACCGATCTTCAGTCCGCCTTCGCGGTTTGCCGCCGCGGCACGTAGCGCATTTGTTCTCATAGAGCTCATGCCCTGCAGTTTCGGGCGGCCCTCTGGCCGGTTTCGGCGCAGCTGCACGCCTGGCCGCAGGCTGGGGACCGCTCTCGCTCGGTTACGCCGTTGGGGTGCAATGGACCCCTGCGCAGCGGCGAGCCGACTACTCGGACTCGTCTCGCCCCGGGGACACCCACCCGGAGACGAGAAACTCCTCCACGCCCTCCGGCGTGAGCGGCCAGGAGACATAGCGTCCCTGCACGGAGTCGCACCCCGCCTCCAGCGCCCGCTGGAACTGCTCCCACGTTTCGACGCCCTCCACGATCGTCTGAATCTGCTGGCGCTGGGCGTAACGCACCAGCGCCGCGAGAAACCGCCGCTGCGCGAGACGGGACCGTGAAGCCATCGCGCGCCGCGGGATTTTGATCACGTCGATTGGCAGCCTCGACACGACGCGGAGCTTCATGTACCCTTCGCCGACGTCGTCGGCGGCCACCCGCACGCCGAGGCGCCTAACGGCCTCGAGCTCCCGCACTGTTTCCCTGTGCCGCTCGATCGCCGACGTTTCCGTGATCTCGACCAACAGGTGCCGTGGCGGCAGCCGAGTGTCCTCGAGGATGCTTTGCAGCCGCTCGGAGAATGAGCCGCTCAGGAGTTCCACCGGGCTGACGTTGACGCTGACGAACGTCCCCTGCTGCTGCAGCTGGGGCCAGGAAGCGGCCTGTGCACTGGCCTCGCGGGCGACCCAGTCGCCCAGCCGCGTGATGAGTCCCCTCCGCTCCGCGAATGGGATGAACTCATCCGGCGTTATAGCTCCGACGCCGGGATCGTCCCATCGGACGAGCGCCTCGAATCCCTCGATCTCCGCGTTCTCGGCGTGGACGATCGGCTGGTACGCGAGGTGCAGTCCACCCCCGAGGAGCGCGGCACGAAGCTTTAGGCGGGCCTGCGTCTCCGTCCAGGGCAAGCGGCGAAACGCCGAAACGCCCGCGGCTCGTGCGATTCGCGACGAACTATACCGCAACATGGCTTCGGATGCCCAACTGCGCCTGGATGCGGCTGCGCCACCAAGCCATCTGCGCCATGTAGCCCAGGAGTGCCTGCTCCTCGTGCGCGGTGAGCCCCTCGAACCGAAGCCCCGCACGATCCTCGTCGCGCCAGACGACTTCCGCCACGATCTCGTCGAGCGGCGGCCCTTCCTTTGTGAACCGCACGCGGCAACGCAGCCCTACGACAATCTGGCCGTACAGACGATGCTCCAAGGGCAGTCGCACGCCGAGGCCCTCCAGGCTCAGGTCAAGGGCGAGGCACGGCATCGAGGCCGTCGCGAGCCCGAGCAGCACGGCCTCGCCGAAGGCGACCCTAGGGGTGCGTTCGCAGAGAACCTTGGGAAACGCCTCCAACCACAGCAGGGGGTCGTGCACCGCCACCACGCGCGCCTCGAGCATGATGCGCCCGAGGCGGGGGTCCTGCGTGACGATCTGCGCGGTGTACGCATCGAAGCGGCTCGACAGCCTAGCGCCAGACCGTGCCAGCGAGAGCGCGATGCGTGGGCCGACGTGCGCGGCGACCATGGCGCTCAGCCAGAGATCGACTTCCTGGGACCCGTTAGGGAAGAATTGCACGGTCGCCGGTGTGCCGTCGATGATCCGCAAATGATCCATCGGCACTTCGATGGGGAGCAGGTTGAGTCCCCCGCTCGGCTGATCCTGCACCATGCCAGTTTTTCCCCCGGTGGCCGCCGACTCGCACCACCAACTTTGTGACTTGGTGGAGGGGGGCACCATCCGCCGCAGGGCGTATCTTTGGACTGCCGCGGTGTTTGCGGCTAGTACTGTTGGCGGACATCGAAGGCCTGCCGCCCCGGCAGGATGCCGATGCGAACCGCGAAGACTGCCGCCTTGGTGCGGTCTGCGATGCCGATCTTCTGGAAGATGCTGCTGACGTGGACCTTCACCGTCTTCTCGCTGATCACCAGCGCATCCGCAATCTCGCGATTCTTCAGCCCGCGCGCGATGCAGCGCAGGACTTCCTGTTCACGCGCCGTGAGGTCGCGCAGGACCTGCTGCCGCAGGCGCGCATCGCTCTGTCCAAAGCCTTCCACCGTGCCGCGTGAAACAACGGCCTCCAGCGCGTCGCAGACTCGCCGGTCGAGGCACGGAAGCTCTGCAGTCCGGCGCAGCGCGGACCAAGCATCGTGCTCCTCGGAGAGCGCCTTCATGTACTCCGCAGCGGCGACGGCGATCGGCAGCATCTCCTTCGAGCGCTGGTCCGGGGAGATCAGTGGAAGGCTCTGATGCAGCCAATCGAGAGGTTCGGGGCCAACGCCGCCGTTGGTCAACCCTACCGACAGCAGCAGCAGGATACAGGCGAGATGTGCCGCGAGGTCCTGCCCTGGTCCGTCGCACCCTAGTCGTGCCGCTACATCGCGCGCGAGGGATGGCCCGTCCAGCCAGGCACGCCGATCCTCACTTGCGTGCTCCACCACTCCTTTGAGGAGTTCGTAGAGTACCGTGCGGACATTCCGCAGGCGGCTGCGCTCTGCGGCCAGGAGCTTCGTCAGGTTTCCGAACAGTTCGAGCAGCGCGAGTTCGTCGGTCGAGAATGTGCCGACGGTTCGCCCGAAGACGATCGCGATCGGCCGACCAGTTCTCCCGCTGAACGTGACGACGATGGCGCCGTCCATATGGACCTCGAAGCGCTCGGGGTCCGTCTCGGACGGCGAGCCCAGGATCTGCTCCACCTCGTGCTGCATGTCCTGGTGGAAACCGCGCTCGAGGGCGACGTACCACGCATCGTCCGACCAGGTGAAACCTGCGGCGTAGTCTGCGCGGGCTGCGTGCATGCCGAGCTCCAGCACGAGGCCGAGAGTGGACCAGCTGCTTCCGCGATTCGTCATGAGGTGCACGGTATCCGAGTATGCGTTGAAGCTGCGCCTGTAGCGCGATAGCGCGGACTCGGACTGGTCTAGCGCCAAGCGCGCCGCGATCAGGCGCGCCGCGAAGCGGATCTCCACGAGGGAGCGGCTGCAAAGGCTATGCCGCTCACGCCAGGTGATCGCCATCGTCCCGTAGACACGCCCCCACACGTCGAGCGGTAGGACGTAGCAACTGCCGACCTCTCGATCGCCCCCGACAACCCGGGGATCGTCTGGGACCCACGGCACGTAGAGCGGCTCCACGCACTCCACCACCCAGCGATGGAGCTGGTCGAGGTCCGCGCCGTCCGGTGAGTCGGGTCCCACCGATCCGGTTGGAGGCGTGTAGCTGAGACACTCCCCTGCTTGGGAGTGCACCTCCACGCGGTCCGCCGCGTAACGCCAGGCGATCTCTTCCAGCATCCGCTGGACCCCATCCGCGTCCCTTGACGCGGAGAGCCGTTCAAACAGGCGTAGCACGCTGCGCTCTGGCATTCTCTCTCGTCCCCCCGAGTCCCACTCCCAACCATTCCCTCCGAAACGGCAACTCTTATCGTACACGCGTGGCGGGGATCCGCCGATGGCAGGAACTGCTACGTTTTTCAAGGAAGCGCATTCGGACGCCAACGATGGTACCCTTGCCCTATGGTGGAAGCCATATAGCTCTAGCCCTATACTCGCAAGTCAACCTGGGTTTGACGGTAGTTCTGCCGGCCTACGACGCCGCGGCATCGTGTCCTGACCCATCAGAGGTTGACGGCGACGACTTGCGACGAGATCGGAGGGGATTCTGGCGAAACCGGACGACGGAATCTTCCTGCGCGAGGTCCTACTGCGCGACATGCCCGCAGAAGGCGGCTACCCCTTTGACCTGGAGGCGCTGCGCGGCGCTCCCAGGATCCCCTTCGATCGCCCGGTCACCTACCTCGTCGGCGAGAACGGGTCCGGCAAGTCCACCCTGCTTGAGGCGATCGCGATCGCCGCCGGTTTCAACCCGGAGGGCGGCAGCCGCGGCAATATGTTCTCGAGCGCAGAGACGGAGTCTGCCCTGCACGAGTACCTGCGCTTGTCGTGGTTCCCCAAGGCGACCCGCGGCTTCTTCTTCCGCGCGGAGAGTTTCTTCAACTTCGCGAGCCACATCGACGAGGTGGAGCGCGAGTGCTCCACCGGCTACGCGGCGTACGGTGGCACGTCGCTCCATCAAAGGTCCCACGGGGAGTCGTTCCTGGCGCTCTTCCTCCATCGATTGAAGGGAACCAAACCCGGCCTCTACCTACTCGACGAGCCGGAGGCCGCCCTCTCGCCCACGCGCCAGCTCGCGCTCCTGCGCATCCTCTGGGACCACGCGCAGCGGGGGACATCGCAGTTCATCGTCGCGACCCATTCGCCGATCCTCCTGGGCTACCCCGGCGCCCGGATCCTGAGCTTCGACAGCTCTCCTTTGGCGCCGATCGCCTACGAGGACACACAGGCCTACAGCCTCACGCGCCAGTTCCTCCTGCACCGAGAGGGGATGCTCAAGGAACTCTTGGCCAAGGACGACTAGGCCCGGCCACCGAGAGCCCCTGCTGATGCCCGCACATCCTGACGCATCCGCCGGGCGATCGCAGAGTCCGTCGATCATCGACACCGTCCTTTGGAGGTGAACACGCTGGCTCAGGCTTGGCCGGAGGGAAACCGCGTGACGCTCCGGGAGTACGAAGCGGGGGACCTCGAAGCAGCCCAACGCTACGCGGGCGATCGGGCGGTCGCGCAGCACCTGATCTGGGGACCGAACACCCGCGAAGAGACGGCTGCATTCCTTGCGCAGGCAGCCGCTCACGCACGCGCGGACCCACGCGAGCAGTATGAACTGGCGGTGGTCTCAAGAGATGGAGGCGAGCTGATCGGCGGAGCTCGCATCGGTGTTCCGTCGCGGGACCACCGCAGGGGCGACATCGGGTACGTCCTGCGTCGGGACGTCTGGGGCCAGGGCATCGGAACGGAAGTGGCGGGGCACCTGCTGTGGTTCGGCTTCACGCAGCTCGGCCTGCACCGCATCGAGGCGACCTGCGATCCCGCGAACGACGCATCCCGCAGAGTTCTCGAGAAGAGCGGGCTGCGATACGAAGGCCTGCGTCGCCATGACTTCCTCGTGCGCGGCCGGTGGCGCGACTCCGTGCTCTACTCCATCCTGGACGCCGAGTGGACGGATCGGTCCACAAGGAGCTTGTCGGACGCTACCTAGCGACCTCTCGATCCTCGAGGACTCTTCGAATGACGCGCCGGACCACGTCCGCGAACCGCGGGTTGGTGCTGCGGTAGTACGGCAGCGCGATCAGGGCCACGGACAGTGCCCAACCCCGGGCGCGAGCCCACGTGGCGTCATCTGCGGCCACGACGTTCCGGAACGTCTCACGCGCTTCGTCAGGGAGGTAGAGCCACGCGGTCATGACGTCGCACGCGGGATCGCCCATCGCGAGCGTGCCGAAGTCGATCACGGCCGTGAGCCGCCCCTGGCGCGCAATCAGGTTCCCCTCGTGGAGATCGCCATGGAGCCATACCGCAGGTCCAGTCCAGGGAGGGGCACCAAGGGCGTGCTCCCATGCAGTCAGAGCAGGGGCGGACTCGATCTCGTCGCCGAGGGCGGCGATGGCCCCCCGGACCTCCGAGTCACGGCGCGAGAGCGGCGTCCCTCGCCCCGAGCTGTCCGGTCCGGGAGTCGGACCACCAGGAAGATCGACGTTGCGCATGGCCACAACGAATCGTCCGAGGTCGTCCGCTGCCTGCCTCGGATCCGCGATGCGTTTTGGCGACGCGCTCTCCCCGTCGAACCATGGGTGCACCGACCAGTGCCACGGGTATCCCTGGGACGGGACTCCTGTTCCGAGGGGTATCGGAACAGCCAGCGGCAGAAGCGGCGCGAGCCGTGGCAGCCACTTCGCCTCCACCACTGCCTGCAACCCGGGTCCCGGGT
Source organism: Bacillota bacterium (assembly GCA_021793215.1). GTDB lineage: Bacteria > Bacillota > Sulfobacillia > JAJZYS01 > JAJYTV01 > JAJYTV01. The sequence continues at coordinate 12,531 of JAJYTE010000033.1, forward strand.
AGCGAGGAAGCCGCAGTGCTTTGTCTGCTCCCAGACGGTAGATGGCGTGGTCGGTACCTGTAGAGGCAATCCGGCGCATGGGCAGGTCAGCCCACTTTGGGAACTGCTCTCTGACCAGTCCCCTCGCGAGCGTCTCATCGATGTCGATCTCATCGGGATGCATCCTGCGAACACTCACGGCCTCACACCCCTCAAACGTCGAGCCGCGCGATTGCCGCCGCGAGAGCCTCCGCATCGCCAGTCTTTGCCGCGTGGAGCGCGCCGTGCAGCGGCTCGAGGCTTCGGTAGAACGCCTGGCGCCGCGCGAACGCCGCACCCACTGTCCCGTACGAGGGCGTCCACTCAGGCCGCACGTCGTACGCCGGGTCTCCGAGCCCTGCGTCGCCGAAGTCGATCACCGCGCGCAGGCGCCCCGTCGCCGGATCCGCGAGCAGGTGCTCCGGCGCGAGGTCTGCGTGGATCAGGCACGCCATGAAGCGGAAATTCTGCGGTCCGCGCAGGAAGCGCCCCAGATGCTTCTGGAGCGCGCGCAGCGCCTGTCCGGCCAGATGCGGTCGAAGCGCGTCCACCGCGCGGCGGCAAAAGCGTCGGAGGCCGTCCTCCCAGCCTCTGCCGCCGTAGCCGAAGTCGACCCAGCCGATCCCCGCCGCGCGGATCTCCGCCCTCGGTATCCGGTGCAGCGCACGCAGGAAGCCGCCGATACGCTCCCTGTTCTCCGCATGCATCTCGGCAGGCACTCCCTCGAGCAGCGGGTACACCGCCGCCGGGGGCACTCCGCCCAGGAGTCCCATGCGCGGCACAGAGAGCGGCACCCGCCCCGCGACGCACGCAAGCACGCGAGGCTCCTGCGCCAGCCGGCGAAGGGGTCTTCCTGCGCGCGGCAGGCGCAGCACGAGGTCCTCCCCCACCAGGAGCGACACGTGGTCCCATCCCTCGCCCAGGACGCGGAGGGGATTTTCGGCGCGCTGCGGCAAGTTCGCAAGGATCAGCCGCCTCGCCGCAGCGAGCGCGGGCCCATCAGGCATGGGCCGCGAGCGCAAGCAGGCGCCGGAGCGCCTTGCCGCGGTGCGAGTGGCGGGACTTCTCCTCGCGGCTGAGCTCTGCCGATGCGCGGCCGAGCGCAGGCACGTAGAAGAGCGGGTCGTACCCGAACCCGCCCGTGCCACGCGCTTCGCGCAGGATCTCGCCCTCCCACTCGTCCTGCGCCGTCCACTCGCCCTCCGGCGACGACAGCACCAGCACGGCGCGAAAGCGCGCACCGCGCTGGCGGGTCTCGCCCAGGCGCTCGAGCAGCAGCGCATTGTTGCGCTCGTCCGTCGCTCCCTCCCCCGAGAAGCGCGCACTGTAGACTCCTGGCGCCCCGGAGAGGAAGTCCACCTCGAGCCCGGAGTCGTCCGCGATGACTGGCCGCCCCGTCGACGCGGAGCCTGCCCGCGCCTTGAGGCGCGCGTTCTCGAGAAAGGTGCGGCCGGTCTCCTCCGGCATCTCCACCGCGGCAGGAAGCGGCAGGAGCCGCACTCCGAACTCCTGCGCGATCTCGCCCATCTCCGCGAGCTTGCCCGCGTTGCGCGTCGCCAGCACGATCTCACGCACCGCGGAGCACCTTCGTCAGCTGCGAGCCGAGCGCCTCGCGCTGCAGCGCGAAGAGCTGCCGCACGCCGCCCTCGGCCAGGGAGAGGAGCTCCTGCAGCTGCGCGGGCTTCAAGGTGCCGGCCTCCCCGGTCGCCTGCACCTCGACGAACTCGCCGGCGTCCGTCATGACGAAGTTCGCGTCGACCCCCGCCTGCGAGTCCTCGGCGTAGCATAGGTCCAGGATCGGCGCACCGCCGACGATGCCGCACGAGACGGCCGCGACCAGGTGCTCCAGCGGACGCTTCACGGAGGCGTCGCGCTCGGTGAGCCAAGCGAGCGCGTCGCAGAGTGCGACGGCCGCCCCGGTGATCGAGGCGGTGCGGGTGCCGCCGTCCGCCTCAAGCACGTCGCAGTCGATCCAGAGCGTGCGGTCTCCGATCTTCCCGAGGTCGACAGCCGCCCGAAGGGAGCGCCCGATCAGGCGCTGGATCTCCTGGCTGCGGCCGGCCGGCCGGCCGCGGCTCACCTCGCGCGGTGTGCGGTCCTCCGTGGCGCGCGGCAGCATCGCGTACTCCGCCGTCAGCCACCCGCCTTGCCCGCGCCGCCAGCCCGGAACCCTGTCCTCCACCGTCACGGTGCAAACGACGCGCGTGCGTCCGATCTCCACGAGGCAGGAGCCCTCGGCCTTGGGCAGGAAGCCCCGCTGCAGCCGCACCGGCCGCATCTCGGCATTCTCTCGTCCGTCAGGGCGCAAAAGCGGATCCACCTTTCGCCGCGTACTACTTCCAGTCTAACCGAACAGCGGCTGGCTGGAAAAAGCCTCCCCGGCCGGTTCGGCCGGGGAGGCTCGTCTCGCTTCGAGGGCTGCTACGCGGACGCTGTGCGGCGCGCCTTGGCGAACGCCAGGTAGACGAGCCCGGCCACGATGAAGCCGACGAAGTACGTCATGTCGCCGAACTGCGGATTGTTGGCCGCGAACGGCCCGACGAAGAGTCCGTACTGGTTCATGAACGGGATCGAGACGACGACGCCGATCAGCCACGCCCAGAACCCTACACCGATCGGCGCCTTGCGGTTGTAGAACTCTTCGGTGTGGTACTCACCGCGGCTCTTGAAGAAGTAGTCCGCGAGGACGACCGCGAGCCACGGAGCGACCCAGTAGCCGAGCAGGAAGAGGAACGTCTGGTAGTGCTGCCAGTAGCCGTGCTGCCCGGCGATCCAGCTCACGATCGTGCCGAGCACGCCGACGATGACGGCGCCGAGCCAGCGCTTCATCGGGATGTCGATGACCAGCGAGGAGAGGGCGCCGGAGTAGATGTTGAGCACGTTGGCCGTGATCGTCCCCAGGACGACGGCGAGCATCGTCACGACGCCGAGCCAGTGCGGCAGGAGGTGCGTGACGAGGTCCGTCGGTACCGCGATGCCCTTGAGCGTCGCGAGCGCGGCGCCGAGCACCTCGAGCCAGAAGCCTGCGATCAGCAGCGACCAGAACGCGTTCCCGAACACGGACCGCATGGACGTCTTGCTCGGGAGGTAGCGCGTGTAGTCCGAGGCGAAGGCCATCCAGCCGAGGCAGTAGGAGAACGAGATCGCGAGCATCAGGAGGAAGGCGCCGGTGGTGCCGCCGACGTAGCCCGCGAGCTTCAGGTTCGCAGGTGCCGAAAGGTGGCCGTTCGCGAAGCCGTAGACGGTGACGATCAGGAAGACGATGGTCAGGATCACCGCGAGGTAGCGCTCGAGCGTGTGGATCAAGTTGTAGCCGTAGACGGCGATCACGACCTGGATGACCACCATGATTCCGAGTGCGACCGCGAAGGAGAGCCCGAGCAGCCACTCCAGCGCGAAGACGCCGAGCACCGTGTTCACGGCGAACCAGGAGAATCCGGCGAAGAAGTTCAGAATGCCGGGGATGAAGTTCCCGTAGTAGCCGAACGCCTTGCGCGACTGGATGAGCTGCGGCACACCGTACTTCGGGCCGAACGTGCTCAACACGCCAAGCGCCAGCGCGCCAAGGAGGTTCCCGATCCCGATCGCGAGCGCGGCCTGCCAGAAGCTGAGTCCGAACACCGCGGTCGCCAGCGCACCGGTGACCAGGGTGGCGAACTCCACGTTCGCGCCGAACCAGAGCGTGAAGATCGAAGAGGGGCGACCGTGCCGCTCACCTTCCGAGATCGGCTCGATCCCCTTGATCTCGACCTTGAGAACCTGTTCCGCGTTATCCGCGACGCTCACGCGATCCCTCCGTTTCCGAACGTTCTGGCTACATTATGACAGAACATTCGTGATTTGTCTCCCGCTGCGACCAATTTTCGACACGGATCAGGATGCGCAAAAGGGGCGCGGCCTCGCCGCGCCCCTTGGAGTCCGCTCCCAACTCAGTGTGCGATGGCCTCTTTGATCTCCTGCTGAATGCCCTGCCAAGGAACGCCGCCCTCGAAGCGGAGCTCCCCCGCGACCAGGACGAGCGGCAGGTCGAGTTCCCCTTGGCGCACGCGCGCCGCGAACTCCGGGTCCTTGCCATCCTCGAGGTTGCGGTAGCCGACTTCGACCTGGTTCGGGAACTTGAGCCCCGCGAGGTTGCGGACCATCTCCGCCTGCTCGAAGAAGGTCATGGCCGTCGGACATGACCCGTAACCGAACTCCTCGCCGCTGGTCCCGAGAATCGTGACCTCTATCAAACGACCGTTCCCCCGGCAGAACCCAAATTTGGTGGAGGCGCGGGGGAACTGCCCCCCCGGTCCGCCGTACCCCCAGAACGGGCATCTACGAGCGTAGCCCTCGCTTTATTCTTACCTTCGGCGCCTTACAAGGGCGAAGTCACCGTTGGCCAGCCTCAATTGATGTCCGCGCGAAGTCGGGGCGACCCCCGCGCGTGAGCCCGCTAGTTAGCGTCCCTCCGGCGCGCAGGCTTCGCCAGGTGGGACGGCTCACGTGCGCTTAGGCAGCGAGAGCGTAGTTTGAGTCGTTGGCAGTTGTGCCGTTTCCGCTGTTTAACGAGGAGCGGAACCTCGGCTCGCTTCCCGGACCGAAACGCACGACGTCGATCCTGGTTCGCCCCCAAACTTTCAGCGCCGGCTCTTCAAGGCGCGCTCCATCTCGCGTTTCGCATCGCGCGTCTTGAGGTCCTCGCGCTTGTCGTAGAGCTTCTTGCCACGGCAGACGCCGATCTGAACCTTGCACAGGCCCCGGTCGTTGAAGTACATGCGCAGCGGAACGATGGTCATCCCGCGCTCGCGCATGCGGCCCACGAGTCCGTCGAGCTCCCGCCGGTGCAGAAGCAGCTTGCGGGTGCGGTAGGGATCGTGGTTCGCCCGGTTGCCCTGCGCGTACGGCGAGATGTGCGCGTGCAGCAGGAAGATCTCGCCGCGAGACATGGTGGCGTACGAATCCTGCAGGTTCACCCGCCCGAGTCGCGCCGACTTCACCTCTGTGCCGGTCAGGACGATCCCCGCCTCGACGGTTTCGAGGACGAAGTAGTCGTGCCGCGCCTTGCGGTTGTCAGCGACGATCTTCATGACGTCTCGCCCGCAGGCTCCTTTGCGCCGTCCTTCACCGCACCGTCCTTCGCTTTGGCCTTACGGCCGGAACGGCGCCTCCGATTATAGTTGCGACGCGACTTCCTTTCAACCTTCACCGCGGGCGCTTCCGCGTCTACAGCACCCTCAGGCTCTGTGCCAGCCGCCGCGACTGCCGCGTTCGCAGCGACCGCCACGGTCGCTGCGGCGGTCGCCGCGAGCGAGAGATCGATCTCCCCGTGCTCGGTGTCGACGCGCTCGACGCGCACGCGAACGCGATCCGCCAGGCGAAAGAGCCGCTTCGTGCGCTCGCCCTGAAGTTGGAAGAGCTTCTCGTCGAAGTGGTAGTAGTCGTCGGTGAGCGAACTCACGCGCAGGAGTCCCTCGACGCCGAGCGAGACCTCGACGAACACGCCGAACGGCACGACGCCCGTGACGATGCCGTCGAACTCCTCGCCCACCTTGTCCTGCATGAACTCGACCTTCTTGAGATCGACCGACTCGCGCTCCGCCTCGTCGGCCAAGCGCTCACGCTCCGAGGAGAGCCGGGCGATCTCTGGCAGCCGCTCCACGAGGTCCTCGCGCCGCGCGTCCTTGATCGGCCGCTTGCGCAGGTGTTCTTTGAGGATGCGGTGGATTACGAGGTCCGGGTAGCGCCGGATCGGCGAGGTGAAGTGCGTGTAGAGCGGCGCCGCGAGGCCGAAGTGACCGAGCGAGTGGACGTCGTAGCGCGCGCGTGCCATCGAGCGCAGCATGACGGCGGCGACGAGGTCGCGCTCGGGGCGCTGCGACGCGCGCGCCAGGACCTCCTGCAGTGTGCGCGGGTGCAGCTTCTTGCCGTTCTGCGGCAGGTTGTAGCCCATGCGCCCGAGGAATTGGCGCAGCGTCTCGAGTTTCTCGGGATCGGGCTCCTCGTGCACGCGGAATAGAAACGGCAGGTTCTGGCGCGAGGCGATCTCCGAGACGACCTCGTTCGCCTGCAGCATGAACTCCTCGATCAGCTGGTCCGACGGCGTCCTGCCGCGGCGTTCGATCGCCAGGGGGCGTCCCTCGTCGTCGAGCTTCACCTTGTACTCCGTGGTGTCGAAGTCGATCGCGCCGCGCTCACGGCGGCGGTGGCCGAGGATGTCCTTGAGCCGCGTCATGCCGAAGAGGTCCGGCATCAGCTCCTGGTATGTCTCGTCCGGCGGATCGCCGTCGAGCGTACGGTTCACGCCGCTGTAGGTGAGGCGCGCCGCCGAGCGGATCACCGACTCCTGCAGCACGTGGCGTATGCGCCGACCGGCGGTGTCGAAGTCGACGAACACGGAGAGAGTCAGGCGGTCCTCGCGCGGGTTCAGAGAGCAGATGCCGTTCGACAGCCGCTCCGGCAGCATCGGGATGACGCGGTCGACGAGGTAGACGGACGTGCCGCGCCGGAAGGCCTCGCGGTCCAGCGGGGTCCCCTCGTGTACGTAGTTGCCAACGTCGGCAATGTGCACGCCGAGGCGCCAGCCCTCCTCGGTCGCCTGCAGAGAGATGGCGTCATCGAGGTCCTTCGAGTCATCGCCGTCGATCGTGAAGCACTGCAGGTCGCGGAGGTCCACCCGTCCCCGGATGTCCTTCTGCGCCACCTCTAGCGGGATCCGATCGGCCTCTTGCAGCACCTCGTCGGGGAATGCCTCCGGCAGGTTGTGCTTGCGGACGATCGCCAGCACGTCGACGCCGGGCTGGCGCAGGCCGCCCAGGCGCTCGATCACCTTGCCGACCGGCCCGCGCCGCGCGTCGCCGAACGCCTCGACCCGGCAGACCACCAGTTCGCCGTCGCCGGCCTCCAGGCGCGCCGTATCCGGAATGATGATGTCGTAGGCGTCCCGACCATCCTGCGGGCGGACGAACCAGGCTCCACCGACGCACTCGATCCGCCCGACGATCGTGTCGCGCGAGCGCTGCACGATGCGCACGACCTCTGCCGCGCGGCCCTGGAGGCGCCGCACGAGCACCCTGTCCCCGTGCATCGCGCCCTTGAGGTGCTCCACGGATACGCGCAGGTCTTCGCTGTCGCGCTCCTCGGGGATGAACCACGAGTCGCCGCGCCGCGTGCCCTGGATGCGGCCGGGCAGGAGGTCGACCTTGCCGGGGACGGCGAAGCGCCCGTGGCGCGTCTTGAGGATCTCGCCGCGCGCGACCATCTCGTCAAGCATACGGCTGAACGCCGGACGTCGCTCCGGCTTGATCTTGAAGTTCTCGGCCAGCTCGTCCTCCGACAGTGGACGCTGGGTCTCCTCTCCGACGAAGGAGATCACCTGCTGGCGCTGGGGCAGGTCAGACGGCCTGCGCCGCCTGCTCACGCGGAAACACCGAAAACGCTGTCGAGAAAGCCGACGATCCGCTCCGCAAAGAGCGGCGCCTGCTCCTTCGGCACATGTTCATGCAAAGCCAAACTCTCAAACTCCTTTTTCCGACTGCCCAGTCGTTCGAACAGCGCCTTGGACGCTGCGGGGCGCACCATCGGGTCGAACTCTGACTGCAGCACAAGGCTTGGGGCCCGAACCGCCGGCGCATGGGAGAGCGCCTCGCGGGTGCAGCGCAGGAGTTCCGCGACGGAGCGCAGGGGCAGTCGATCGAGATTGTCGCCTTCCCGTAGGCGGATGGACGGGATCACCGGCCAGAGCAGGGGCGCAAGGGAGGCTGCGCGCTGGCGCACCCCGGCCGCCGGATTGATCAGCGCGAGCGCCCGCACTGGAAAGTGGGCCGCAAGGTCCACCGCCAGCATTCCCCCCATGGAAAGCCCGCACACAGCGACGCCCCCGCCTTGACCCTCCTCCACGAGTTCCAGGAGGGCGAGCTCCGCGCTGCGCCGCCAGTCCTCGGCGCGTGACGCCCTGAGCTCCCGCCACGTCTCCCCGTGGCCCGCCAGGCACGGTGCGTACACATTGTAGCCCCGCTGGCCCAAGGCTTCGCCGAGCGGGGCAAGGTCTTCTGGCCGACCGGTGAAGCCGTGGACCAGCAGGACGCCTGGACCGCCGTGCGGCCAGCGCATGGCCTCGTGCGCCAAGTCGCTAGCCCAGGCGAGTCAGGACGAGCGATAGCGCGAAGAACACGAAGGCTAGGACCGCGGTCATGCGCGCAAGGCTCTCGTCGATGCCGCGGCGACGCCCGAAGAAGGTGTCGCCGGAACTGCCGAACGAACCGGTGAAGCCCGGCACGCGCGCGGACTGCAGCAGGATCCCCACGACAAGTGCGACGGAGACCACGATGTAGAGAACCTCGAGGCCGAGCTTCAAAAACACGTCACCGCCCAAATCTGACTACTCACCCGAGTGTATCACCCCGCGGCGCGCGCGCACAAGCGCGCCGGCGAAGCGTGCCGCGCTTCCCAGTTCGTCCGCGATCCGCAAGAGTTCATTGTACTTCGCGACGCGCTCCGAACGCGCGGGTGCGCCTGCCTTGATCTGCCCGGCCGACGTCGCCACCGCGAGGTGCGCGATCGTCGCGTCCTCCGTCTCGCCGGAGCGGTGGGAGACGACGCAGCCGAAGCCGCCGCGCTGCGCGAGCGCCATCGTCGCGAGCGTCTCGGAGAGCGTGCCGACCTGGTTCAGTTTCACGAGGATCGCGTTGCCGGCCCCTTGCGCGATGCCGTCGCTAAGACGCGCCTCCTGGGTGACGAAGATGTCGTCGCCGATGATCTGCACCCGCTCGCCGAGCGCCTGCGTGATCTCCGTGAAGCCCGCGAAGTCGTCCTCGGCGAAGGGGTCCTCGATCGAGAAGATCGGGTAGTCGCGGGTCCAGCGGTCGAACACCTCGATGGCCGCGGCGCGCGTGCGCCGCTCGCCGTTCAGCCGGTACTTGCCGTCCTCAAGCAGTTCGTTCGCCGCGCAGTCGATCGCGAGCGCGACGTCCTCGCCGGGCCGCAGCCCCGCCCCCTCGATCGCCCGCACCAGGAGTTCGATCGCGGCCTCGTCGTTCGCAAGGTCTGGCGCGAAACCGCCCTCGTCGCCGACGGCGGTCGCCTTGCCCTCACGGCGCAGAATCGCCTTGAGGCTTTGATAGACCTCGGCGCCGTAGCGCACCGCCTCGGGGAAGCTCTTCGCGCCCAACGGGGCCAGCATGAACTCCTGCACGCCGACGTTGTTGTCGGCGTGCTTGCCGCCGTTGATCACGTTCATCAGCGGCACGGGCAGCAGGTTCGCCCCCACGCCGCCGAGGTAGCGGTAGAGCGGCAGACCCGTCGCGGTCGCGGCGGCGCGGGCGACCGCAAGGCTGACGCCCAGGAGCGCGTTCGCACCGAGGTGCGTCTTGAGGCGCGTGCCGTCGAGCCGCATGAGCAGCGCGTCGACCATCGACTGGTCGAGCGCGTCCGTACCCTCCAGCTCCGGCTGTATTAGCCGCTCGACGTTCTCCACCGCCTGCAGCACGCCCTTGCCGCCGTAACGGGCTTGGTCGCCATCGCGCAGTTCATGCGCCTCGTGGCTGCCCGTCGACGCGCCCGACGGGACGATCGCGCGCCCGACGGCGCCGCCCGAAAGGCGCGCCTCCACCTCGACGGTCGGGTTGCCACGGGAGTCCAGGACCTCGCGGGCGTGCAGTTCCGTGATGTTCGTCACCGGCCATTCCCCTTTCGCAGCAGGCTTCGGCCCGTCATGGCGGCTGGTTGCTCCACACCGAGCAGTTCGAGGAGGGTCGGCGCGACATCGGCAAGGATGCCGTCCGAGAGTTCCACTCCTTCGGGCGCACCCGCGAGCAGCGCCGGCACGAGGTTCAAACTATGGGCGGTCTGGGGCCCGCCGCGCGCGTCGAGCATCTCCTCCGCGTTCCCGTGATCCGCGATCAGCAGCACCGCACCGCCCAGGGCCAGTACGGCGGGCACCAGACGCGAGATGCCGCGGTCCACGGCCTGGACGGCCCGTACCGCAGCCTCGATCGAGCCGGTGTGGCCGACCATGTCCGCGTTCGCGTAGTTGAGCACGAAGAGGTGCGGCGGCTTCTCCTGGAGGTAGCTGAGCGTGCGCTCTGTGACGTCCGCCGCCGACATCTCCGGCACCTCGTCGTAGGTCGCCACCTTGGGCGACGGCACGAGGATTCGCTCCTCGCCGTCGAACGGCTCCTCCCGCCCACCGTTCAGGAAGTACGTGACGTGCGCGTACTTCTCCGTCTCGGCGACGCGCAGCTGCCGAAGGCCGGCCCGGCTTACCGCCTCGCCGAGGGTGCCCTGCAGGTCGTGCGGCTTGAACGCGACCGGCAGCTCGAAGTCCCGGTCGTACTCGGTCATCGCCACGAGACGCATCGCCGACTCCGGCCGCGCGAAGCCGTCGAAGGCCGGGTCCGCGATGGCGCGCGAGATCTGGCGCGCGCGATCGGACCGGAAGTTCCAGAAGAAGAAGGCGTCCTCTGCGCGCGCACCGTCGTAGCCGCCGAGCACCGTCGGTTCGACGAACTCGTCCGTCTCCTCGCGGGCGTAGGCCGCCGCGAGGGCCTCTTCGGCGCTTTCCGCCCTCCGGCCCTCCCCGCGCACGATCGCACGGTAGGCGCGCTCCGTTCGCTCGTAGCGGTGGTCCCGGTCCATGGCGTAGAAGCGGCCCGCGAGCGTCGCGATCTGCGCGCCGGTCTCGCGGCAGACCTCCTCGAGGCGCGCAAGGGACTCGCCGGCGCTCGTCGGCGGCACGTCGCGGCCGTCGAGGAACGCGTGGACGTGGACCTCCTGTCCCTTGAAGAGGCGCACGAGCGCAAGCGCGTGATCGATGTGGGCGTGCACGCCGCCTGGCGAGAGAAGACCCATCAGGTGCAGGCGCGGCGCAGATTTGAGCTCCCGCACCACGTCGATCTCCGCGAGTTCCCCCTGGGCGATCGCCCGTGAGATGCGCGGCAGGTCCTGGAACACGACGCGCCCGGCGCCGATGTTGAGGTGCCCGACGTTCGAGTTGCCCATCTGGCCGGTCGTGAGGCCGACGGCCTCTCCATCCGTCTTCAGGCGCGAGATCGGCCAGCGCTCCGTGAGCGCGTGCCAGTACGGCGTCTTGGCCAGGGACACGGCGTTGCCCGCCGAGGCGGGCGCGATGCCCCAGCCGTCGAGAACGATCAGGCCGACCGGCCGGACGCTACCCATCGTCGACCACCGCCTCCAACATGGCTAGGAACTCGGAGGGGTCCAAGGACGCGGTGCCGACGAGGACGCCATCCATGGCGGTGTCGCCGAGGTAGCCTGCGACGTTCTCGGGCGCGACGGAGCCGCCGTAGAGGATGCGAAGACCGCTCTCGAGGCCGGTCCTGGCGAAGACGCCGTCCCTGATCGCCCCTGCGATCTCCGCGGCCTGCGCAGGGTTGGCCGGCTGTCCGCTGCCGATCGCCCAGATCGGCTCGTACGCCACGATCACACGGCGGGCCTCCTGCGCGGAGAGTCCCTCGAACCCGACGTCGTACTGGCCGACCAGGGCTTCCCGAAAGCGTCCGGTGGAGCGCTCCTTCTCGTCCTCGCCGACGCAGTAGATCGGTGTCAGCCCGCAAGCGAGCGCGGCGCGGATCCGCGCGTTCGCGCCGCGGTCGTCGTCGCCCGCGAGCCTGCGCCGCTCCGAGTGCGCCACGAGCGCGTAGGCGCAGCCCGCGTCGCGCAGCTGGGTCGGAGCGACCATGCCCGTGTAGGCGCCCGACTCCTCCCAGAACACGTCCTGGGCGCCGAGTGCGATCTGGCTGCCGTGGAGCTCGCGCGCGACGGCGGGGATCTGCAGGAACCCTGGCAGCACGATCACCTCGCAGCGTCGCGCGAGCGGCGACGCCTTGACGGCCCGGGCCCACGAAACGGCGTCCTCCGTGGTCTTGTGCAGCTTCCAGTTGGCGGCGAGGATGGCCACGCTACTTCGCCACGAGGCAGGCCAGACCGGGTAGCCTGCGCCCTTCCAGGTACTCGAGTGAAGCCCCACCGCCGGTGGAGACGTACGAGACCCGATCGTCGACGCCGGCCGCCGCGACCGCCGCGGCGGAATCGCCGCCGCCAATGACCGTGTACCCCTCGCACTCCGCGACGGACTTCGCCACGTCGAGCGTTCCCTCCGCGAAGGGTGCCTGCTCGTAGAGGCCCATCGGGCCGTTCCAGAAGAGTCTGCGCGCCGGCAGGATCGCCGCGCGGTACGCCTTGCGCGTCGCAGGTCCGATGTCGAGGATCATCTCGTCCGATTGGACCTCGTCGACGGCCGCGGTACGGCCGGGCTCCGTCATCGCGTGGCTCACGACGACGTCCGTGGGAAGCCGGAAGCGGTCAGAGAACTGCCGCATCAGGCCGCGGGCCACGTCGAGTCCCCCGCTCTCCGAGAGCGAACGCCCGATCGGCACGCCGCGCGCCTGGAGGAACGTGTTCGCGAGCGCCCCGCCCACCAGCACCTCCTGCGCATGGGACGCGAGCCGCTCGATGACCCCGATCTTGTCCGTGATCTTGGCTCCGCCGAGCACCAGGACGAATGGGCTCTCCCCCACCTCCGCCAGGTGGTCGAGGGCCGCCACCTCCCGCTGGACGAGGAAGCCGGCGTACGACGGCAGGAGGTCGCAGATGGCGTGGGTCGACGCGTGCGCGCGGTGCACGACGCCGAAGGCGTCCTCGACGAAGATGTCTCCGAACTGCGCGAGCTCCTGCGCGAAGTCGGGGTCGTCGTCCGTCTCGCGCGGGTCGAACCGCAGGTTGTCGAGCAGCAGGACCTCGCCTCGCCCGAGCAGCTTCCACTGTTCGCAGGCGCCCTCGCCGGTCGGCAGGCCCGGTGCGAAGCGGACCGGTGCGCCGAGGAGTTCGCTGAGCCTGCGGGCGACGGGGGCGAGGCCGAGGCCTTCTTGGACCTGTCCACGCGGTCGACCGAGGTGCGATCCGACGACGACTGCGCTGCCTTGCGCCGTCAGGTGCCGGATCGTCCGAAGGCTCGCGCGGATCCTCGTATCGTCGCGGACCTCGTCGTCCTGAAGCGGCACGTTGAGGTCTGCCCGGACGAAGACCCTGCGCGCGGCCGGCGCGCTCTCAAGGCTGCGCAGCTGCAAATCTATTCCCTCTTTGCGATGTAGGCTGCGAAATCGATGAGCCGCGTCGCGTAGCCCCACTCGTTGTCGTACCACGCGAGCACCTTGGCGAGCTGGCCCACGGCGGCCGTCAGTCCCGCGTCGAACGTCGCCGACGCAGGGCTGCCGCGCAGGTCCGAGGACACGATGGGGGCCTCGGTGTAATCGAGGATGCCGTGCATCGCACCTTCCGCCGCCGCCCGCATGGCGGCGTTGATCTCCACCGCCGTGGCCCGGCGCCTGAGGCGCACCACCAAGTCGACCGCCGACACGACCTGCGTCGGCACGCGCAGGGCGAACCCGTGGAACCGCTCTCCCAGCTCTGGCCAGACGACCTTGATCGCCTTCGCTGCGCCCGTGGTCGTCGGGATGATGTTGACCGCCGCGGCCCGTGCCCGGCGCAGGTCCTTGTGGGACTTGTCCAGCAGACTCTGATCCGAAGTGTAGCTGTGGACGGAGGTCATCATGCCTTCCTCGACCCCGAACGCGTCGTCCAGGACTTTGGTTACAGGGAGCAGGCAGTTGGTCGTGCACGAGCCCATCGACATGACGAAGTCCTTCTTGGGGTCGAAGGCGTCCGCGTTCACGCCCAGCACGTACGTCGGGGCCTCGTGCACCTTGGCTGGCGCCGCGATCACCACGCGCCGGGGGCCACGGGTCAGGTGGGCCTTGGCGATCTCCGGGTCGTTGAACTTTCCGCTCGCCTCGATCACGAGGTCGACGCCCTCGCTCGCCCAGTCGATCGCCTGGGGATCACGTTCATGGAACGCACGGATGCTGCGCCCATTGACGTACAGGTGGCCCTCATCCGAGGCGACGACCGCCGCAAAGGTCCCATAGTTGGAGTCGTACTTCAGAAGGTGCGCCATGGTGGCGCTGGCACCGGGACCATTGACGGCGACCACCTGGACATCGGTGCGTCCCTCGGCGATCCGGAGCGCACGACGGCCCACGGCGCCAAGCCCAGATATGCCTACGCGTATCAAGGTGGGCCACTTCCTCCTTGTTCCAAACGGACGCAGATCGGATTCATTATACCGAATGACTTCCTGCCCGACCACCGGCACTCGCAGCCATGCATGCTCCGAAGGGCGCATTTCCGATGGGCCTCCGGGCCCTCTCTGGAATACGCGCGGAGAGCCGCGGCGGACGATGCCGCCGCGGCTCTCGCAACTACCCTCGGCCCTACTCGAGGTTGACCTGCGGCCTGAGAGCTTCGCGCAGCTCCCCGTCCGACACCGCAGTGACCCGCCCCGCGGCGTACTGCGCCTCGACCCACGCCAGCAGCCCTGCCACCCTGGGGTCGTCCTTTGCGAGCGCACCCGTCGGCACCCGGAGTTCCCGCTCAAGCCAGAGGGCCACCCCCGCCGCACCGGCTTTGTCCGTGACGAGCACGCCAGGCGGGCGACCGAGCAGCCTCTCCGTGTCGAAGATGCTGTAGATCTCCGCGTCCTTCCGGAGCCCGTCGAGGTGGATGCCCGCCGCCGTCACGTGGCTCTGCGCGCCGACGAACGGCGTCATCGGCGGGATGGGGTACGAGAGGTGCTCCTCCGCGTAGCCCGCGATCTCCTGGACCGCCAGCGTATCCACGTCGCTGCGTCCCGTGATTCCCATCCACTCGAAGAGCAGACCCTCGATCGGCGTGTTGCCCGTCCGCTCGCCGAAGCCGAGCAGCGTGCCATTCACCGCTCCGCAGCCGAAGTGCCACGCGGTGACCGCGTTCGAGAGCCCGTGGTGGAAGTCGTTGTGGCCGTGCCACTCGAGCGCCGCCTCGGGCACTCCGGCCTCTCGCAGCGCGTGCACGAGCTTCGGCACGCTGCGCGGCGGTGCCGCGTCGTCGTAGCCCACCCCGTAGCCGAGCGTATCGCAGAGGCGGATCTTCACCTGGATGCCGCTCTCGTGGCTGCGCTCCATGAGCGCGCGCGCGAACGGCAGCACGAACCCCTCGAGGTCCGCGCGCGTCACGTCCTCGAGGTGGCAGCGCGGGACGATCCCGGCCGTGAGCGCAGCGTCCACGACGGCGAGGTAGCGCGCAAGCGCCTCGCGGCGGTCGAGGTGGAGCTTGCGGAAGATGTGGTAGTCCGAGCAGGAGGTGAGGATGCCGGTCTCGCGGACGCCCGCCGCCTTGACGAGGGCGAAGTCCTCGGGCCGCGCGCGGATCCACGCCGTCACCTCGGGGAACTGGTAGCCACGGTCCTGGCACGCTTCCAGGGCGGCCCGGTCTCTCTCCGTGTAGAGGAAGAACTCCGACTGTCGCACGAGGCCCGCGTCGCCGCCCAGGCGGTGCAGCAGGTCGAAGAGGTGCGTTATCTCCTCCACCGTGTAGGGAGCCCTCGCCTGCTGCCCGTCCCGGAAGGTGGTGTCCGTGATGTAGGGATCCTCGGCCGGCCTCGGCGCGACGCGGACACCGTCGAAGGGGATGCGGGGCGGGGCTGTGTACGGGAAGATACCGCGGAAGAGCTGCGGCGCTCCCAGATTCTCTACGGTCTCTTGCATGAGATCGCCTCCCGACCCCATCGTCGCTTGCCGACACCGTTCAGGAACACTTAATATTCGAATTGATGATTCACGATTTCCGATCGGAGATGAACGGATGGACACGGCCGCGCTGCGCACCTTCGTAGTCGCCGCCCGCGCCGGCAGCTTCCGCCGCGCGGCGGGGTTGCGCTACCTCTCGCAGTCGACGGTGACCCAGCAGATGCAGCGGCTCGAGGCCGAACTCGGCGCGGCCCTCTTCGACCGCACGGGCCGCGAGGTCCGCCTCTCGGCGGTGGGCAGGGCCTTCCTACCGCGCGCCGAGCGCGTGCTGCGGGAGCTGGACGCCGCGCGATCCGACGCCGCCCGTGGCGCCGACGTCCCCCTCCGCATCGCGGCCGCGCCACACATCGCCCGCGTCTTCCTTCCGTCTCTGCTCGCAAAGGTCGCGGTGGGCACCGACTACTCTCTCTCCGTGCGCCCATCGGACGAGGTGCCCGGCGCAGTGCTGGATGGAGCGGCAGATCTCGGGCTCGCGCGTTTCCGCCCGCTTCCGCCGGAGCTGCGGTCCCGCTTCCTGTACGAGGACGATCTCCTGCTGATCGCCGCCCACGACGGTCTCGACCTCGAGCGCGAGCCGCCGGACGCCGCCGATCTCCTCTCGCGGCTGCCGCTCTTCACGTATGGACCCACTGCAACCTGGATCGCCGTCGAGGAGGCGCTGCTGCGTGCGGGGCTACGGTGGCCGCGGACGATGCACGTCGCGCAGGTGGACATCGCGAAGCAGTTCGCGCTGTCTGGATTCGGTGTCGCCATTCTGCCCGCCGCCGCCGTGCGCCAGGAGCTCGCCTTCGGCAACGCGCTACCTGTTTCGCTGCCCGGCGCCGCCCTACCGACGGACGGCGTCTACGCCGTGCTGCCCAAGGAGCCGTCGGCAGCGGCCGAGCGCTTCGCAGAGCGAGCCGGCGCCTGGTTCGCTCGGCGCGGCGCGGCACGACAGCGCTGAGGTCTGCCGCTCTGAAAAGCCTACGCAAGTCTCAACATAAGCTTCTCTTTGTTCGCACTCCGCCCGTCGTGGTGTTTCCCTGTGGCACCCGAGCCATAGGGCCGCAGCGGGACCTCGCGGGCGATACCGCCAGACGGGTATACCCGCGCGGCTTCTCTGGAGCCCGGCCGGGAGCGGTGTACCGTTCCCCTGGTTCACGGGGCGAACCAGGGGAACGGTCTCCTTCCGGCGGCGGAACCTCTACTCCAGAATGGCCTTGACCTCCTCTTTGGGGGTCCAAAGTTGAATGTCGGGGTCGCTCACCCTGGCGAGCAGGTTCATTCCGGCCACAACGTCCGCGTCACCATCCCACCCGCACTGCAGGCAGTGAAACCTGTCCCCGTGCCGGTTTTCCCTGTGGACGAACCCGCAGGAGGCGATGCTGCGCCGCGCCCCGCGAGCGGTGGCGGAGCCCTACCCGGAGGCTCCAAGGCGCTGGCGCAGCCCTTCGCGCACCAGCGGCCACTCCTCTCGCAGGATGCTGTAGTAGACGGTGTCTCGGATGAAGCCGTCCGGCAACCGCATGTGCCGTCGAAGGACACCTTCCCTCTGCGCTCCGAGTCGCGCGATGGCAGCTTGGGAGCGCACGTTCCGGCCGTCCGTCTTCAGCGCCACGCGCTCCGCACCCATCCGGTCGAAGGCATGCGTGAGCAAGAGCAGCTTGGTCTCCGTGTTGATCGCGGTTCGCCAGTAAGCGCGCCCGATCCAGGTCCAACCGATCTCGACGCGACGGTGCAAGGGCTGGACGTCCAGGAAACTCGTACTTCCAATGGCCGTACCGCTGTGGCGATCGATGATGGCGAAGGCCACGCGCTGGCCCTCTTCCTGTTCGAGCGCGGCCCGGTCGATGAAGGCCACGATGTCGGGGGGGCAGGGCATGAACGTCCAGATCTCAGGGTCAACGCCGACCACGGCAAGGCCGGCCGCATGTCGCCGACCGAGTGGCTCAAGGCGAACCTGGTCGCCCTCGATCGCCCGCGGGGCCACCCACGTGACGGGGTCCGGCGCTGCGTTCGGAGCCGCACCGTCGGGTCGGTTCATCAGGCTTCCTCCCTTGCGCCGATCGTACGGGTACGGGTTCTCCGCGAACGAAGGACCGAAGGGGGGCGACGAGTGGAGCTGGGGAGGGCACGCACCGCCTCCCCCTCGGGATATTTCGCCA
>JAJYTE010000034.1 GCA_021793215.1 Bacillota bacterium
GCGTGATCACCAGGCACCCGACTTCGCCGCTGCAGATGCGTTTGATCAGCAGGCGCAGGCCCTTCTTTGGGTAGTTGAGGCCGGAGCCCAGGTCCTGCAGCACTTCGTAGGTCCAGCCATTCGCTGCACTGAAGGACTCAAGCAGTGCCACTGGGCGCGCCAGGTCCTCCTTCTGGTCGTGGCTCGAGACACGCGCGTACAGCAGGGTCTGGCGCGCCGAGGGCGCCCTGTGCTGCGGCACGAGTCCACGTAGCTTGGCGAGATCGTAGCGACAGAAGCCAGTCGGCGTTCGGTCGACCTCGATCTTGCCAGCCTTCTCCCATCGCCGCAAGGTCTCGGGATGCACACCCGACTCTCGTGCAGCGGTGCCAATGCCAACCTTCATGGCAATATTCTACTCAAGTTCCTAGTACCTGTGGAGATCTGTTGACACTATTTCATGCAGTATCTCCCCTCAAAACGCGCGAACCAACTGCCGCACCCACCCGTGCAGACGGCTTCCTAAGCGGGATCTAGCTAGATGCGGGCCGGCATCAGCCGCCGAGTCAGCATGGACTCGTAGAGTGTCAGCACGGCCTCGACCATCTGCCGGACGTGGAAGCGGTGCACGGCACGGTGGCGCGCCGCCGCACCCAACCGACGGGCGAGCATCGGGTTGCCGAGCAGGAGCGCAATGCGGTCGGCGAGCTCCTGCGGATCGTCCGGCCGGATGACGAACCCGTCAAGTCCGTCCCGCACGAACTCCGGCATGCCGCCGACGGCGGTCACGACCACCGGCCGCGCCGAAGCCATCCCTTCGAGAGCGGCGATCCCGAACGGCTCGTCGAAGCGCGAGGGGTAGACGACGACGCGACTCTTCGCGAACGCTTGCGGTATCTCATCCCATGGGATGGCGCGCAGCTCCACCGCCGACCCAAGGTCAAGGCGTGCGATCTCCTCCCGCACTGCCTCGACTTCCTTCGCTTGCCGCGACT
Organism: Bacillota bacterium; assembly: GCA_021793215.1. Classification (GTDB taxonomy): domain Bacteria; phylum Bacillota; class Sulfobacillia; order JAJZYS01; family JAJYTV01; genus JAJYTV01. Next base: position 975 of record JAJYTE010000034.1, read on the forward strand.
CGAAATCGACGATACGCCCCGTACCCGCGAGCAACAGCCGCGCGTCCGGGATATGACGGCGCACCAGCGCGAGCGCCTGCACGACGAGCAGGCTGCCCTTGTCTAGGCTGAGGCGCGCAGGGTGGAAGATTATGGGAGGTGCGTCGGGCAGCGGGGGGGAGTTCGTCCAGCGCGCAGGATCGATGCCGTGATGCATCACTTGGATCTTCTCGCTCGGATAGCCGATCTCGGCGAGCGCTTCGGCGAGGTAGCGGCTTACGGCGATGATGCGGTCCCACGTGTCGGCATGGCGTAGGAAGTTGCGACCGAGCCGGTCTCGCCACGCGTTGTGCGCCGTTAGAACGACCGGCAGCTGCCGCTCGCGCTTCACCTCGAGAAGGACGTCTGCGTGACGCTCCGAGAAGTAGTGCATGTTGTGGGCATGCAGCACATCCGGTTTGGTGCGGTCGAGGAAACGCCGGAGAGCGGTCTTCAGCTCTTCGCGCGGGACGTCCGGGTCCAGACGGAGCAGCCTGGAGCGCTGCACGTCGATGCCGCGATGTTCTCGCGGTTCCTCGTCGTCGTCGCTTCCGACCAGAGCGTGCACCGCGTGTCCACGCCGCGCCAGCGAAGCCCCCAGTTCCTCGAGGTGCGTCTCCACGCCCCCGACGACCGGCGCAAACGCCCAGTGCAGCATAGCGATCCGCATGCGACAGCCACCTTTCGTGAGAGAGGGTCCGGCGACGAACGCTAGTCTTCGCGAAGAGCGCGCTCTTCAACACTGTGGGATGAGACCCTGATCGGACCTTTCCTTTCCTGAGTAGGCTGGTCTACAATAGCGGTGGGATTAGGTCCCATCGCATCGAAAGACTTCGGAGGAGGAGATCGCCGCTTGCGCTACGAACTGCCGCCACTCCCGTATCCCTACGACGCGCTCGAGCCGCACATCGACGAGCAGACCATGAAGCTGCACCACGACCTACACCACAAGAGCTACGTGGACGGCCTGAACAAGGCCCTGGACCAGTTGCAGGCAGCCCGCGAGGGAGGGGACTTCGGTCTCGTCAAGCACTGGGAGCGGGAGGCCGCCTTCCACGGATCTGGCCACTTCCTGCACAGCATCTTCTGGCAGAACATGGGTCCGCAGAAGGGCGGAGAGCCCTCCGGCGACCTGGCGAGCCAGATCACCAAGGACTTCGGCTCCTTCGAGGCGTTCAAGAAGCAGTTCACGGCCGCCGCGGGCGCCGTCGAGGGGTCCGGTTGGGCGATGCTCGTCTGGGAGCCGACCGCCGGACAACTCGAGGTGCTGACGGCTGAGAAGCACCAGAACCTGACCCAGTGGGGCGTGCGCCCGCTGCTCGTGCTTGACGTCTGGGAGCACGCCTACTACCTGAAGTACCAGAACAAGCGTGCCGCGTACGTCGAGGCCTGGTGGAACGTCGTCAACTGGAGCGACGTCGCCGCAAGGTTCGCGAAGGCGAAGGCCGCCTAGAGTTCCGAGCCGCGTGGCCCCGGGGCATCTCCCCGGGGCCACACCCATGTCCACTTGGCGGAAGGTCCCTGCGTCCGTTCGGCGAATCTCTCCGCTCGGATTCCACGTGATGGCGGAGATCCTGAGGGGGAGGGGAGCACCGCACTGCGGCCCCGAAAACTCATCTTGTAGGAGGGTGTCGAATGGTCAACTCGACCCGGCTTGGAGAGGCCCGATGGTCAGGGAAGACGACACTGATGTTCATCTCGTTCTTCCTCGGGCTCCTGCTGGAATCATATGTGTTCTCACTCGCCTCGATCGCCGTGAACTGGGTGGCGATCCCGCACTCGCTGGGGCAGCTGCTGCTCGCCTGGGCTCCGATCTGGCTGATCATCGGAATTATCATCTCGGGACCTGTTTCCGACACCCTCGGACGCAAGGTGACGCTCTACATCACCCTGGGCTTCTACGCCGTGGGGGGCCTCCTGCTGTTCTTCAGCACCGGGTACGTGACGCTGCTCGTGGCACTGGCCTTCATGCTCATGGCGGGCGGCGGCGAGATGAACTCAATCATGGTCGCAACCCATGAGCTCATGCCGCGACGGCATCGCGGCAAGGCGATGATGATGGAGATCAACGCGATCAACCTCGGCGGGTTCATCCTCGCCGTGCTCGCGTTCTCGAGCGCGGCGAGCTCGGTCGTCTTCCAGCGCGACGTCGTCGCAATCGCTGTGCTGATCGTCGTGATCATCCTGGTCGCGACGCGGACCGCGATGCCCGAATCGGTACTCTGGCTCGAGAAGCGCGGCAAGCACGAGGCCGCCGTGCGGCAGATCAAGGCGTACTGGGGAGAGGACTGGGAGAAGGCGCTCGCCCCCGAGCCCGAGGCGCCAAGGGTCCAGGGATCAGACCGCCAGACGAGCATCCCGTTCCGCGTCGTCGTCGTCACGCTGATCGCAGCGGCGAACACGATCGGGTTCGGCCTCGTCGCGTACAACCTCGCCTTCACGTACTTCCCGCACCTGCAGCCGACGATCCTGGCCGTGTTCGAGGGCGTCGGCTTCATCGGCGGCTTCCTCGGACTGTACGCCGACCGCGTATCGCGAAGGCACTTCCTGTTCTGGAGTTTCGTCGGTACGTTCGTTGTGACCGTCGTCATCGGCCTGACGACGAACGTCTGGATCCATCAGATCTGGCTGTTCTGGCTCCTGCTCGTGATCCTCGCGATCGTGAACTCGCTCTGCTACCTCACCGAGGACACGGTGAAGGCGGAGGTCTGGCCGACGCAGGTGCGCGGCACCTGGACGGCGGTCACGCGCTTCCTTTCGATCGGACTGTACATCCCGGCAATCTACCTTACGGGGAACCTGCCGATCCACAGCTACTTCCTGTTCAACGCCGGCGTCTGGCTGGTGGGCCTCCTGGCGGCCGCCGCATGGCTGATCTGGGGTCGCGAGACGGGCCGCGGCGTCAGCATCGAGATGGCGTCCGGCGGCACAGACTAGCCTTCGCCAAGAGACCGGGGGCGGCACGTCCGGGTGCCGCCCTTTCGCTTGCCCCTGCGGCGATGTACGCTAGAGGGGATGTACCCAGATTGCCCCTAAGAGTTGCAGAGGAGGAAGCGTCACGAGTAGCGCATCCAACGGAGACGCGCGAAATGGATCCAGCCTCAGGTGGGACTCGCCGCCGCCGATGACGATCGACCCGAGCGCCACCTACCGAGCGGTCGTCCGCACGACGGCCGGTTCGTTCACGATTGACCTAATGGCCAAGGTCTCACCGGTAGCGGTGAACAACTTCGTGTTCCTCGCGAGGCAGGGCTTCTTCGACGGCGACCAGTTCTTCCGCGTGCTGAAAACCTTCGTGCTCCAGACCGGCGACCCGCTGAACAACGGCACCGGGGGCCCCGGGTACCGCTGGGACGACGAGCTGCCGATCCGCGAGCCGTACGGCCCCGGCGTCGTCGCGATGGCGAACGCGGGCCCGAACACGAACGGCAGCCAGTTCTTCGTCTGCACGGGTCCCGACAGCGCCGGGCTGAACCGGCAGCCGAACTACACCCAGTTCGGCAAGGTCGTGGAGGGGATGTCGGTCGTCGAGGAGATCGCCGGCGGCAAGGTGGAGTACAACCCGCGCACGCAGGAGTTGAGCCGTCCGGTGTCCCCCGTGACGATCGAAACGGTCACGATCGAGGAGTACCCCGCCCAGGCCGAGGCGTAGCGCAGGTGGGCTACCGACAGCAGAAGGTCAAGAAAGAGCACGCCATCCTCGGCCCGGCCCGGGCCCTCTTGGAGGAGATCGCCCGCGCGCCCGGCGTGAGCCGGGTGATCCCCGGTCGGATCAAGGCCGGCCGCGGTTCGCACGGTCTCTACTGCACGCTGCAGTACCGCACGGAAGCGGGATTCAAACTGCTCCTGCACACCGGCTCGACGCAAGAGGTGTTCGTCGTCTCCGACCAGCCGGAGGAGACCGAAGCCTGGCTTAGGGAGCACCTCCCCGGGCCGCGGCAGGACTAGCAGCCAGAGGGGGACCGCCCGATGTGGCGACGCACGCGCCTTTGGGTCATCGGAGCCGTGATCGTTCTTTATATCGCCATCGTCTTCTTCTCCAAGTTCGGCCTCTCGCTCGCCTGGTTCGACATGATCGGGCATGGCGCCGTCTTCTGGACGCTGCACGGCGCACCGGTGCTGCTTTTTCTCGTGACGTTCGCCCTGACCACGATGATCGCGTTCTTCGCTTTGCGGCCGCTGCAGCGTTCCCTGCAGGGTAGGGGAAGCCCCTGGGTCTCGTTCGCCGGGGCAGATCCCCGCGTGATCGATCTGCTGCGGACGCCGTGGCTGCTTGGGCGAGGCGTCGCCTGGCTCCTGGCGCTGCTGATCGGACTCTGGGCGGGCAACGCCGTCGCGTCCGCGTGGCAGACCTACCTTCTCGCCTTCACGGGCGGGGCCTTCGGCCGGGTCGACCCGCTGTTCCACATGGATGCCGGCTTCTACGTCTTCCGCCTGCCGGCGATCTTCGCATCGGTCGATGCCGTCCTGGCCGTCGTCGTCTTCATCCTGCTCGGCCGCGCCCTCATGCTGGTGGGGCGACGGTACGACACCTCGGTCTACGTCGAGGCCCTGCGGCGGCCACTCGGGCTGTTCGTCGCGTTGCTCGGGTGCATCGTCTGGATCTCCCGCTACCTCTCCGTTTCCCAGGGGAACGTGATCAACCAGTCGACCGGCCAGACGATCGTCGCCGGCGCGGACTACCTCGCCGCGCACTGGACGCTGCCGCTGCAGGCGTTCGTCGCGGTGCTGCTGGTACTCTCAGGACTCGCCGCGCTCTGGCCTGGAGCGCGCCGCGGCGTCCAGGCGCTGCGGGCCACCGCGTTCGGCACGGCCGGCTCTCTCGCCATCTGGATCGTCGGCGGCCTGATCGGCGCCCTGATCATCGGAAACCAGCTGAGCCGCGCGCAGCAGACCTGGGAGCGCCCTTACATGGCAGACACCATCCAGGGCACGCGCTACGCCTTCGGCATCGCCGGGGTGCGCGCGACGCCCTACCCGGGCAACGCGACGATCACCGCGGCGCAGGTGCAGCGCGACGCGCCGACGATCGCCAACGTGCGCCTCGCGGATCCCCACGCGTTCCAGTTGGTCTTCTCGCAGCTGCAGACGTTCCGACAGTACTTCTCGTTCCCGTTCTCCGACGTGACGATCGACCGCTACTACTACGGCGGATCGCCGCACGAGGTGATGCTGGGCGCGCGAGAGGTGGACCCGAGCTACTCGCGCGGCGGAACGCAGCAGAGCCTCCTGCAGTACACGCACGGCTACGGCGTGATCGCCGCCGGCGTGACCCAGTTCGACAGCGCAGGTCTCCCGAATCTGCTCATCCAGAACATGCCTGTGCAGGACCGCCTGCCGGGAACACACATCACGAACCCGCGCATCTACTTCGGCGAGCAGACCACGAATGACGTGATCGCGCCCAATGCGCTCGGCGAGTTCGACTACCCCACGGGGCAGTCGAGCGCCCTGACGAACTACAAAGGCCCGGGACTTGGGTTCCAGAGCAATCGGCTGCTGATCGCCCTCTCGGACGGCCTCGGCTACCTTTGGCAGGGACAGACCGTCGCCAACTCCAAGTTCCTGATGCACCGCCAGATCTTCGACCGCGTGCGCACGATCGCACCGTGGCTTTCCCTCGATCCGAAGGCGAATCTCGTGATCACGAGGCAGGGACAACTCGTCTGGCTAATGGACGGCTACACCTCGTCACCGGACTTCCCGTTCTCGCAGCAGGAGAGTACGGTGGCGGGGAACGTCAACTACCTGCGCAACTCGGTGAAGGTCACCGTCTCGGCCTCGACGGGCGTGGTGCACATCTACGCCATCGGCAAGGACCCGATCCGGGACGCCTGGGCGCGCATCTTCCCGAACCTCGTGCAGCCGCTCTCGGCGATGCCCGCCGATCTTCGGGCCCATCTGCAGTACCCGAACGGCCTATTCATGACGCAGGCGAGGGTGATCGCCCGCTACCACGTCTCGAACCTCGACACCTTCTACGCCGGCAACGACAACTGGTCGATGCCGAACGAGCTCTACCAGAACGGCGGCTCGCCGGTCCCGATGCCCGCAGAGCAGATCGTCGCCCGCCTGCCTGGAGAGAAGTCCGTGCAGTACATGCAGGTGCTGCCGTTCGTACCCCCGAACCGGCCGAACATGGTCGGGTGGCTTGCAGCCCTCGAGGACGGCCAAAGCTACGGCAAACTCGTGCTCTACAACCTCTCCTCCGGATCCCTGATCCCCGGTCCGATGCAGGTCGAGTCCGAGATCAGCCAGAACCCGCAGATCTCGGCGAACCTCACGCTCTGGGACCAGCACGGCTCGCAGGTGATCCGCGGCGACCTCCTCGAGATCCCGATCGGCGGCGGCATGCTCGCAGTCGAGCCGATCTACCTCGAGTCCTCGAGTAGCGCGGTCCCGGAACTGCGCGAGGTCGTGGTCGCGTACAACAACAACGTGGTGATGCAGCCGACCCTCGCGGCAGCGCTGAGCCAGATGTTCGGCAGCGCCGCGGCGCCCACCGCGCCCACGAGCCCGACTCAAGGCAAGGCGCCGTCCGGGACGACCGGCTCGAACGCAGCGCTCGCCGCCCTGATCAACCAGATCGAGCAGCAGAACGCCCTCGTACAGAAGGACATGCAGGCGGGAAGCTGGGCGAAGCTCGGCCAGGACGAGCAGATGCTGCAGCAGCTCCTGACCCAGCTCCAGTCGTACGCGCAGGCGAAGAAGTAGCCCACAGCGCCACGAACCCGCGGGCCCGCCCGGCAGATGCCTGGGCGGGCCCGCCCCTCACCCCTCGCCTTCGAAGGCGGCGGCTGCGGCCCGCAGCGCGCGATCCATCGGCCGCCGGCGCGCGAACAGGACCAAATCTGCGGCCAGGATCACAACGGCCGCGACGAGGAACGGCAGCTGCGGCGAGAACGCCTTGTCGAGGTAGCCGGAGAGTACCGGTGCGACGGCTGCACCCGCCCAGCGCAGGAAGTTGTACGCCCCGGAGGAGATCGAGCGCGTGAACGGCGAGATCTCGATCGCCACGGTCGTGAAGAGCGCGTTCGCAATGCCGCACATCAAACCGGAGACGACGATCAGTCCGAGGGCAGGGAAGACGCCGCGCACCATCCAGAGCCCCCACATCAGCACGGCGAACCCGACGAGGTTCCATTGCAAGAGGGGCAACGCCCCAACCCTCGGCCGCAGCCAGTTGACGATGAACACCGAACTGATCGCGACGAGGATGCCCCAAGCGAAGTAGGTCAGCCCGAGCGGCAGCGCCTGCAGGTGGAGGTAGATCGGCGAGTAGGCGAGGATGGTGAAGAAACCGAAGGAGTACCCGAGTCCCGCGAGCGCGTTCGTCAGGACGTTGCGCTCCGCGAGTGCGCGGAAGATGTCCCGGGCACGGCGCGGCTTTTCGCGCTCCGGCGGCTCCTGCACCGTGAAGTAGGTTGCCGCGAAGGCGATCGCCATCAGCACTGCGGTTCCGAAGAACGGCAGCCGCCAGTAGATGCTTCCGAGGAGCCCGCCGATCAGCGGTCCCGAGGAGATCCCGAGCCCCAGCGCCATCTCGTAGAGCGTGATCGCGCGGGCCGTGCCCCCGGTCGACAGCCCGACGATGATCGCGAGCGCCGTCGAGGTGAAGAAGGCGTTGCCGAGTCCCCAGCCGCCGCGCGCCTCGGCGAGGTGCCAGACGGTATCGGAGAGGCCGGAGATGGTCGCGAAGACGATCACCAGGAGCAGGCCGAGGAGCATGGTCCGCCGTCCGCCGAGGCGGGTCGAGAGAACGCCCGAGAGCAGCATCGCGAGGGCCATGACGGCGATGTAGGTGGTGAAGAGCATCTCCACCTGCGCGGGCGACGCACCCATCTGGTGGCCGATCACCGGCAGGATCGGGTCGACGACGCCGATACCCATGAAGGCGATCATCGTGGCGAACGCCGTGGCGATGACGGCGCGCGGAAATCCGAAGAGCAACTGGCCGGCCGCCTCTCTACAGACCACTCGCCTCATTGTAGCAGTCCGCCTCCCGGGCGCGGCAGGTGCGGCAGTCTTCACGCGAGAATTTCCAACATAACCAAACCGGACGTAGGGGGAATCGCATGCGCAAGGTCCTCGCCGGCGTGGTTGCCGCCGTTTGGCTGGTCGCGAGCGTCGTGCTGTGGGCTGGCGGCTTCCAGTTGGTGCCGACTGCGAGCGCGTCGGGCGCCATCGGGCTCTCCGTGCCGCAGGCCGTCCTACTCGCGTACCACCTGTCGGACGTCCTCCAGACCCTGGTCGGCGCCTACCTGAGCTTGGCGCTCGCCGGTCTGCTCTCCGCCATCTGGCTGTTGATCGAGGGGCTCGTGCGGCGCGTCCGCCTCGCCTCCTCGCTCGGCGGAATCGTCGTCGTCATCGAGTTCGCACTGCTTCTCTTCACGTACCTGCGCGTGCAGCTTCTGCTGCCGATCGGCCCGAACGCGGGCGGACTCCTGAACGCTTCGAGCATCGCGGGCCAGCTGGCGGCCGAGATGATCCCCGCAGCACTGCTGCTGGCGGTCACGCTGGGGGCCATGTCGTTCGCGGCCCAACGCGCGCCGGACGCTCCGAAATCGCGGGAGGCACCCGCGAACGCGGAGGCGCATCCCGACGTGATCGAGCCGGCCAAACCGACGCCAGAGGGGCCCGGGGCGGAGGAGTCCTCTGGGGCGACGCCCACCGAAGCGCCCCCCGAACCACCCGAGGAACCAGACCACGAAACGCCGTGAGACGAGGGCCCCCCGCCAAGCGTGCGGGGGGCCCTCGTCTGCGTAGCCCTGCGATCGGCGGAGAACCTACCCGTTGCGCTTCAGCTTCCCGGTACGCAGCGCGTAGCGCTCCGCGACCGCGAAGGCGTAAAGCCCAGCCGGCACCAGCACCGCGCCGGCCGCCAGAAGACCCAGCGCCGTCGGGAGCAGTGACGCGACGCTCTGCCCCTGCAGGACTGCGCCTCGCACCGCGCTCAGCGTGTAGGTGGCCGGCGAGAGCCAGGACACAGGCTGCAGCCAATGGGGCAGTACAGAGATCGGATAGTAGATGCCGGAGACGAGCAGGATCACACCCTGGATCACCTGCGTCGCCTGGGCACCGCGCTCCGCGGAGAGCATCGGCATGATGGCGCCGAACAGCCCGAGGCCGATGAACGGCACGCTCGAGGCCGCGAGCACCACGAGCGCTCCCGGCAAGTCCGCCTGCGCGAGCGGGACCCGGAAGAAGAGCGCGATCGCCACGAGCACGACGATCGTGCGCGCCAGGCCGTAGACCACGGCGTAGGCGCAGACGCCGAACAGGTAGGTCACCCGGCGCACTGGGGCCATGAAACTGTACTCGATCGTCCCTTCCCAGCGCTCCCACATCACCGAGTTCGAGACCTCGAAGAAGAGCACCGAGAGGAAGTTCCAAAGGAGCGCTCCGATCGAGAGGTAGAGCACCCGCAGTCCCTGACCGGGACCGGGCTCCGCGAGACCGATGAGTCCGATCGTGAGCGCGTTCACCGCGTTGTAGAACGCGAAGACGAGCTCCCACCCAAGGTAGCGCCGGATCAAACTGAAGTTTCGCGCGATGACCGCGCCGGCGGCGCGTCGCTCGCTGCGCAGCGAGATCAACCGTCTATCTCCTCCTCGTCCAGGTTTGGTTCCTCACCGGTCAGGTTGAGGAAGGCCGCTTCCAGCCCCTCGCCGTTCCCAAACCGCACGGCGAGGTTCGCCGGAGTGTCCAGCGCGATGAACCTGCCGCCGCGGATGATCGCCACGCGATCGCACAGGCGCTCGGCCTCCTGCATGTCGTGCGTGGATAGCACGATCGAGGCGCTGTGGACGGCGCGGACCTCCTCGATGAACTCCTGCACATCGCGGCGCGAGCGCGGGTCGAGGCCGGTCGTCGGTTCGTCGAGCAGCAGCAGGGTGGGGGAGGTGAGGAGCGCGCGCGCGATCGCGACCTTCTGCTGCTGTCCACGGGACATCTCCTCGAGCGGAGCACCCACCTTCTCCTTGGGGAGTCCCAGGCGCATGAGGATCTCCCTCGCGCGGGCGCGCGCCTCCCCGCGCTCGAGGCCGTAGAGGCCCGACGCGTAGTCGAGGTTCTCCTGCGCCGAGAGCTTCTTGAAGAAGGACGCCTCCACGGACACGCGGTGGATCAGGCGGCGCACCTGCATGGGCGCCGAACGCACGTCGTGTCCGAACACGAGCACGTCACCCTCGTCCGGCACGAGAAGGGTCGAGATCAGGCGGATCAGCGTGCTCTTGCCGGAACCGTTCGGGCCGAGGATGCCGAAGCATTCGCCGTCCTGCACGGTGAAGCTGATCCCGTCCAACGCGCGCACCTTGGCGCCGCGCCGCTTCCACGGGGACTCGCCTTCGGGCCGGAACTCCTTGCGCACCTCACGGCACTCGATCGCGTACAACGCGGTTCTCCCTCCTTGCGCAGAGACACAAAGCGGCCCGGTCGGTCAGTTGCCTGACCGGCCGGGCCGCGCGACGATCTCGCGGCTACTTTGGCACAGGGTCAGACCATGACACGGGTGCGGCAGCGATCGGCGTACCCGCCAAGCGCACACGCAACGTTGTCATGGAATGGCCTCCTTCCCTGAGATGCGAATCGGATCATACCATGGGTCTCGGGGACTTGCCAAGTCCCACTTCGTCCTAAGCACAGGTTCAGAGACGTCCCGCAAACTGAGACCACAGATTGGAATTCGGAGGGAGGATCGCGCTTGTCACCGACCACGCCGCGTCTTCTCACGCTGGTTGCGGTGCTGGCAGTTGGAGCGGCCCTGGGCCTTCAGGGCCTGCACGCCCATCGCGCTCCTGTCGTGGCGCTCAGCGGATCCGGCGGATCCACTGCCACCGCGGGCTCCTCGAGCACGTCTCGTCCAGCCTCGAACGGATCGTCGGGTTCGGGCGCCAGCGCGCAGGGATCTTCATCCACCGCCGCGTCGTCCGGCTCTACGGCGACGACCTCCTCGTCCACGTCCGCATCTGGGTCGAAGGGCACCGCAGGGTCGTCCGGGTCCTCCAGCGCAAGCTCCTCCTCCGGCGCGACAGCCTCGAAGGGCCACGGAACCCTGCTCTCGAGCACCCAGGTCGCCCCCTTCACCTACGAGGTGTACCCGTCCCCGGGCTCGCAGCTCGCCCAGGCGGAATCGGGCTTCACTGTGACGATCCAGTCCGGACAGGGCGGTGGAAAGACGCTCTCGGTTGCGAATTCGTCCGGAGGATCTCTCCTGAAGCGGTCGTTCGTCAGCACGGACCACGTCTACTGGGTGGAGACGAGCTACGGCGACGACGCGCCCGGACAGGACGCGAACTACGGGGATGACGCCTACATCCTGACCGATGCCCAAGGCTACATCACGCAGAAGTGAGGTGAGCCCAGTGCGGACAGCAGCCCCGGCCCAAGACGCGACCCTGGATGCGACGCGCCAGTTGATCGGCCGGCTCGGCCTAGGCTTCGTGCTGATCTGGTTCGGCATAGGGGAACTCGTGCAGCCCGGACAGTGGACCGGCTACATCCCGTCCGCCCTGCACAGCCTGCCGGAGGTACCGATGATCCTGGCCCACGGCTACGCCCTCTTCGTCGTTGGGGTACTCCTCGCGCTCGGCCAGTGGACCAGGCCCATGGCGGCACTCGCCGCGCTGATCCTGCTCTCGATCATCGCGACCCTCATCATGAACGGCGGCGGAACCTCGCTCTACATCCGCGACATTGGGCTCTTGGCGCTCGCTGGGATGCTTGCGCTGGAGAAGCACCACGCCCTCGGACTCGACGCCGTGTGGCAGCGCGTCGAGCGCCCGCAAGCTGCCCTGCGCTAGCTTCCGCGGCGATTGCCGACCTGTACGTTCGCAGGTAGACTGGACCGGGGAGGCGGCAACCAGTGCGCAGGCAGACGCTGCTGCGCGCGCTCGACGCGGCGAAGGAGCCCCTCGCGGGCGGCTACCTCGCGGAGCTCTTGGGCGTCTCGCGGCAGGTGATCGTTCAGGACATCGCGCTTCTGCGGGCGGAAGGGCACGCCATCGACGCCACGACGCGCGGCTACCGCCTCGCGCGTACGCTCGACGGCGTGCGCGGAGCGTTCGGCGTCAACCACCCGCCGGAGATGGCAGAGCGCGAACTCAACACGCTCGTCGACCTCGGCATCACCGTGGTCGACGTCGTCGTCTACCATCCCATCTACGGCGAACTGCGCGGTGGCCTCGGACTCAGGTCGCGTCGCGACGTGGAGCAGTTCATGGCGCAGGTCCGCACCCATCGCACCTCGCTGCTGAGCGCACTTACGCGCGGCGAGCACGTGCACAGCGTCGAGGCGAAGGACGAGGAGACGCTCAGGCTGGGACGCGACGCGCTGCGGGAGATCGGGATCCTGCGCGAAGACTGACGCCGTAGACGAGCGCGGCGACCGTGAAGCCGACGTAGTAGGCGAGGTCGGCGCCGCCGAGCGCTCTCGCGACAGGCCCTTCGAAGAGGCTTTGGGACATGAACGGTACCGACGCCAGAAGACCCACTGCGAACGCGAGGATCCCCGAACGCAGCGGCCGCGGCGTGGGATCCAACCGCACCCCCTCGACCAGAACGACGCCGAGCCATGGCGCCACCCAGTAGGACAGGATGAGCAGGAAGTTCTCGTAGTCGGCTGAGAAGCCGCTCGCGCCGAAGTAGGCGAGCAGCGCGCCAAGGACGCCGACGACGATGGTAGCCGCGGTGCGGCTCAGCCGCACGTCCATGGTCAGGAGCGACATGGCGCCCGTGTAGATGTTGAGCACGTTCGCGGTCACAGTCCCGAGGATGCCGGCGGCGAAGACGAAGAGCATGAGGCCGCCGGAGGCCGCCTGCAGGAGAGGTACCGCACTTTGGATGTGCAGGCGCTCGGCGAGCAGCACTCCGACGACCTCGACCCAAGCGCTCGAGAGGAAGGCGCCGAGGAAGGACGACCAGAACACGCGGCCGCCGCCGACGGACTCCGGCAGGTAGCGCGAGTAGTCGGACGCGTACGGCGCCCACGAGAAGAGGTAGGATGCTGTGATCGCCACCTCGAGCGCGAACGTCCCGAAGTGGAACCCACCTGTTGCCGCGATGGGGCCTCCACCCGCCGCCTTCACGCTGAAGAAGGCGAAGGTGACGAACAGCGCGATCGCGATGTATCGCTCGACCCGGTGCACGAGGTCGTGCCCGACGAACGCGACCGAGACCTGCACGACGGACAGGATCAGTAGGCCGAGGGCGAACGGCAGATGAAGCAGTTGGGCGGTCAGTTCTCCGCCGAGCACGGAGTTCACGGCGAACCAGCCGAGGCAGGAGATCCAGTTCAGCGCCGCGGGCAGATACGCCCCTCTGCGGCCGAAGGACGTGCGGGACTGCGCGAGTTGCGCGAGTCCCGAGCGCGGGCCCAGGCGCGACGCGAGCGAAAGCATCGCGGCACCGATCGCGCTGCCGAGGACGACGGCACCGATCGCCGATCCGGTGGAGAGCCCCAAAGACACGCCGAGGACGCCCAGGAACCACGGCGGAATGCCGAGGTTCGCAGCGAACCACAGGAAGAAGAGAGACCCCGGTTTCCCATGCCGCTCTTGCGAAGGAACCCGCTCGGTGCCGAGCTGCTCGCGCTCCAAGGATGATCACCCCACACGAGCGTAGTGACATGTCATCTGTCTTGTCAACTTGCAGCGTAGAAGACGCGGCGGCCGGTCCGCCGCGTTTCTGACACCGATCAGGCCATGATGTGGAACCCCGCGTCGACGAACAGGATGTTGCCCGTCACGTTGCGCGACCAGTCCGAGAGCAGGAAGAGGGCCGCGTCGCCGACGTCCTCCTGGTTGATGTTCCTACGCAGTGGCGAGCGTTCCGGCAGTTCCGCCATCGCGCTGTGCGCGCTCTTCACGCCGGCCGCCGCCAGGGTGCGAAGCGGCCCGGCGGAGATCGCGTTGACCCGGATGTTGTCCGCGCCGAGCTCCCAGGCGAGGTAGCGCACCGACATCTCGAGGGCCGCCTTGGCGACGCCCATCACGTTGTAGGTGGGCATCACGCGCTCCCCCCCGAGCGCCGTCATGGTGAGGATGGCCCCGCCGCCCGCCACCTTCAGCAGCGGCAGCACACTGCGCGACAGCGCGACGAGCGAGTAGGCGCTGACGTCCTGCGCCAAGGCGTAGCCGTCGCGAGAGGTCTCGACGAACGGCCCCGCCAGGTCCTCCGCCTTGGCGAACGCAACCGAGTGCACAAGGATGTCTAGCGAGTCCCAGTGCTGCGAGAGACCGTCGGCCATCGCGGTGAGCGAGGCGTCGTCCGCGACATCCAGTTCGAGCATGACGGGCGGCCGCGGCAGCTCCGGCACGAGCTTCTCAAGGTTCTGCCGGAACCGTTCGTGCTGGTACGTCAGGGCGAGGTCGGCGCCTTCGCGCGAGAGCGCCTTCGCGATCGCCCATGCGATGCTGCGCTTGTTCGCAACGCCGGTCACGAGCGCGCGCTTGCCTGTGAGCAGTGCCAATTCCGAATACCTCCATCGGAGAACCGGAGTTCCTCGATTGGATTCGCCTCGGCAAGCATCGGTTCCTACCGCGCATCGCGCAGCCAGCGCAGCGCCTCGACGGCGTCATGCAGCGGGGGCGCGCAGCGTTCCCCCGCGCAGGCGTAGATCGTCGGTCGCCCGCCCTGCATCGACTTCCCCTGCCAGAGCGGCTCATGGCGCGGGTCGGCGATGCGCGTCAAGAGGAGGTCCGGCGTGAGACAGCGGCCGATCTCGCGCCGCCAATCGGCGACCATCGCGTCGCCCTGCGGTGCGCACAGCGTGATCTCCGTCCCGCCATGCCGCGCGAGGTCTAAAACCGCAGCGAGCGATGATACGGCCAAGGGTGCGCGCCGCATCACCTCGCCCTGGGACGCGAAGGCGGCGCTGGCCATCTCCTCCGCGCCGAGGCCTGGCGCGAGGCCGCGCAGGAGCAGAGCGCAGCGCAGCGCGACGCTCTGCGCCGCCGGCAGTGCGCCGTCGTAGGGATCCGTCTGGGGTCCGAGCGGAGAGGGCACGTCGTTCGCCGAGAGGCGCAGCTGGCCGGACACCCCGTCCCAGAACCGCTGCTTCGTCTCCTGGGCGAGCAGGACGGCCTCCTGCAGGTAGCGCTCGTCGAGGCTCGCCGCGGCGAGCCAGATGAGGCCCTCCGTGAGGTAGGCGTAGTCCTCGAGGTAGGCGGGGATGCCCACCCTGCCGCGGTGGTAGCGACGCAGCAGCTCGCCACCTGGGCGCAGCGCACCCAGGCAGAAGTCCGCCGCCGCGCGCGCCGCCGCGAGGTACTTTTCATCCCCGAGCGCGAGCGCGCCCTGCGAGAGCGCGCTGATCGCAAGCCCGTTCCAGCCGCAGAGCACCTTGTCGTCGGTCGCCGGGGCGGGCCGCCTGGCACGCGCCGCCCGCAGCTGCTCGGCGGCATGCAGCAGTCGCCCTTCGGCCTCGGACGCCGAAACGCCGCACTCCGCAGCGGCTCTCTCGCTGCTGCGCGCGAGGTGCAGCACGCTGCGCCCGTCGACGTCGCCGTCCTTGTCTCCCACGCCGTAGCGCGCGAGCGCGAGCGGCGCGTCTTCTCCGAGCACATCCTCGAACTCCGCGGCCGTCCACGTGAAGTAGGCTCCCTCGCCCCCCGGCGAGTCGGCGTCCTGGGCGCTGTAGAACCCTCCGAGCGGATCGCGCAGCCCGGTCAGCATGTAGTCGAGCGTCGACCGCGCCACCCGCTCCATCTCGTGGTCGCCGGTCGCCTGCCATGCGCCGAGGTAGAGCGGCACGAGCAGCGCGTTGTCGTACAGCATCTTCTCGAAATGGGGCACCCGCCACGCCGCGTCCACGCTGTAGCGGTGGAAGCCCCCGCCGAGCTGGTCGTGGATGCCGCCCCGGGCCATCGCCGAGAGCGTGCGGTGCAGCATCTCGAGCGGTACCTTCGCCCCGTCGCGCAGGTATTGGCGCCACAGGACCGAGAGGTGGGGAGGGGTCGGGAACTTGGGTGCGCCGCCGAACCCGCCGTGCTCATGGTCAAAGCGTGCGACGAGCGCGTCACACGCGGCCTGCAGCGCGTCGGGCGGCGGCTCGGCGGGTGCCCGCGGCGCATCTCGGCCGAACGCCGCCCAGTCGCGCGCCACCTCCTCGACCTCTCCGCGCTGCTCCTGCCAGGCTTGCGACACCGCCGACAAGAGATCGCTCAGCCCTGGCCGGCCGAAGCGGGCATGGGGCGGGAAGTACGTGCCGATGTGGAACGGCTGGAGCGTCGGCGTGAGGAAGGCGGTCAGCGGCCAGCCTCCCTGGCCGGTGACGGCCATGCAGACCGCCTGGTAGGCCTGGTCGACATCCGGCAGTTCCTCGCGGTCGACCTTGATCGGGACGGTCGTGCGGTTGATCTGGGCAGCGATCTCCGGGTCTACGAACGACTCCGCATGCATGACATGGCACCAGTGGCAGGCCGCGTACCCGACGCTGAGCAGGATCGGCAGGTCGAGCGCCCGCGCCTTCGCGAACGCCGGCTCGCCCCACATCTGCCAGTCGACCGGATCCTCGGCGTGCGCGAGCAGGTACGGGCTGAGTGCTTCACCTAGCGCATTCGACAACGGCTTCTCCCCCCGTCCTAGCGTAGCCGACTGCGCGACGCGCTTCCAATCGCCCCCTGCCATACGTTTCCAAGGCAGCAGGGAGGGCTATGCTATAATCGTTGCCAGCATCGCCGCCGCAGGGCGGCCCACATGAGCATCTGGGGCGCGTTGCTGCTCGGTACTCTGCAGGGACTCACGGAGTTCCTGCCCGTCTCGAGCTCGGGACACCTCGCCATCCTCGAGCACCTTCTGGGCACGCAGAGCGGCCAGCTGGGACTCGCTGTCGCGGCGCACGTCGGAACGCTCGTCGCCGTTTTCTGGGTGTACGGCGCCGTAGTCGTGCGCGCACTTTCGGGTGGGCCCGCCGCACGCCGCACCTTCCTCGTGCCGTACGGCTGGGCTCTACTGGGCACGGTGCCCGGGGCGCTGCTGCTCGCGCCGGCGGCCGAGCGGGCCTTCTCCGAACCGTCGCTCGTCGCCGCAGGCTTCCTTGGGACGACCGTTCTTCTGCTCGCGCTCTCGCGCGTGCGGCCACGCACTGGCGGCCGTCCCAAAGGGCGTGATGCCCTGCTCGTCGGTTTCGCGCAGGGCATCGCCGTCTGGCCCGGCCTCAGCCGGTCCGGCGCGACCGTCGCGACGCTGCGCGGGCTCGGCGTCGGTCCGGATGAGGCGGCGGAGTTCTCCTTCCTCCTCGCCGCGCCCACCGTGGCCGCCGCCCTCGGGAGAGAGCTCCTTCGCGGCGGGTTCGCCGGACCGATCTGGCCACTGCTGCTCGCGGCAGCGGCCGCAGCCCTCTCAGGGATCGCGTCGCTGCGCTGGACGGTTCGCCTCTTGCGCGAAGGGCGCCTATGGTGGTTCGCTGTGTACACGCTAGTCCTCGCGGGGGTGGGCCTTTGGCTCGGGTGACCAAGACGCGGCGCGGCGCGCGCAAGCCTCCGCCCAACCGGGCGCGCGAGATCTGGGGGCTCGCGCTCTCGGCTGCGGCGCTATTCGCCCTGATATGGTACTGGAGGCCGGCGGGACTCCTGGGCGACCTGGCGGCCCGCGCCGCAAGCGCCCTTCTGGGCAGCGCCGCCGTGCCTTGGCTCGCGTTCGCCCTCGTCCTCGGCATCCTGATGGTACGCGATGCGCACCTGCGGTCCGGCCTACGCTGGGGCACCGCAGTGCTGCTTCTTTGGTGGACGGGCACGGCTGTAGCCCTCTCCGTGACACCGCATGGCGGCGACTGGCTCGGCCGCGTGCTCGTCAGCGCGCTCGACGGCCTGCTCGGCACTACGGGACGCGACCTCTTCCTCGTCCTCTGGCCGATCGCAACCCTTAGCCTGATGTTCCGGCCCTTCCTCGGCAGCCTGATGCGCGGCAGTGAGCGCGCCGCGAAGCACGGCGTGCAGAAGGCCTACCGCAAGGTCTCCGACTTCGTCTTCGAGGAGGTCCCGTCCGCCGACCACGGGAAGGCGGCGCAGCCCGCCCCGCTGGTGGACGAGCCGCCTCCGCCACCACCGCTGCGGCCGATCGAGCCGATGGGCGCGATGCCGCTCCCGGAGCCGGTTGGCGCCCCGGCCCACGACGCAATGCTCTTCCCGCCGGCCGCCGCGGGCCTCGCCACGCCGGCGACGGCGGTGCATGCCCCGCAGCACCGCGCCGGCGACTACCGACTTCCTCCACTCACACTGCTGCAGGGTCCCGGCCACAAGGCGCGCGAGCGCAACGACGCGCAGGCCCGGGCGCGCCTCCTGGAGGAGACCCTGCGCAGCTTCGGCGTGCAGGCGCGCGTGCTCGAGTACCAACAGGGTCCGGCCGTCACCCGCTTCGAGGTGCAGCCGGGCCCCGGAGTCAAGGTGTCGCGAGTCGTCGCGCTCGCGGACGACATCGCGCTGGCGATGGCTGCGACCGACGTGCGCATGGAAGCGCCGATCCCCGGCAAGTCGGCGATCGGCATCGAGATCCCGAACGGTGAGATCGCACCCGTGCGCCTGCGCGAGGTGCTGGAGACGGCGTCGTTCCGCGACTCCGGTGCGCTCCTGACGGTCGGGCTCGGCAAGGACATCGCGGGCCGGCCGGTCGTCGCCGCGCTCGACCGCATGCCACACCTTCTGATCGCCGGTGCCACCGGTTCGGGCAAGAGCGTCTGCCTCAACGCCCTGATCGCGAGCCTTCTCTTCCGCGCGCGTCCAGACGAGGTGCGCCTGCTGCTCATCGACCCGAAGGTCGTCGAGCTGCAGCAGTTCAACGGCATCCCGCACCTGCTGGCCCCGGTTGTGACCGACCCGAAGAAGGCGGCTGGCGTGCTGCGCGGCGTCCTGCGCGAGATGGAGGACCGCTACCTGCGCTTCGCGAACGCGGGCTGCCGCGACATCCAACGCTACAACGAGCTCGCCGACGGCCATGGCGAGCAGCGCATGACCTACTACGTCGTGGTGATCGACGAGCTCGCAGACCTCATGATGGTCGCGCCGAACGAGGTGGAGGAGACGATCTGCCGCCTTGCGCAGATGGCCCGCGCCGCGGGCATCCACCTCGTCGTCGCGACGCAGCGCCCCTCCGTCGACGTGATCACCGGCCTGATCAAGGCGAACATCCCCTCGCGCATCGCCTTCGCCGTCTCCTCGCAGGTCGACTCGCGTACGATCCTCGACCAGGGCGGCGCCGAGCGCCTGCTCGGCAAGGGAGACATGCTCTTCGCCCCGATCGGCGTCGGCAAGCCCGTGCGGACCCAGGGCGCATTCATCTCGGAGCAGGAGATGGAGCGCCTCCTGGAGTTCGTCCGCCAGGAGGAACCGGACTACCGGGAGGACCTCGTCGAGGCGGTGGAAAGCGAAGATGAGGACCAGGATCTCGACGAGTTGTTTCCCAGGGCCGTGGAGGTCGTCGTGCAGGCCAAGACCGCGTCCGCGTCCTTGCTGCAGAGCCGCATGCGCGTCGGCTACAGCCGCGCGCGCCGCCTGATCGAGCAGCTCGAGCAGAAGGGGATCGTCGGTCCGGCCGATGGCTCGAAGCCGCGTGAGGTGCGCCTCAACCAGATGGACTACGAGCGCCTCTTCCCCCCTGCCCAGGGCTAGGGTCCGCCTTGACAGGGATCTGCGCATCCCGGATCATGCGGGCGAGGAAGCCGCGGCCCGCTCGCCCGGCCGCAACACGCAAGGAGGCCTCTCGATGGGAAGGGTAGAGGAGAACCTGGCCAAGGCAGGATACACGGTTCCCGAGGCGGCGAAGCCGGTCGCCGCGTACGTCCCCGCGGTGCTCTCGGGCCGCGACGTGATGACGAGCGGCCAGCTTCCGACGAGCGGTGGCACCCTCTTGCACGTCGGCAAAGTCGGGGGCGAGGTGTCGCCGGAGGCGGCGAAGGATGCCGCACGCCAGAGCGCGCTCAACGCGCTCGGTGCGATCCGCATGGTGGCCGGAGACCTCGACCGTGTGGAGCGGGTGCTCCGCGTCGTCGTCTACGTTGCGAGCGCACCCGGTTTCACCGCCCAGCCGCAGGTCGCGAATGGAGCCTCGGAGCTGATGCAGCTCGCCTTCGGCGATGGCGGCCAGCACACTCGCAGCGCGGTCGGCGTCGCGGAGCTGCCGCTGGGGGCTCCGGTGGAGGTGGAGGTCTGGGTTCGCCTGAAGGCCTGAGCGAGCGGCGCCTGCAGGTGGTTCTCTCCGCCGCCGGCATCTGCTCGCGGCGGCACGCGGAGAACCTGATCCGCCAGGGGCGTGTCACCGTCAACGGGGCGGTCGCGCAACTCGGGCAGAAGGCGCACCCGGACGACGAGATCCGACTTGACGGCGCACCGGTGCTGGCGCGGCAGGAGAAGGTTTGCTATCTCTTGAATAAGCCGGCTGGCGTCGTGACGACCCTCAGCGACCCGCAAGGTCGCCCGAGCATCGCCCGCTTCGCCGATGCGCTGCCGGAGCGTGTCTACCCCATCGGTCGGCTGGATCGCGACAGCGAAGGTATGCTCCTCCTGACGAACGACGGCGACCTGGCGAACGGCCTCATGCATCCCCGCTACCACGTAGCGAAGACGTACGTCGTCAGCCTGGACGGCGAGGTGGACGCCTCGTTGCTCCAGCGCCTGCGCCAGGGGGTCGAGCTTGAGGACGGGGCGGTCCGCTTCCTGTCCGTCACCCAGGTCCCGCCCCAGGCAGGGCAGCCGCGCCTGCGCCTCGTGATCGCCGAAGGGCGCAAGCGCATCGTTCGGCGCGCGCTCACCGCCGTCGGCAGGCAAGTCGTGCGTCTGGTGCGGGTCGAGATCGGACCGTTGGCGCTGGGAGATCTGGCGCCGGGGGCCGTCCGCCCGCTTACGGCTCAAGAGTTCGAGGCGCTGCGCGCAGCGATCACGGCCGCGCAGGGCAGCAGTTCCTAAGTGACCGCGCAGGGGAGGGTTGCGCCGCGCACGGCGGCGCAGTCGAGTGTCACCGAAGCGTTCGAACAGCATTTCCCGGTACGAAGAGATCGCGGTGGACGTCGCGACGCGGATCATGCAGCGCGAGTGGCGGGAAGGGCAGCGCCTGTTCGGCCGCTCCTCGCTCGCCGGTCTCTACAAGGTCTCTCCTGAGACGATCCGGCGCGCGATCGCGCTGCTGCACAGCCACGGCGTCGTCAGTGCCGTCGCCGGCTCCGGAGTCGTCGTGAACTCCTCCTCCGCCGCCGAGCGCTACCTCGCCGAGGCGCGCCTCGACGCAGAGTTGCGCGGCCTCGCCGAGGATGTCCAGAAGGTTCTCGCGGATCGGCGCGCGCTGGACGATCGCCTGAGCACCGCGATCGACCGCCTGCTGCACCACGCCTCCGGCGCGCTCAGCACGGTCCGGCACGTCGAGGAGTACGTCATCCCGGACAACTCCCAGCTGGTCGGCCAGACCCTCATCTCGGCCGACCTGCGCACCCGCACGGGCGTCACGGTGATCGGCGTGGGGCGCAAGGGGGAGGAGATGTTCTCGCCGGACCCGCGCATGCCCCTCGAGCCGGGTGATCTCTTGATCGTGATCGGCGAGGACGGCGCGAAGGAGCAACTGCGGGGACTTCTTGCGCGCGTGGAGGAGGCGCAGCAGTGAGGCGGGCGCTGCTGGTCGTCGACTGTCTGAACGACTTCCTCTCGCTCGAAGGGTCGCTGAACTGCGGCGAGGCAGGCCGGCGCGTGATCGAACCGATCCGTCAAGAGCTCGAGCGCGCGCGCGCGGACGGCACCGCGGTCGTCTACGCCTGCGACCGCCATCTGCCGAACGACCGCGAGTTCGAACTCTACCCGCCGCACTGCCTGGAGGGGAGTTGGGGCGCGCAGGTCGTCGAGGAACTGACGCCGCTAGCCCGTGAGAGGGTCATGCCGAAGCGGCGGTTCTCCGCGTTCTTCGGCACCGACCTCGACCTCTGGCTGCGCGAGCAGGGGATCGAGGAACTGCGCATCGTCGGGGTGTGCACGAACATCTGCGTTCTCTACAGCGCGGCCGACGCCCGCATGCGCGGCTACGAGGTGTCGGTGCCGGACAACGCGGTCGCGTCATTCGATCCGCGGGCCCACGAGGGTGCCCTCAGGGAGCTCGCCGATGTACTGAAGGCGCACGTGGAGGTGACGAACTGATGCGGGTGCTGCGCTCCATGCAAGACGTCGCGGCCTTCCGGCCCGCGACGTCACGTCTTCGCTCCGCGACGCATGAGGAGATCCTGCAGGGCGCGACCTCCGACGTCTACTTCCAGAAGACCTACGACCTGCTGCGCCTCGCTGGACGGGAGAACACGCCGGTCGTGGCCGAGGTCTTCGGCCGTCGCGAAGGCATCCTGGCCGGCGTCTCCGAGGTCCTCGAGGTGATGCGTGAGCACCCGGTGCGCATCGAGGCGCTGAAGGACGGCGACCAGATCGCGCCGAAGGAGGTCGTGATGCGCCTTGAGGGAGCCTACGGCGCCTTCGGCATCTTCGAGACGGCGATCCTCGGCATCCTCGCGGCCTCGTCGGGCTGGGCCAGCGCGGCCAGAGCCTGCCGCGAGGCAGCCGGGGACAAGCCGCTCATCGCCTTCGGCGCGCGCCACGTCCACCCGGCGATCGCCTCGGCGATGGACGTCGCCGCGATGCTCGGCGGCTTCGACGGCTGCAGCAGCATCCTCGGCGCCCGCCTTGCGGGCACAGAGGCGTCTGGCACCGTGCCGCACGCCGCGGCCCTGATCATCGGGGACACCGTGCAGGTGGCGAAGCTGCAGATGCAGACGTCTCCGGTGGGCGGTCGCACCGTGCTGGTCGACACGTTCCAGGACGAAGCGCTCGAGGCGCTGCGCGTCGGTGAGGCGCTGGGCAAGCACCTCGAAGGGATCCGCCTCGACACGCCGTCGGAGCGCGGCGGGGTGACGCTCGACCTCGTGCGCGAGGTGCGCGCGCGCCTCGACCAGGCCGGCCTTGCGCACGTGCAGATCTTCGTCTCCGGCGGACTCACGCCAGACCGCATCCGCGAACTTTCGGAAGCCGGCGTCGATGCCTTCGGCGTTGGACACTACATCGCCGTCGCCCCGCCGCTCGAGATGACGATGGACATCAAGGAGGTGGAGGGGAGCCCGGTGGCCAAGCGCGGGCGCATCCCCGGGCGGACGCCGAACCCGCGGCTCCAACGCGTGCAATGAGCAGAGAAGTCCTCCTGATGGGCCCCGGACCGAGTCCCGTATCGCAACGCGTGCTTCGCGCCCTGTCTCGCCCGCTGCTCGGACACCTCGACCCGCGCTTCCTCGCAGAGCTCGACGCGCTCGGCGACGACCTTCGCCTCGCCTTCGGTTCCTCCGCGACCCTGACCTTCCCGGTCTCCGGAACCGGTTCCGCCGCGATGGAGGCTGCCGTCGTCAACCTCGTCTGGCCGGGTCGGCGGGTGCTCGTGCTGGAGAACGGCATCTTCGGTGAACGCCTCGTCCAGATGGCGACGCGCGCCGGCGGAGACGTGTCGCGCCGGACCTACCCGATGGGATCTCCGGTCGACCCGGAGGACGCCCGGACCGCCCTGCGCGACACGGGCGCCCAGGTCGTCATGGTCGTTCAGGCCGAGACCTCCACAGGCGTTCTCTCCGACGTCGGAGCCATCGCCGCGGCAGCGCGCGAGCACGGCGCCCAGCTGGTGGTCGACGCGGTCACCTCGCTCGGCGGCATGCCGGTCCGGATGGACGAGTGGGGTGCGGCCGTCGTCTACAGCGGAAGCCAGAAGTGCCTCGGCGCCCCCCCGGGACTCGGGCCGATCTCCGTCGCCGACGGGGCGCTCGCCGCCCGGCCCCCCGGTACGCCCGCGCAGTCCTGGTACCTCGACCTCGCCCTGATCTCCCGCTACGTCGGCGCGGAGCGCCTCTACCACCACACCGCCCCCGTAAGCATGGTCTTCGCCCTGGGGGAGGCCCTTCGCGCGCTGCGTGAGGAGGGCCTCGAGGCGCGCTGGCTGCGTCACCGCAGGGCCTCCTCCGCCCTGCGTGCCGGCCTCGCGGAACTCTCCTTGCCGTCCCGCGTAGCGCCTGCGCACCAGCTTGCATCGCTCACCGTCGTCCGCCCGCCGGACGGTCTGGACGAGGCCGCTCTGCGGCGGGAGCTCCTGCTAACCGAGGGTATCGAGATCGCCGGCGGGCTGGGCGAGTGGAAGGGACAGGCGTGGCGCATCGGCACGATGGGCGAGGGTGCGGCGCTTGGCAACGTCCTCCGCACGGTGCAGGCCATCGCGCGCGTGCTGCGCCGCGCGGGCCGCGCTGCGAATCCCGCCGCGGCCGCCGACGCGGCGTCCGTGGCCTGGCAAGAGGCGCAGTGACGGCGCGCGAATGGCTCCAGGACCTCACAGCGCTCCGCGCGGCCAGCGGTCTCGAGCGCAGTGTGCACGACTACCTGCGCGTACACCTTGAAGGCCTTTCGGACCGCCTCACGACGGACGGAGCTGGCAACCTCGTCGCCTGGCGCGACGGACCGGACGATTCGCCCCTCGTGCTCGTGGCCGCGCATGCCGACCAAGTCGCCATGCGCGTGCGCGCTGTGCTGCCGGGTGGGTACCTGCGCGTCAGCGCACCGTCGATCGACCTGCGGTGTCTGCAGGGCCTCACGGTGGAGGCGGAGGGACAGCCCGGCGTCGTGGGCATGCTGCCGCCGCACCTGCGGCGTGGCGGCGAACCGGACAAGCCGCTCGAGGAATCCGACGTCTACGTCGACATGGGAGGTGGCACGCCCCCGCCCGTCGGCACTCCCGTCTACTTCCGCGTCGCACCGCGCGCGCTCGGACAAGGCCGCCTGAGCGCGCCGGCGCTCGACAACCGGGCATCGGTCGCCGCAGCCTGCCTCCTCCTCGAGGCGCTGCGCGATCGCGAACCGAACGTGCGGCTCGCCTGCGCCTTCACCGCCGGGGAGGAGAAGGGCCGCGGCGGGGCCGCTTTCCTCGGCCTTGCCGAGCAGGCGGACCTCGGGCTGGCGGTCGACGTCACCTTCGCCCGCCAGCCCGAGGTCACCCGCCGGGACCACCTGATGGAGCTCGGCGGCGGGCCAGCGATCGGCGTTGGTCCAAACGTCCCGATGCCTGTGCTCTCCCTGCTGCGCCGCAGCGCGGACGCCGCGGGTGTCAACTGGCAGTCGGAGCCCTTGCCAGGCGACTCCGGCACCGATGGCTGGGCGCTGCAGGTCGCGGGCCTCGGGCTCCCGACGGGCGTCGTCTCGATCCCCTTGCGCTCGATGCACTCGCCTGCGGAGGTCGTCGCGCTGTCGGACGTCGAGGCGACGACGGCGCTGCTCGCGCAGCTGGCAACGGCAGGCTTCGCGCGTGAGGATCTCTTATGGGACTGAAAGAGCTTTGCGAGTCGCGGGGCACGCCCGGCCGCGAGGAGTTGGTGCGCGCGCTCGTCAAGGACCTGCTGCCTGCGGGCGTGGAGCAGGTGACGCAGGACGCGCTCGGCAACCTCTACGCCGCGCGCGGTCTGAGGAAGTCGGGCCCGCGGATCCTGTTGCTCGCCCACCTCGACGAGGTCGGCCTGATGGTCGTCGGGCACACGGACGAGGGACACCTTCGCATACGGCCTGCGGGCGGCGTCAGTGCGGCCGTACTGCCTGGCAAGCCGGTGCGCGTCGGGGCCGCAGGACTTCACGGTACGATCGGACTCGCACCCGCGCACCTCTCGCGCGGCGAAGACCGTGCAGCCCTCACGTACGACGATCTCTACGTCGACATCGGCTCGACCACGCGCCGCGAAGCGCAGCAGGAGGCGCCGGTGGGGGAGATGGTGACCTTCGACACCCCGTACTGCGAAACGCAGGGCGGCGCGGCCATCGCCAAGGCGTTCGACGACAGGGTCGGCGTACACCTGGCGCTCAGCGCGCTGGCTGAGGAGACGGACTTCCCACTGCACGTCGCCTTCACGGTGCAGGAGGAGGTCGGACTGCGCGGCGCGCGCGTCGCAGGCCGCAGGGTACAGCCAGACGCCGCCCTCGTGCTCGAGGCGACCGCCGCAGGCGACACGCCCGACTTGCCGGAGGGTTACCTCGCCACGCGTGTGGGCGATGGCCCTGCGCTGACGCTCGTCGACCGCTCGACGATCCCGGACGCACCGCTCATGCAGTCCCTGGTGCGGGCCGCGGAGGGGGCTGGCGTTCCCTGGCAGTGGCGGCGGAGCGTCGGGGGCGGGAACGACGCCGCCGCGCTCTGGCCCCAGGGCCTTCGCGTCGGCGCGATGTCGGTGCCCTGCCGCTATCTGCATTCTCCCGCCTCACTGCTCTCGCTTGCCGACGTCGCGGCCTCGCAGCGGCTTCTGACGCACTGGCTCCAGTCGCTCAGGGAGGTGGTCTGACCAATGGAGGACGCAATCTTGCGTCGGTTCGAGGCGATGGCGGACCTGCCCGCTCCGGCGGGCGCCGAGGGGCCGCTGCGGGACTGGCTGCGGCACATGCTCGAGGGGATGGGCGCCCGCGTCGCGATCGACCCGGTCGGCAACCTCCTCGCGCGCAAGGGCGACGGCGGCCACCTGGTACTCCTTGGCCTCGACGAACCGACGTTCATCGCGACCGGCGGGGGGCCGGGCGGGTTCGGCGCGGCCGCCGCGGGCACGCCGCTCGCGCCGCAGGCGCTGCACGGCCGCCTTGTGCGCGTCGGCGAGCGCAAGGCGATCCTGCGCGCGAGCAAGGACGACTTGACCTTGGACCCGCTCTCCGAGCCGCTCGAGCCAGGCGCCGCCGCCGTCTTCGCAGCGCCCCGCCGAGTAGAAGGCGGATCCCTGCTCGGACCTGACGCGGGCAGACGCGCGCTCTGGGCCTGTGCGCTCGAGGCAGCCGCATCTCTCGCGGACGTGACGGTCGTCGGGTTGTCGCGCGCCGGCTTCTCGCCGCAGGGCGGGGCGTCGCTGCTCGCGGCGGAGCGTCGCCCGAGAGGGGTTGCGCTCGAGGTGCTGGATGAGGATGATGGAATGGAGATCGGTTGCGGACCCCTCCTGGTGGCGGAGGGGTACTCCGTACCTCCCTTCGTCGACGCGCTGCGTCGAGACGGCGCCGCGCTGACCGTGCGCTCGGACGCGCGGCCGCTCGCGGCGCGGTTGCAGCCCGCGGGCATCGAGGGCATCGGCCTCGGTCTCGCGGCGCGCTACCGCGGCGGAGATCAGGAGAGAATAGCCTACCAGGACGCCAAGGCGGCGGGCCTCCTCCTGCGGGAGGCGCTTGCCTCGTCCTAGGGAGGGATCTCCATGGAAGTGCGCTGCTCCATCTGCGGGAGAGGCGAGACGGTCCAGAAGTGGTCCGGTGAGCACGAGCCGATGCGCCAGGCGGAAGGGATCTTCGTGTGCGACAGCTGCCGCCAGCGCGTGCAGCAGGAGTCGCTGCAGGCGACACGGATCCAAAAGCCCATCTAGCGCGTCGCACCGTAGACGATCAGCACCACGCCGCTGAAGATCAGGGCGAGCTTCGCCCAGGACACGGCACCGCTCTGGGCGAGGCCCCAGATCCCGACGGCCGACACCAGCACGAAGAGGGTCGGCCCGAAGAGGCCGAGCGCCGCGTTGATCGACACCGCCGTTGACACCTTGCCATAGCGCAGCATCAGGGTGGCCGCGGTCAGTTCCACCGCAGCCGACAGGTAACGCAGCAGGGCCATGCCGAGCACTGCCGGTTCGCGCATCCATCGCATCCCCCTTCGGGTCCATCCGGTCCACGCTATGCGTCGACCGCTCAGCGCCATGTGAACCGACGATCCGCAAGGAGGCGATCGCTTGCAGAAGACCGGCCACATCGACATCCGCACCGAGGTCCCCGGACCGAAGAGCCTCGCGATCCTCCGCCGCATCGCGGCGGCGACACCGCGCTCCGTCGCCGTCGACACGCCCGTGATAGATCGGGCCGAGGGAGCCATCATCACCGACATCGACGGCAACACGTTCATCGACCTGACGGGCGGCGTCGGCGTGCAGAACGTCGGCCACCGCAACCCGCGGGTGGTCGCCGCGCTGGACCAGCAGGTGCAGCACTTCCTGCACACCGACTTCACGAACATCCCGTACGAGAGCTACGTGCGGCTCGCGGAGCGCCTGAACGCCACCTTCCCGGGTGGTGGAGAGGACGTCTGCAGCATCTTCTTCAACTCGGGGGCCGAGGCTGTGGAGAACGCGATCAAGATCGCGCGCGCCGCCACCGGGCGCAAGGGGATCATCGCCTTCGAGGGCGCCTTCCACGGCCGCACGCTCATGGCGATGACGCTGACGAGCAAGGTGCATCCCTACAAGTCGGGCATGGGCCCGTACGCCCCCGAGGTTTATCGCGTCCCGTTCCCGTACAGCTACCGCTGCGACCTCGCGGAGGGGCCCGACCACGTCTGCGGCGAGCGCTGCTACCGCCGGATCGAGCGCGCGCTCCTGACCCAAGTAGCGCCCGAGGACACCGCCGCGATCATCGTGGAGCCGGTACAGGGCGAGGGCGGCTTCGTGGTCCCGCCGCCGGACTTCCTGCCGTGGCTGCGCCGCTTCACGGAGAAGCACAACATCCTGCTGATCGTCGACGAAGTCCAGACCGGATTCGGCCGCACGGGCAAGTTCTGGGCGACCGAACACTCCGGCATCCGCCCGGACCTGATGACGATGGCCAAGTCGATCGCGAACGGCGTCCCGCTCTCGGGCGTGATGGGTCGGCGCGAGTACATGGACGGCCCAGGACCCTCCCAGATCGGCGGAACCTACGTCGGGAACCCGCTTGCGACGTCCGCTGGCAACGCTGTGATGGACGCCTTCGACGAGGACGGCATCCTCGAGCTGGCCGTCAAGCAGGGCGAGCATCTGCGCGCCCGCCTCGAGAACGCGCAGCGCCAGAGCCCGTTCATCGGGCAGGTACGCGGCCTCGGGCCGATGCTCGCGATCGAGCTCGTCAAGGACCACGGCACGAAGGAACCGAACCCCGAGCTGACGCACCGCATCCAGCAGCGCTGCCTCGAGCGTGGCGTGATGGTGCTGACGGCCGGCATCTACCACAACGTGATCCGTTTCCTGCAGCCGCTCACGACGCCCCTCGAAGTGGTCGACGAGGCGCTCGACGTCGTGGTCGCCAGCCTGCTGGAAGGG
>JAJYTE010000005.1 GCA_021793215.1 Bacillota bacterium
CTCTCTCGGGGGACGCGTCGCCATGCGTGCGGCGCTCCTCGCGCCCGGTCGCGTGCGCTCCCTCGTGCTCGAGAGCGCGTCGCCGGGCATCACCTCCATGGCGGAACGCGCAAGGCGGGTGGAGAGTGACGAGGCGCTTTGCCGCGTACTCGCCCAAGGCGGCATCGAGGCGTTCGTCGCCCGCTGGGAGGCCCATCCGCTGTTCGCCTCGCAGGCGCGCTGCCCGCCAGGGCGCCTTGCGCGCCAGCGCGCAGAGCGGCTGCGCCAGCGGCCAGACGGCCTCTGCGGCAGCCTCAGGGGTGCGGGCGCCGGCGCGACCGACGACGTCTCTTTGCGGCTCGGGGAGATCAAGGCTCCCGTCCTGCTGATCGCCGGTGCGCGCGACGCGAAGTACGGGGCCAAGCTCCAGGCGATGGCTTCCGCCATGGGAGCTGCTGAGCTCGCGATTGTACCGGCTGCCGGTCACAACGTCCACTTCGAAAGGCCGCGCGTCTTCGCGCGGCTGGTTCAAGAATTCCTCGCGCGCCTCGCGCGCTGAGATTCGGAAAGGGGAAATGGCTCCATGGGCTACGCCTGGGAGACGGTCAAGGAGTACCAGGACATTATCTACGAGCGGTTCGAGGGCATCGCGAAGATCACGATCAATCGGCCGGAGGTGCGCAACGCCTTCCGACCCCAGACGCTCTTCGAACTGCAGGACGCGTTCGCGCGCGCGCGCGAGGACCAGTCGGTCGGCGTCATCCTCCTGACGGGGGCCGGCGACAAGGCGTTCTGCTCCGGGGGCGACCAGCGCATCCGCGGCAAGGCGGGCTACGTCGGGGACGACGGCGTGCCGCGCCTGAACGTCCTCGACCTGCAGCGCCAGATCCGCACGCTGCCGAAGCCGGTCATCGCGGTCGTGGCGGGCTACGCCATCGGCGGCGGTCACGTGCTGCACATCGTCTGCGACCTGACGATCGCTGCGGACAACGCGGTCTTTGGTCAGACCGGACCGAAGGTCGGCAGCTTCGACGCAGGCTACGGCGCGACGCTGCTCGCGCGCATCGTGGGGCACAAGAAGGCGCGCGAGATCTGGTACCTCTGCCGCCAGTACTCGGCGCAGGAGGCGCTCGAGATGGGCCTCGTGAACGTCGTGGTGCCGCTCGCGGAGCTCGAGGACACCGCCGTCCAGTGGTCGCGAGAGATTCTCGAGAAGAGCCCGATCGCCCTTCGGTTCCTCAAGGCGGCCTTCAACGCGGACACGGACGGTCTGGCGGGTATCCAGCAGCTCGCAGGCGACGCGACGATGCTCTACTACATGACCGAGGAGGGCCAGGAAGGGAACAAGGCCTTCCTCGAGAAGCGCAAGCCGGACTTCGGCAAGTTCCCGCGCCTGCCGTAGATGGCGCGGTACGAGAGCAGGACGTTCGGTCCGGACGAGACTCCGGACTGGCTGCATCGACGCGCGGAGCGCTCGCCCGAACGGCTCGCGCTGCGATCCAAGGCGGGTGATCTCACCTACGGGCAGCTCGACGAGCTTGCGTCGCGGGCTGCCGGCGCTCTTGCGGCGCAGGGCGTCTCGGCCGGCGACCGCGTCGCCGCGCTGATGCCCGGCGGCCCGGACTTCGCCGTGCTCCTGCACGCGACCCTGCGCCTCGGCGCGGCCATCGTCCCCATGAACACGCGGCTCTCCACGCAGGAGATGGCGTTCGTTCTCGAGGACTCGGCGCCGCGCGCGCTGGTGCTTGGGGAGAGGCTCGGCGAGACGGGTGCGCCGCTCGCGCGGGCCGCAGGGACCCATGCGCTCTACGCCCCCGCGCTTCAGCGCGGCGCCCACGCCCCCACCACGGGCCACCGCCTCTCGGATCTCGCCGCGCTCGTCTACACATCCGGCACGACCGGAAAGCCGAAAGGCGCGATGCTGACCCTCGGCAACTTCTACCACGCCGCGGTGACGTCGGCGCTCGGGCTGGGGACGCTGCCCGAGGATCGCTGGCTGCTGTGCATGCCGCTCTTCCATGTCGGCGGCCTCTCCATCCTGCTGCGCGCAGCGCTCTACGGCATCGGCGTCGTGGCGCACGATGGATTCTCCGAGCAGGCGGTCGCGCGGGCGCTAGAGAACGACGGCGTCACGATCGCCTCGCTTGTGCCGGTCATGCTGCAGCGCCTGCTCGACGCGGGGGTCCCGTTCCCGCCTACGCTGCGCTGCATCCTTCTGGGAGGGGGACCCGCGCCGGGCGAACTCCTGGAACGCGCGCTGGGCGCCGGCGCCAAGATCGCACCGACCTACGGGCTCACGGAGACCGCGTCCCAGGTCGCGACCATGCAGCCCGCGCAGACCGATCGGATCGGCTCTGCGGGAAGGCCGCTGCTGCTCACGGAGCTGCGCATCGGCACACCGGAGGCCGGCCTCGCACCCGGCGAGGTGGGCGAGATCCTGGTGCGCGGCCCGACAGTCTCCCCCGGCTACTGGCGGCGCGAAGCGGACACGGAGAAGGCGCTCGCCGGTGGCTGGCTCCATACCGGCGACATCGGCTACCTCGACGCCGAAGGCTACCTCTTCGTCCTCGACCGCCGCGACGATCTGATCGTCAGCGGAGGCGAGAACGTCTACCCCGCCGAGGTGGAGGGCGCGCTCGCGCGCCACCCCTCCGTGCTCGACGCGGCCGTCTTCGCGAGGCCGGATGCGACGTGGGGCCAGGCGGTGCACGCGGCCGTCGTCCTGCGCGACGACGAGACGGTGTCAGCGGAGGACCTCCAGTCGTTTCTGCGCACGCAGCTCGCAGGCTACAAGGTGCCGCGCCGGATCGCGTTCGTCGCGGCGCTGCCGCGCAACGCCGGCGGCAAGTTGATGCGTCGGCTCTTGCGCGAGGGAGGCGAGGCCTGATGACCCTGAGAGCACTCTGGCGCCTCTCGAGGCCCCACACCCTCTCGGCGGCGATCGTGCCGGTGCTGGTCGGAGCCGCCGCCGCAGGCCTTTCCGGCACCGTTTCCTTCCCGCTTTCGCTCGACATGCTCGCGATCTCGCTGCTGCTGCAGATCGCGACGAACATGGCGAACGAGTACTTCGACTTCCGGCGCGGCGTCGACCACGCGGGGCTCACCGGCATCGCGGGGGTCATCGTCAGTGGAGAACTCCAGGAGAAGACCGTGCTGCGCTACGCGCTCTCGACGTTCGCGCTCGCGTTCATACTCGGTTGCGTGCTCGGCTACTTCCGCGGACTCATGCTCGTCAGCCTGGGGCTCCTCAGCATAGCGATCGCGCTGCTCTACTCGGCAGGGCCGAAGCCGATCGCCGCAACGCCCTACGGGGAGCTCACCGTCTTCCTGCTGATGGGCGTCCTCGAGACACTGGTCAGCGAAGTGGCGGCTTCGGGCCGCCTGAGCGTCGCCGGCCTCGCGGCGTCCTTCTCCGTCGGGCTGCTCGTCGCCGCCATCCTGACCGCGAACAACCTTCGTGACCGCGAGAGCGACCAGGAGCGGGGCCGGCGGACGCTCGCGATCGTTCTGGGGGAGGCGCGGGGGCTGAGCCTCCTGCGCGCGGAGATCTTCCTCGCGCTGCTCTGGCCGGCAGCGGCCGCACTGCTGCGACTCCTGCCGTGGACGGCGGCGCTGACGCTCGCGCTGCTCCCGCTCGCGGCGGGGGTGGGCCGCAGCGGGCCACTGCGCCGCCTCTTGCCCCAGACCTCACGCCTGCACCTCTTGAACGGAGCCGTGCTCGCGGGGGGAATCGCCCTCTACGCCCTCGTGCGTTAGCGGCTCGTCTCCCGACACCTCTAGCGCCCGTGCCCGTGGTACGCGCAGGCGGCCCGCCCCCCAAACCCGGGGACGGGCCGCCTGCCGCGTATCCTAGGGAGTACTCGATTGGCTTGTCGCGATCGATTCCAGCATCGCCACACGCGCCAATAGCACCGCCATCTGTCCTCGCGTGAGCGTCTGGTCCGCCAGGATCTGCCCGTTGCTTCCCTGGACGAGGCCGAGTTGGATCGCGAGGGCAATCGCTCCGCTCGCCCAGCCAGGCACGGGTCCCGATAGGGAGATCGCAGCGCCACTCTCCCCCTGCGCGACCTGGTTCAGGCCGAGCGAGTTGATCAGCAGTGCGATCGCCTGGGCGCGGGTGAGGGGTGCGTTCGGATTGGTGAGCCCGCCCACCCCCTGCGCGAGTCCTTCGCTCAATGCCGATCGGATCGCCTGCGCCGCGAACGCCGGCGCCTGCGCAAGGAACTGCGAGTCGGGGACTGCGCTACCCGTCGCGGTGGCGGTCGGCCAGTTCTGGAGCCGATCCAGCATCGTCAGCAGTTGCGCACCGGTCACCTTCTGGTCCGGCGAGAACGTGGTCTGCGTCGTGCCGCGGACGACCCCCGCCTTGTTCAGTGCGCTGACGAACGGTGCGGCCCAGCCGGCTCCTCCCATATCCGTGAACGGCATCGAGACGGTCTCACCGCCGCTCGTCGCGCTGTACACCGACTGGTACACCGCTTCGGCGACGGAGATGCCCTTCGCGTTGGGCTTGAGCGTCCCGATGACGACGTGCACCGCATTCGCGAGCGCCGTGCCCGTGTCGCCGGAACTGAGCGCGGTGTAGACCGCCTGCTCCACCGACTGACCGAACGCGCTTCCCTGTCCGGGCTGGGCAGGCCGGCCGGCGGCATGTCCATGGGTCGATGCGTTCGATTGTCCGACTGCGCCCGGCCCCGCGGCCGCGGCCACTCCGCCGAAGGCGGGGAGCACGAGTCCGAGACTCAGAGTGAATGTCACGATCCACTTGCGCATGCCGTATCCCCCCTTTGTCTCACCGCACAGGTTGGGCTCTCACGCTGCGCGCTTAAGCAGAAACTCCGACAGCTAAAACGCCATGCCGTACTCCGTAGAGTCACTGCATGCAGTCCTGGTGTCAGTGCGCCGACCAGGCAGGAAGACCCGTGGCTTTGCACCCCGGGCGTCTCCGGGCTCGCCGCGTCACCACCCATCATTCACGTCGTGGTCTGATGCCAGTGCCTCCTCCCTATGGCAATTGCCCCCTCTTGGTATTTCGGCAAGAGTTGTCTGTTTGTGACTTATCCGGCCAATCCGCGGGTAGGCTTCCGTATGCGTGGACACTCGCTGAATGTAGACTGCTGAGGTCCAGTCGTGCTCGGCGCGGGGCATGTTCGTTAGCTCGCGGCGCTCGGCGTCCCAGGTTTTGAGCTGCTGGAGCACCCGCTCGGCAGGAACCCCGACCGCTGACGCGACCACAGCCACGCCGCGCGCCGACGTCGCCCGCAGCTTCACGTGCAGCCAGAGGGCGTGCAGCATGCCGGTCGGGTCGCGATCCGTATCGGCCTCTGCCGGCGAGGTGTCGGCCGGGTCTACGAGCACGGGCAGGACCTTGAAGAGGCCAGGGGGCAGGGGACCTCAGTGCAAATCAGGACGTGAGAAGATCTCGCCCTGGCGCTCGCGTGGGCGAGGGCGAAGGCTCGCCGATCGCCTCGCGAGCAAGCATCGCGATCGCGCCTGCACCAACGACCAAATAGAGAAGACGCCCCACAGGGTTGCAGGGCGTCCCGCGTTCCTCACCGCACGTTCCAATCGCCTTCGAGGTATCCGTTTACGTCAGATCTCGTCACATTAAGACCCCTGCAACGGGTTGCCGTCCTGGTCTGTCCGGGTAATCGCACCGGTCGTCGGATCCCAGCTTTCGTACCCGGCTCCCTGCAACATTACGACCGAGCCGTTCTGCATGCCCACGATGTAGGCGGGGCCTGGGCCACCTATGACGTTTAGGCCCACGATCTGCGAACTACCCGTGGATGTCAGTGTGACCAGAACCGGAATGTCCGGAAGTCCCATTTCACCGGTTCCGACCGACAAGGTAGGTGACACCTGCCACGCAGTGAGGATGGTTATCGGCCAGTCCATATTGAGGTTAAGGCCGGCTGCTACCGCGTCTTGGTGCAGAAGAGTTGTGCTGAATGTCGAGGCCGGAATCATGTGGGCTTCGCCAGGGGTATACGGAGGCTGCGGGAACGGCAGATTCGAAGCCGGCACTTCAACGTCGCCCCGGCCAACCACTGGCGGCAACCCATATTCCGAAGGCACAGGATACGTGTAAGTGTGCACATCGGGCGGGCGGCATTGGCAAGTTGCTGGTGTTCTGACTCGGGTTAACGTGCAGCGGATACACGACGGGGTGGGTTGGGGCCACCGGCCCAAGAGTCGGGGCCGTGGCCGGGGTGCTTCCACTAGCATTGGCATGGGTGAGGAGCGCCCCTCCAGCCAAGGCTGCAATAACCAAGGCCGCAACAGCAAGCTTACTCAGCCTGATCATCATCAACAGTACCCCCCTTACCACGTTTCCCAGCCCGTCGCGTCGCTCTGGCCATTGGCGAGCACAGTGAGCACGGTGGAGTTGTTGACATTGGGGTAGGTGCCGTAAGAGCCTGAGCCATACACGTAGTTCTGCCACTGGCTGGACGGGGTGTAGCTGCTACCTGATGCCTCCACGCTCGCACCTTCAACATACTCCCCCCAGAGGTAGCATGAGAAGTTGCTCCGCGTCCGGTTCGCCCCGCCGCAACCTCCAGCATTGCCGGCGAGTACTGGCTCTTCGCCTCGCTCAGCGCCGCCTCGTACTGCTGATGGACGGTCGCGTCGAAGAGGTGGCCATAGCGCAGGCTCATCGTCGCACTGACGTGGCCGAGCAGGCGCATGAGGGCCGGCAGGCTGATACCACCGTTGATCAATGCGGTCGCGTAGGTGTGGCGGAACTGATGCGGGGTGATGTGCAGCGGCCGGCCTTTGGCGTCCACGAGCCCCGCAATCCCCACCGCACGCCTCAGGGTATTGCGGATGAGGGCGATGCTGACGCGCGTACCGTGGCGCATGAGCAGGAACTCGGTGGGGCGTCCGGTCTCGGGATGCGGCAGCGGTCGCACGGCGCCTCGCGCCTGCGCGATGGTGTCGAACATCGCCACCGTCTCCTCATTGATCTGCACCATGCGCTCCGTGCGCAGCTTGCCGAGCGGTACCTTGAGCCAGGCCCCTGGCCCGGCACCTGGTGCACGCAGTCGAGTTTGAGGTTCAGTAGCTCGCCGATGCGCAGCCCCGTGGCGCGCAGAATCTCCAAAGGGTAGCGTTGGAAGGGGTCCTGCTGCGTGCGGATCGCGGCCATCAGGCGTACTTCTTGGTCCTGCGGGATGAACCGCGGCAGGGGCTTGTCCCGTTTCGGGACGTCGCTCGGGAAGAGCAGCCTTCTCTTCGGCGCCTCCGCCCAGCCCCATTCGGTGATGGTGTCGAAGAAGAACTTGACATCCAGCACGCCGTGCTGGCGCTCCCTCGCGCTGTAGCGCTGCGGGGTCCCGCCTCGCGGTGTCCACTCGCGCATCGCGTTCCAGACGAGGTAGGGCTCGATGTGGGCATCCCGGCGCAGATCGGCGACGCTGCGCACCTCGGGATGGTGCTCCGCGAGGTAACGGGCGAACGGCACGAGAGAGTGGCAGTAGCCGATCACAGTCGAGGTGCGTCGCGTGGCGGCCATCTGTTCGATGTAGCGCAGCATCTCGGCCTTCAGCTCAGGCTGTGCCACCCCTTTCAGGTAACCCGCCCAGGTGTGCTCGCGCGCATGACCGTGCGGAGTTGGCCGCTCATAGATCCCGAGGTGGTAGAGCACGGTCTCCGCCCGTCGCCTCGAGCCAGCGCCAGAAGGCGAGCATGTCGTACGCGTAGGCGCGCACGGTGTGGCGCGAGAACCCGCGCGCCGCGACATACCCGAGGTACCCTGCGATGACCGCGACCTCCTGGCCCGCGTCGTCCAGTACCGCCCAGAACGGAGCCTCCTCGCGCGCCGCTACCCGGAACATGACGCCCCCCCCCCGCGCTCCCCCTGGTGCCCTCGGCCTACGGCTTCCGGCCCCAGGGGGAACCTCCCGGAAAGCGCTCCCAAGGCCATGCTACCTACCCGGGGAGAGGGCGTCAAAGTCCGTATTGGCCGGTTAACTGAACGCAGCGTCCGCTTTAAGGTCATACGTGCGCAGTGAATGTCTTGATCGGGAGGATGAACTTGAATACTCGCCACGTTCGGCACCGAAAGCCACCCGTCTCCGCGGCAACAGGCAACATTTGGCATCCCCGACGGCCGCTTAACCCCGAATGGAGCGGCGCGGCCGGAGGAGCGGCGTCCGCACCCTCCAGATCAGCGCTTCGTCACGACGAAACAGCCGCTCTTCGATCGCACGGTGAAGCTCCCTGCCCTGCGAATCTCTGCATCGATGCGTTGGCCGACATACGCCAGGAGATCTCGCCGCAGCGAAGCAGGCGCACCGGCCTGCGCGATCGCGGCGTCGATCGGACCTGATGCGAGGTAGCGCAGCGCGGGCTCCGCTGCGTCGAATCGAAGGCCCCCAGGGCAGTCCAGGATCTCAGAACGTACAGGAAAGTACTGCGCGCCCGTCTCCAGCGAGAAACGGTCGGACGGCTGAGCGATCCGTGCGGCGCTGTAGCCCATTGCGCGCAGCCCTTCGAGCTGCAGTTCCGCGAGCTCGCGGTACGAACTGGTGCTGACTGTCGCGGCGAGCAGAAGTCCGCCGGGCCGAAGTATCCGCCATGCTTCGGCGATCGCACGAGGGATGTCGGGTGCGTGGTAGAGCATGAAGTGCATCCCAACCCAATCGAACTCCGGAAGAGTCCAGGGCAGTGCCTGCGCATCACCTCTTACCACCTGCGCGCGGGCGTCTCCCGCCTGCGCCTCACGTAGGTGCTCCACCATGCCATCCGAACGATCGAGTCCCACGTAGAACGGTTCCGAACCGAGCACGCGCCGGAGCGTGCGGTACCAGTTCCCGTCGCCCGCACCGACGTCAAGGATCCGCAGCGGTTCCAATTCGTCGCGCGCCTTCTCCGTCAACTCCTCGAAAATGTCCTTGGAAGCTGTACCGTACCGGCGGTGGGTCTCGATGCGGACTGCAAGTCCCTCGCTAGTGCCGTACTGCTGGTCCAGGAAGTCTGCATCTTCGAAGCGCAATGCGTCCGCCCCTTCTCAGCGGAGAACTTCATCGGCTGTGGCACTCTTCGGGCCCGACCGCCGGTTCACCGGCCGTCCCGGCAGGCCTCGCTTGGTCCGCCCAAAGACTTCAGCACTCGCTACGGCCTGCCGAACAGGCCTTCATGGGTGGACAGCCGGTACCTACGCCCCCTGCCCTCCCCGACCGCTTCGACCGTGCCCTCCTGAAGCAGTGTCTGTAGCTGCTTGCGCACATCGCGCTCCTCGGCGCCGGTCCTCTCGGCGATCGCACGCAGCGCCAGCTCCCCTTGCGCCAGGGCGGATAGGGTGAGCGAAGCAATGTCACCCTCTCCGCTGTCGACGGGTCCGGGCGCCCGCGCCGCCGCCGCCTCGCCTGCCGCCAGGGGCTGGGGCAGCCTGAGCGTTCGCGTGCCCTGAATCTGCTCCGCCATCTCGCGCACGAAGGGGTGGCAGGTGAAGAGAAGTGCCTGCCGGCCCTCCTCCGCGGCGAACTCTCCGAGCACCGACAGCACTGCGCGGGCCCGGTCTGGATCGAAGTTCACCAACACGTCGTCGAGCACCAGCGGCAAGGTCACGACCCGCTCGCCGTACGACGCCGCGAGCCCCAGGCGCAGCGCGAGGTAGATCTGCTCCGCGGTGCCTCGGCTGAGTTCCTCGGGGGAGAGCTGACGGCCGAAGGCGTCGACCGCCACCAGCCCCTTCTCGTCGGAACGCTGGCGCACCGCGGTGTATCGTCCCGCCGTGATGCGCCCGATCGCCTGCGAGGCGAAGCGCAGCACCTCCGGCTGGCGATCGCGCTCGTACACCTCGAGCGTCCGGTCGAGCAGCTGCTTCGCCGCGAAGACGGAGCGCCACTGGGCGACCGCCCTCCGCAGTTCCGTCAGCAGGCGCTCCTCCTGCGCGGCGTACTCCGCGACGTCGGCGGTCTGCGCCACCTGCTCGCGCTCATTTCGCAGCGCCAAGAGCGTCGTGAGGGCCCGCTTGTGCTCCACTTCGTCGATGCGCTCAAGGCGCTGCGCGATCTCCTCGGCTTCGGCGCTGCGGGCGGCGGCGTCGCCCTCGAGAAGTTCCCTCGTCAGCTCACCCGCCGCGGGGCCCGCCTGGTCGAGGAACTGGGAGCGCAACTGGGACGCCTCCCGCAGGGTCTCGAACTCGGACGCGCTCTGCGCCCCAAGCGCGGAGAGGAGTTCCGCGATGCGGCGGTCCGCGTCGCTGCGGCGGTCCTCGATCCCCAGCAGGCGTGCGCGCAGGCCGTCGCGCTGGGTCCCTAGGTCCGCGGCGCGCTCCATCGCAGTGCGGGCATTCGCGACGTCGCTTGCGAGCACCCCGACCGCAGCCAGTAGGTCACGCGGATCAGCCGGCACCTCGCGCCCCGCACCGCGCAGCTGCTCCTGCGCCTTTGTCTGCCAGGCGGCGATGCCGCGTCGCGTGTCCTCCACTTCCGCTGCCAGCCGCTCGACGTCCGCCCGCGTCCGCGTGAACTCCGCGAGCTCCGCGGCGTAGGACCCGAGGAGCTCCGGGGCGAGGCCGGCGGGCAGCCCATGTCCCCGCTTGAAGGCCCCGAACGCCTCCTGGTCGGCTAGGGACTGCGCCTGCTCATGCGCGAGCCGGCGGCGGAGTTCCTCCGCTTCAGCGTCGCGCAACGCGCGTTTCGCCTGCAGTTCGGCCGCGCGTTGGCGCAGGTGGTCCTGGTCGGCGGCCCCCTCCTGGAGCGCCTGGGCTTCCCGGCGCAGGCGCTCCAGGTCCCCCTCCGGAAGCGGGTACGAGAGCCCCCCCTCCTCGGCGGCCTGCCGGCAAGCCGCGCGCCCGCGGCGCTCGGCGCGGACCCCCGCCGCCGCGGCGTACACGGCGAGCGCGAAGCCGACGGCGAGCGGCGCGATGAGGGAAGAGACGCGCTGCGCGAGGCCGATGGCACCGACGACCCCAAGGGCGACACCCATGCCCCCTGCGCCGAGGAAGGTCGTGCGCCGGCGCTGCATGGCGTCCCCCAGGCGCTGCAGCGACTCGATCGCGGCGAGCCGAACGCGCAGCGCCGCGGCGTCGGCAACGCCCTCGTGCGGCGCGAGTGCCGCCTGGGCGGCCTCGGCGTCCTCCGCCGCCCGGGCGGCGTCGCGCAGGGCGGCCTCCGACTGCTCCGAGAGGCGGCGCACCTTCTCGTCCGACTCCCGAAGGCGCCGCGCCCAGTCGTCGATCTCCTGGCGAACTGTGAAATCCCATGTGGGCAGCTCGGCGCCAGAAGGGAGGTTCAGCTTCGCGGCGATCTCCTCGCACGCGCCGCGCTTCGCCTGCAGTGCGCGGTCCGCCTCGTCCGCGCGCCGAATCCGGTCCTCCTGAAGGCCGAGGCCCCGCACCAGGTCCTCGACGGCCGGCGCCACTTCGACCAGCGCCTCGGGCGGAGCGATCTCCTCGATCTGGGCGGTCAGCTCACGTTCATCGCCGCGACGCTGCTCGAGCTCGACCGCACGTGCCTTCTGCGCGTCGAGGAGGTCCTGCAGTTCCCCCGCGAGCGACGGGTCAAGCTTGTCCACGGTGCGACCGAGCTCCGACTCCAGGCGGTGCAGGCGGTTCCAGGTCCCCTCGATGGAGCGCAGGAGGAGCAGGAACTCGCGCCTTGCGCGCAGCGCCGACGCCTCCCGCTGCAGGCGGTCCGCGTCTTCCTCCGCCTCGGCCTCCCGGTGCTGCAGCTCCGCGTAGTCCTGTGCCTGCAGCTGCGCCTCGCGCAGTCTCTGCCGCGTCTCCCCGAGCGCGCTCAGGAGCTGATTGATGCGCGCCTTCTCGGCGCGTGGCTTGAGGAGGTCCCCGAGCTGCTGCTCGAGCGACCGGCGCGCGGAGGACGCGCTATGCCCAGCGCCCGTCAACCCGACGGAGTAGAGCCGGTCGCGGACCTCCTCCTGCGAGAGCGCCTCGAGGTTCGAGAGTTCCCAGAGGCTGAACGCGAAGACGTCTTTGAAGATCGCGCCATCGATGCGCCCAAGCAGCGCCCGGAGTGCGTCCTCCTCCAAAACCCGCCCGTCGGGGGCGATGAGGCGGGCGCTCTTCCCTTGGAAGCGCTCCAGCTCCCACTGCCCCTGCGGGTCGGAGAAGAGCAGGCGCCCGCCGTGGCGACCGCCCTCGAGCGGAGGGTACTTGCTATCCCCGCGCTGGAACCCGAAGAGCATGAAGCGGAGGAAACCGAGCAGCGTCGACTTGCCTGCCTCGTTCGGCCCCTCGATCACGGTGAGGCCGCCGGAGAGGTCGTCCACCTGCGCAGCGTGGAAGCGGCCGAAGCCCTCGATTCGCCAGCCGCGTAGGATCATCGGGCGTCCCCCTCCTCGGCGAGCAGCCGAAGGC
The DNA here is from genome assembly GCA_021793215.1 of Bacillota bacterium. Taxonomy (GTDB): domain Bacteria; phylum Bacillota; class Sulfobacillia; order JAJZYS01; family JAJYTV01; genus JAJYTV01. The sequence continues at coordinate 12,308 of JAJYTE010000005.1, forward strand.
AGATGTCCTCCGCCTGGCGAAGGAGCGACTCGACGTCCACGTCGTCGCCGAGGGCAGCCTGGGTCTCCACACGGCGCAGCTGCTGCGCCTGCTCCGCGAGAAACGCCCTCGCCGCCTCCGGTGAGGCCTCGATGCGCGCGGCCTCCGCGAGCAGTTCCGCGAGCAGGTCGCCGCGGCCGGCGATCTCCTCCCGGCGCAGGGGAGGCTTCGTCGCGACTTCTAGCTCGTCCAGCCAGAGGAAGGGCGACGTGCCCTGCGCGCCGACCCGCAGCTCCTCGACGAGCTCTTCGGCGCGCTGCGCGAGCTCCGCGTGCGCGGCGAACTCTCCATCGAGCCGCAGCCGGGCGACGAGTCCTCGCCCGGCCTGGGCGGCGTGCAGCGAGCCGAACCGCTCCTCGATCCGGTCCACCGCCGCTGCGACGTCCGAGAGGCCCGTGAGGTCCACGGAGAGCGAGGCGAAGCGAACGACGTCCAGGGGGACGAACTCGGGCGGCGAGACGAGACCGAGCGCGCTGTCGCAGCGCAGCACGTAGGCGCCCTTCGGCCCCGCATCGCCGGGGTGGGGGCTGCGACCTTGCAGCACTCCGGAGTAGGCGGCCCAGGGGCCGCCCTCCAGGACGAGGCGCGCCTGGTGCACGTGACCGAGTGCGAAGTAGTCCAACTGCGCGGCGCGCAAGTCCTCCGGGGAGCAGGGAGCGTACGGCGAGTGCGCGGAGTCACCGACATTGCAGTGCAACAGTCCGAACTGGGCCCCGCCGCCCCGCCGGTGGAAGCGGCGAGCGAGGTTCTCGCGCTCCTCGCGCTGCGCGAAGGAGACGCCGTGCACCGTGGCGATCGTCTCGCCGGAGCGCACCACCTCGCGGCTCGTCACGTCGCCCGCGGGGAAGACGTGGACCCCCTCCGGCCAGTCGGAGATCGCCGTCCAGCCAGCGAGGGGATCGTGGTTGCCGTGCACGATGAAGATCTCGCAGCCAGCCTCCCGCAGGCGGCCCAGGCCCTGCAGGAGCCTGCGCTGGGCGCGGATGCCGCGGGTCTCGCCGTCGTAGATGTCGCCGGCGAGCAGCAGGATCGCCGCATGCTCCCGAAGCGTGAGCTGCACGAGGTTGTCGAATGCCGTGAGCGACGCCTCGCGCAACTCCTTCGCGATACTCGGCGCCACCTCGCCGAGCCCGCTGAAGGGCGTGTCGAGGTGCAGGTCCGCGGCGTGCACGACCGTGTAGCGCAAGGGCTGTCCTCCTGAGGGATCGGCTCGTCCTGCGTATGGAATTCCAGGAGTGGGCGCAACCTCCTGTCGCGGCCAACGAAGGGCTGGTGCGCTTGCACTATGTTTCTTGAAGTGTTACGCTTTTCAATGTGATAATCGGGGAGATCATAGGGGGAGATCGTTTGGAGAAGACCCTGCACGTCATCGGCATGGCGGGAAGCCTGCGCAAGGCGTCCTATAATCGCATGCTCCTGCGGGCGGCCGGCGAACTGATGCCGCCCGGTTCGGATCTGGAGATCCTGGAGATCGGCCACCTGCCGTTCTACAACCAGGACGTCGAGGACGAGGCGCCTCCGGAGGTCGACGAGTTCCGAAGGAAGGTCGCGGGGGCCGACGCGCTGCTCTTCGCGGTCACGGAGTACAACTACTCGATGTCTGCCGTGCTCAAGAATGCGATCGACTGGGCGAGCCGCCCGATGGCCACGTCCGCGCTGAAGGGCAAGCCGGCCGCGGTGATGGGTGCCTCGGGAGGGGCGTTCGGCAGCGTGCGTGCGCAGCTGCACTTCCGCCAGACGGCTGTCTTCTGCGACATGCATCTCGTCAACAAGCCTGAGATCATGGTCCGCGAGCCGGGCAAGAAGTTCGACGCCCAGGGTAGTTTGACGGACGAGGACACCCGAGAGATTGTGCGCGAACTCATGGCGTCGCTCGTCGATTGGACGAAGGTGCTTGAGCGCGGGCGCGAGCGCGTCAACGCCTAACCTCGCACCAAGAGGCGACGCGTAGCGCTCTGTCCTGCGAGGGTGACGACCACCCCGAGGACGGGCACCCCCGCTCCGAGCAGCAAGGCCTGGGCCAAGAGGCCTTCCCTCGCCAGCTCCACGGCCTGGACCATCATCGTGCCAAACGTGGTGAAGCCGCCGAGCAGGCCGGTCGTCAGGGCGAGGCGGATGCGGCCGGACGCGTGGGACCGCTGGAAGAAGATCTCCATCAGTACGCCGATCGCGAAGGCGCCGAAGAGGTTGATGCCCAGCGTGACGAATGCCGCTCCCGGGAGCTTCGGTGAGGTGAGCTCCACGAGGTAGCGCAGTAGCGCTCCGACCGCGCCACCGATGCCCACCGCGAGGCTGTCGCGGAGCGCCCTCACGCGACCAGGGCGCCGAGCAGCGCGAACGCGGCGCCCCCGATGACGTTGACTGAGAAGTTCCAGATCGCCATCTTGCGCTCGCCGGAGCGCGCGAGCGCCACCGTCTCGAAGGTAAACGTCGAGAACGTCGTGTAGGCGCCGAGAAACCCGGAGAGGGCAGCGATGGCGGCGACGGGCGGCAGGTAAAGCGTCGCGGTGCCGGCGAGACGTCCTGTCAGGAACGAGCCGATCCAGTTGGCGGCCATGGTGCCGAACGGGAACTCCGAGGACGTGAGACGCGCGACGGCGCGACTCGTCCAGTACCGGGCTAGGCTGCCGAGGAGTCCCGCGGCCGCGAGCCAGAAGAGCAAAGCGGGCCCTCCCTTGTTGGTGAACGCTGGCAGGAATCGGGCGGAGGCGTGCGCAATATCCGCCCCAAATGGGGGGATCGCCATCGCAGGGAAGTTGCCGCGCATCGGTGGCCCCGCGGAGCGCCTTCGCATCTACGTCGGCGAGTCCGACACGCACCACGGCAAGGGGCTCTGGCATGCAATCATCATCGCCGCGCGCAAAGCCGGCCTCGCGGGGGCGACGGTGTCGCGGGCGATCGAAGGCTACGGCGCGTCGAGCCGCATCCACACCGCGGGTCTACTGGACCTATCGTCCGACCTCCCGATCGTAGTGGAGATCGTGGACTCTTCCGAGTATATCGAACGCTTCCTGCCGACGCTGCTGGAAATGGTGCAGGACGGCATGGTGACGCGCGAACCGGTCGAGGTCGTGCACTACGGAGTCACGTCCTCGGGAAGCGAGGACGTGTCCGGTTAGGGGGAGTCGAGTTGAGTATCCCGGAGTTCTCGCTGACGAATCACCGCGGCGAGACGGTGACCCAGGGCACGGTGATGGAATCTGCACCCGCACTGATCGTCCTACTGCGGGGATTGACCTGACCGTTCTGCCGCAAGGAGCTCGGTGAGCTCAAGCGCCGGTACGAGGAGATCCAGTCGCGGGGCGTGGAGGTGTTCGCGTTCGGACCCGACAGTCCGGGTCGCATGCGCAGCTACTTCGAGCGCGAGCAGCTGCCCTTCTCGGGTATCGCCGCACCGACCGCTCTGCTCGACGCGATGGGACAGAAGTGGTCCCTGCTCGGGTTCGGTCGCCAGCCGGCACTGGTGGGTCTGGGCCGGGACGGCGAGGCCACCTACCGCCACATCGGCACGAGGCCGCAGGACCTGCCGGACCTCGGCGCCGCGCTCGACGCCATCGCCCCCTGACTGCGCCGCACGCACTGCCAAGGGACCCCGTAGGCTACCCGAGAAGCCTAAACGTCAACTCGGGAGGGTCTCTGATGACGCCGAACCTCGGTATCGACACCACAGTGGACGTCACGCCCTACCTCGACTGCCTGCGAGGAAGCGGCGTGACGTTCGTCTGTCGCTACGTCAACCCGATCTGGGTCTCGCGCGGGCTGACGCGCGAGGAGGGACTCAGCATCTCGAACGCGGGTCTCTCCGTCGTCGCCTTGTACGAGTGGGGCGCCGCGTCCTACAGCGCGTCCTACTTCACCCGCCACCAGGGCCAGCTCGACGCGGAACGCGCCTTCGCCCGTGCGCAGCGGGTCGGCGTACCCGGCGGCAAGCCGATCTACTTCGCGGTGGACATGGACGTCGGCCAGAAGGATCTGCAGGCGGTCGACGACTACTTCGACGGGGTGGGCCAGGAGCTCCGCGCGCTCGGGCGCTCTGGTCCCGCCTACGCCGTCGGGGCCTACGGAGGCTACCTGACCGTGGCCCACCTGCGGGCAACCGGCCGCGCCGGGTACGTCTTCCAGACCTATGCCTGGAGCCAGGGCCGCATCGTGCAGGACGTGAACCTCTACCAGGAGCAGAACGACGTGCGGATCTGCGGCTTCCCAAACGACCGCGACATCTCCCACGGCGACGGCGGAGGCTTCAAGGTCGAGTAGCTCCAAAAGGCTGCCAAGAACGCCGCAGGTCCGAAGTCGTCGTGGGCGAAGTAGGCTGAGGTACCTACCCCTGGGGACGAGCCGGCGGCGACCGGTTCGTCCCCTCAGCGAGGGATTACCCCGATGCCGTACTGCGCAGACGAACTTCGCATCCTCGCCGCGGCCGCACTCCGCAGCTTCGCGCTGGGCCTCATCTCCGTCGGCATCGGGATCTCGCTTTCGGACGCGGGACTCCCGCTCGCCTGGATCGGCGCGATCTTCACCGCGGCGCTCCTCGCCGGGGGAGTTCTGAGCGGGCTTTCGGGCCGGATCTCACAGCGCCTGGGACGGCGCAGGAGCCTCATGCTGTTCGCCGGCGCGATGGCGGCGGGCGGTCTTCTGCTGTCGACCGGCAGCCTCGTGTGGGTGGCGGTCGCCGCTTTGTTCGCGACCTTCAGTCCGTCCGGCAAAGACGTCGGCCCGATGTTGCCGCTCGAGATCGCGTCGCTCGCCGAAGTGCTGGGGGCACTGCGGCGCACCCAAAGCTACGCGCGCTACAACTTGGTCTCGGTGCTGCTCTCCTCGCTCGGTGCGCTGGCGGCCGCGTATCTGCCGCCGGGCAGGGCGGCGGCGCTCGCGCTCGGCGGCGTCGGCCTCGCCATGCTCGTTCCGTACAGCGGCCTCTCGCGGGCCGTCGAGCCGAAGTCGGGCGACAAGGTGCAGCACGCGGAGGGCCTGCATCGCAGCCGGCGCCGCGTCTACCAGCTGACGGCGCTTTTCTCGGTGGACGCGCTGGCCGGCGGTCTCGTCGTTCAGGGGATCGTCGCCGTCTGGCTGCGCACCCGCTTCGGAACGCCCATCAGCCTGATCGGCCCACTCTTCTTCCTAACGAACCTCGCCGCAGCATTCTCGCAGCTCGCCGCACCCTGGCTCGCCCGACGCATCGGGCTCCTTGCCACCATGGTCTTCACGCATCTGCCTTCGAACGTCCTGCTGTTCGCGGTGGCCTTCGCGCCGAACTTTCCCGTCGCCGCCGGCCTCCTCGTGGCCCGCGGACTTCTTTCTCAACTGGACGTGCCGACGCGCCAAGCCTACACGATGGCGCTCGTCGACCCTGGTGAGCGCGCCGCCGCGGCAGGGGTCACGTCCTCTGTGCGCGGCACCGCGTCGGCGGTTTCGCCGGTGCTGACGGGTCTCGCCATGGGCATGTCGGCGTACGGCCTGCCGTTCGCAGTGGCAGGCGCCCTGAAGTCGGCGTACGACCTCGCGCTCTTCTTCGTTTTCCGGCGGGTCCCGCTGGGCGACGCGGAGCGGTCCTAGCGGGACCCGCCGACCTTAGGCGTAGCGGTGGGCGAGCCTGCGGCCGTACGCGTCCGTCGTGGAGTCGGTGGCGATCAGGATGATGTCGATCAGCCACCAGACGCCGAATCCCCCGAACGTGATCAGCTTCAGAATGCCGGTGCCGATCTTCCCGAGGTAGAAGCGATCGACCCCGAGGTTCCCGAGGAAGCATGAGAGCAGCAGCGCGACGAGCCAGTCGCGGTCGCCAGGGGCGTAGTAGTACCCCGGGGCCATCTGGGCGGCGCCGCAGCGCGCGCAGAAGGCGGACCCCTCCGCGAGCACCTGGCCGCACCTCCTGCAGCGCGGCTCCGATCCCTGCGCCATCGCGGCACCTCCTCCGCAAGTGCTTGAGACATCGCGCGCACGGGCGTTCCCCTTCACTCTACGGGGAGCGGCGGCGTTCCGGACCCGGCTCCGCAGAGCGAAGCTCCATTCGGTGAGACAGCCGCGCGCGGCGAAAGGTTGCAGCGAGTCAAAGGAGCGCGCCGCCGCCGAACGCCGGGGTGAGGTCCTGGTCGCTGCGGCGGGCGTAGACCAGGTGGTCCTGCCAGTGGCCGGCGATCTTCAGGTAGCCCGGGGCGTACCCCTCCTTGCGGAAGGCGTTCTTCTCGACGACGCGGATCGATGCGAGGTTCCACGGCATCACTGCCGCCTGCAGCCGGTGCAGCTCGAGGACCGAGAACGCCACTTCACACGCTACCCCCAGCGCTTCGCTCATCAGGCCCTGGCCGGTCTGGGCCTCGTCCATCGAGTACCCGACGTAGGCGTTCTGAAACACGCCGCGCACGACGTTGTTGAGGTTCAGCTGGCCGACGAGCTGCCCGCTGCGGCGCAGGAAGACGCCGAAGTGGTAGCCCTGGTCGCGTGCTGCCCGCTCGAGGAAGCCGGCGATGAGGGCGTCCTGCTCCGCGATCTGCAGTTCCCGCTCGTCCTGGGCCGGCGAGAACGGCCGGTGGTAGGCGAAGTTGCGCCTGCGGTAGGCCAAGAGCTCCGGCGCGTGGGGGCGCTGCAGGAGCTCGAGGTAGACGCGCGAGCTACTGTAGCGACGGGTCGGCTCTGGTGCGTGCAAGCCTTCCCTCCTCTCGTCCGACAGGGCAGGGTGCGGGACGCGGCGAATCCCGTGCCCTGCGGGTTGCTCCGCTGGAGACCGGACGGGCAGCGACATCGGGGCATCGAGGGCATCGTACGTCGAAGCGTCGGCGCTGCTCAAGGGGAGGGCGCGGCGGGGCCATCGACCGAGCAGCCGAGCGGGGGGATGCGGGTGCGGCCGATGAACCGATGAAACCCGGCGTGCGGCGTTCCCTCCTCGGGGAGCGCGACGTGCGGCTGTACCTCGGCGGCAGGCTCGTCTCGGAGATCGGCTCACGCATCACCCGGGACGGCCTGCCCGTCACGGCCATCCTCGTGCTCGCGGCCACGGCGCCGCAGCTCGCGTTCCTCGGGGCGGCGCAGTCGCTGCCCGGGCTCCTTGGGAGCCCTCTCCTGGGCGTCGCGGCGGACAGGATGCGCCGGCGCCCGCTCCTCATCCTCGGAGACCTCCTGCGTGCCGCCCTGCTGCTCACGATCCCCATCGCCGCCTTCTTCGGCAGACTGTCCCTGGTGCAGCTCCTGGTCGTGACGTTCGCCGTGAGCGGTCTCAGCGTGCTCTACGAGATCGCCGACCAGGCCTACTTCCCGACGCTCTCCGGCCGGGACCTGCTGGCGGAAGGCAACGCCCTCGTCTACGGGGCGGGAGCGATCGGTGAGACGGCCGGCCCGACGCTGATGGGCACGTTCGTCCAGTGGCTCGGGGCGCCGATCGCGATCGGGCTCGACGCGGTCTCCTACATCGTTTCGGCCTGGTCGCTCATCGCCATCCGCAAGCCGGAGGCGAGGCCAAGGGCCCGGACGACGGGCGCGTTCCGGGACTCATGGCAGGGCCTGGGCGTGGTCGTCCGCCACCCGCTGCTGCGCTCGCTGCTCGTGGTGACGTCCGTCGACCGCTTCTTCGGGGGATTCTTCGCGACGCTCTACGAGCTCTACGTGCTGCGCACCCTGCACCTCAGCCCCCTCGCGCTCGGTCTTCTGGTCACGTCGGGGGGCGTCGGATCACTCGTCGGATCGCCCTACGCCGCGAAGCTCGCGCACCGGATGGGCGTCGGGCGGACCGCCGCCTGGAGCTTCCTCATCGGAGCCGTGCTGAGCCTCCTCGTTCCCCTCGCGTCCGGTCCTTGGCTTCTCGCCTTCGGTGCGCTCTTCCTCGCGCAGCTTCTATCCGACTTCACGGGCACGATCTACGAGGTCAACGAGACGGTGCTGCGCCAGAGCGTATCGCCCGATGAATGGCTCGGGCGGGTGAACGGCAGCATCCAGTTCGGGTCCGGCGTGCTCTCGCTGATCGGCACACTCCTCGCGGGACTGATCGCCGTGCGCTTCGGCAACCGCGACGCGCTCTGGATCTCCTCCATCGGGGTACTCCTCGCGGGCATCTGGCTCGTGAACTCCCCGATCGGGCGCCAGCGCGGTGCGCTCTTCGTTGACCCGAACCTCTTCCCCGCGCCTGGATCGTGAAAGGGAGGATGCAGAGTGGACGGTGCCTTCGTGTCGGTCGTTTCCATCCCGGTGGCGGACCAGGATCGCGCCAAGGCGTTCTACACCGGGGTGTTCGGGTTCGAACTGGTCATGGACCGCGAGTTCAGGGAGGGCATGCGCTGGGTGATGCTGCGCCCGCCCGGCGGCGGCGCGGCCATCACGCTCGTCACGTGGTTCCCTAAGATGCGCCCAGGATCGGTGCAGGGGTCGGTCCTCTCCGTCCCGGACCTCGACGCGGCGCTATCGGAGCTTCGTCGGCGCGGCGCCCCGCTCGCGGATGTCTCGGTCGAGGAGGCGCCTTGGGGGCGCTGGATCACGCTCGAGGACCCGGACGGCAACAGCTGGGTCATCCAGGAGGACAGGCCATTCGCTGCGTAGGCTTCAACTCGCTCCGCGGGCGGACGGCGCAGGAGCGTAGAAGGCGAAGCGGCTGCGGTAGGTCGTGTAGCCGTGGTACGAGGTGACGTCGCTCGTGCCGCCGTTTCTGCGCTGCGCTGTCGCATCGAGGGGCGCGAGGCGCTGCGGCGCCTTGCCGGAACGCCAGAGCCAGAGGACGCCGCGCTGCAGGTAGACGAGTTCACTGCCGCCGGCCTGCCACACGGGATCGAAGACGTCCCCCTTGGCGACGGCGAGGGGGCGGTTCACCCCCTCGCCGCCGCTGAGGACGTAGAGCGTACGGCTCGCGTCCCAGGCGGAAACCACATGGGACGAGGGCTCTGGCCGTGGTCCTTCGCCGTGATGTAGGCGATGCAGGCCGACACCGCGAGTCCCGCCGGATCGAGCGCAACCTGCCCCTGGCCGGCCTGCAGGGGGGCACAGCTGCCGGTCTTCGCGTCGCAGGTCGCGATGCGCTGATTCGTCGTCGCCTCGCGCCCAGCGCCCGCGACGATCAGGACGGATTGCCCATGCGGCTGCACCCAGCTGGGGTGGGGCAGCGTCACCGCGAGCATCTTCGGCGACGCGCCACCTGCCGCGGGTACGCGTAGGAGCCCCAGGCCGTCGGCCGCGAGGGACGCCGAGTGGAGCGGGTCGACCCAGTAGAGTAGATCCGCGCCGCTCGGGGAGAAGCGGGCGATCTCGGGGCCGTTCGCCGGGCCCGCGCTCACGAGCGGCCGTGAGGTGGAGGCCGCCGGTCAGAAGGCGCGCGTGACGAGGTAGAGGCTCCCGCCGCGCACAAGCGCCAACTCGAATCTTGGCCCGGCGGCACGCGACTTGGCTGCCGTGCGCGGCGCAGCCGAAGGCCCATCGCCGCATGCCGCCAGCAGGGGCGCAAGGAGCAGCGAAGAGAGATCCGGCGTCGAACCAACGCCAGCCCTCCGTCGTCGCAGGCTTTTCTGGGGCGCTCAGCGCCAGGTGACGCAGATGGCGCCGAACCGCTCGTGCTCGAGGAAGACCGGCGCGGAGACGAGGGTCATCACGTCGACGTTGTTGCGGATGTAGGTCTGGACGAGGGGCCGAGGCTCAGCACTCGACCGCTTGAGCTGCGCGCCTGCGCGGGCGAAGTCCTGGCGCGTCTGGTTGTTCGGTAGCCAGTGGGCCGTCTCCGGGAGTCCGACGCGACCCGCGCGCACCCAGGACGGGTGCGGCAAGAGCCGCTTCATTCGGTTGCGGTCGTCGAGCTTCGGGTCGCCGGTGAGCGCGGGCCGGTCCACGTCCGCGCAGGCGACGACGTAGCCGTTCAGATCGATCAGACTGAAGAGCACCCAACGGGAGTTCTGGGCGATATGCCGCTGCATCCGCTCGCAAAGGTCGAGCTCTATGGTGTCCTCGTACGGCACGCGGTGGCGCGGCGGCAAGAGCTCCTTGCCGAGTACCCGCGACACGTCGAAGTAGCGCGAGAGGTGGCGGACGTCCTCACCGGTGATCGTCTGGTACTCGCCCGTGCGCAGGAGATCCTCCAATCGCACGCGGTGGGCGCGTACCGCGTCCAGGATGAACTCCTCCACCGCCTCGGCGGCGGCGAACGCCGCATCGACCGCTTCGGGCACGGCTCCGCCGTACGCGTAGCGGTCGATCTCGAGGTAGCCGGACTCCATCGCGAGCGCGGTCTTGCGGACGGCCCCGCTGATCATGCCGATCTGGACATCGGCTTGCGAGAACCTCGCATCGAACGCCGTCAGACGCTCGGCGACATCGTCGGCTCGCGTGCGCTGCTCGTCGCCGGCCGCGGCAGCGCTCGCCACCTCGGCGGCGGACTCTCCCATCACCGTCCGTATGTTGCCGAGCGCCTCGCCCGACTCCACCATCACGCGGACGAGCTCCTCGACCTTCTCCTGGGCGCCGGCGGCCGTCGTCTGGGTGACGGAGAGCTGGCGCATCACCGCGTCGACATCCTTGCCGATCGTCTGGGTCTGGGTTTTCGCCCGGTCGGCCAGGCGGCGGATCTCATCCGCGAGCACGGCGAAGCCGCGGCCGTTCTCCCCCGCCCGCGCCGCTTCGATGGCTGCGTTCAGCGCAAGCAGGTTCGTCTGCGCGGCGATCTCCCCGATCACCCCGCTGACGCGCATGATCTGCTGGGCCCGCGAACCAAGCTCGCCTACCGCCTCGGCGATCGTGGCGAGCGCGGTTTGCGCCTCCAGCGCGACGTCGCGCGCCCGCGCGACATCGTCGCTCGTCTCCGTCGTCTGGGCGCTGGTCTCCTCCGAGAAGGAGGCCAGGGTTTCGAGCCGCTGCGCGACGTCTGCGATGCTGCGCTGCACCTCCGAGACGGCGTGCGCCGAGTCGTGGCTGGCGACGGTCAGGTCGTGCAGCACATCGGCGACGACCTGGATGTCCCGCTCGTTCACGGCGGCGGAGTGGGCCGCGTCGTGGATGACCCCTTCAAGAGACGCCAGGGATCGCTGCACGTCGTCCGGCACCTGGCTCCTGCTCAAGGGAAGCCCCCCCATGACGAACGCTGTTGGATGTTGCTTTCGCCACGCCTCGCAATCTCCTGCCAAACTCTGTAGGTTGCTGTAGGACGTTAGAGCTCCTGCGCGAGCATCGCGACGCGCCGCCTGATCTCATCGCGCACGCTGCGGAAGGTGGAGAGGATCTCCTGCTCCGTCCCCTTCGCCGCGGCGGGATCCGTCAGCGGCCAGTGCAGGCGGCGCACATGGGGAGGCGTTAGCGGGCAGCGCTCCTCCGCGTCGCCGCAGAGCGTCACGGCGATGGCGGCCGACTGCAGTCGGGCAGGGTCGATCGGTCTACTCTGGTGCGACGAGATGTCGACACCCACCTCGGCCATCACGCGGATGGCCATGGGGTGCACGCGCGACGGTTCAATCCCTCCGCTCATCACCTCGGCGCGGTCGCCGAGGGCTACGCGGCCGAAGCCCTCGGCCATCTGGCTGCGGCACGAGTTCCCCGTGCAGATGAAGTACACGAGTGGCCTCTCCATATCCCTCTCCCCCTTCTCCTAGATCGCTGACGCGGCGTAGAGTCCCAGGAGCGTCACGAACAGCACCGGCAGCGTCAGCGTGATCCCGACCTTGAAGTAGTAGCCCCAGCCGATCTTCACGCCGCGCCGCTCCAGCACGTGCAGCCAGAGCAGCGTGGCGAGCGAACCGATGGGCGTGATCTTGGGCCCGAGGTCGCTGCCGATCACGTTCGCCAGGGCGGCGGCGAGGCGTATGCCGCCCTGCACGCCGCTGCCGTGGATGGCGAGTGCGTTCACCATCACGGTCGGCATGTTGTTCATCACCGACGAGAGTCCCGCCGCGAGGTACCCTGTGTAGAGCACGGTGGCCAGTCTGCCGTCGCCTGCCACCGCCCGGATGGAGTGCGACAGAACGGTCGTGAGCCCGGCGTCGCGCAGTCCGAACACGACGACGTACATGCCGATCGAGAACACGACAATCTTCCAGGGCGCCTCCCGGACGATCCGTCCCACCTGGACGGCCGGGCTGCGGCGCGCGAGCAGCAGCAGGAAGAGCGCGGCTGCCCCGGCGATCGCCGAGACAGGGAGGTGCAGGAACTGCGTCAGAAGGTAGCCGACCAACAGGAACCCAAGCACGCCCCAGGATGCCCTGAACAGGCGCAGGTCCCGGATCGCGTCCATCGGCTGCTTCAGCCCCTCGGTCGCGACGGCGCGTGGAAGGTCCTTGCGGAAGAGGGCGTACAGCGCGAGCAGGCTCGCCCCGAGGGCCACCAGGTCCACGGGCACCATGCGCAGCGCGTAGCTCGCGAAGCCGATGTGGAAGTAATCCGCGGAGACGATGTTCACGAGGTTCGACACGACGAGCGGCAGCGATGTCGAGTCGGCGATGAACCCGCCCGCCATCACGAACGCCAGGATGGCCGCCGGCGGCAGCCGCAGCGCCTTGACCTGCTCGTATACGATCGGGGTGAGGATCAGCGCCGCGCCGTCGTTGGCGAAAAAGGCGGCGACGAGGGCGCCAAGCAGCAGGGTGTAGAGGAACAGGCGCGTCCCGCTGCCGCGCGAGAGGCGTGCCATGTGCAGGGCGGCCCACTCGAAGAGGCCGACCGCATCGAGTACGAGCGAGATCAGGATGATACCGACGAAGGTGAGCGTGGCATCCCACACGATGCCGACAACCGTGCCGACATCGCCCAGCGTGACGACGCCGAGGGCTACGGCAAGCGCACCGCCCGCCGCGGCCGACCAGCCGATGGAGAGACCGCGGGGCTGCCAGATGACCAGAAGAAGGACTGCGGCGAAGAGCGCGAGCGCCAGGATGGACTGGGGCAACGTTTCCGAACCTCCAAGTTGCGGGCTGCGCATCTCCGAGAAGTAGGTTATCATGGCCAATGAGATAAGTGAAGACTTATGAGGTGATGCGGGTGTACGAAGAGGAGGCGCGCCTCTACAAGGCGCTCGGCGATCCGACGCGCCTGCAGATCCTGGGGCTTTTGCGCGTGCGCGAACTGTGCGTCTGCGAATTGGCTGACCTGCTGCCGGTCACCCAGCCCGCCGTCTCCCAGCACCTTCGGCGCCTGCGGGAGGTCGGGCTCGTCTGCGAGCGGCGCCAAAGCTACTTTACCTACTACGCCCTTTCGAGTTCACTACCCGCACAGGTCGCCGAGCTGATCGCCGCCCTCCCGCCAAACCCTCGGCAAGAGGCCGCGGTGCGAGAAACCTCCAGCCGCGAGGCCTGCAGCGCTAAGGTGGCGCGTGAGACCAAGGGATCCCTGGCGCCTCTAGCGAAGCAGTGACCGCATGAGCGACATCTTTCGGATCAGGCAGCCTCTCGATGAAGCGCTCGGCTTCACCGTGCGGCTGGCGGAACCGCGCCGCATGGAGGCAGACCTGCCGCTTCGGGGCCTCGCGGTGAACAGCGTCGGCCGCGCGCATGGCGGCGGCCTCGTGTCGGTCGCCGACGCGCTGATGGCGAACCTCGCCGGCCCACCGGATGATGCGAGCGGTGCCCAGCGCGCCGTCACCGTCGACCTGCACGTCCACTTCCTGCGCGCGGCGCGGGGCGAGTCGCTGCGGTTCTCTGCCGAACTGCTGCGTGCAGGGCGTCGCGTTTCCTTCGCCGAGTGCAAAGTGTACGACGGGGAGGGCATGCTGGTCGCCCAGGTGAGCGGGAGCTACGCCACCCTCGACGAGGAGCCGCCCAGGGGCCTTTAGAGATGCTTCAGCATCGTCCAGCTGCCGTCCACGGCACCGACCTTGGTCCAACCGAGCCGCTGGTAGAGGCGCGGTGCCGGGTTGCGTGGATCGACGCTCAGCGAGAGCGCCCGGATGCCGGCGGACCGCGCGTGGGCCCCGAGCCCGGCGAGCAACCGCGTGCCGACGACCTGGCCCCGCGCCCACGGCTCGAGCGCGATGCCGATCTCGGGGACGTCTTCCGCCACGTAGCCGAAGCCGGGATGATCGCTCGGCATGAACCTCAGCCACGCGGCACCCGCCAGGCGTTCACCGCACTCCGCGACCAGGGCGAAGTCCCCGATTCGGCCCCACTCGTGCAGGCAGTGGGCGATCCTCGGTTCGTCCAGGATCGTCCGCGCAGGGGGCGGCTCGCCTGGGGGGACGAAGATCGACTGATACAGCATCTCGGTTAGGAAGCCGAGGTCCGCCAGCCCCGCCGGACGAAGCCCCAATCCCACTTCTCCACCCCGCGATCGCCGTCTTCGGCAACAACCCCGAATGCCTTTTCCACGGAGGAACCGCCGTGCTGATCTCCATCTTCATGATCGTCGCGCTCGTCGCCGCTCTGGTCGCGCTGCCGGTCGCCGCGCAAGGCTCCCGGCGCAGCGCGCTGATCCTCTGGATCGCGATCGGCGTGATCTGCGTCGTCGGCCTCGCGCTCGCCTACCGCCTGGCGACCAGCCCGAACCCCTTCTTCTTCACATAGGCGCAAGCTGACACGCATGCCTCGTGCCGCCTCGTAGAATGCGATATGTTACCCCACTTCGCCAAGACCGGAAATCTCCCCCCGGGCATTCACAGCGCGAGCTGGCCCGAAGTACTCCGTCGGTTCGGTACGAACGGCCACCGACGCCGCCTTCTCCGACGCGTGCGGCCGGCGCTAGGCGCGCTCAAGCGGGCCGGCTGCACCAGCGTGTACCTCGCCGGGAGCTTCGTCAGCAGCAAGAAGCTGCCCGGGGACATCGACGTACTGTGGGATCCCGCCGGTGTCGACACGACTGTGCTCGACCGCCTCGCGCCGATCCTTGCGGACGATTCGCCCTCCGGAAGAGCGGAGCACAAGCGCCGCTACGGAGCGGAGTTCATCCCCACCACCGTACCGAGATCCGGCGCCCCCTACCTCGATTTCTTTCAGACGGAGAAAGGGACCGATGCACCGCGCGGCATCGTCCGGCTGGATCTGCGACGGTTCCCCTGCATGCGGGCATCTCTCCAAGCGCATTGCCGCCGTACGCCGGTGGGTTGGCCGCGCGGTTGGCGCCAACCTCGATAACCCGGGGACACCTCGCTATGTCACCTCATACTCTGGGTTGAGGTGATGGATGTGATCTGTCCGTCGGGAACCTTTCCCCACAACTACCAGCAGGGGGAGACGTTCTACTCTCTCGCGCAGCGGTACCACACTACCGTCGGTGCCATCCAGGCCGCGAACCCAACCCTCGACCCCTATAACCTCCAGCCGGGCATGGTCATCTGCATCCCGCAGGCCCCTCCGTCCAGCGCCTGTCCGCCGGGAACCTTCCCGTACACCGCGGTGCAGGGTGACACCTTCTTCCTGCTCGCCCAGCGCTTCAACACGACGGTCGCCGCGCTGAAGGCCGCAAACCCCACCGTCGACCCCTACAACATCCAGCCAGGCATGGTCCTCTGCATCCCGCAGTCCACGCCCAGCACCTGCCCGCCGGGAACCTTCCCGTACACCGCGGTGCAGGGTGACACCTTCTACAGCCTCGCGAAGCGCTTCAACACGACCATCGCCGCACTGAAGTTGGCAAACCCCACCGTCGACCCCTACAACATCCAGCCGGGCACGGTCCTCTGCATCCCGCACTCCACGCCCAGCACCTGCCCGCCGGGAACCTTCCCGTACACCGCGGTGCAGGGTGACACCTTCTACAGCCTCGCCAAGCGTTTCAACACGACGGTCGCCGCACTGAAGGCCGCGAACCCCACCGTCGACCCCTACAACATCCAGCCCGGAACCCAGATCTGCATTCCCTGCTGATCGTACGAAAGGGGCGCCTCGCGACGTAGCGGGGCGTCCCTTTCCCTTCCGCCCACTCCTTACCGTCGGCGAACTCGAGCGGGTCTTGCGCGGTGGACTGTGGACATGCCGGGGGAGAGTTCCGTCCCTCGCTGAGCGCCGTGACGAGCAATGGTCGTGTCCGCCCGAGGCCATCCTGCTCGCGCCTCAAGGTGCCCGCCAGAAGACGTAGGGCTCCGCCGCCGAAGAGACGTGCAGAGAACCGTCATCTGTGACCCAGATCGCAGCCAACCCCCGCGCGGCCTCAACGATGCCGCTCTGGCCGCGCAGGAACAGGGTCTTGCTTTGCACCTCCGCCCACGCGGGATCGACGGAGATCACCGTGACGGCCAAGATCCCCTCTCCGCCAGGCCTGCCGGTGCGGGGATCGATCAGGTGGTGCACCTTCTGCCCCGCATGCATCCAAGACAGGCGAGCGATCGATGACGTGCAGACGGCGCCGCGCGCCGCGATGCGCACCGCGGCCTTGAGCGTCTCGGGCGCATGGGGATCCTCGACTCCGATCTGCCAGCCGCCGCCATCCGGCCCGCGCCCCTCGGCGATCAGGTCCCCGCCGGCATTAAGCAGGAAGTTGCCGGTTACCCGTCGCGCAATGCGGGCTGCCCAGCGGACCGCAAGCCCCTTGCCGATCCCTCCGAGGTCCAAGGGTGCGCGCAGGAGTACCTGCCGATGGCGCGGGTCGCGCCCGAGCCAAACTCCCGGCTGTTCGGCCGGTGCATGGGCCCTCGGCACTCCGACGTAGCCGTACTCCTCCAACCGAACCAGCACGCGGGGATCGAAGAGGCCGTCGGTACGCCGCCACGCCTGCAAGGACGCTGAGAGCGCCTTGTAGAGCCGGGGGGAAACCGCCGCCCAATCTCCGACATGCTCGTTCAGCAGCACCAGTTCCGCGCCCTCACGAAAGCGCGAAAGCGCCTGCTCGCTCGCTCCGATGTCCTCCGCCACCGCGCGCGCAACCGCCTGCCCGACGTCCTCGCCGAGCCCAGGCAGATGCAGGCTGATCGGCGAGGCCATCGCGCTCCAGCGGTAGACGCTGCGCTCGGCGCGAACCGTCACGGGAGCCCGGACGCCCCCGTGGTGGCCTGGACGGTCGGTACCGAGATGCTGCCGAAGCTTTGCACCTTCGGCGCGGGCGGCGGCGTCTGCTGCTTCAGCGCGGCGAGCTCGCTCTGCAGCGAGGTCTCCTGCGCTGTGATGCTCGTGAGGGAGCGCTGGCTTTGCTTGAGCTTCGCGGCCAGGGCCTTGTCCTTCAACGCCGCCTGCTTCACCTGTCGCGCGAGCTGCGCTCTCCGCGCGCCCTGGGCGGCGACGCCTCGGAGCGACGCGACGACGGGGACCAGGGCGAAGCTATAGAGGGCGGCGGCCGCGGCGAGGATCGCCAGGAGCCGTCCGACGTACACTCCACCCCGGTTGGGCCCCTGCCGTACAGCGTGCCTGGCGACCTGTCTAGTCGTCCCCGCCGCCTCCCCCGTCGTCACCGTGTCCGCCTCCGCCGGAGGCGCCTGTCGTCGTCTGCACCACTGGAGGCTGCGCCTTGGCCGCAGCTGCAGCAGCGGCCTGCGCTGCTTTGATGTCCGCCTTCGTGACCGCCACCGACACCCGCAGGTTCGCAACCTGCGCGGCCGCCTGCGCGTCCTGGCGCTCTGTCTGCTGGACCGCGGTCGTGAGCTTGCCAGCGGCCGCGCGCTGCGCGACGAGTGTCGACCGCAGGGGGCTCAGCGGCGGCGACGTGATCGGGGCCGGTTGCGCGGCATTCGCCGCAGCCACTGCACCGACCAGGGCGCCTCCGGTACCGATCACGGTTAGGGCGCGACGAAACGCTCGGTTCATACCCTCTTCCCTCCAGCCGGGGCGGCCTTGCGCCGCTGCGGCATCTCGAGCCAGTAGCGAGTCCCACCAGCTGCCAGGACGATTCCCGCGAGCCCGAAGTACATGAAACGCAGGGCGATGCTGTCACTGCCTGAAAGCATGCCATGGGTCCAGGCGAGCGCGAAGACGAGCATGGCGCCGCGGTGTATGTACAGCCAGAGTTTGGGCGGCAGCTTCTGCGCGTAGCTGGCGCTGAGCGCGGTTAGCGCCATGGCGTAGAGCGCCACGGTCCCCAGCGCGACGGCTGTCGCACGGTAACCCGCCTGCCCTGGCACGAGCGCGCCGATGATGCTCACGTGTGCGTACTTGTCCATAACGATCGCGACGATGTGCACGAGGACGAACGCGAAGACGAACGTCGACAGGTAGCGGTGCCAGACGAGCATCGACTTGGTCTGCTTCCAGAAGGCCCGGTTGATCGGGTGGCTCATCAGGGTGCCCAAGACGACGAGCCCCGCGAGCAGGACGAGCGCCGCGAGGCCAGCGCTACGGGCGATGATCCAGGGTAGGTTGCGCTCGTAGAAGGCGGTGTGCGGGACCGCGCGCCACGTCAAGGCGAGCAGCACGAGCACCAGGGCAGAGATGCCCGAAACTGTTCCCTTGACCCCCAGGCGACCTGGCATCCGCGCCCCCCTCGTCGTACCGTCGCGGTACGGCCATTCGTGCTGGCAGTCTAGCCAATGTAGATGAATTTTCGCCTAAAACGGGAGTGGCACCGAGCCGGGGAGATGAGCCCTCCACACACTCCCCCGCGCCGCGCTGGTATCACCATCCTTTGGGACCACGTTTCTTCTCTCTTCGAGGCCTGTCGCCAGGGTGTGTCCGTCGGGCGGCAAATCGAGGCGACTTCGCCGACTGGTGGGATGTGATCCCGGCCGCGGATCGTCTCGGTGGCGGCCGTTCCCGCCCACCGCGCGGCATGGGACCACGATCCGCGCATTGCTTCGGAGGCGCGGCTCTTGCTGGCAGTCTCGCCAGCGCAGACGCACGTTCGGCAGTGCTGCGGCGTTGCGCAAGCGGAAGGGAGCGGTTTGCGCGGCTGCGAACATACACCCCGATAGGAGGTCGTGGCTTGCAGACGATCGACGGCACATCCCTCAACCCGCTCGCGGTCACCCAGGTCGCAAAAGGCGCCCCTTTCGAGATTCCCGCGGCGGCGATCGGACGCGTCCACGCCGGCGCCGAAGCCCTTTCCCTCCTCATCGCATCCGGCGAGCCCATCTACGGCGTCACGACCGGCGTCGGGGCGCTCGATCGCTACCCGCTCGAGGTCGAGGCGCGCAGAGCCTTCCAGCTCTCCCTCGTGCGCAGCCACGCCGCCTCCGTCGGCGACGAGATGAGTCCCGTTGAAGCCCGCGCGATGATGGTCGCGCGCCTCAACGTCTTGGTTCAGGGGCATAGCGCGGCGCAGTTCGGAACGGTGCAGTTGATGGCGGACTGCCTTCGTCTAGGTGTCACCCCATGCGTGCCGCGCCTCGGATCGACGGGGGCCAGCGGCGACCTCGCGCCGCTGGCGCACCTCGCATGCATGCTGGTCGGTGAGGGTAGCGCGTGGCTTTCGGGGCGCAGGCTCCCGGCGGCGCAGGCGCTGCGCGACGTCGGACTGGCTCCGGTCCTGCTCGACGGGCGAGACGGCCTCGCGCTGATCAACGGCTGCGACCAGGCGACGGGCGCAGGTAGTCTCTACCTGCAGGACGCCGTCCACCTCGCGGATGTCGCCGACCTCGTCGGCGCCGCCTCCGCGGAAGCCCTTTTCGCCTTCTCGTCCGCCTTCGGCGAGGAACTGCACGCGCTGAAAAGCCACCCTGGCCAGGTCAGTGCCGCGCAGCACATACGGGCCCTGCTGACCGGGTCCTCCGCGATCGACGGACGACCGGGGCTGCGCGACATCCTCTCGGTGCGTTCCATGCCGCAGGTACACGGCGCGCTGCGCGACGCGCTAGAGACGGCGGAGCTTTGGCTCACGCGCGAACTGAATAGCGCCAACGACAACCCGTTGATCTGGTGGGATCCGCCGCGCGTCGTTTCAAATGGAAGCCACTTCCATGGTCAGCACGCGGGCATGGCGCTCGATCTCATCGCGACCGCCGTGATCCCTGTCGCGGTGATGTCCGACAGGAGACTGTCGCACATGATGGACGAGCAGCGCACAGGACTCACGCCATTCCTGGCGCCGGAGCCCGGCAGGACGAGCGGGCTCATGATCCCCCAGTACACGACCGCCGCGCTGGTGGCGCACCTGCGCGCGCAGGGGACGCCGGGGGCGATCCAATCTGTCCCGACCTCGAAGGACACGGAGGACCACAACGCGATGACCAGCGTGTCGCTGGAGCGGCTGCGCACGGTGCTCGATCACTCGTGGCAGGTGCTGGCGGTGGAAGCGCTCTCAGCGACGCAGGCGCTCGAGGCGCGGGGCGAACCGGTCGGCGAAGGGGCGGCGCGGCTACGCGCGCTCGTACGCACGGTTTCGCCGCCGCTCGCGGACGACCGCAGTCTCTCGCGCGAGATGATGGCTCTCAAAGAGCTCCTGCGCACCGCATCGGCGGCGGACGCCTAGCCCGCCGGATGCTCTGAGCGCGCGGCATCGCCCAGGGGCGTGATGCGTACGCGCGTTGCGTAGAAGGTCGCGCCGCCGCCGAAGTCCGCAAGCTCCGACGAGGTCAGCTGATTGACGTTCCTCCCGCCGGCTTCTGCGTTCCAGCGCACTGCGTAACTCACCGCGGTGCCAGGCTGCGGCACAGTGCTCGGCACCGCGATGAGTTCCAGCGAGCCCCGGTCGTTCTGGACCAAGACCGGCTTCCCGTCGCCGATCCCGAGGCGGTGCATATCCTCCTGCGCCATCAGAAGTTCGGGCTTCGGGTGGCTCTGCCGAAGGCTCGCGACGTTGCCGAAGCTGGACTTGATCGTCTCGCGGCTGGACGGTGTGAGGAGTTCGAACTCCGCCGGGCCGAGATCCCTTGCGTCCTCCCATCTCTCCACCGCGGTGCCGGGCGGGGGGATGAGGCGGAACTTGCCGGTCGGCGTCGTGATGGGCGTATCGAGGAAGGGCCTCGTCTCCTTGGCGATGCGCAACCGCTGCACGGGGTTCTCCGACAGTGACTCGAGGTTGATACCGGACATGTAAGGATGGTCGGTGTCGAGCGCCTCGCGCATCAGCGTTTGGTCATCCGCCTGGAGCGACGGGTCTGAGAGGCCAAGCGCGCGTGACAGGCGACGGAAGAACTCCGGGTTCGACACCGCCTCTCCCGGTGGAGGAGCGGCCGGGGTGCTCATCTGCACGTATCGGTGCCAGTAGGAGGTATGAAGGTCCCAAACTTCCATCGCCATCGCGGCAGGCAGGACGAAGTCGGCGAACTTCGCGGTATCCGTAGGCATTTGCTCGTGCACCACGGTGAAAAGGTCCTCGCGGGCGAGCCCGCGCAGCACGCGCGCCTGGTCTGGGGCCGTCGCCGCAGGGTTCGAGTTGTAGACGAACAGCGCACGCACCGGCGGATCCTCGAGGTCGCAGAGCGCATGGCCGAGTTGCACCATGTTCACCGCACGCGTTTCGGGCTGGGGCCCACCGAGCGGCCTCGGCGCGAAGGCGTCGCCGTTGCTGAGGAGGAGCCCCCCTCCCACGTCCCGCCAAGCTCCAGTTAGCAGGGAGAGCGCCGAGATGGCCCATACGGTGGCCGCACTGCGGCGCTGCCGCTGCACCCCGTAGCCGACGCGCAGGAGGAGCGGACGTGCCGCTGCGAGATCGTCGGCCAACTCGCGCAGCGCATCAATGGCTATGCCGGTGACTTCCGACGTCCGCGTGAGGGTCCAAGGCTCTGCGAGCTCACAGTAGCGATCGAAGCCCTCCGACATCTCCATGACCATCTGGCGGTCGTAGCGGCCCGTCCGCACAAGCTCCTGGCCGAGTCCCAAAGCGAGCGCGAGGTCCGTTCCCGGGCGCGGCTTCAGGTGGCGGTCGTAACGGGCGGCCGTGTCGGTGCGCAAGGGGTCCACGGTCCAGATGCGCGCCCCGGCCCTCCTCGCCTCGTCCAGCAGCGGCACCTGGTGGATGTTCGTCGCCATGGGGTTCGCTCCCCAGAGGAGGACGCTGCGCGCGAGCGGGATGGTTTCAGGGTCCGGTCCGATGCACGAGCCGAACACCCAGCGCAGGGCGGCGTTGCCCGACGCGGTGCAGATCGTCCGGTCGAGCTGCGTCGCACCGATCGCGCCGAAGAAGCGGGCGTCCAGCGCGCCGCTGCTGAGGTACCCCATGTTGCCGGCGAAGCTGTACGGCAGTACGGCCTCGCCGCCGTACTCCTCAAGGGTTTCGCGCAGGCGCCTCGCGATCTCCGTGAGCGCCTGATCCCACGAGACGCGCTCGAACTCGCCCGCGCCCTTCGGCCCCGTGCGCCGCAGCGGGTAGAGCAGGCGATCGCGGTGGTAGAGCCGTTCCATGTACCTGTTGACCTTCAGGCACAGGTAGCCGCGGGTCAGCGGGTGCGCGGGGTCCCCGGAGATGCGCGTGATGCTCTCCCCGTTCGACTGGACGCGTAGGCCACAGGTGTCGTAGCAGTCATGTGGGCAGACGCCGTGGACCGTGACTTCCGTGGCCATCCCATCCTTCCGGGCGCGCGTCGGGACCGGCGAGTGTGGAGTGACTCTCCTCTCCGTCTCAAGTTCCACCCGGCGAAGCGTCCGCCCTGCCGAAAGAGCGTCTCCTCGGTGCCTTCTCAGCGCCCACGCGGGAATCCCGATGTGCGCGCTGCCCGAGGCTGGGCGATCTGGCAACGGAAGGACCCCTTGGGCTGGGCAGGGAATACGGCAGACGTGGCTGCGCGCGCGTCCCGCGCGATTGGGGGGCTAGGGTGGCAGAGCAGTTGCGCCAACCGGTCGAGGTGCGCCAAAAGTTTCGCCGGCTGATCGCGGAGTCCGAGAAGCAACGTCGTCATGCGGCCGCGGAACGCGTGAGGGACAGCGTGCCCCTGCTCGGCGCACTGCTCGGACCGATCGCGAACCTCGTGCTGTTCGACGAGGACCTGCGTCATGGCAACCGCGGGGACGACGGCGAAGGCGCGGTCGCCCGGGTTCTTCGTTCCCTGCCGAAGCACTGGCGTTTCCTGAATGACTTCGTCTTGGAACGACGGGAAAACGAGTTCATGCAGATCGACCACATCGCCGTCGGACCGTCCACGGTGGTGGTGATCGAGACGAAGAAGTGGCGTGGAGCGATCCTCGGCAAGGGAGACGCCTGGAAGGTGAAGTCGAAGGGCCGATGGCATTCAGTGGAGACGAGCCCGAGCAAGCAGGCGACGTGGCATGCGAGCGCCATCCGCCGTCACCTGGCTTCCGCAGGGTTCGATGCCGATGTGGTGCCCCTCGTAGTGTTCGTCGAGCCGGACTGGCTGCGGGTCTACGGGTGCCCGTGCGCCGTCGTAGAGGGCGTCAGGGCGCTACGCCGCCATCTGCTGACGTTGGACCCAGGCGAACCCGAGGCGCCGGATGACTGCCGCCGGATCGCCGAGTTCCTGGCGACGGCGAAGGCGCTCGAAGGAGCGGCAGCGGGGCCGCCGATCACCGAACAGCCGACGCGGCCGGTGACCGCGTCCCCTTCTCTGAGGAAGCCCCCCTCGCCCGCTCCGCTAGGCCGAGGCGCCGCCACTGGCAAGCAGAGAGACTACGTGGAGCAGCTACTGCTCGCTGCCGGTCTGCGGCCGTCGAATGCCGGACTCGAATCACTGACGCGGGCGCAGGCGCAGTCGGTGATCGACCGACTGCGCTTCAAGCGGGACGTGCCGTTGCCGGCCGGCCTGACGGCGGATGGCGACGATGGGCCATGAGGCGTGCGATGCCGAAGGCGACCCGCCTACTCGAAAGGTCACGGCGTGCGTCCTGCCGCGTAGCGGAGCAGTGGTGGCCAGAACCCTTTGTCCTCGGATCCGATGTACCAGAGGGAGACGCCGTGCACGTCGTAGCGCTGGGCGAGCCGTAGGAGCGGCGCAAGGCTGCGGGCGTTCTCGTAGTGCACTTCGTGGCGGGCTCCCCGGGGGTCCGTGTAGGCGTACCACGGCGAGGAGGAAACCTGGTCCCACCTCGGCACGATATGCAGGCGACCGAGTTCCTGGTCGGTCTGCGGGAGTGTGAGCTGGCCCGTCTGCGTGCCGTACCAGTCGTAGCCGTACGCCGGTATCCCCAAGAGTATCTTGTCGACCGGGATGTAGGCGACCGCATAGCGCAGCGCGGACTCGACCCAAGGGACGGGCGCCAAAGGTCCGGCGGGTCCACCGGGGTAGGAGTAGTCGTACGCCATCAGGTCGACGCGGTCGACCGCACTGCCGATCGCGGCGAAATCGTACCCGCCATCCCACGTGTCGGACGGCGTGCGCGCCGGCAGATCGACTGTCAGCGTCTTGCCGATGGCGTGAAGCCGCTGACGGAGGGCGGAGAGGAAGCCGACAAAGCGACTCGCGTCCTTGGGAGGATTCAGTTCGAAATCGACGTTGAGGCCCGAGTACGGACCATGCCGCACGGCGCTCACGAGGTTCGTTTCCAAGGTGCGCGTCAGC
This sequence comes from Bacillota bacterium, assembly GCA_021793215.1. Taxonomy (GTDB): domain Bacteria; phylum Bacillota; class Sulfobacillia; order JAJZYS01; family JAJYTV01; genus JAJYTV01. Next base: position 36,540 of record JAJYTE010000005.1, read on the forward strand.
GTCGCACTGCGAAGGATCGCGTCCAGTTCCCCGGCATCGAAGTCGCTTGTGCCGTAGTTCGAGACGCAGAGCTGCGCCCGGATGCGGTGGGTGCGTACGAACGAAATGGCCCAAGCGGGCACCTGCACCTCCACACCTGCGCTCGGGGTGATGCTGCCAGCGTCGAACGTCACCGACTCCCATGCGTTCGCTGTGCGCATCCAGTCCCGCGCGGACGCCCCGTTGTCGTAGAAGACAACGTACCCCGTGAGCGCATGTCGGGGTGCGGCATGCGCCGCGCAAGAGGGCAGGAGCGCGCCGGCGACCGCAACGAAGCCGATCGCCCATCGTCTTCCCGAGAACGGTGATGGCATGTCGCGACGATTCGACATCGGCCCGGTGCGACCTCTCTCCCCCGACGTACCGTCACGATCACGGGGTTCGGCCCCGTGCGCCACAGCGGGTAGAGTAGGGGTTGCCGTGGTAGAGCCGTTCCATGTACCGGTTGACCTTTAGGCACAGGTAGCGTTCCACCCGCTTGCGCAGACGCCCTTCCCCGCCTCGGATGGGCAAGCCTGGGCAGGGCTTGGCGCACGACAGCCCTCTACGCGTTTCGCAACGGTTCTGGCGGACGTCCACCGGATGGGGCGAGATGGACTGTGCGTTCATGACGCTTGCACCCCATCCGCTTCCGGACGCTGACGCGGCGCCGTCACGCAGAGGCGGGAGTCGTCTTGCCGCGAAGCACCGAGAGGATTGCGGCCACCACCGAGAGGATCGCGGAAACGGTGAAGGCCTCGCCGAGCCCATGGCTGAACGCGGCGTGGCCGATGGCGTGTGCGCTGACGTCTACGCCAGCGAGGAACCCCGCCAGTTGGCCCGCACCCATGGTCGTCGAGAGGATCGCGAAGGACATCGCCATCGAGAAGAGCTGCCCAGCGTTGAGCAGCAGGGTGCGGGTACTCGACGCGACCCCTCGTCGATCCGCGGGCACCGCCCCCATCACGGCGCTGGTGTTGGGCGAGTTGAAGAGGCCATTGCCGATGCCAGCGAGTAGGAGGGCGATGGCGATGGGCAGGTAGGGTCCGGTCAAGGGGATGCGGGCCAGAAGTGCCAGGGCGATGGCGGAGACCACGAGGCCGCCGGATGAGAGTTCCCGGGACCCGAGCCGGTCCGAGAGCCAGCCCGCGATCGGACCGACGATCATAATCGAGAAGCTCAACGGCAGGAGCATCACCCCTGCGATGAGCGGTGACGCACCCCGCAGCCCCTGGAACGCGAAGGTGACGAGGAACAGCAGGGCGCCGCGGGCGAGGGCGTTCAGCAGCAGAGAAGTGTTGCCGAAGGTGAAGATGCGGATCCTGAAGAGACGCAGGTCCACCAGCGGGTACCGTCGGGTGCTCTCATAGAGGGCGAACGCGATGAGGCTCAGACCTCCCGCCGCGAACAACCAGGGGTCGAACGGGTTGCCGCCCTGGATGACGAAGGTGAGGCCCAAGAGCGCGAGCAGGATGCCTCCGACGAACAGCGCCATGCCACCGGCGTCGAACGGCTCACCCTGGTCAATCGTCGCGATCTCCTTGAGGGCGGTGAACGTCCAGATCGCGCCAAACGCGCCGATCGGCAGGTTGACGAAGAAGATCCAGCGCCAACCGAGCGTGGCGGTAATGATGCCTCCGAGGACGAGTCCGAACACGCTGCCTGAGAGTCCCGCCACCTGGTTGATGCCAAGCGCGAACCCTCTGCCGCGCCGCGGGAAGGCGTCGGTCACGATGGCTTGCGAGTTGCACCAGAGCATGGCCGCGCCGACGCCCTGGATGAGCCGGCTGGAGAGCAGGAAGACGCCGCTACCGCTGAATCCGCACAGCGCAGACGCAGCTGCGAAGACGATGAAGCCCATGCCGTACATGCGTACCCTGCCGTGCGTGTCCGACAGGCGTCCCAAGGGCAGCAGCAGGGTGGTGATCACGACCGTGTAGCCCATCATGATCCAGAGCATGAGGGCGACGCCCGTATGCAAGTCCCGGGCGATCGTAGGTAGGCTGACGGTGAGGATCGAGCCGTCCAAAGACGACATGAAGGCGCCGATCGTAGTGTTGATGAGGACGATGCGTTGGTGCCGGGCCACCTCCGGGATCAGGGAGAATGAACTCTCCTGCAGCGCGTGCTCCAAAAAAGGTAGCCTCCTAGGACATTTCACATTCTAACATACTGACCCTTCGACAAAGACCGCTCGTGCTCGCGGCCCACACGGGCCCCCTTGGGTTCGCGGCGAACATCCGGCTGGACAAGCCCCATCCAACACAGGGGCGGCCTCTGCCCATTGCCTCGGGACCGGGATTCGCAGGGTGGTCACATTGTTCTGTAAACTGCGTACACTGCCAGGGGTAGCACCCCAAAACCGCAGTGGAGGGCTTTTTATGTGGGCCGAGACCCGTAGCACCCAGACATCGAGCTCGGACCCGACGTTCGCGCAACTGCTCGAGGAATCCATTCAGGATGAACTGTCCAGTTCTACGCCAACATCGCGAACGAAGCTCCCGATGCACTGTCGCGCATTCTCATCACGAGCATCGTCGGCGACGAGTACGGCCACGCGCGCACGCAGGCCGCCCTGCTCCACAGCCTCAATCCGATTTCAGCGGGTGGAACACCCGTTCCCCCGCCGCCGAACGTCGGCTACGTGGCGGACGTGCAGACGGCCATCGTCGGCGAAACCAACGCGGTGAACCGCTACGCCTACCTCGCCTCGATCGCCCCGAACCTGGAGATCCGAAACATCCTGACCTCCATCCTCGGCGACGAGTACGGCCACATTCGCACCTGGCTGGCGCTTCTCCAAAACGCCGCGACCAGCTGAAGAGCCGGACCCATGGCGTAAAGAGTAGCGCCTGCCGCAAGAGCGGAAGGCGCTACTCTCTCACCACCCCGCCGGCTGCCAGTGCGCGAGCTGATGCGGCTCCACCCGCGTGGAGTAGAAGACGAAAGATATCGTGCTTGCGACAGCCTCCGGCAGGACGCAACCGGTGTTGCGTTGGGGAGTTGGTGAAGCGGGCGTTCGCCCCAGCGGTCGACGGCAGAGGCTCCTGCGGGCGAGTTACGGGGCGTCACGCTGTGGGCCATCGGACGAGGTAGGGACCAGCGCAAACAGGAAAGGGATCTCAGCGTCGTGAACTTGATCGCCGATGGAGAACGAGGAGGCATCGTCATGGCCCACATCGATGTGGCTTCCGACAAGCTTGAGATCACCCTGAGCCTTGGTGACGAGATCCTCTCCCTGCACGGCGCATTCCATGTTCCCTACACGCACATCTCTTCCGTGTCCACCGATCGCGTGCCAGACGAGTGGTTCCGCGGCTTCAAGATCGGTACGAACGTGCCAGGCGTGAAGACAGCCGGCACGTTCATCACCGGGGACGGCAGCATCTTCTACGACTTCCACAATCCCGAGCGGTGTCTCACCCTGAGCCTCACCCACGAGACCTACCGACAGGTCGTAATCGAGGTGGACAAGGGTCAGGACCCTGAGACGCTCGCAGCCCAAATTCAGCAGCGTCTCAAGAGCTGAACGTCGCCGGCTCTAGGCGCCGGCGACCTGCAGGTCCTCGAAGCGAACCTGGGCGGGACCGAAGTAGCCTTTGTCCTCCTCCGTCTCGCGCGAGAGCCGGCAGTTCGCGAGGGCCTCGAAGACGTTGCCCGTGACGCTTCCCTGGGCTACGGGGATGCGCTGCCCGTCCTTGTGCAGGTACCCCATCTTGATCTCCGCGGCGAACGAGCCGGTCATCGGGTCGGGCATGTTGGCCGAGAAGGCCAGGACCTCGAGCACCGGACCGCCTGTGTAGAGCTCCCTGGCCGGCGTCGTCCCGGGCTCCCAGACGAGACTTCCCAAGGGCCCGGTCGGCTCGGTGCCGAGGTAGGCGCCGAACTGCGGATCAACATGCATGTTGCGAATCACCCCGCCCTCGAGCAGCCGAAGCCGCCGGGAGGGCACGGTGGACGCGTCCGTCGGCGCAGACGCGATGCCGTAGGGCCGCAAGGGATCGCTCGAGATGCTGATCGCGTCGCCCCTCACTTCGATCAGTGCGTCGCCCACTTTCTTCTGCAGCATGCCGGTGACGACGTACTGCCCGTTGGTGTGGAGATCGATGGCGAAGAGCAGGGTCGCGAGTTCGCTTGCGGGCAGCACGACCGGCATGCGGCCGGTCGGTGGGAGAACCGCGCGGCTGCGATCGCGCACCGCCTGCAGTGCCCGCTCCAGCGCGGCCTCCGGCAGGAGCCTCTCGAGCAGGCGCGCCTCGCGCATGATCCGGAACTCGGTCGAGGCATCGCCCTCGCCGGCTGATACGACGAGGTCCAGTAGGAACTGGTCCCCCTGCCAGCGGTGGCTGCGTCCGTTCGACCCCGTGACGGTGGTGCGGCGTCGGCTGGAGAAGAGCTCCAGGTGCGCGGCCTTGGCGCCAGCCCGTTCGATCTCTGCGCGGACGCGCACCTGCCACGCCTCCAGCGCGTGGCGATCAGGAAGCTGCTCCGCCGACAGGTCGACCTCGGGGTAGTTCGCTGGGCCCTCCGGCAAACGGTAGGGCGGGTTCAGGGCGAGAGACGCCGCGGTGAGCGCGGTGCGCACCCGTTCGCCGTCCCCCTCGTCTCCCGTCAGGTAGGCGGTCGCCGATCCCCGCTGGCCGTCGACATCGCGGTAGACCACGAGCTCGCGGTTCACGTCCTCGACCTGCCGCTCCGCGTGCAACGCGCCGAGACGCCAGTAGAGTTGCGTCTCCTCAGCCTCCGTGCTCGTGAGTACCCATTCGGCGGCGGCCTGCAGCTCCTCCGGGAGTCCGGTAATCATCCGAGCCTCGCGGTCATGCGAAGGTGCGGTCCACCCGTCCCGTTGGTCACCCATTCCTTCCATCCCTTCCCGCAGTGTCCCGGCCACATCGCGAAGTCGCTCGCGGCGGCGTCGATGCTGTGGAGCACGTCGGGCACGTAACCCGTCACCCCGATCGTGTGGTAGATCTTGCCGGTAAGACGGCCATCCCGAATCTCCTGGCCGTAGTGACAGGTGATCTGGAGGCCCCAACTCCGCGGGTCTTCCATCCCGGACTCCACGCGCTCAAGGTAGACGCCCTGCGCAACTCCGGCGATCAACTCCTCGGGCGTGCTCTGTCCCCGCTGGAAGTACGTGTTGGACATGCGCGGGTAGACCTTGCGCGTGAAGTCCTGGCGCCGGCCGTTGCCGCCGCTGGCGTGCAGGGTGGCTGCCGCGTCGGCGTCGGCAAGGCCGCCCACGAGCACGCCGCCGTCCAGGATGACGTGCGCCTTGGCCAAGCTGCCGTCATCATCGAAGGGGTACCCGCCGAAGCCGCCCTCGACAGTCGGGTCGTCGATGATCGTCGCGTGTTCACTTCCGACGCGTTGGCCGATGTAGCGCTGTGAGCGCGCCCGCTCCGACAGGAACAGATCCATCTCGACGCCGTGGCCGAACGCCTCGTGCGCGAGGACTCCCGACACCTCTGGCGCCGTCACCACACGGTAGGTGCCCGGTTCGACGGGCCCCGCCTCCAGGAGGCGCAGAGCCTGCTCGACCATCCCGTCGATCTCCGCCTCGTCGAGCTCGGTCACCTCAAACCCGCCGACCTCACCGCGGGAGACGTACTCGTACTCGCTGCGGCCCTCGCTATGAACGACGATGTGCGCGGCGAAGTCTACCCGAGAGACGCGGGAGCGGCGATCGAACGCGTCGGTGGCAATGCGGGTCTCCTCCGTGGTCTCTTGGTAGCGCACCATCACCTGGACGACACGCGGATCCGTGCCCTGAAGCCGGTCCCGCAGCCGCAGCACCGTCTCGAGCTTCTCCTCGAGCGGTACGTTCGCCGTGGGTCTCAACCCGGTCCAGTCGAAGACCTCGACCGGGGCGCCACCCGGAGCCCATTCACTCCGCCAACCCGGCACGGCCCACTCGTGCTGCACACCGTCCCGCACCTCGCGCACCACCGTGCCCTCGCGCGGAGGGTCCTGACGGATCTCGATCGTCGGACCCATCGCCGTGATCGCGAGACCGCTGCTGCGGGACATGGAGACCCAACGACTTCTCACAGCTCCCTGCGCGGCCAGCTCGCGAAGGCCACTGCTACCCTCCACCGTCGCTCACTCCTCGGCACGTCTGTCGCACGTCGCACGTTACCCAGGAAGCTTCTGCGGCGCCGTCGGGGAAGCCTCCCAGACAAACGTAGATTGGCCTTCCGGCCAATCTGGGCGCAGCAGGCCAACGCAAGTGGGTCGGAGCGTCGTGTGGCCGGAGAAGGGGTGCGTCTCCTCCGTAGGGAAGAAACGCACCCCTTGAGCATGGCGGGTCTCAACTGGTACAATCAATCCTACGGGCGGCGCTGTATATAGGTCAAAAGTTCCCTAATTACACTATACTAGGTCGAAACTGCTCTGTCAAGTGCGTATTTGCACCGATTCCGATACCGGAGAGGGGGCTGCCCGTGACCGATTTCGACTGGCAGCAGGAGCAGGAGCGGCTGGCGTGGGTTCTCGGTGAGGTCCGGGAGCGACTTGAGAAGCTGCGCCTGGAGTTCAGCGACGTCCATCAGGAGGTCGTACAGGCGCGTAGGCAGTTCTGGAGGGACATCACCAACAAAGATGACATCCTGGACACGATCCTCGAGGTCAGCCAACAGTCCATGGTGCTTTCGGAGGGCGAGCGCAGGTACAACCGTGATGCCGATACGATCCGGGCGCTGGAACGACTGGAGCGCTCACCGTACTTCGGGCGCGTCGACTTTCTGGAGCAGGGGATGCAAGTTCCCGACCAGATCTACATCGGAACCGCCTCGTTCCGCGGTGGAACGGGGGACGACTTCCTCGTCTACGACTGGCGCGCCCCGATCGCCAGCGTGTACTACGACTATGGACTTGGTGAAGCCAGCTACTCCGCGCCCGGCGGAGAGTACCACGGATCGGTGGAACTGAAGCGCCAGTACGTCATCCGCGATGGCACCGTGCAGATGATGTTTGACACCGGAGTCACGATCGGAGACGACCTGCTGATGCAGGCCCTGAGCCAGCACGGGAGCGCGGAGATGCGCGGCATCGTCGCCACCATCCAGACGGAGCAGAACCGGATCATCCGGGACGACACGCATCGCCTGCTGGTCGTGCACGGTGTGGCCGGCAGCGGCAAGACGTCGGCAGCCCTGCAGCGCGTCGCCTACCTCCTCTACCGGCATCGGCAGAGTCTTGAGGCCGATCAGATGATCCTCTTCTCACCCAACCGCATGTTCAACAGTTATGTCGCGACGGTACTGCCCGACCTCGGCGAATACAACATGCAGCAGACCACATTCCAGGAGTATCTCGATCACCGCCTCGGCAGGGAGTTTCAGATCGAAGACGCGTTTGAGCAACTGGAGTACGTGCTCGCCGCGTCCACGGAACCGGGGTATGCGGCGAGATTGGAAGGCATCCGCTTCAAGTCCTCGCACGCGTATCTGGACGTCCTGTCGCTCTACGCGCAGCGCCTTGAGGAGGAGGGCATGCGCTTCGTGCCCATGCGCTTTGACGGACGGGAAGTCGTCTCGGCTGAACAGATGGAGGAGAAGTTCCGTGAGTTTGCGCCTGGCGTGCGCGTGACGGCCCGGGTCTCCTTGCTGCGGGACTGGCTGCTCGTCGAGATCAGTCGGTTCGGAAAGCGGGAGCGCACCGCCGACTGGGTCGATGAAGAGATGAACTATCTCGATGCGGATGCGTACCACCGTGCAACGGCTGAGGCCGGTCGGCGATCCGGATCAGGGAACGAGTCCGACAGCGATCTTTTGGCTGAGCGGATCATCCACAAGCGGCTGCGCTCCCTGCGCTCCTGGGTCCACCGATTTGCCTTCGTCGACCTGAAGGCGATCTATGCACAGCTGTTCCGCGACGAGCGTCTGCTCGGCGAACTCGACGCTTCCCGTGTGCCCCGGTCTTGGCCGGCGATCTGCCGGGATACCCTCAGCCATCTCAGCCGATCCCGCATGCCGTACGAGGACGCGACCCCGTACCTCTATCTGTCAGAACTCATCCGGGGAGCGCGGGTGAACCTGCGCATCCGCCATGCGATCATCGATGAGGCGCAGGATTACTCGCCGTTCCAGTTGGAGTTCCTCCGGCGACTCTTCCCCCAGGCGCGCATGACCGTACTCGGAGACCGCAGCCAAGCGATCCTAGCGCACGGTTCGGTGCTGGAGGACATCGGTGTCATGCACCTCTTCCCGCCCCAAGAGACGGAGATCGTCCGCCTGGACCGCAGTTATCGCTCCACGCGTGAGATCGTCGAATTCACCAGGGCGATGCTCGCAGACGGCGACTCGATCATCCCGTTCGACCGTCATGGGCAAAAGCCGCAGGTGCTGGAGGTCGACTCCGAGGAGGAGCGGATCCGTACCATTCTCGAGGACTTGCGAACACTGATGGCCGAAGGAAACCGGACCCTTGCCGTGATCTGCCGGACCGCGGAGGAGAGCCGCAGCGTCCACCGATCCCTGCGGGAGCGACTGCCCATCGAACTCATTGGGAAGGAGACGGCGACCTTTCCAATGGGACCGGTGGTCGTTCCCGCCTACCTCGCGAAGGGGGTCGAGTTCGACGCTGTCCTGATCCACGACGCATCCAGAGCCACCTACCGCGGCGCGGACGAACGCAACCTGTTCTACACCGCGTGCACGCGGGCGATGCACGTGCTCCACCTTTACTGCCGCGGTCCCCTGACCCCGCTCCTCGATTCGGCCGATCCGTCCACCTACGAAGTCGCAACCCGCTGAGGGACACATCTCCCTGGCGTCTGCTCCGGCGGGCGCCTCCGGTTGTCCAAGTGCATTGGGCAGCATCCGAAGAACTAGATTACAGTTACGGGGTCCCTCGGAATCTCCTGCAGGTTGGCACTTATGGGGCCCTCTGTGCCATGCTGGTGTTGGGCTCGGAATTGAGAGAGAATTAGCCACGTGGGCTAGGTGCGTCACCCCAGCAGTAGAGCCCAGCAAGCCGATGCCCACATCTACTATGCTGAACTCTACCTCGTTCCGCGCGGAGTACGTTTGGGCGCTGACCCATCCCGGCCTCGGCGTTCGGCTGTGGTGCAGGATGTTGTCTACCACCTCCGGCACGGCCAATGAGAAGGCTCTTTCGACTCCTTCGGCGAGTTGAGAAGCGATGATTCTCTTCAGCTAAAAGGTGGAGTCTGACAACGATGTTTGTCCCAAGAGGGGTGCTCCGTCCGTCCGGGCTACCCCCTGAAACGGCGTGCCGACGAGGTAAGGTTTGTCCCGGACCGCAACCGATTCGCATTCGCTACAATAAAGTTTGTGCCGGTCACAAATCGATAAGAGCCGAACGACCTACCTCCAGAGCAAGCCAAGCGGTTCTTGGCAGAAGACCGTTACGAACTCGCACCCTGCAGTGCTGACTGAGTAACAACATCACGTCGGTGGTAGCAGGGCGGCTGAAGTTGGGCAGCCGGTTCGCACGAGCGCTCCCTGCCGGTCACACTTTGGACCGGCACAATATCCCTGGACGCGTCGACGCCAGTCAGCGAATGGGTGCAGTTGCCGCCTGCCACTCCCGGTGGGCGAGATTTTGGATCAGACGGATCGGGGGCCACCACGCGGTGCGTGAGACAGGTAAGGGCACGTCGCAGGATCTGGGGGCCGCGCAGGTGCGGCTGATGCAGGGCCTGGCACAGGAGGTGACGACGCTGCGTCCCGAGCTCCTTGAGGGCGGCGCGACCGTCGGCGAACTCGCTTGGATATTCGGCAAAGACCGGGCGGCGCTCGGGGACACCTGGCGTCACCACTTGTGGCGCCGCGCCGACGGCAGCGGCCGACTGGACGCCTGGGCCTGGCTGTACCTCCCGTACACGGTGAACCGCAGCGACGGATCCACATCCACGTCGAACAGCGCGAACCTGGTCTGGCAGGTCCATCCGGACCGCCCGGAGCTGCTGGACGAGATCCTCGACTGGTACGACGAGCAGGTAGCCGGTCTCGACCGGTTCATCACGCCGCAGGATGCGGACACGGACATGCTGGCCCGGCTGCCCGCGCACGGCTACAAGCCCGATGCGGAAACGGGTGGCGACGACGGCGATTGGCACCAGTGGAACCGTCGGCCACTCGCAGACCTCTCGGAGCCAGCGCTGCCGGCCGGCTTCCGTTTCCGCACTGCCGCGGAGGTCGGCCCGGCGGCCGCAACGCGTGCGCACGTAGACGCGTGGCATCCGTCGACGTTCACCGAGACCAGCATGGCAGGCGTACAGGCCACCTGGCCTTATCGCGACGACCTGCATGTTCTCGTCGAAGCACCGGATGGCACCTTGGTGGCCAACGCCATCATGTGGTTCGATCCCGCCAGTCGCACCGCTGAATTTGAACCGGTGGGGACACATCGGTCCTATCGCCGTCAGGGTCTGGCCACCGCCCTGTTGTGGCACGGCATGCACCGGGCCCGCGACGCGGGCGCGGAGACAATGCTGGTCGCGTGCCTCGGCTCATCCGCACGTCCGGCGGCCCGCGACCTGTATTACGGGGTCGGTTTCGAACCGTTCACCCGCGATGTCCCGCATGTCAAGCGAGCAAAGTAGCCGCCGCTTGCTGGCGTCATTGACCCCATATCGAATTCGTCTCATCCGATCTCTGTTAGCTTGACCCGAGTGACAGCGCCGAGCGCCTGGGTCATGGCGTTCGTTAGAGTGCTAGGGTCGGTGTCGCGATGGGCGGCAACACCTTGAGCGTGGTCGTCTGGCACCCTCAAGGACCACTGGCATTCGGATCGGGCTACGAGCGGTCACTCCGGGGCACTGATACGTGCCCCGGAACAACCATTATTGTAGGGACTTTGGCGCCCCTGATCGTCAGGGACCGACTTTACAAGTCCGGGACACACTTTACAAAGTGCGGACAAACACTGTTGTCACGCTCCAAAAGGAGTGCCGGCAAGTCTACTCGCTACTCCACCGTCACAGACTTCGCAAGGTTTCGCGGCTTGTCGACATCGTTCCCTCGCGCGACCGCCGCGTAGTACGCCAAGAGCTGCAGCGGTAGCACCGTCAGCGCAGGCGCGATCTCCTCCGCGACGTCGGGAATGGAAAGAACCTCGTCCGCGTGCCTCTCGAGCTCCACATCGCCGGCCTGCCCGATGGCGATGACGTGCGCGCCGCGGGCCCGCACCTCCGTCATGTTCCCGATGGTCTTCTCGCGCAGTCTTTGCTGCGTGCAGAGCGCGATCACTGGCACGCCCGGCTCGATCAGCGCCAGGGTGCCGTGCTTGAGTTCTCCCGCCGGCAGTGCCTCCGCGTGCAGGTACGAGATCTCCTTCAGCTTCAGTTGCCCCTCGAGGGCAACGGCGTAGTCGAGTCCGCGCCCGATGTAGAAGATGTCCTTCGCCTGCGCGATGCGTCCCGCCAGCGCCTCGATCTCCCCCCGCAGTGAGAGCAGCAGGTCTGCCTTCGCGGGCAGCTCCATCAGCTCTTCGAGGAGACCCGCCCGAACCTCGCGCCCACGCAGCTGCGCCATGTGCAGGGCGAGCAGTGTCAGCGTAAGGATCTGGCTCGTGTACGCCTTGCTCGAGGCCACCGCGATCTCCGGTCCCGCGAGCGTCGGCAGCACGGCGTCGGCCTCGCGGTCGAGGGAGCTGCCGCGCACGTTCGTCACCGCGATCGTCTTCGCGCCTCGGCGCCGTCCTTCACGCAGAGCCGCGATCGTGTCGGCCGTCTCTCCCGACTGGGACACGGCGATCAGCAGGTCGCCCGCTTCGACGAGCGGGTTCTGGTAGCGAAACTCCGAGCCGATCTCCGAGCGCGTCTCCACCCGTGCGATGCCTTCGAGGAGCGCCCTGCCGACGAGCCCCGCGTGGTAGGACGTGCCGCAGGCGACGATGTGCAGCCTGCGAACCGTCGCAAGATCCAGGCCGTCAAGCTCCGGCAGGCGCACGCGCCCCGCCGTGACGTCGATCCTGCCCCGTGTCGTTTCGCGGAAGACATGGGGCTGCTCGAGGATCTCCTTGATCATGAAATGGTCGTGGCCGCCCTTCTCCGCGGCCGCGACGTCCCACTCGACATGCAGCGCTTCACGTTCGACCGGCGTCCCATCGTGCCGGAACACCTCGGCCGCACCGGCCGTGAGCTGCGCGCAGTCACCGTCCTCGAGGATCAGGATCTCGCGCGTGTGTCGCAAGATGGCGGGTATGTCGGAGGCCACGAACTGCTCTCCGCGCCCGACGCCGACGACGAGCGGCGACTGTTCGCGGGCGACGACGAGCGTGCCGGGCTCGTCGCGTGAGATCGCCGCGAGGGCGTAGGACCCGTGCAAGTGGTCCGTCACGCGCATAAGCGCCTCGAGGAGCCGCCGGTCGCCCTCCTCCTCGAGGAGGTGCGCCACGACTTCCGTGTCGGTCTCGGAGCGGAAGATGTGCCCCCGCGCGCTAAGTTCCTCTCTCAGCTGCGCGTAGTTCTCGATGATGCCGTTGTGCACGATGGCGTAGCGCCCGTCGCAGCCGAAATGCGGATGGGCGTTCTCGTCGTTCGGGCGGCCGTGGGTCGCCCAGCGCGTATGCCCGATGCCGATGCTGCCTGGGACCACACCATCGCCGATGTGGCGGCGCAGGTCCACGATGCGTCCGGCGCGCTTCGAGACGAGGATCTCCCCCTCGCCACCCAACACCGCGACGCCGGCGGAGTCATACCCCCGGTACTCCAGCCGCTCCAAACCCTCGAGGAGGATCGGCAGGGCTTCCTCCGATCCGACGTAGCCGACGATGCCGCACATGGACTAGTTCCCCCCTAGCGCAGCGCAAAGCCTCTCGAGCCACATGTCGGCATCCTCGGCGCGGCGCGCCTCCACCATGACGCGCACCACGGGCTCTGTGCCGGACGGCCGCACGAGTACTCGGCCGATCCCCTCGAGCGCGCGCTCCGCCTGCTCGAGCGATGCAGCGTAGGCAGGTGCCCCGAGCGGCTTCTCGCGGTCGACGACGCGCACACTGCGGAGCCGCTGCGGGTACCGCGGCACCTCGCGGCGGAAATCCGCGAGCGACACGCCGAGCTCCGCGAGGGCGGAGAGCAGCAGGATGCCTGTCGCGAGCCCGTCGCCGGTCGTGCTGGCGCGCCGGTAGATGATGTGCCCGGACTGCTCCCCACCTAGGAGGATGCCCTCCTGGCGCATCGCCTCGATGACGTAGCGGTCCCCGACCTTGGTCACGACCGATTCGATGCCGCGCGCGTGAAGGTAATCGCGCACTCCGCCGTTCGACATGACCGTGAGCGCGACGCCGGCCGGCCCGAGCTCGCCGCGCTCTTTCAGCCAGGTCGCGAGCAGCGCGAGGATCACATCGCCGTCGGCGACTTCCCCTTCCTCGTCCACCGCGATCAGGCGGTCCGCGTCGCCGTCGAAGGCGAGCCCGATCGCGCCGCCGAACGCCCGGTAGTGCTCCACGAGGTAACTGGGGCAGGTCGAGCCGCAGTCGACGTTGATCCGCGCCCCGTCCGGCTCGGCGGCGATCACCGCAACGCTCTGCGCCGCAGGTGAGAAGGCAAGCGGAAGGACGGACGTCGCCGCACCGTGCGCCGCGTCCAGGACAACTCCTTGCGGATAGCGGCTCCCAACGAGCGACGCGAGGTGCGCGATGTACTCCTCTCGCAGGGACCCCATCTCGCTGCGCTGCCCGATCCCCTCCCCGACCGGCAGCTCCGCTCCAGCGCGCAGCTGCATCTCGATGCGGTCCTCCACCGCGTCCGGCAGCTTGTGCCCGTCGCGGGCGAAGAACTTGATGCCGTTGTCCTCGACGGGGTTGTGCGACGCGGAGATCATCACCCCGGCGGAGAAGCCGTGGCGATGCGCGAGGTAGGCGACTCCCGCCGTCGGCAGCACGCCTGCCGATACGACGTCGGCTCCCGCTGACATGAGTCCGGCTGAAAGGGCGGCCTCGAGCATCTCTCCGGAGAGCCGCGTGTCGCGTGCGATCAGTACTCGAGCCGGCTCCGAGCCGCCGAGTTCGATGGCGGCGGCTCGGCCGAGGGCAAGCGCAAGTTCCGGCGTGAGGTCGCGGTTCGCCACGCCGCGAACGCCGTCGGTGCCGAACAGGCGCAAAAGCGATTCCTCCCAGTTTCACAGGGCCCCAAAACGCTGGTGTTGCAGGCGGGTCCTCCTCCGCCGGTCGAACCCTGGTTTCGGTCGCCTACGGCGACCTCAGGGTCACCGTAGCGGTGGCCGGCATCACGGAGACCACCTGGGTTCCGCCCGCCTGGATCTCCGCGTGCAGCGCCGTCTTGTAACGCCCCGGTTTGTCATAGGGTACGCTCACGTACACCCGGATGGCTCCAGGCTGTAGCGTAGTGACCGTCTGGACCGGGCCACGCACCACGACCGAAGCGTCCTTCGGCGTGATCTCTAGGCGCAGGTGCTTCGGCGAGCTCTGCACGGTCACGGGAAGCTGGGAGACCGTATGCTTGACGGTCGGGTTCTGGGTCACCGTTACCTGCCACCAGATCCCGAGTGCGAGGAGCAGCGAGAGTACGCGCAGCACCCAGTCGTTCGCGAGCCAGCGATCGATCATTCGCTATGCCCCCTCCGGCTCAGCCGCGGCCTGTGCTCGGGCGGTCGCATCGCCGTCTCGAGCAGTCTGCGCAGTGAGGTGTCGTCGAGATGGCGTATGAGACGCCCGCCTTCCGCCAGCGATACAGCACCCGTCTCCTCGGAGACGACCACGGCGACCGCGTCGGTCTGCTCGCTGACGCCGATCGCCGCGTGGTGCCGCGTCCCGAGGTCCGAGGCGGGTCCCAGGACATCCGCGAGCGGTAGGAAGCAGGCGGCAGCGACGATGCGGTTGCCGCGGACGACCGCGGCGCCGTCGTGCAGCGGCGTGCGCGGGGTGAAGATGTTGGCGATCACTTCCCAGCTGATCATGGCGTCGATCGGAACGCCGGTCTCGATGAGGTCCTTGAGGCCCGTCTCGCGCTCCATCACGAGGAGCGCCCCGACGTGGTCGTTCGATAGAACGCGGGTGGCCTTCACGACCTCCGTCAGCATCGCCTGGAACGCCTCGTCGGTGAGGTTGTGCAGAAACCCTTGCCCGCCGAAGATGCGCGAACGCCCGAGCTGCTCCAGAATGCGACGCAGTTCGGGCTGGAAGACGATCGGCACCGCGACGAGCAGCGCGAGCTCGACGGTCTGCATCAGGTAGTGCGTGGCGGAGAGGGAGAGGAGCCCCGAGAGCTGCGTCGCGACAACCAGCAGCAGGATGCCCTTCGCCAGCTGGATGGCGCGGGTGCCCCGCAGAAGGGCAAGGGTTCGGTAGAAGAGGAACGCGACGATCAGGATGTCGAGCGCGCTGCGGACGAGTGCCCAGACGCTCATGCTCTCCAGCGTCAACAGCATGCCCGCGCTCCCCCCTGTCGCTCAGTCCACGATGCGAGCCAGTACCAGTTCGTGCGCTGCGGCGATTCCCGCCGCCCCGCTTCGAGGCGGCCCGCTGTACGGCCGCATCGCCTCAAGCGTGAAGCCCTGCGTCTGCAGGAAGAATAGCGCGAGGAGATCCGCGTTGGTCACGGGCGCCACGAGACGTCGGCGGCCGGTTTCACGCGCCACCCGCGCAGCCTCGGCGACGAGCGTCGCCCCTACGTTGACCTCGCACAGCGCGGGGAAGAGACCGAAGCCGAGCAGCACGAGGTCCTCCTCATGCAGCGCGAGCGGCATCGCGCAGAGCGGTTTCTCGACCTCGATCGCCAGGAGGTAGGGCAGGCGGTCGAGGCGGAACTCCACGCCCAGCGCCACCTGCGAGAGGGGCTTCTTGAGCGGGCCGAAGCGGTCCGCAGCGCGCGCGGGCCGGCGCTCCGCGCGAAACTCTCGAACGCCTGACGGCCGCTTCACCGGTCCGATCCACTCCACGTTCTGGCTCATGCGCGGTCCGATCCCGCGCCGAGCGCGAAGTAGGCGAGCGACTGCAGCTCGGTCGTCAGATCGACGTTCTGCACGCTGACCTGCCGCTTCTCGAGCTTCGTCGGCGCGAAGTTCAGGATGGCCGTGACATCTGCGGCGCAGAGCTTCTCGAACACGTCGCGCGCGTTCTGCTCAGGCACCGCGATCACCCCGATCCGTATCCCCTGCTCCCGGAGCGTCGCCTGAAGTTCCTCCATCGGCCGGACCCTGAGCCCTGAGATCTCCGTGCCGATCTTCTGCGGGTCGTCGTCGAACACGGCGGCGACGTACGTGTCGCGCGCGCCGAGGCTGGCGTAGCGGATCAGGGCCGTACCCAGATTCCCCGCGCCGACGAGCGCGACCGGCACAGCGGCCGTCAACCCAAGGATGCGGCGCAGGTGCTGGGTCAGCTGCGAGACGTCGTAGCCAAGCCCCCGCGTGCCGAACGCCCCGAAGTACGCCAGGTCCTTCCGAATCTGCTCCGACGAGTATCCCGAGCGGTTCGCGAGATCGGCCGAGGATGTCACTTCGACACCTTCCGATGCCAGATCCTCCAACACCCGGAGATACAGAGGCAGCCGTCGCACGGCGACGGCTGGAATGCGGCGCTGCGGCTTCAAGTCTGCCGCTCCAGGACGAAGTCGGCCATCGCCAGCAGTGACGCTTTGGCCGGTAGGTCGATCAGCGGCTGGATGCTGCGCTTGGCCGTCTCGATGAAGCGATGGGCGAGTTCCTCCGCGTAGGAGAAACTGCCCGACTGGCCGAGGATCTCGCGCGCTGTCATGACCGATTCACCTGTCACGTCGTGGCTCTCCGCGATCTGCTGCAGTTCGGCCCGGCGCTGAGACTGGCGCAGGCCATGGATCACCGGCAACGTGATGACGTGGGCCCTCAGGTCGGCCCCGATCGCCTTGCCGAGCGCCTTCGGCTCGGCCGTTAGGTCGAGGAGGTCGTCGATGATCTGGTAGCCCATGCCCATCGCGTATCCGTAGTCATAAAGTGCTTGTTCCACGTCTGGAGCCGCACCGGTTGCCGCCGCGCCCGCGCGGCAGCACTCGGCGATGAACACAGCGGTCTTCTGGGCGATGCGATCAAGATACTGGTCCTCGTCGGGCAGGGCATTCTCCCGGGACTGAACATTCTGCGCGATCTCTCCGCTGCACATGCGGTACACCACGTCCGCCATGATCCCCACGACCTTGCCGACCCCCACCTCCGAGAGGAGCGAGAAGGCCTTGGCGAACAGGTAGTCCCCTGCGAGGACGGCCGTCTGCTCACCCCACAAGGCATGAACGGTGGGCTGGCCGCGCCGCAGCTCCGCCCGATCGATCACGTCGTCATGGGCCAGGGTGGCCATATGGATGAGTTCTGCGGCTGCCGCGAGTTTGCGGACATCCTCGTACACGTACGTGCCGAACTTGGCGCCGAACAGCACAAGCGCCGGGCGAAGCCGCTTGCCGCCTGCTTGGAGCAGGTGCGATGCGACAGCCCGCACCGCCAGGGGGCCCTCGTCCAGCAGCCGGGCCAAGTACGCCTCTACGTCGGAGAGGTCGGCCGCGATATCCGCGAACACCGACCGAAGGTCCAAGTGACCACCGCCTTGCAGATCATAAGCCAGCGTCATTGTAGCACAAGTTCACAAGTTGGAGACCTGCGGCCAGCGCGTCCCTTCGCCTCAGTGGCTGGACCGCAAAGCCCAGTGCTGTGGCGCGTAGAAGAGGACCGCCGGGTCCGGTGTGAAACCGGTGAAGCGCCGCGCGATGGCGTACGCGGACTGGGGGAAGTAGAGGAAGAGCTCCGGCGGGTCGACCTGCATCGCCGCCTGGGCGTCGCGCAAGGCGGTGGCCCGCTCACCCTGCTGCACTGCGCTCCGCTCCAGCACGAGGTCGCGGTCGACAGCGCTGTCCTGGTAGGCGCCGGGATTGAAGCCCGCTGTCGACACGGCCTCCGAACCGAAGTACGCCGCGAAGTCCGGGTCGGCGGAGAGACCGCGCACGGCGAACGCCGCCTGGAAGTTGCCCGCGACGTAGTCCTGGACGTACTGCGTGAACGGCTCGTAGCGCACCGTGACGTCGACGCCGATCGCGCTGAGGTCCCGCACCACGAGGCCCAGCGCCGCCGTGCGGTCTGGTGCGCCCTGCGGGGCTAGGATCTGCAGTTTCAGCGCTGCGCCACGCGCGTCGCGCAGGACTCCGCCGTGCGGCGTGTAGCCCGCCGCCGCCAGCAGCGAAAGCGCGGTCTTCGGTAGGTAGTCGCGCGCGGAAAGCTGGCTGTCGTACGCCCAGGAGGCGGGGGGCAAGGGTCCGTTCGCGATGTGGGCGTAGCCGTCGAACGGCCCATCCACGATCTGCTTGCGGTTCACCGCGAAGTAGAGTGCCCGACGCAGGGCCACATCGCTGAAGGGCTGTAGCCGCACATTCCAGACGATCCCGGCGAAGGCGAGCTGATCCACCCGCGCGATCTTGACGCCCGGCCACGTCGACACGGCGTGCGCGTCCACGGGCGGCGTCTCCGCGAAGTCGAGCTTGCCCTGGCGCAGCAGCATGAGCGCAGCGTTCGGGCTTGCCGCCGCGGTGAGCACGACGCGGCTGACGTGCGGAGCTCCGCCGAAGTAGCGCCTGTTCGCCGTCAGCACGAACTGCCCGCCGGATTGGGACTGCAGCTTGAAGGGGCCGCTCCCGACCGCGCTGCTGCCGAGCGCCGCTGCAGACAGGAGCTGCTGGCCGGGACGGTATTGGGAGAGGAGGTGTGACGGCAGGATCGGCAGGGCAGCCGCCTGCATGAGGAAGGGGGCGTAGGGCCGCTGGAGCGTCACGCGCACGGCCTCCTTGCCCACGCTGACGACCGAGCGCACGTCGGCGAGCCATGCGCTGGCGGGAGACTTGTCCGCCGGGTTCCGGTAGGCGGCGAAGCTGAATGCGACGTCCTTCGGCGAGACACGCTGACCGTCTGGCCAGTGCGCGCGAGGGTCGAGATGGAACGTGTAGGTACGCCCGTCCGGCGAGACGTGCCAACTGCGGGCGAGGTCCGGGACGGGACGAAGCCCGGGTGAGACGCGGACAAGGCCGTCATAGATCAGCTCGTCCACGGCGGTGCCGGACGCATCCTGGACCTGAAGTGGATCGATGCTCGCTGGCGTCCCGGGCAAGGCGAGCCTCAGGGTTCCACCGCGGTGCACCGCCGCATGCGGCGACGCAGAACTGCAGCCGCCGACGACGGCCGCCAAGAGTCCCGCGGCGATCGCCGCCTTCATCCGGTGGCGCGTGATTCGACCCATCGTGAAAGCCCCCCGGTAAGATCTAGGTATGCGGGCCTGGGTAGGGCCTTCGCGCGGCGTTCGCAATCTTCAACACGCGAGTCAGCCGATAGTACGCCCCCGCCTTGGTGAGACCCAGGTGCGCCCCGAGTTCCTCAAGTGATGCCTCCGGGAACTGCAGGCGGGCGTGCGCCGCCTCGCGCAGCTTCTCGGACAGCGACTCCAGCCCCTCGCGCGCGGCGAACTCCCGGATCAGGGCGCTCTGCGCCACCGATGCGCGCACGGACTTCTCGACGTTCGCCGACTCCGCGTTCACGAGGCGGTTCACCGCACCGCGCACGCTCCGAACGCTGCGGGCATCCTCCAGCGCCAGACGCGCTTCGGCCGCACCGAACAGCGACAGCACCTCTGCGATCTGGTCCGCACCCTGAAGGTAGACGACGCTGTACTCGCGGCGAAGGCGCCTTTGCGGTGCGAGCCCGAAGCGCCGCAGGATGCGCATCGCCTCACTCGCGACCTGTGGTCGCGCGAGGCGCAGCTCCAGGAGGTAGCCCGACTTCGGCGGCGTCAGGGCGCCTGCCGCGAGGAAGATGCCCGCGAGGTAGCCGCGGCGCTCGACGGCCCCCATCCGCCGGTGCGGCCGGGCGGCGAACTCCTCGAGGCGCTGCGCGGCCTTGCCGGGGAACGAGAGCAGGAAGCGTCTGCCGCGCGCCCCGCTCTCGCGCATCAGCACCACCGCATCGACGTTCAGCAGTTCCTTGGCGATGCGTCGCGCGACGCGGGCCGTGCGCGTCCCGTCAACCGCGACGGCCGGGGTGCCGTCTCCGAAGCGCTGCGCACCCGCGTCGATGAGCCCCCGCAGGATCCCCTGGTGGAAGGGGCGCGTCCTGTCTCCAGAGAGGATCTCGTCCTTCACCTCGCGCGTGCGACTGGTCATCGCCCGTCGGAGCGCAGGTTCTCGCGCAGCAGCAGGAGATCCAGAAGGCGCCCGGGTTCAGGTCGCCGCGCCCTCGCCCAGCGCGAGAGGATGGTGCGGGCGACGAGGTGGGAATCATGGCGGGCGTAGGGACCCTCGGCGAGCAGCGGCAGCGCGATGACCTCATAGCCGGCCGCAGCGAGCCCCTGCTCGTTGCAGTGCACCGCCTCGGAGCGGCGAAGGCGGTAGCGCTGTGCCACCTCGTCCCCGAGCGGCGCCGCGTTCAGTACGACGCAGTCTACGAGCCCGGTGCCTGCATGCCGGACGATCGCCTCCAGGTGCTCCTCGGCCGACATGCCATCCGTCTCGCCCGGCTGGGTCATGATGTTCTGGACGTACACGCGCAGCGCCGACGAGCGGCGAATCGCATCTGCGATGCCTGGCACGAGGAGGTTCGGCATCAGGCTCGTGAAGAGCGAGCCCGGGGAGAGTACGATCACGTCCGCCTCGGCGATCGCCCGCAGCGCCTCCTGGGTCGGAGACGCGTCCGGGGGGTCGAGCGCGACCCGCAGGATCGTGCCGTTCGCCTCCGGGATGTGCGACTCGCCGCTGATCACGCGGCCATCCTCGAGGTCGGCCCGCAGCGTGACCTGGTCGTCCGTCGCCGGCAGCACCTGCCCCCTGACCGCGAGCACGCGGCTCGAAGCGCGGATGGCGTCCTGCAGGTCCCCTGTCACGGTCGTCATCGCGGCGAGGAAGAGGTTGCCGAAGGCGTGTCCCGTGAGGCCCTCGCCTGACTCGAAGCGGTACTGGAACAGTTGCTCCATCAGGGGCTCCGTTTCGGCCAGCGCCAAAAGGCAGTTGCGAAGGTCGCCAGGCGGCGGCACGCCCAGCTCGCCGCGCAGTCGTCCGGAGCTGCCGCCGTCGTCGGTCACTGCGACGATCGCGGTGATGTTCGAGGTGAACTGCTTGATCCCGCGCAGCATCACAGGCAGTCCGGTACCGCCGCCGAGCGCGACGACGCGCGGCCCACGCAGCAGCGCGCGCGACCGCCAATAGGTCTCGGCGATCTCCCCGGTCCCCTCCGGAAGCAGCACGGTCACAACAGAGGTGATCAGCTGGCGCACGCTGAGGGATGCCAGGACAGCTCCGACGAGCACGAGGCCGATGTCGAACGCGATGTCGGCGTGGCGCCGACTCCAGTCGGAGTGCAAGAGCACGACACCGGCCGCCGCGAGCGCGATGCCGAGCGTGAACAGCGCGAGCCAGCGCTTGACGCGCAGGCCCGGCAGCAGCCAGCGCAGCGCCCTGTTCCTCACGCCCCGCCTCCTCCGACGCGGGTGCGATCCCGGTGCTGGACGCCGATGCGGCGCGCGGGGTTCTCAAGGCGCCGCGCCAGGTCCTCCGCGATCACGACGCTGCGGTGCTGCCCGCCGGTACAGCCGATCGCCACCACGATCTGCGTCTTGCCCTCCGCCGCGTACTGCGGCAGGAGGAAGTCGATCAAACTTCCGAGGTGGGCCAGAAGTTCGCGCGCGACCGGCCAGCGCAGCACGTAGCTCCGCACCTCAGGATCGCTTCCCGTCTTCTGGCGCAGCTCTGGAACGTAGTTCGGGTTCGGCAGGAAGCGCACGTCGAACACGAGATCCGCGTCGAGCGGCAGTCCGTACTTGAAGCCGAACGAAACGATCTGCACCAGGAGCTGGTTGTCGGAGCTGTCAGTCGCGAAGAGGCGCCCAAGCTCTGCGCGCAGTTGCGCCGGGGTGAGGTCCGAGGTGTCGAGGGTGAAGTGCGCCCTTCCGCGCACTTCTTCGAGCTGCTGGCGCTCGAGCCGGATCGCCTCGAGCACCCGCCCCTCCGTGGCGAGGGGATGGCGCCGCCGCGTCTCCTTGTAGCGGCGCAGCAGGATCTCCTCACGCGCCTCGAGGAACAGGATGCGGTAGCCGACGCCGTGCTCCTCAAGCTCCGTCAGGGCCGCCGCCGCGCGCTCGAAGAAGGCGCCCCCGCGCACGTCGATCGCCACGGCGACGCGGTCAACGCGCTGCTGCGCATCGAGCAGCTCGACGAACTTGCCCACGAGGTCGGAAGGGAGATTGTCCACGCAGAAGAAGCCCATGTCCTCCAAGGCGTGCATCGCCTGGCTCTTGCCGGCACCGGAGAGTCCCGTGACGACGATGAACTGCATCGCGGCCTCCTTGCTGCGAGCCTCTCTCAGCGCTGGCTTTCCCAAACCGCCCGGTGGAACCTCGAACGCACCGACTTCAGGCGCTCCTCGGGCCTACGCACCGGATGGACGCGGCTCGTGAGTAGAACCACGAGGAGACCTGACGGCGGCGCGATCGCGAACGACGTGCCGGTGAACCCCGTGTGCCCCCAGGCCGGCAGGAAGAAGTCATCCCCATCGCGCGTCCCCCACTCGAAGAAGCCGAGGCCGCGCCGTTCCGGCGGCGGCGTCTGGGGAGCCAAGAGCAGCTCGGCCTCCGCCGCGGGGAGCATCTGCCCCAAACGCCCGCTGCCGCCGTCGAGCACCGCCTGGGCGTAGAGCGCGACGTCCAGCGCCGGTGCGAAGAGTCCGGCGTGCCCTGCGACCCCGCCCATGAGCCGCGTCTTTCCGTCGTGCACGACGCCCTCGAGCAGCCCCTCGGGCCTCCTCTCGGACGCGACGATCGGCTGCTCTCGGGTGTCCTTGGGCCCGAAGCCGCTGCGCACGAGGCCAAGCGGCGCCTGCACGATCCGGCCGAACAGGCGCGGCAGCGGTTCTTGCCCCGCCGCCTCGGCCACGAGGCCGAGCAGGTAGTAGCCGAGGTCCGAGTAGACCGGGTTTGGGAGCGGAGTCTCGCCGACCACCTGCAGGAGTTCGCCGTGCCGCTCCTCCGGTTCCTTCGCCCAGCCGATGTCCGCGGTGGCCGGGAGGCCGCCGCGGTGCGTCAGGAGGTCCTTGACCCTCGCGTCGCCGACGAAAGAGCCTGCGGTCCACGGCAGATGCCTGGACAGGGGGTCGTCCAGCGAGAGCCTGCATTCCGCCGAGAGACGCAGGATGATCGGGGCTGTGACGATCGCCTTCGTCAGCGAGGCGAGGTCGAAGATGCAGTCATGCGTCATGGCGACGGCAGGTTGCACGCTTCGGCGCAGGCCGAGCGCCCAGAACCCCGCGATCACGCCGTGGCGCGCGATCAGTGCGACAGCGCCCGCGTAGGCGTCCTGCTCCAGCCCGTCCACCAGCACCTCGTACGCCGCGAGCAGCCCATCGCGCGATAGCGACGCCTCCTCGGCACTCCCGAACCGCAGGCTCATGGCGCGATCGCCTCGGCGATGGCGGCGATGAGGTCCGGCGGCGGCGGTCCGAGCTCCGGCCGAAGGGCGAGCACAGCAGCAGCCGCCGTCCTCGGAGCGAACGGTCGTCCGACCGCCTTCAGCATCTCGACGTCGTTCTCCGCGTCGCCGGCGGCGGCCATCTCGTCGAGACCGATCCCGAGCACCTCTGCGAGCGCCGCGAGCGCCACGCCCTTGTGCACGCCGGGCGGAACGATCTCCACGAAGTTCGGCTCGGAGCGGAAGCAGTGCAGCTCCCCTCCGAGCTCGCGGGTGAGGTCATCGATCAGGGCGCCGGTCTCGTCAGGCGGCAAGAGCGCAAGGAGCTTCTGCGGCGACGCGGAGATGCCGGCGAGGTCCACGAGGTGGGACGGCACCCGCGTGCGGCGCGCGTACGCTTCCGTCTGCGCGGTGCGCTGAAGGATGCGCAGGTCTCCTTCGACGTACCCCTGCACCTCGGCGCCGCGCGCAAGGCAGATGTCGACGGCGCGGCGCGCCGCGCGCTCTTCGATCGCGCGCTGCCAGATCGCCTTCTCGCCGAGCGGGTAGGTCCAGAGCTCCGCGCCGTTCAGGGCGATGATGTGCCCGGCTTCGGCTCCCGTCTCGGCGAAGATCTGCGCGGCGGACTGCACCATCCGGCCGGTGGCGATCGCGATCTCGACGCCCTGCGCCCTCAGGCGCGCGAAGGGCGCCTGCGCCTCCCGCGCGCCGCGGCCGTCGCGCGCCATGAGGGTGCCGTCGAGGTCCACCGCGAGCAGGCGCGTCACTTCGTCCCCAGGATCGAGCTGATCACGGCGGTGGCGATGCCCGTAAGGAGCGCACCGACGATCGCCGACCCGAAGCCGCGCACGTGGAAGCCCGGCGTGAAGGAGGCGGCCAGCAGGAAGACGATGCCGTTCACGACGAGCGTGAAGAGCCCCAGGGTCAGGAGGTTGATCGGCAGGGTGAGCAGCAGGAGGAGCGGGCGCACGAGGAGGTTCGCGAGACCGAGCACCAGGGCCGCGATCAGGGCGGCCCAGAAGTTGCGTACTTCGACACCGATGCCGAGCAGGGCGACGAGGTAGATGCTGACGGCTGAGATCAGCCAGCGTGCGAGCATGGGTGTCCCCTTCTCCGCGTTTCCTAGATCGTAACCTTCCGTCCGGGTCCGCTCAACCCGCCGCCGCGATCTAAGGCGCCCGCAGCGCAACCCGCGAGATTCCTGCGTGACCGCAGTATGATGCGATCAAGGACGGCCGGACTCGCTGCGGCGGGAGGTGCGTATGGAGTTCGATCTGATCGTGGTCGGTGCGGGTCTCGCGGGCTTGGTCGCAACCGTCGAGGCCGTACGCCCGGGCAGAAGGGTGCTGCTCTTGGACCAGGAGCCCGACGCCTCGTTCGGCGGACAAGCCTGGTGGTCGTTCGGCGGCCTCTTCCTCGTCGACTCGCCTGAGCAGCGCAGGATGGGGATCCGTGACTCCCTTGGCCTCGCGTGGCAGGACTGGCTCGGCTCCGCCGGCTTCGACCGCGACGAGGACTCCTGGGGGCGGAAGTGGGCGGAGGAGTACGTCGCGTTCGCGGCTGGCGAGAAGCGCGCATGGCTGCGGTCCTTGGGAGTCCGCTTCTTCCCGATCGTCGGGTGGGCCGAGCGCGGCGGCTACCTCGCGGAGGGGCACGGCAACTCCGTGCCGCGCTTCCACATCGTCTGGGGCACGGGTCCAGCGCTCGTCGCGCCGTTCGAGGCAAGGGTGCGCAATGCTGCCGAGTCCGGGCTCGTCGAGTACCGGCCGCGCCACAGGGTCGACGAACTGATCCTGCGCCAGGGAGCGGTCGTCGGCGTGCGGGGGTCCATCCTCGCCCCGAGTACCGCCGCGCGCGGCGAGGCTTCCTCACGCGACGTGGTCGGAGAGTTCGAGTTCCAGGGGCAGGCGGTGCTCGTCACCAGCGGCGGCATCGGGGGGAACGAGGAACTGGTACGTCGCAACTGGCCGCGAAGACTGGGCGCAGCGCCACGCTCACTGCTCTCCGGCGTACCGGCGCACGTCGACGGCCGAATGCTCGATGTGGCCGCGACGGCTGGCGGGCGCATCGTGAATGCGGATCGCATGTGGCACTACACCGAGGGCATCGCGAACTGGAACTCGGTCTGGCCGAGGCACGGCATCCGGATCATCCCCGGTCCCTCTTCGATCTGGCTCGACGCGCGCGGTGCGCGCCTGCCGGCCCCGAACTTTCCGGGATTCGACACACTTGGCACGCTGCAGGCAATCCTTGAAACCGGCTACGACTACTCCTGGTTCGTTCTCACGAGAAAGGTGATCGAGCGAGAGTTCGCGCTCTCGGGCTCGGAGCAGAATCCGGACTTGACCGGCAAGAACGTACGCATGGTGCTCTCGCGCCGACGCGCAGGCGTCCCAGGTCCGGTGCAGGCCTTCCTCGACCATGGCGAGGACTTCATCGTCGCAACCACGCTGGCGGAGTTGGTCGACGGGATGAATCGGACGACGGGCGAAAACCTGATCGCGCTCGCGGATCTCGAACGCCAAATCGCCGCGCGGGACCGGGAGATGGACAACGCCTACGGCAAGGACCTTCAGATGATGGCCGTGCGCGGCGCGCGGCGCTACATTGGAGACCGGCTGATCCGGGTCGCCGCACCGCACAAGTTCCTGGACCCAATCAACGGACCCCTGATCGCCGTGCGGCTGCACATCCTCAGTCGGAAGACGCTCGGTGGGCTGCAGACGGACCTCTCAGGGCGGGTGCTCGACGACGCCGGGAACCCGGTCCCCGGGCTCTACGCAGCGGGCGAAGCGGCCGGGTTCGGCGGCGGCGGCGTGCACGGCTACCGCGCGCTCGAGGGCACCTTCCTCGGGGGGTGCCTCTTCACCGGGCGTCAGGCGGGCCAGGCGCTGGCGAAACTCTGATGCAAGCAGTGATCTCTCCGATGTCGGAGAGATCGAATGGAAGCTCGGCGGGACGCATCGCGCGAAGGGATCAACGGTGCCCTTGGCCAACCTCTCGAACGAGGCCGATGTCAACTGCCCGTTCAGGGAGGTGCCAAGCCCGTGAAGCGACTGGTGATCTGGATCGGAGTCCTCGCCATCATCGCCCTGATAGCGGCGGTGATACCCCATGTCGCGAAGGCGCCGGCGCCTTCTCCGCAGACGTCGGACAAGGGGTGGCGGACCATCGCCGCGGCGACCGGCCAGGGCTCTGGAGCCACGGCGCCCTTCGTCACCAATAGCCGCTGGCGTGTCGTTTGGTCGGCGGGACCTCCGTCCGGCAAGGCGCAAGACTTTGGCATCCTGGTGGAGCAGCCCGGCGCTTCCACCGCGTACGACACGATGGCGAACACAGTCGGCAGCGGCCATGGCACGCACGTGGAGGAGGGCCGCGGCACCTTCTACCTTGACATGCAGACGAGTGAGCCATATAGGCTCGAGGTGCAGACCTACGGCACCCCAGCTGCGCAACCGAAGTACACGTGGCAGACCGCCTACGCTGCGTCCGGCGCCGCGGGGCGGTCCATACCCCTGCCGCCCCTCAAGGCGCCGTGGCGCATCGTCTGGTCCGCGGGGCAGGGCGGCCCGCAGGGCAACTTCGCGATCTCCGTGCTGCAGCCGGCAGGCGGTCTGCCGTTCGACTACGTCGCGAACATCTCGGGACCGGCGCATGGTACCGCCTACGAGTACACCGGAGGCAGTTTCGTTCTGAAGGTCGCAGCGACCGAGTCCTACAACATCACGGTCCAGGAGGGGGCGAAGGACTGACGCGCGGCGTCGGCTCGCGCGCGGCAGAGTAGCCCGTGACGCGAACGACCGTGCGGCTGCCCGGTCTTTCGCGTCCGCACAGAACTTCACCAGCGGAGCCGCTAGCCGATCTCCTCTTTGACGCGCTTGGCGAGGGTCACGGTGAAACCCCGTACCGCCGCGATCTCCTCGACCGTCGCGGACTGCACGCCGCGTACCGAGCCGAAGTGCTCAAGCAGCGCGCGCCGCCGCTTCGGCCCGATGCCGGGCACGTCGTCGAGCCGCGAGTGCAACGACGCCTTGCCGCGCCGCTGGCGATGCAGTCCGAGCGCGAAACGGTGCGATTCGTCGCGTACGAGCTGCAGCAGAATGCGGCCCGGGTTCCCCTCTCCGAGCTGAAGTGGCTCGGGCTCCTCCGGCAGGTAGACCTCCTCGTGTTGCTTCGCGAGGGAGATCGTAGGCTGGTCCTGCAGACCAAGCTCCTGCAGGACCGACATCACCGAGCTGAGCTGACCCTTGCCGCCGTCGATCAGCAGGAGGTCCGGGAATTCGGCGAACTTCCCCCCGCCCTCTCGCTGCTCTCGCAGGCCGCGCTGGAAGCGCCGCCCGACCGCCTCCGCGAGGGACGCGAAGTCGTTCGGCCCCTGCACCGTCTTGATGCGAAAGCGCCGGTACTCGCCGTACGCGGGCTGTCCGTCGATGAACACGACCATCGAGGCGACGCTCTCGCGCCCTTGCGTATTGGAGATGTCGAAGCCCTCGATGCGACGCGGCGGCTCAGGCAGCGCGAGCGCCTCCTGCAGCGCTTCCATCATCCGGCGCGGTCTCGCCTCGCGGTCCTGCGTCGCCATGTCCGAGAGAGCGATCCGGGCGTTCTCCTGGGCGAGACGCAGCTGCACCGTGCCGCTGCCGCGCTGCGGCACGCGCACCTCCGCCTTCGCCTCCCGCCGGCTCGCAAGCCAGGTCGTGAGTACCTCGGACTCCTCTGGGAGCGCCGGCACCAGCACCTCGCGCGGCGGCCGCTCCTCCTGGTAGTGGAGCGCCAGCACCGCCGAGACGATCTCTCCCTCGGCGTCGTCCTCCGCGATCCGCAGGACGTAGCGCTCGCGCCCGACGAGCTTGCCTTCGCGCACGCGGAAGATCTGGGCGACGGCCCGGTCGCCCTCCTGCGCGATGCCGACGACGTCGCGCTCCTGCGCCTGCCCGGTATCGACCTTCTGGACGGGGCTCGTGACGTACTCCACCGCGCGGATGCGGTTCCTGAGCTCCGCCGCCTCCTCGAACCTCAGCTCCTCGGCCGCTTCGTCCATGCGCGCGCGCAGGCGGCGCAGCACCTCCTCCGGGCGGCCGGAGAGGAACGCGTCGGCCTCGAGGGCCGTCTCGCGGTACTGCGCCTCATCGACGATGCCCGTGCAGGGCGCGCTGCAGCGCCCGATGTGGTACATGAGGCAAGGGCGCGTCACCGTGCGGAACTTCTGGTCTGAGCACGTGCGCAACGGGAAGAGCCGCCGCATCACCCGCAGCGTTTCCTGCATGCGCCCGGCGCTGGGGAACGGCCCGAAGTAGCGGGCGCCGTCCGCCTGCACCTTGCGCACCACGACAAGCCGCGGGAACTTCTCGTTCGTCAGCTTGAGGTAGGGGTAGCGCTTGTCGTCCTTCAGGAGGACGTTGTACTTCGGGCGGTGCTCCTTGATCAGGTTCTGCTCTAGGACGAGCGCCTCGACCTCGCTGCGCGTGACGATGTACTCGAGGCGATCGGCGTCCTGCACCAGCCGAATCGTCTTCGCCGCGAGGCCGCGACTCGACTGGAAGTAGCTGCGCGTGCGCGCGCGCAGGCTCTTCGCCTTGCCGACGTAGAGCACCGTGCCTTCCGCGTCGCGAAAGACGTAGACTCCAGGCCGCTCGGGCATCGCCCGGGCGACGTCGCGCAACTGCTCGAACATCAGTCTCCGGCGAGCGGCTGACGGTGCAGGATTTCCTGCAGGAAGCGTCCTGTGTACGACTGCTCCATCTCCGCAATCTCCTCCGGGCGGCCCCGCGCGATGATCTCGCCGCCGGCCTCCCCGCCTTCGGGGCCCAGGTCGATGATGTAGTCTGCCGTCTTGATCACGTCAAGGTTGTGCTCGATCACGACGACGGTGTTGCCGCTATCGACGAGGCGGTGCAGCACCTCCAAGAGACGCTCCACGTCGGCGGGGTGCAGACCCGTCGTGGGCTCATCCAGGATGTAGAACGTGCGGCCGTCCTGGCGGCGCGAAAGCTCCGTCGCGAGCTTGACGCGCTGGGCCTCTCCGCCCGATAGGGTCGTCGCAGGTTGGCCGAGCCGCACGTACCCGAGGCCGACCTGCGAGAGGGTCTCGAGCTTGCGCCGGATGCGCGGCTGCGCGTGGAAGAACTCGACCGCCTCGTCGACCGTCATCTCGAGGACGTCGGCGATCGTCTTGCGCTTGAAGTGCACCTCGAGCGTCTCCCGGTTGTAGCGCTTGCCCTTGCACGCCTCGCACGGCACGTAGACGTCCGGCAGGAAGTGCATCTCGATCCGCAGGATGCCGTCACCACGGCAGGCCTCGCAACGGCCGCCACGCACGTTGAACGAGAAGCGGCCGGCCTTGTACCCGCGCATGCGCGCCTCCGGCGTCTGCGCGAACACGTCGCGCACCAGATCGAAGAGCCCCGTGTAGGTGGCTGGGTTCGAACGCGGCGTGCGGCCGATCGGGTCCTGGTCGACGTCGACGACCTTGTCGAGGTGCTCGAGTCCCTCGAGACTGCGGTACTGCAAGGGACGGCGGCGCGCGCCGTTCAGCTCCATCGCGAGGGCCCGGTAGAGGATGTCGTTGACGAGCGTCGACTTCCCGGATCCCGAGACGCCGGTCACCGCCGTGAACACCCCGAGCGGCAGTTCGACGTCGACGTTCTTGAGGTTGTGGCCCGTGGCGCCCTTGAGGCGCAGGACGCGGTCGCCGACCGGCCGCCGCCCTGGCGGCACAGGGATGCTGCGCCGACCGGAAAGGTACTGGCCGGTGAGGGATTCCTCGCTGCGCTCGATGTCCTCGAGCGTTCCGGCCGCCACCACGCGGCCGCCGCGCTCCCCGGCGCCGGGACCGAAGTCGATCAACCAGTCGGCGGCGCGCCACGTGTCCTCGTCGTGCTCCACGACGAGGACGGTATTGCCGAGGTCGCGCAGGCGCCGCAGCGTCCCGAGAAGTCGCTCGTTGTCGCGCGGGTGCAGACCGATCGACGGCTCGTCCAGGATGTAGAGCACCCCGACGAGGCCCGATCCGATCTGCGTCGCCAGCCGGATGCGCTGCGCCTCGCCGCCCGAAAGGGTGGCTGACGCCCGGTCGAGCGTCAGGTACTCGAGTCCGACGCTCTCGAGGAAGCCGAGCCGCTCGGAGATCTCGCGCAGCACGTCGCGGGCGATCCGCTGCTCCATCTCGCGCAGCCGCAGGCTGGCGAGGAAGGGTAGGGCGTCGCGCACCGCGAGCGCGGTGAGGTCCGCGATTGAGCGATCGCCCACCGTCACGGCGAGGGTCTCGCGCCGCAGCCGCTTGCCTTTGCAGGTGGAGCATGCGACCGGCGACATGTACGCCTCGATCTCCTGGCGCTGGAGGTCCGACGACGCGTCGCGGTGGCGGCGGCGCACGAAGTCGAGCGCACCGGCGTAGTGGGTGCGCCCGCTGCGCCGGCCGTATGCGCCTACGTAGCCGAAGGGGATCGGCTCGGAGATGCCGCCGAGCAGCGCCGTCCGCTGCGCGGGCGAGAGCTTCGCGAACGGCGCATCCGGGTCGGCGCCGATCGCGTGCGCCGCCGCGAGCACGAGCTGGCCGTAGTACTCCGAGGTCGCCCAGGGTGCGATCGCGCCCTCGCGCAGCGTGCGCCGCGCGTCGGGCACAATGAGGTCCT
Source organism: Bacillota bacterium (assembly GCA_021793215.1). Lineage (GTDB taxonomy): Bacteria > Bacillota > Sulfobacillia > JAJZYS01 > JAJYTV01 > JAJYTV01. Next base: position 67,575 of record JAJYTE010000005.1, read on the forward strand.
CGTCCGGTTCGAGGTGGAATCCGAGTCCGCTGCAGGCCGGGCAGGCGCCGTAGGGGTTGTTGAACGAGAACATGCGCGGGCTGAGCTCTGCCAGACTCTCGCCGCAGGCCGCGCAGGCGAAGTTCTGCGAGAAGAGGACGTCCTCGGTGTCGTCGCGCACCACGACGGCGAGCCCGTCCCCGAGCCTGAGCGCCGTCTCGAAGGAATCCGAAAGTCGGTCGCGGATGCCGTCACGCACGACGACGCGGTCGACGACCGCCTCGATCGAATGCTTCTTGTTCTTCTCTAGGGCGAACTCCTCCGAGACCTCGCGCACAACGCCGTCGACCCGCACCCGGGCGAACCCCTCGCGCCGCGCGTCAGACAGCGCCTTCTCGTGCTCCCCCTTGCGCCCGCGCACGAGGGGGGAAAGGATCTGCACACGGGTGCCCTCTGGGTACCCGAGCACCTGGTCGACCATCTGGTCGACCGTCTGCTGCTCGATGGGCCTCCCGCAGTTCGGGCAGTGGGGATGTCCGACCCGCGCGTACAGCAGGCGCAGGTAGTCGTAGATCTCGGTGACCGTGCCAACCGTGGAGCGCGGGTTCCGCGACGTCGTCTTCTGGTCGATCGAGATGGCGGGACTGAGCCCCTCGATCACGTCGACGTCCGGTTTGTCCATCTGGCCGAGGAACTGGCGCGCGTACGCCGAGAGCGACTCGACGTAGCGCCGCTGGCCCTCCGCGTAGAGCGTATCGAAGGCGAACGAACTCTTCCCGCTGCCGGAGAGGCCGGTGACTACCACCAGCTTGTCGCGCGGGATGCGCAGGTCGACGTTCTTCAGGTTGTGCTGGCGCGCGCCGCGGACCACGATCTCCCCCGACAATCCGCTTCCTCCCCGGCCGGCGTCTGCTCACGAGTATAGCACAGGTAGTACGTACATTTGTTCTTTATTGGCATTGGCAGGATCGCCAACTCGTTTGGACCTTTGCAAAAGAATTCAACGGCCGTAGAATTACGCCAGCGGATCGGGAGAGAGGGTGCCCGCGATGTGGGCGATGATCGTGAAGGAGTTCCTGCAGCTGCGGCGAGACAAGCGAACGCTCGCGATGATGATCGTGCTGCCCGTCGTGATGCTGGTCGTCTTCGGCTACGCCGCGAGCTTCGACGTCTCGAAGATCCCGGCGCTCGTCGTCGGACCCGAGGCCGCATCCTACGCGAAGCATCTGCGCGCTCCGTTCGCCCCGGTAACCGTCGCGCCGCGCGAGAGCGTCTCCCGGGCGAAGGAAGCGCTGCAGGACGGTACGGCCGAAGTGGTATTCGTCGCGGGTGAGCACAGCGTGCAAGCCCTCATCGACGGCGCGGACCTCTTCTCCGCCCAGGCGACCCGCGCGGCGATCGCACGCCAGGCGTCGCCCCAGGCACTTTTGCGAAGCTTCGAGAAGGCCCTGCCGCCGGGGCACTTCGTTCTCACGCCCATCGGCGCGCTGCCGCCGAAGGTGGACATCCTCTACAATCCCGGGCTCAAGACGGCGGTCGTCATGGTCCCAGGGCTCGCAGGCGTGATCCTCGTCTTCATCGGCACGCTGATCGCCAGCCTCAGCGTGGTGCGCGAGCGGCAGGCCGGCACGCTCGAGCAGCTCGGAGTGATGCCGCTCTCACCCTGGGATGTGCTGATCGGCAAGGTCGCCCCCTACTTCCTTGTGGCTGCGGTGGATCTCGCGATCGTCCTCGGGGCGGGCATGCTGCTCTTCGGCGTGCCCCTTCACGGCTCGGCCCTGGTGCTCATCCTCGGGGCACTCCTCTTCCTGTTCGTGACGCTCAGCCTCGGCGTGCTGATCTCCAGCGTCTCGCAGAATCAGGGGCAGGCGATCCAGCTCGCGGTGATGACCGTCCTCCCGCAGATCCTGCTCTCCGGTCTGATCTTCCCGCTCTCGTCGATGGCGATCGGGGTGCGCTGGATCGCCTACATCCTGCCCCTCACCTACTTCGTCGAGATCGCCCGCGACGTGATGCTCAAGGGAACCCCGATCTGGGACCTCTGGCAGCCGCTCGGCTTCCTCGCCCTGCTCGGCGCGGTGACGGTCAGCCTGGCCACGCTGCGCTTCTGGCGTCTGCTCTCGCCGTCCTCGGGGCGCGAGCGCCACGCCAGGGGGGCGGCGGGGGCGGCGTCGTGAACTGGGGAGTGCGCTCCCTCACGGTACGCTTCGGCGCGCGCTGCGCGCTGCGCGACGTCACGTTCGAGGCCGCTCCGGGAGAGGTGCGCGGCGTCGTCGGGGGCGACGGTGCGGGCAAGACGACGCTCGTGCGCGCGCTCGTGGGCGCGATCGGCCACGCGCAGGGCGAGGTACGGCGACCTCCGGCGCGCGAGATCGGGTACATGCCCGCAGGCTCCGGCGTCTTCCAGGATCTCTCCGTCGACGAGAACCTGGCCTTCACCGCCGCCGCCTACGGCATGCCCCGGGCCGAGAGAGACGAGCGGGCGACGCAGCTCCTCGAGCGCACGGGCCTTCTGGACGCGCGCAAGCGCCTCGGCGGCGAGCTCTCCGGCGGCATGCGCCAGAAGCTGGGCGTGCTGCTCGCCATGCTGCACGGCCCCAGTCTCCTCGTGCTCGACGAGCCGACGACCGGTGTCGACCCCTTGAGCCGCGCCGACCTCTGGCGCCTGATCGCCCAAGCGGCGTCGGAGGGCGCCCAAGTCGTGCTCTCGACGTCCTACCTCGACGAGGCGGAGCGCACCTCGCAGCTCCTCTTCCTGCAGGCCGGCCGCGCGCTCGCGTCTGGCACGGCGGCCGACGTGGTCCGCGCGATGCCTGGCCGCGTGCGCTGGGCGCCCGAGCGACCGCCTGGCGACGCCCTCGAGCGCTCCTGGCGACGCGGCGCGAGTTGGCGCATCTGGACGCCGCCAGGCGTCAGCGAGGAGCGGAAGGACTGGGAGGCGGTCTCGCCGGATCTGCAGGACGCGGTGACGGTCGCGGCCCTGGCCCATGAGCTGCAGGGCGCGCACCAGGGAGGTGCATCGCAGTGACTGCACCGCTCGCCGAGAGCATCGCCGCGACGCGCCGCTTCCAAGACCACGTCGCCGTCGACGGCGTGGATCTGAGCGTGCGCCCCGGGGAAGTCGTCGGACTCCTCGGCGCGAACGGCGCCGGCAAGACGACGCTGCTGAGGCTGCTTTTGGGCCTCCTCCCGCCGACGTCGGGCGAGGTGCGCCTGTTCGGCGCCGGGCCGTCCCGCGCGACGCGACGGAGGATCGGCTACGTTCCCCAGAACCTCGGGCTCTACGCTGACCTGACGGCCGAGGAGAACCTTCGCTTCGCCGCCGCCGTCTACGGCAGTGCCCCGGGAGCGCTGCCGGCGGACCTCCGAGGTCAGGACGGCCCGGTCGGCAGCCTGCCGCTCGGTGCCCAGCGCCGCATCGCCTTCGTCCAGGCACTGGCGCACGATCCCGCGCTGCTCGTGCTCGACGAGCCGACCTCCGGCGTCGACCCCTTGATGCGCGCGCGGCTCTGGGAGGTGGTGCGCTCGGCGGCGGACCGCGGCTGCGGCGCGCTGGTGACGACGCACTACATGGAGGAAGCGGAGGAGTGCGACCGGCTGGTGATCATGGCGCAGGGCCGGATCGTGGCCGAGGGCGACCTCTCTTCGATCCTCGGCGACGCGCGCGTCGTCGTCGTCGAGGTGGACGATTGGGCGGCGGCGCTCGGGGCGCTCGAGCAGCGCGGCATGTCGCCCACGCTCATGGGTCGCAGCCTACGCGTTCCCGGTGTGCCGGCCAAGGACGTAGAGGAGGCGCTCGCCGCGGTCCCGTGCCGCGTCGGAGAAGCGCGCGCCACGCTCGAGGAGCGTTTCGTGCAGATCACCCGCGAGAGCGCGCAGGCGGGCGCCCTGTGACCGAGGAGCAGGGCGCGGGGCGACGGCTCGGCCGTCGCCCGGGTGGGACCACCACCCGTAGCGCCATCCTCGCGTCCGCGCGAACCCTCTTCGCGGAGCAGGGGTACGATCGCACGGGCGTCCGGGAGATCGCCGCGAAGGCGGGCGTCGACCCCGCCCTCGTCCACCATTTCTTCGGCAGCAAGGAGCAACTGTTCATCGCCGCAATGCGGCTTCCGAACATTCCGGATCTCGTGGCGCAGGCGCTTGCCCAAGACCCGGAGGCACTCATGCAGGGACGCCTGGGCGAGCTCCTGGCCCGGCTCGTGCTGACGGTGTGGGAGGACAAGGCCGTGCAGCGTCCGGCGCTCGGCCTCCTTCGCTCCGCAGTCACCCACCCGCGGGCGGCCGCTATGCTTCGCGATTTCGCCCGCGAGGCGATCCTTGCGCGCATCGCCACCCAGCTCCCCGCCCCTGATCGGGAACTGCGCGTTTCTCTCGTGGCGAGCCAGGTCGTCGGCCTCCTGATGGCGCGCCACGTGCTGCACCTCGAGCCACTCGCCTCCGCGAGCACGGATGAGGTGGTGCGGGCGATCGGACCCACGCTGCAGCGCTACCTCGCTGGTGATGTCTGCGGCGAAGGTGGATTCTAGAGAGCAACGCGCGCACGCCGGTGCGGCCTGGGCACGCTAGCGGACGGAGGTGGCCGCCATGAGCCCGATCCCCGCGAACCGCCTGCGCGACGTACCGCGCTACATTTTCAGCACGCTCGAGAAGACGATCGAATCCGCGCGCCAGGATGGGCGCGAGATCTGCGACCTCTCGCAGTCGGATCCGAACTGGCCCGCGTCCGCCCGGATCGTCGAAGCGCTGCGCCGCGCGGCGCTCGAACCAGGCGCACATCGCTATCCGCCCTACGAGGGTGCGAACGGTCTGCGCGACGCCTTCGCCGACTGGTACAGCAGAACGTACGACGCCCGCTGCCGGCGCGAGAACGTCCTGATCTTCGAAGGCTCGAAGCTGGCGATCGCGATGTTGCCGCTCGCCTACGTCGACCCCGGCGAGAGCGCACTCGTCCCCGATCCCGGCTACCCGACCTACGCGGCCGGCGTGGGGCTCGCGGGAGGAGAGGCCGTCCCGCTCGTCCTGCGCCCGGAGCTCCACTACCTGCCGGACTACGCAGACCTCGACGAGGAGCGCATCGAGAACGCCCGCCTGATGTTCCTCAACTACCCCCACAACCCGACGGGCGCGACCGCGAGCGTTCCCTTCCTCGAGGAGACGATCGCCTTCTGCCGCCGCCGCGACCTGCCCCTCGCGTACGACCTCGCCTACGCGAAGATCGTACTTCGCGGGCAGGGACCCGCTCTCTCGGTGCGATCCGCCGTGCGGGGCGCGGAGGATCTGGCGATCGAACTGTTCACCTTCTCGAAGTCGTACGACATGCAAGGTTTCCGACTGGGTGCCGCAGTGGGCAGCCCGGACCTCTTGGCCCCGCTCGCCCGCGTGCACGAGAACGTGGCTGCGGGCGCCTACCTGCCGATCCAGGCGGCAGGCTGCGCCGCCCTCGACCCGCACGAGGACCAGTCGCTCGCCCAGCGCGTCGCGGGCTACGCTCGCCGCCAGGACCTCATCTCCTCGGCCATCTCCGAGCTGGGAGGGCACGCGACACGCCCGGACGCGACGGTCTACATCTGGATGCACGCGCCGCGGGACATGAACGGCGAGGCGTTCGCCCAGGAACTCCTCGAGCAGGCCGGTGTCGCGGTGACACCTGGCATCGCATTCGGCCAGCAGGGTGATCGCTACGTGCGCTTCTCCCTCACGGCTGAGGACGAGGAGATCGAGGAAGCCGCGCGGCGCCTGCACCAGGTGTACGCCGCCGGCTTCGACAAGGCGCCAGTGCGCGCGGCGCGCGGACCCTCCTAGGTCCAGCGTCGCCGGACGCGTAAGAAGGCCCGCCCCTGGGGACGGTCAGATGTCGTTGACGCTGCCGCGCACGATACCTTATCCTTCAACTCAGGATTTTCGGGCCGCTGCTCCGCACTCTCTTCCCACAGCGGCCTGCTGAACTGCGAGGTGATCTCGGTGCGCCAGCGCAGCATGCCTCTCATGGGCAGCGTAGCGTTCTACCTGTTCGGCACGATCGTGTGCGCGGTGCTCCTCTGGCAGGCTGCCACCGCGCAGGGGAACCCGAACCCGTCCCTCCACCACCTAAGCCACTTCGCCGCCGTCGTGGATACTGGCGTGCTGGTCTTCCGGGAAGGACTCGAAGCGATCCTCGTGCTCGCAGCGATCACGGCCAGCTTGGTGAAGAAGCAGAGAACGCTGCTGCGGCCGGTGGCCGTTGGGGCCGGAGTCGGCTTCGCGGCTACGGTCGCGACATGGTTCGCCGTCGTCTGGCTCCTCTCTGCGGTGCCGCTTCCAGAGCTCGACATCCAGGCCGCAACCGGTCTCCTCGCGATCCTCGTCCTGCTGCTCGTGATGAACTGGTTCTTCCATCGCGTCTACTGGACGGGCTGGATCACGCTGCACACTGCGAAGAAGAACGAGATCGTCCAGGATCCGAATCGCCTCTCCAAGGCGTTCCTCGGCCTCGCGGTGCTCGGCCTCACTTCTGTGTACCGAGAGGGATTCGAGGTTGTCCTGTTCCTTCAGACGATCCGGATGCAGGTCGGTACGGCCACGGTCGTCCTAGGCACGACGGTCGGGATCGTCCTGACGCTGATGGTGGCCTTTCTGACGTTCCGCGCCCATCAGCGCTTGCCGTACAAGAAGATGCTCGTGCTCACGGGCGTGATGCTGGGCGCGGTTCTCCTGGTCATGGTCGGAGAAAGCGTGCAGGAGATGCAGCTCGCGGGCTGGCTGCCTTCGACCGAGATCGCAGGCTGGGTCTGGCCGGCCTGGCTGAACGTTTGGTTCGCCGTATACCCGACGGCGGAGAGCCTCGCTGCGCAGGCGCTTGCCGCCGTCGCCGTGCTCGGCTCCTACGCGACCGCGGAGTACGCGCGCGTCTGGCGTCCCCGCAGGTTGGCGCGTCAGCACCTCGCGCACGACTGAGCGAAGGCTTGGTCACCGACGTGAGGTTGCGCCGGCTGCGGCCACCGACCGTTGTCTGGAAGAGACCGACGCCGAAGGCGCGACCTGCGGGCAGGATCGATCGTCCGCCCGCGACACCGCTTCCGCCGTCCAGCTCCTCGCAAAGACTCCAGCCAATGCGCGCGACAGAGGTGCCCTTCGCGCCTGCAGAGGCAGCCGCGAGGGGCACTTCTTCGGTGAAGGGGCAGGCATCCCCGCGGTCGTCCGCTACTTGGCCTGCGCGTCGGCGATCAGCCGCACGACGCGCTCTGGCGTCAGCGGAAGTTCGCGCGCCATCCCGCCGCCGAGCGGGCGCAGCGCGTCTTCCACAGCGCCCGCCACGGCTGCGAGGGCCGGGACCGTGCCACCCTCGCCTACCCCCTTAACCCCGAGCGGGTTGCGCGGTGACGGTGAGCACAGGTGGTGGATCTCCGCCCCGGGAACGTCGAGCGCAGTCGGCAGCGGGTAGTCCATGAAGCTGCCCGTGAGCAGTTGACCCTGCTCGTCGTAGACCAGTTCCTCGAGCAGCGCCGCCGCCACGCCGTAGGAGAGGCCGCCTTGGATCTGGCCGTCCACCTGGCGCGGGCTGATGACCACCCCGCAGTCGTCGACGATCACGTAGCGCAGGATCTCGACGCCCCCCGTCTGCGGGTCTACCGCGACGATCGCGATGTGGCAGCCGTCGGCGTACGTCGCCTGCTCCGGGCGGAAGTCGGCCAGCGCGCGCAGGGGCGTTCCCTTCGCCGCAGCCTGCGCCGCGAGCTCCGAGAGCGCGAGCGAGCCCTCTGGCCCCTCGACCCTGCCGGGCGAGAGTGAGAGAAGGTCCTTGTCCTGCCTGAGCACCGCGGCGGCCTCCTGCAGCAGGAGCTCCTTGAGTTTGCCGCATGCGAGGTAGAGCGCCGAACCCGCGAGCACCGTCGCGCGCGAGCCGAAAGTGCCGATCCCGGCAGGCACGAGCGCGGTATCCGTGTCCGCGTAGACGATCTCGTCCGGCGTCTGCGACAGGGCGGAGCAGGCGATCTGGGTGAAGCTCGTCTCGTGGCCCTGCCCCTGCGCGGGGGACCCTGTCGCGATAAGGATCCGTCCATCCGCCGCGAGCTCCGTGACCGCCATCTCGAAGGGCGCAACGCCGGTGTCCTCGGTGAACATGGCGATGCCAATGCCGATGCGCCGGCCATCGGCGAGCGGCTCCGCCTGGCGGCTCCGCCAAGCGTCAAGATCCGCGGCGTTGAGCGCCGTTTCCAGCGCCAAGGGGTAGTCACCGCTGTCGTAGACGATCGAGCCATGGCCGTACCGGTCGGGGATGAGCGTGTCGTACGGCATCTCGTGCGGCTCGATCAGGTTGCGGCGCCGGACCTCAGCGCGATCCAGCCCGAGGCGCTCCGCGAGCGCGTCCAGCATCCGCTCCATCACGAAGTTGCCCTCCGGTCTTCCGGCGCCGCGGTACGGCCCGACGGGCACCTTGTGCGTCTTGACGTTGCGCACGCGGCAGCGATAGGCGGAGAGGTGGTATGGGCCAGGGATCGTGACCGCCGTCGCCATCCCGTAGTTGATGCGGGCCGTGTAGGCTCCCGCGTCGAGCAGCATGTCGTCGTCGATGGCGAGGAGTGTCCCGTCGCGCCGCGCGGCGAGGCGCACGCGGTGGACCTGCGCGCGAGAGTGCACAGTCGAAAGGAAGTGCTCGCGCCGGTCCTCCTGGAACCGCACCGGCCGCTGCAGCTTCAGCGCCAGGTAGGCCGCGAGCACGTCCTCGGGGTACGTGCCGTTCTTCACGCCGAACCCGCCACCCACGTCCTGCGCCACGACGCGCACGCGCTCTGGCGGCAGCGAGAGCGCGCTCGCGATGCCCTGGCGCATCCCGTGCGGACCCTGGGTCGCGGCGTAGATCAGAAGGCCCTCGCCCTCCGGTACGGCGAGGATCGCACGGCCCTCCAAGGGCTGGGCCGTTGCCCGGCCGATCGCGAGCCGCTCCTCCAGTACGATGTCGGCGGCGGCGAACAACGGATCGATCTCGCCGAACGCGATCACCGCGTCGTCGTGCGAAGCGGCATCGCCGCCCGCCTGGGTCACGATGCGCTCCACGTCTGCGAGCACGTCGAGCCGCCGGTAGCGGACGAACAGCTTCTCAAGGGCATCCTCCGCGAGGTAGCGATCCTCGGCTACCGCTACCGCCACTCCCTGTCCGACGTAGAGCACCTCGTCCGTCGCGAGCGGCGGCTGCACGCCGCCGAAGAGATGCGGCGCCTCCTGGAGCAACGCGGCTCCGCCCATCGCGCACGAGACGCCCGGCAGGTCCGTGGCGCCGCGGTCCTCCAGGGAGATGATCGCCGCGTGCGCGTGCGGGCTTCGGAGCACCGCCATCTCGAGCACGTCCGGCAGTGGCAGGTCCCCGACGTAGCGGCCCTTGCCGGTCAGGAGGCGCTGGTCCTCGATGCGGAGGATGTCCTCGCCGATGCCTCCGCGCGTCTTGACCCGCGGCATCAGGCTTGCCTCCGCTGGTCGGCCTGGAGCGTCCCGGCGGCTTCCCGCACCGCCTGAACGATGTTCTCGTAGCCGGTGCAGCGGCAGATCTGGCCCGAGAGCGCCGTGCGAATCTCCTGCTCGCTGGGGCTTGGGTTCTCTCTGAGGAACTCGGTGGCGGTCATCAGGAAGCCCGGGGTGCAGTAGCCGCACTGCAGCGCGTGCCGACGCCGAAAGGCCTCCTGCAGAGGGGTGAGGTCTCCGTCGCCCGCGAGCCCCTCGACCGTCTGCACGGCGGCGCCGTCCAGCTGGGCCGCGAAGGTGAGGCACGAGCGCATGGCCACGCCGTCCACCAGCACGGTGCAGGCGCCGCACACACCCTGCTCGCAGCCCGTGTGCGTCCCTCGCAGGCCGAGGTCGTCGCGCAGGAAGTCCGCGAGCGTCCGCCGCGCCTCGACCAGGCGCGAGACTTCGCTGCCGTTGACGGTCAGTTGGACCCTGACGCGATCCTGCGGTTCCATCAGGCCACCTCCCGTACTGCGCGCGCCGCGGCGGTCGCGAGGGCGCGCTCGACGAGCGTCCGCGCGAGTTCCCTTCGGTATCCTTCCGACGCTTGCACGTCGCTCTGCGGCTCGATCTCCTGTGAAGCGAGGCGCGCCCCCTCCGCGAAGGCGGTAGGCTCCGCCCTCTTCCCGGTGAGGAAGGCTTCCGCCTGCGACGCCCGCACGCATGCGGGCCCGACGCCCGCAAGGGCAAGCGCCGCCCGCGCGATGCTGCCGTCGCTGCCAAGCGTCACAAGCGCGGCGACGCCTACGATGGCGAAATCCCCATGGCGGCGCGCGAACTCGAGGAACGACGCCCCGGTTCCGGCTGGGGGGAGTGGGAAGACGAGGTCCGTCGCGACCTCGTCGGGCGCGAGCGCCGTCTGGAAGAATCCGAGGAAGAAGTCCTGCGAGGGGACATCGCGCAACCCTTGCGAGCCCTCAAGCCGCACGCTGCCATCGACCGCCGCGAGCACCGCGGGGATCTCGGCGGAGGGATCTGCGTGGCAGCAGCTCCCGACGAGCGTACCGCGGCTGCGGATCTGCGAGTGGCCGATCTGCGAGATCGCCTCGGCGAGGATCGGCAGGTTCGCGCGCACGAGCTCCGAGCGCTCCGCACTGCGCTGACGCGCGAGCATCTCCACGCGCAGAGCGCCCCGCTCGACGTAGATGCCATCCTTCTGGGGGATGCGGTTGAGGTCGATGAGGATCTCCGGGCGCGACAGGCGAAGGTTCATCATCGGAACGAGGCTCTGGCCACCGGCGAGCAGCTTCGCAGCGTCGGAGTGCTCGGACAGGAGGTCCACCGCTTCCGTGACGCTGCGGGCGGCCGCGTAGCGAAAACTCGCGGGCTTCATACGACACCTCCGTGGGTGCGGCAAAGGCTGGCTGGCCCATGCCTCATCTGCTGCAGATGATTCGCGTGCGTTCCGCGCGATGCCTGCCTCAGCGCTTCGACCTGGCCTCGGTGCGGCGCGACTCGAGCTCCGCGATCAGGTCGCGCACCACGGCCGCGCGCTCGAACTCGAGGGCGCGGGCCGCCTCCCGCATCTCACGCCGCAGCTTCTCGAGAAGTCGCGGAATGTCGCGCGGCTTCACGCTCTCGATGCCCTTCTCGTCGAGCGCCTGCACGCCGATCGGCTTTGTCGCCTCGATCACGTCGCGCACGGCCTTCTCCACACCCTGCGGCGTGATGCCGTGCTCTGCGTTGAACTCCGCTTGCAGCGCGCGCCGCCGCTCGGTTTCCGAGATCGCCTGCGCCATCGAGTCCGTGACGACGTCGGCGTAGAGGATCACCCGCCCGTCGAGGTTTCTGGCCGCGCGGCCGATCGTCTGCACGAGCGCCGTCGCGGATCTGAGGTAGCCCTCCTTGTCGGCGTCGAGGATGGCGACGAGCGCCACCTCCGGCAGGTCGAGACCCTCGCGCAGAAGGTTGATGCCGACGAGCACGTCGAAGACGCCGAGCCGCAGGTCGCGGATGATCGCCATCCGCTCGATCGTCTCGACATCGGAGTGCATGTAGCGGACCTTCACACCGACCTCCTTGAGGTAGTCGGTGAGTTCCTCGGACATCTTCTTGGTCAAGGTGGTGACGAGGACGCGCTGGTGCCGTTCGGCCCGCACGCGGATCTCGTGCAGCAGGTCGTCGATCTGCCCCTTCGTCGGCCGCACCTCGACCTCGGGGTCCAGAAGACCCGTGGGCCGCACGATCTGTTCCATCACGCGCGACGAGCGGGAGAGCTCGAAGTTCGACGGCGTCGCCGAGACGTACACGACCTGGTTGAGGCGTTCGAGGAACTCGTCGAAGCGCAGCGGGCGGTTGTCGAACGCCGAGGGGAGGCGGAACCCGAAGTCCACGAGGGACTCCTTGCGCGAGCGGTCGCCCGCGTACATCGCGCGCACCTGCGGCAGCGACTGGTGCGACTCGTCGACGAACAGCAGGAAGTCCTTGGGGAAGAAGTCGAGCAGCGTGTACGGAGGTGCGCCCGGGGGGCGGCCCGTCAGGTGGCGCGAGTAGTTCTCGATGCCCGGGCAGAAGCCGATCTCCTGCAGCATCTCCATGTCATGGCGCGTGCGCTGCTCGATCCGCTGGGCCTCGAGGAGCTTGCCCTGGGAGCGGAGCATGAGCAGCTGGTTCTCGAGTTCCTCCTCGATGGTCACGATCGCGCGCTCGCGCTTGTCCTTCGATGTGACGTAATGCGAGGCCGGGTAGATCGCGACGTGGTGACGCGAACCGAGGATCTCTCCTGTGAGGACGTCGACCTCGAGGATCCGCTCGATCAGGTCGCCGTTGAACTCGATGCGGATCGCCCGCTCCTCGTTCGAGGCCGGAAGCACTTCGAGCACCTCGCCGCGCAGGCGGAAGGTGCCGCGCGTGAAGTTCACGTCGTTGCGGTCGTACTGGATGTCGACGAGCTTGCGCAGAATCTCGCGCCGGTCTCGCTCCTGACCCGCGCGCAGCGAGAGGCAGAGGGCGTGGTAGTCCTCCGGCGAGCCGAGCCCGTAGATGCAGCTCACGGACGCCACGATGATCACGTCGCGCCGCTCGAAGAGCGCCGTGGTGGCGGCGTGGCGCAGCTTGTCGATCTCGTCGTTGATCGTCGCGTCCTTCTCGATGTAGGTGTCGCTCGTCGCGATGTACGCCTCGGGCTGGTAGTAGTCGTAGTAGGAGACGAAGTACTCGACGGCGTTTCGTGGGAAGAAGGCCTGGAATTCGCCGCAAAGTTGCGCCGCCAGCGTCTTGTTGTGGGCGAGGACGAGCGTGGGGCGCTGCAGCTCCTCGATCACCCAGGCCATCGTCGCCGTCTTGCCCGAACCGGTCACCCCAAGGAGCGTCTGCTCGCGCAGCCCTTCGCGCAGCCCTTCGCTGAGCCCGGCGATCGCCTTCGGCTGGTCACCCGCAGGCCGGTAGCTCGACTCGATCTGAAAGTCCATGCAGGCCTCCTCCGTGCAGCGCACGCCGCCTGCGAGGCGGCGACAGAACCGTGCACTTGTTCGGTTTCAGTATAGCGTGCGCGCCGTCCGCGCGTCGCCCCAGACCGCTTCGACCTTCCAGAACGGGAGAGGGCGCTGCCTTCGGCGCAGCGCCCTCTCCTGTTCGTTCCGCCCGGGCGCGCCCGGACGTTCAGCGGCGTGCCCTCCTGCGCACGGCCGAGAGCAGCAGCATGGACTGCGCGATCGGCAGGCCCACGAGGTAGATGCCGAGCCCAAGGAGCACGAGGCCGATCGGCAGCACCACCCAGTCGGCGCGCGTCAGGGCGGTGTAGCTGAGGGCTGTGCCGACGACGCCCGCCAGCATCCCCGGGATGATGCGCCAAGGGGTCGGGGGCGGCGGCAGGCGCATCACTCTCTCCTCGCTTTGCGCCAGATCAGGCGGTGCAGCCCGACGCCGCGAGGGATGTCGCGCAGCCCGGGGATGAACGGCACGAGCATGAGGAGGAGCGAGAGGAGTCCGATCGTAAGGCCGACCAGGAGGTCCGCCGAGGCGGACGTGCTGTAGGGCGGAATCTGGTAGAGCGCCGTGTAGAGCCACAGCCAGACTGCGCCTGGGTAGTTGTCCGGTTCGCGCATCATGCCCCACTGCGCGCCGAGCATGTGCAGCGGCGTCGCGGCCGCACCCATGGCCTGACCCTGCAAGAGCAGCATCTGGGACGTCAGGTCCGTCTGGTACACGGAGCCGTTCTGGCCGACCGCCGCCTCGAGCAGCCCGCTGCGCGCGAGCCGGAAGTAGCCGTCGAGCATCGTCGGCAGCGGACCGTAGTGGCCCTTGGGCAGCACGACGCCCGACGCATCGTAGCGCGCCTTGCCGAGCGCCTTCAGCGCCGCTCCGGTCCATGCTTGCTGCTGGCTTCGCGGCGCGGCTTCGTAGGTCGTGAGGGCGCCTTTCAGGTTCGGCGAGAGCGCAGCCGCCGATTGCAGCGGCCGAAGGACGAACACCTTCGCCGCGTTGATCGGGATCTGCACGCCGGCCCATGCCTCGGGCGAGAAGCCGCCAATCGACTGCGAAGCGCCGGGCTGGTTGTTGTATGGTGGCCCGTACTGCGCGATGGCCGACTGGCCAGCCAGCGCTCTCAGGGCGGTCCCCGCGAGGATGGCGGGTTCGACCTTCGCGACGCGCTGCGCGGTGAGGGACGGTTCGTCCGGGGAGGAGAAGGCCGCCGCGAGGACGACCCCAAGCGCCAGCACGATCGCGAGCGCCCACGCGAGTTCCTTCAGGAGGTCGTCCGGCTTCATCGATACGCCGCGGTAGTAGCGGCGCTGGCGATCGCTCATGACCGGCGCACCACCTTCGGCGGCGGGTCGTCGATCGGGCGTACGACCCCGTGCCAGCGCACAAGCAGAATGTGCAGTCCGATCAGGATGGCGAGCACGAGCGGCAGGATGACGATGTGAAAGCCGTACATCTGCCCGAAGTTCAGGAGGTTGAAGAAGCCACCCACGCCGAGGGCGTTCATGGCGTCCTTGCCCTGCACCGCGATCCACTGGCTGTCGAAGTTCTGCTGCGACAGGAAGCCCGTGAGCGCTGTGGGGACGGAGATCAGGAACAGCAGTACGCCGACCACCCAGGTCCACTGCCGCCCGTCGCGCCACGCGGCCATGAAGAACTGGGACCATAGGTGCAGGACCATGGCGAAGAAGAACATCTGGACCGTCCAGAAGTGCAGGCTGTTGAAGAAGTGCCCGACGCCCGAGACGTGCCACCACTGCGGGCCGAACGCAGCCAGAATGATGCCGCTCACGACGAGCAGCACGAAGCTCGCCAGCGTCGCGACGCCGAAGTAGTAGACGTACGAGTGTACGTAGCGCGGCAGCTCGGACGGCAGCAGATCCTCGTACGGCAGCTCCCGCTGCAGGGTCTGCTGGACCTTCTTCGTCCAGTTCACTTCCCCGCCCCCCTGCGGCGGACAGGCAGCCAGACGGCCAAAGCGAACAGGACGACCATCAGGGTGATCGTCAGGACGTCCACCGCCGTCAGGCTGAGGAATCCGAGGCCGATCTCCGTCCCTGGAGTCGCGCCGGGAACGAGCGGGTCCATTCCGCCACCTCACTTCGTCCGCGCGCTGAGCGCGCACGCCCGCGCCTCAGTCGAGACGATCTACTTCGGTACCCACTTGGCGAACTGCGCCAGATGCCCCCAGTAGCCCGCATACCCGGTGAAGAGGAAGACGACGGCCGCGATCCCGAGGAAGATGGCCGCCACGATCGCGATGCCGCGCTGCTTGCGCCAGTTGATCGCCGGCAAGGTAAGCATGCCGCCGATGCCTGCCGCAATATACCCGATCGAGGTCAGCGCCGGCTGAGAGGTCATCCCGAGGTCCCCGATGCGGATCCCGACGACCACCGCCAAGAGCCCTCCGAAGAACCCGTACAGGGCGGGGATCAAGGGGTCCCAGCGCAGCGCCAACGTGATGCCGGCGCCGACGAACGCCACGCTGAGGTACAGCGCCGGCTCCCCGAACGCGATGTTGTACGAACCGGGCAGGGGCCAGTTCACGATCATCGGCACGGAAGTGACAAGGCCCAGCAGGCCCGCGGCGAAGAAGCCGGCGGCCCAGGCCTGGCGGTCGCCGGGCTCAGGATTGCGGTACAGGTAGTGCGCAAGGATGACGAAGCCGGAGGAAAGACCAACGAGCATCACGGCAAGGTAATCGGTGAACAACTGCATCCCCCCACCTTGAGATCGGAGGGCGGCCCCCCGCGAGTATGAGCCCACTATGAGGAGTCGGGTAGGAATTGGCAAGTGCACGGGCCCATGAGCATGCGGCCATGGGACGAAGGTCGGGGCATGGGTTCCAGACCCATGCCCCGACCGCGGACGCCGAGCCGCTACTGCGCGGCGGCCTTCGCCTCGCCCTGTTTGCCCTTGGTCGGCTGGTTGGCGGCGAGATCGCCGTTCAGCGACGCGCCCTCCGCGACCGAAAGCTTCTGCGCCCGGATCTCCCCGTTGACGCGCGCCGTCTCGCCGATCTCGCAGCGCTCCGCCTGGATCGATCCCTCGACCAAGCCTTGCACCACCAGCTCGCGGACGGTCAGCTTGGCATGCACCTCGGCGCGCGGTCCGATCACGACCGTGCCCTCGTGCTCTACCTGACCGGTCACCTTGCCCTCGATGCGCAGGACGCCCTTGCCGCGCAAGGTACCCTCGAACTGCACATCCGTACCGATGTACGTCGCAGAGGAGTCGACCGGCGCTGCATCCTCACCGGAACGCTTGTTGGCGAACATCCGTGACATGGCTCAGTTCACCCCTTGGGGATTCGAATGGATGAAGGTCCAAGGATTCGTCGGGAGTCCCCTGTAGTGGATCCCGAAATGCACATGCGGTCCGGTTGAGTTGCCCGTGTCGCCCGAGAGCGCGATGACCTGCCCCCGTTTGACACTCTCCCCCTTGTGGACGAGAATCTTCGAATTATGACCGAAGAAGCTCTCGATACCGTACCCGTTGTCGATCTGAACGTACAGACCGTACCCGTTGTACCAGCCCGCGTAGGACACCACGCCGGAGCCCGGCGAATGCACCGGCGAGCCAACCGGGACCGCGATGTCGATCCCGTCGTGGAACTCTGCACCGTTCCCGCCGAGCGGGTTCGTGCGCCAGCCGAAGCCGGATACGACCTTCCCGTTCACGGGCAGCATGTCTGGTTTGTGCGCCAGGAACTGGCTGCGCACCTCGGAGGCAGATAGAACCGCCGGAAGCTGCTTTTGTATTTGGTGCAGGCGAGTGAAGAGGTTGTCGAGTCCCTTGCCGCCAGTACTCAGGGTCAGGCCGAGGATGCCGGCGACGTGGTTCATGTCCGACGTCATCGCCTGCACTTCCGACAGGGCCTGGCGGTTCTGCTGCTGGTCGGCGGCGACCTGCTTCCGGAGCGTACGGTTCTGCGCCTGCACGTTCGCAGCAACGGCAAGCTCCCGGCGCAGATGGTTCACGGCGGTTACGTCCTGGTATGCGGCGATCAGCACGAAGACAAAACTTGCCACGAGAAGAGACGCAACCACGCCCGCGACGCTGAGCCAAGCGCGGTGTCTTTGCTGAAATCGCCACTCTCTGGCCTCTCCGCCACGCTCCGGGAAGACCAAGACGCGCAAGTCTTCCCGAGGTATGGTGCTTTCGCCTCCTTAAGAGGGACATTCCGCCGTCGGTTCCACCATACTGCTATTCTCTCCACGAACAAACAACCCTCTTGCGCAGTATGAGTTTCTCGTTGGAGCAAAAAGGAGATCGCACCGATCGGTGCGACCTCTGCTTTCAGAGATCAGAGATGCGCGCTACGGCTTCGGGGGCATGTAGGGCATCGGGTTCACCGGCTTTCCGTCGATTCGCACCTCGAAGTGCAGGTGAGGTCCTGTGGCCCAGCCCGTCATCCCGACGTAGCCGATGACCTGACCCTGCTGCACCTCTTCCCCCACCTGGGATCCGAAGCGCGACTGGTGGGCGTAGAGGTTCGAGATTCCCTGGCCGTCGTCGACGATGATCGTGTAGCCGTAGCCGTTCAGCCACTGGGCGACGATCACCTTTCCCGACGCGGCGGCGTGGATCGGCGTGCCCTCCGGAACGCCGATGTCGATCCCGGTGTGGATCCACCACTGGTGCATCACCGGGTCGAGGCGCCAGCCGAACGGAGAGGTGATCGGACCAACGACCGGCCAGATGAACTTGACGCCGCGCACCCCGGCGCCGCTGCCGTGGCTCTCGAGGCTCTGGATGATCTGCTCGATCTCCTGGGAGTTGCCCTCGTCGGAGTGCACGGCGCTGCTCTGCTTGGCGTAGGAGGCGTCGAGCGCCGCGATCGCCTGTTGCTGGTACTTGAGCTGCGAGGAGAGAGCCGCCTGCTCCTGGCGGCGGACCGACGCGACGTGGACGTACTGCGAGCGCTCGGCGGCCAGGGTGCTCTTTTCGTTCTTGAGCTGCTTCTCCGCCGTCTGGACGGTGCGGATGACCTGCACGTCGGCCGCGACGATCTGGCTCAGAAGGCCCAGCCGCACGGTGAAGTCGGTGAAGGACTGGGCTCCGAGCAGCACGTTGAGGTAGCCCCCGGCGCCCTCCTGCTCGATCGCGACGAGGGCGCCGCCGACGACCTTCTGGTCATGGACGACCTTGAGCTGCGTCGTGGCGATCTCCTTCTGCTTGAAGCCGATCCGCCGGCCGAGCGTCGCCTCCCAGTTGAGCGCCTGGTCGAGCTGCGCCGTGGTCTTGTCGAGGCTCTGATGCACGGCGGCCACCGTAGAGCGCTCGCTCGCGAGCGACTGCTGCGTCTGCTGCAGCATCTGCTTGTCCCGCTGCAACTGCTCCTGGATCTGCTTTAGCTGCTGCTGCGCCTGCTGCAGCGTTTCCGCATGCGCCGTCGGCGCGACGAACGCGGCGCAGACGGTGAGAGAGACCCCCAGTGCGACCATTCGCTTGGCGCGTCCCATCATACCCGAGCGAGCCTCCGGACCGACAGTCTGAAGCCGACGGCCCCGAGCAGCACCCCGAGCACCACGATCAGCACGGCGACATCGCGCGCGGTCGGGATCGGAGTGACCAGTGGAACGAACGGCAGGGAGTGCGCCGCACCGGTGTAGAGCGCAGCGTAGCCCCACCACGCGATGACGGCGGCCAGCACGGACCCGATCAGCCCGAGGATCAGACCTTCGAGGATGAACGGCCAGTGCACGAGGGACTCGGTCGCCCCGACGAGGCGCATGATCGCGATCTCCCTGCGGCGCGACACGATGCCGAGCCGGATGGCGTTGTTGATCACGAGGAGCGCCCCGAGCAGCAGGAGGATGCCGATGCCGAGCCCGACGATGCGGATCGCGTTGATCAGGCTGAAGAGCCGGGTGACGACCTGGCTCTGGTAGGAGACCTTGACGACGCCAGTGAGGTTCCCGAGCGACTTCGCAAGCGGCGCGACGTCCGCCGGGCTCTTGGCGGTCACGGACAGGGAGTCCTCAAGCGGGTTCGCAGTGCCGAGGCTGTTCAACACGCTCGCCTGGTCGCCGAACTCGGACTTCAGCTGTCGCAGCGCCTCTTGACGCGTGATGATCTTGGCGGAACGAACCTTTGGCCACTTGCGCACCTCGGCGAGCGCCGACTGCTCCTGGGCGGTCTTGGTGGACTGTTTGAAGAATGCGCGCACGGCGACCTGGTTCTCGATGTTGCTGGTGATCTGGTTGACGTTCGCGGTGAGCAACAGGAACATTCCCAGCACCAGCAGCGACACGGCCGTCGTGGTGATCGAGGCGATGGCGAGCACAGGGTTGCGCAGAAGGTTCTGGTTCGCTTCGCTCAGGCAGAACGACCAGGTCCGCAGCCTCACTCCACCACCCCCTCGGAGTAGGACGCTGCCAACTCGTCTCGCCGGATCTGCCCGTCCACCATCGCCACGACGCGCTGACGCGCCCGGTCGACGAGGTGGGCGGCGTGGGTCGCCATCACAACGGTCGTCCCGAGCCGGTTGATCTCGAGGAGGGTCTTCATCATCTCGGCCGCGTTCACGGGGTCTAGGTTGCCAGTGGGCTCGTCCGCCAGAAGGACAAGCGGACGGCCGACCATCGCGCGCGCGAGCGCTACCCGCTGCTGCTCTCCGCCAGAGAGTTGCCCCGGCAGGGCACCGGCGCGGTCGGGCAGGCCGACGAGATCGAGCACTTGCGCCACGCGCCGCTTGATCTCCTTGGGGTGCACCTCGACAACGCGCAGCGCGAAGGCGATGTTCTCGGTCACGGTGCGCTGCGGCAGGAGGCGGAAATCCTGGAACACGACGCCGATCTGCCGCCTTAGGAACGGAATCTGCCTGCGGCGCATGCGCCCGACGTCATGGCCGTTGACAGATACCACGCCGGTGGTGGGCACGTCCTCCCGGAAGAGAAGGCGCAGAAGCGTCGACTTCCCAGCGCCGCTCGGTCCCACGAGGAACGCGAACTCGCCCTTGGAGATCTCGAGGTCCACGTCGCGTAGCGCCACGACCCCGTTCGGGAACGCCTTGCCGACATTGCGCAGGCTGATCAATTGAACGCACACCTACCAACAACAGGTTGTCACCTCCTCCTTCGACTGTCGAAGGACGACTCCTGCCGTCGAACTTCGTTCCACATATTGGCTCGAGGCCAGGGTCCGTCAAGGGCGCCGCCGGAACCCTGCGCGCCGGCGACCTTCCAACTCCTTGAATCCCTCGCCCAGTACCTCGTGCACGGTGCTGATGATCAGGAAGGCGTCGCGGTCCAGGTGGTAGACGATGTCCTTGAGGTCCTGCACCTCGCTGCGCGAGATGACGATGAGCGCCACCGGGCGCTCGGTCTGCGTGTACGCGCCATGACCCGAGAGCATCGTCACCCCGCGGCCCATGCGCCGGATGACCTCCTGGGCGATCTCCTCGCCGCGTTCGCTGATCACGAGCGCCTCGCGGCGGAAGTCGAGCCCCTCCTGGATGAGATCGACGACACGCGTCCCGACGAACAGCGCGACCGCGGAGTACATCCCGAGGCGCAGGCCGAAGAGGAGCGCGGTCGCAGCGATCACGACGGTATCGGTACCGAGGAGACCCGCCCCCATCGAGGTGTTGGTGAAGTGGCGGAGCACCCGCGCGACGAGGTCCGTGCCGCCCGTCGATCCCCCAACGCGGAAGACGACGCCTAGGCCCGTCCCCGACAGCACCCCGCCGTAGAGCGCGGCGAGCAGCAGGTCCTTCGTCACCGCATGCTGCGGCAACACGGCGAGCCACACCGACAGCAGCGTGACCCCCATCAAGGTGCGCACGACGAACGGCATGCCGATCAGGTAGCTGACGGCCGCGATCAGTGGCACGTTCAGGACGAAGACGAGCGGGCCGATCGGCAGGTGGGCGAGGTAGTGCAAAACGACGGCGAGGCCCGTGAGCCCCCCGTCGTTCATGCGGTTCGGAACCAGGAAGAATGAGAGCCCGCACGCAGTGATGAACGTGCCGACGGCGGTTCCGAGGAAGTCCCGCGCGTAGCGTTTCACCGCGGCGCCCCTCCCCTCAGGAGGCCGGCTCTAGCGTGTACTGCCCCATGACGATCACCAGGAGCCTGCTCAGTCCGACCGGCGCGATCGCGCGCCCATCGGTGCGCGCGGCGAGCAGCAGGTGGTTCGGCGGCACCTTGGCGCCCTGCGCAAGGTCCACGCCGCCCGTGAGGTCGGAGAATCCACCGGCGGACGTCGCCGCCAGCGAGACGGTGGCGCTGCCGCCACGAAGGATGAACTCGGTGCCCTGCTGCGCCACAAGCTTCTCGCCGGGCAGCACGGTCACGACCGCGACCTGCGCCCCGCCGCCCTGCGGCTGGTGCGCGAGGGCGGATTGCACGGTACTCTGCACCAGCGGCGTCACGACGCCTGGCAGGGCGCTCTGCAGCCCTTGCGTCACGAGCGGCGGCACCTGCTGCGTCAGTGCCGGACCGAGGGCCTGCGTGACGAGACTGGGCACCTGCTGCGTGAGAGCGGTCTGTATCGCCTGCGCAACGTAGCTCACGCTGGCCAGGGGGTCCTGGGAGGATCCGGGCGCGGCGCTGCCCTGCGCGTCCGCACGACCGGCGAAGAAGGCGCCACCCACGATGGCGATGCCGACGAGGGGCCACACATAGCTGCGCCGCATGGTTCAACACCTCTCCCGCGCGATTCGACGAGCTTCCCGGAACTCCTCGCGTCTTAGGAGGCTCCACTCGCCTGCTTGCGCAGGAAGGACTCGATGAAAGGGTCCAGTTCTCCGTCCATCACGGCCTGGACGTTCCCGATCTCGGTGCCCGTGCGGTGGTCCTTGACGAGCGTGTAGGGCTGGAACACGTAGGAGCGGATCTGGTTGCCCCAGGCGATCGCCCCCTGGTCGCCGCGCAGTTCGGCGACTTCCTGGCGCTCCTCCTCCTCCTTGCGCTCGAGCAACTTGGCGCGCAGCATGCGCATGGCGGTCTCACGGTTGGAATGCTGCGAGCGCTCGTTCTGGCACGCGACGACGATGCCCGTGGGGAGGTGGGTGATGCGCACGGCGGACTCCGTCTTGTTCACGTGCTGGCCACCCGCACCGCCGGAGCGGAACGTGTCGATCTTGAGGTCCTCAGGATCGATCGCCACCACGGCCTCGTCCTCCAGCACGGGCAGCACGTCCACGGAAGCGAACGACGTATGCCGCCGGCCGCTCGCGTCGAACGGCGAGATGCGCACGAGGCGGTGTACGCCCTTCTCCGGACGCAGGTAGCCGTACGCGTACTCGCCGCGGACCTCCACCGCGACGCTCTTCACGCCGGCGTCGTCCCCCGCGAGCACGTCAAGTACCTCGATCTGGTAGCCGCGCTCCTCAGCCCAGCGCTGGTACATGCGCCAGAGCATCTGCACCCAGTCCTGCGCCTCGGTCCCGCCGGCCCCCGCGTGCAGCGAGACGATCGCGTCGGCCGCATCGTACTTCCCGCGCAGCAGCTCGCGAAGCTCAAGGCGAGAGACCTCCTCCGCGGCGCGGGCAGCCCCGTCGGCCACCTCGGCGCGCGACGCGTCGTGGTCCTCCTCGGAGGCGAGCTCATCGAGCACCAGGAGGTCGTCGACCTCCCCGAGCAGGCGGTCGACGGTCTGGAGCGGACTCTGCAAGGCCTTCAGGCGCCGCCCTACTTCCTGGGCGCGGCGCTGGTCGAGCCAGATATCTGGAGACTCGGTCTCCTTCAGCAGTCGATTGATCTCCTCGCGCCTGGCAGCGGAGTCAAAGAGACCCCCGTAGGGACAGAATGCGGTCACGCAGCAGGGAGAGTTCTTCTTGCAAAGGGTCCTCCTTAGGATGCCTTCCCGTGGCAGTGCTTGTACTTCTTGCCGGAGCCGCAGGGGCACGGATCGTTGCGCCCGACCGTCTTCTGGGCGCGCTGCGGCTGAGGCACCGCTTCGCTCCCACCCGCCGACGCCATGGCGGTCGGGAGGTAGATCGGCGGCAGAGGGGGCGGCGGAGGGGCCTGCTCGACGATCTGCACCTTGCAGATCATCCGCACGGTGTCCTCCTGGATCGACTCGGTCATCTCCTGGAACATCTCGTACGCCTCGCGCTTGAACTCTACGAGCGGGTCCCGCTGGCCGTAGGCGCGCAGCGTGATGCCCTCGCGCAGGTCGTCCATGTCGTCGAGGTGCATGACCCACTTCTCATCGACGTTGTGCAGGAGGAACATGCGCTCTAGCTGACGCATCACCTCGGAGCCGACCAGTTCCTCGCGGCCCTCGTACGTCTTGTGCGCCTCGTCGCGGACGATCGTCCGCACCATGTCGCGCGTCTGGCCCTCGAGCTCCGCGACCGGCAGCTGGCCGGGATCGAGGAAGATCTGCTCCGCCTGCTGCACGAGGCCCTGGAGGTTCCACTCGTCAGGGTGCACGCCGTCGACGCAGAAGCGGTCCACCACATCGTCTACCGTCTTGTCGAGGAAGCCGAGGATCTGCTCCTTGAGGTCCTCGCCGGCGAGGATGCGCTGGCGTTCGGCGTAGATCACGTGCCGCTGCAGGTTCGCGACGTCGTCATACTCCAGGACGTGCTTGCGCGTGTCGAAGTTGCGGGACTCGACCCGGCGCTGCGCGTTCTCGATCGCCCGCGAGAGCATCGGGCTCTCGATCGGCTGATCATCGTCCATGCCGAGGCGTTCCATGATGCCGGACATCCGCTCCGAGCCGAAGATCCGCATCAGGTCGTCCTCAAGCGCGATGTAGAACTGCGAGGAGCCCGGGTCGCCCTGGCGCCCCGAGCGGCCGCGCAGCTGGTTGTCGATGCGGCGCGACTCATGGCGCTCGGTGCCCAGGATGTGCAAGCCTCCGAGCGCGGACACGCCCTCGCCAAGCACGATGTCGGTGCCTCGACCGGCCATGTTCGTCGCGATGGTGACGGTGCCGCGCTGGCCCGCCTCCGCGATGATCTGCGCCTCGCGCTCGTGGTGCTTCGCGTTCAGCACCTGGTGTGGAACGCCGCGCTTCTCCAGCATGCGGGAGAGCAGCTCCGACTTCTCGATCGAGATTGTGCCGACGAGCACTGGCTGACCGGCCTCGTGTCGCGCGACGATATCCTCGACGACGGCGCGGAACTTACCGGCCTCCGTCTTGTAGACGAGGTCCGGCATATCCTTGCGGACCATCGGCTTGTGCGTCGGCACGACGACGACGTCGAGGTGGTAGATCTTGCGGAACTCCTCCTCCTCCGTCTCGGCCGTACCGGTCATGCCGGCGAGCTTGTCGTACATGCGGAAGTAGTTCTGGAACGTGACCGAGGCGAGCGTCTGGCTCTCCTCCTCGATCTTCACGCCCTCCTTGGCCTCGATCGCCTGGTGCAGACCGTCCGAGTACCGCCGGCCGAACATCATCCGTCCGGTGAACTCGTCGACGATGATCACTTCGCCGTCCTTGACGATGTAGTCGCGGTCGAGTTTCATCAGGCCCTTCGCGCGCAGGGCCTGCATCAGGTAGTGCGAGAGGTCTGTCTGGGCGTTCTCGTAGAGGTTCTCCACGCCGAGCAGCCGCTCGGACCGCTCGACGCCCTCCTCGGTCGGGGAGACGGTGTGCGCCTTCTCGTCGACCGTGTAGTCGCGCCCCTCCTCGAGGTGGCGGACGATGTCGGCGAAGCGGTAGTAGAGGTCTGTCGACTGCGAGCCGGGCCCGGAGATGATCAGCGGCGTACGCGCTTCGTCGATCAGGATCGAGTCGACCTCGTCGACGATGCCGAAGCGGAAGCCGCGCTGCACCATCTCTTCGAAGGTGCCGACCATGTTGTCGCGCAGGTAGTCGAAGCCGAACTCGTTGTTCGTGCCGTACGTGATGTCGGCCGCGTAGGCCTCCTTGCGCTGCGGCGGTTCGAGGTCGTGGACGATCAGCCCGACCGAGAGACCGAGGAACTCGTAGATCTTGCCCATCCACTCGCTGTCGCGTCGGGCGAGGTAGTCGTTGACGGTGACGATGTGTACGCCTTTGCCCTCCAGCGCGTTCAAGTACGCTGGCAGCACGGCGGCAAGCGTCTTGCCTTCGCCGGTCTTCATCTCCGCGATGTTCCCCTGGTGCAGCACGATGCCACCGACCAACTGCACGTCGTACGGCCGCTGTCCGATGGCCCGATCCGCCGCCTCGCGCACCGTGGCGAAGGCGTCGACGAGCAGGTCGTCCAGGGTCTCGCCGCGCGCAAGGCGTTCGCGGAACTCCGCAGTACGCGCGCGCAACTGCTCGTCGGTCATGTCTTTGACCGACGGTCCGATGGCGTTGATACGGTCTACGACGTGTCGCGCACGCCGAATCTCACGATCATTGAAGTTGCCGGTCAGAACGTTCTGCACCAGCTTGAGCAACCTCGGAGCCCCCCTACAGCAAACACGGACTTCGCGCCCGCAGGCACGCACAGTTCAGTGTACCATTCGCCGTCTGGCGTTCGCAATCGAACTAGCGCTGCTCCGCCTGGGCGACTGCCATGCCGTTGCCGCGCAGTCGCCGCGCCGCCCAGAGCACCATCACCCCGCCCTCCAGCGCTGCCGCACCGGCGCCCGTCAGCATCACGGCGCCCTGGCTCTGCGTCAGGACGCCGACGGCGGCCGCGACGATGCCGGCCGGGATGACGAGCAGCAGCGTCAGCACGATGCGCAGCAGCGCTCCCGGTCCCCGCAGGTCGGTCTGGGACGGTAGAAGCGCGTAGACGCAGAGCCCAATGGCGCGCAGGAGCCAGACCACCGCGGCGCCGAGCGGCAGGAGCGCGACGGCCGTCGCGGCAGTGTGGGCGGCGACGAGGGCAGCGACGAGGCCGACCGCGATCAGCGCGATCCCCTTGAGGCTTGTCGCGAACGTCCAGACCAAAAGCCGCTTCGCGAGACTCTCCTCGGCGAGCCACCAGATGGGGCGACGCAAGTCGGCCGCGAGCGACACCCCGCTCGCCGTCGCGAGGAACAGCGCCGGGTAGATGGCGAAGCCACTGATCATTCCCACGGCGGCACTGCCGCCCTGTCGCGCCGAAATTACCCCGATGGCGACGCCCGCGACGGCCGCGCCGAGGAGCCAGAGCGCCGCACCGCGCAGCCCGCTCGGCGAGCGCAGGAGGCCAAGCCATTCCCGCCACAGCACCACCCATGCGCCGCCCGGCACCGCTGCGCCGCCGGAAGCGTCCGTGCGCGACCGCGGCACGCGGCGTGTCGCGCCGCTTTCGCCGGTTGCGCCGAGCATCCCGCGCAGTTCCGCCCCGCCGAACCTGCCGCGGCGCGCGAGTCGTCGCACGGCGAAGGCACGGTTCGACGCTTCCCAGATCTCCGGGTAGACGTCGTCCGCCGCGAGCACCGAGAGCACTGTCGCCAAGAGTGCGAGCAGGACGAGCAGCGCGATCGCGCTCGCCTGTCCACTGATCGCGGCGGAGACGCTGCTGCCGAGCGGCACGTGCACGGGCCGTGACGATAGACTCGCGGCGAAGGTGCCGCCGCGTCGGAACGCGGACCAGATCTGGTAGAGGAGCATCCCGCCGCCGAGCGCCGCCACGGCAGTGCCGATCGGCCCGATCGGCACACCTTCGGCGCGGCGCGCCAGGACGAAGACCGGCAGCCGCATGCCCACGAGCAGAACCGCCGCGCAGAGGATCGCCAGAAGGCCGAGCAGCACTCCATGGACCGAGACGCCCGCCGTCGGCAGAAAGATGGCGAGCCAGATCACGGCGTTCAGCGCGACGCCCCGCGTGAGCCCCCATGCCTGGCGCATCTGCAGCCAGAGCACGACGGCGCGGGCTGGGATGTCGGACGCCAGCAGGAAGTGACCGTCGGCCGGCGCGGAGAGCGCGGCTGGCGCACGTTTGGCCGCCGCCTGCCAGACGAGTCCGAAGATGATGACGTAGACGGCTGGGATCAGGGCGCCGACGACCGGGCCGGCCGCCTCAGCGCCTGCGAGCCCGGACTGCTGGTCCCCAGCGGTCATCCTGCCGATGAGCACGACGACGAGCCACGCGACGAACAGCAGCCACGGCCAGAGCCGCTTGGGGTCCTTGAGAATGCGCCGGAGCCGATGGCAGAGCGCGGTCCAGTCGAGCCAGCAGAGGGCCGAAAGGCCCCCCAGTACCGACGCGCGCCTCACTGCGTCAGATCCAGGAAGGCGTCCTCGAGGCTCTGCTCGGCGCCGCGGCGCTGGCGCAGTTCGGCGATGTTCCCCTGCGCGACGAGCCTGCCCGACTTCAGGATGACGACGCGGTCGCAGATCGCCTCCGCGGACTCCAGGAGATGAGTCGAGATGAGTAGGGCTCCGCCCGCGCGCCGGAGTTCGTCGAGCATGCCCCGCAGCTCGCGCTGCCCGCGCGGGTCAAGTCCGATCATCGGCTCGTCCAGGAGAAGCGCCGGCGTACCGGCGAGCACCGACGCGGCGATCAGCGTCTTCTGGCGCATGCCTTTGGAGAGCGACTCACCGAGGGCGTCGCGCTGGTCCGCGAGGGCGAGCCGCTCTAGCAGTTCCTCGCCGCGATCCTGCCAGCCTACCGGCAGCCGGCACGCACGCGCGACGAACACGAGGTGCTCCCACACCGTCAGCATGGGGTAGACCTCCGGGGTCTCCGAGATCAACGTCACCTGGCGTCCGCGCTCGGGTCCGAGCACTGCACCGTTCCAGCGTACGTCACCACTGTCGGGCCGAACGAGGCCGGCGACGCAGAGTAGAGTCGTCGTCTTGCCGGCGCCGTTCGGTCCCAGCAGGCCCACGGTCTCTCCGGGCTGGACGGAGAAGCTCAGTCCCTGGACCGCCTGCAGCGCGCCGAACCGCTTCGCGAGGCCGCGAACCTCAAGCCCGACGCCTCGTGCTTCTTGGGTCAACGCGCCATGCACCGCCTCTCGCACTGGCGCGCTTCCTGCAATCCTCTCAAGCGTCCGGCTCCAAGAGGCCGTAGTTGCCGTCCCTGCGCCGGTACACGACGTTGATCACCTCGGTCTCCGCGTTGCGGAAGGCGAAGAAGTCGTGGCCTACGAGATCCATCTGCAGGATCGCCTCGTCGGGCGTCATCGGCTTGGCGGGGAAGGCCTTGCGCCGCACCAAAAGGCTCGGCGCGTCCTCGACCGGCTGCTCAGTTGCTGCGGCCACCGCCCCACCGGTGCGATCATGCAGGAGGCGGCCCTTCCACCGCTTCGCCTGGCGTTCCAACTTCTGCACGACCTGGTCGACGGACGCATACATGTCGTCGCCCTTCTCCTCGCCGCGCAGGATCCACCCTGCCACGGGAATCGTCACTTCAGCTGTGTGGCGGCCATGCTCGATCTCGAGCCGCACCTGCGCCTTCCCGGCGTCGGAGAGGAACTTGTCGAGCTTGCGCACCTTCTTCTCGACGTGCGCCTTGAGCGCCGCCGTCACCTCGATGTTGCGGCTCCGAACGACCACTTCCATCTCGGTCACCTCCCAGGAGGACACACGAAGAGTTTCCCCGCGGCGTGGCGGTGCTCCTCCCGTGGCGCATGCGGGTACCGAATCCACCTCATGCGTTCCTCATACAGCCTTGTTGCGATCGTGTAAAGCATGTCCGGAACTGTGCATACTGTGGATAAGTCTGTGGATAGGCGTCACGAGGGACTTGTGCCGGTCGGCACGATGTGGACAGTTCCACACCTTCCATATGCGATGCTGCATAAAGAGCCCCCGGGGCGTTCGCCCCGGGGGAAGATGTTAGAATATGGCGATTAGACCTTGGCGCGTTCACGCTCGAAGCACTCGCGGCAGTAGACCGGCCTCTCGAGTCTCGGCTTGAATGGAACCTGCGTTTCGACGCCGCACGAGGCGCAGACGACGGTGTGCAACTGGCGCCCTTCGCTCTCCGACATCGATTGGCGACGCTTCGTGCGACAGTCCCTGCAGCGCGTCGGTTCATGCTGAAAGCCCTTCTCGGAGAAGAACTCCTGCTCGCCGACAGTGAAGAGAAACTCTGCGCCGCAGTCCCGGCACTTGATCACCTTGTCCTCCAAAGGGACTCCCTCCCTGAAAAGCCGCGGAATGCGCATCCAGCATATCCGACTGTTTCCATAGCGTCAACACGCTTTGTACCGCATCGCGACTATTGGCGCAGGCGCGCCCCGTGCCGCCCCGCATGCTTGTCCTTGTACATTGCGCGGTCCGCCAGGTCGATCACTTGACGCGCTGTCCTCGTCCCCGATTCGTCCGTGGCGACGCCGAAGCTGAAGCTCAGCGGGACTCCGCCTTCCACCACCGCGTGCAGGAAGGGGAAGCGCTCTGTCTCCTCGCGCAGGCGCAGCGCAACGCTTTGGGCGAGCTCTTCGCTCGCGTCGGGCAGAAGCAGCACGAACTCGTCTCCCGCGTAGCGCGCGGCGACGTCCTGGCTGCGCGTCTGGGCGCTCAGAAGGTTCGCGAACTCGCGAAGCGCCTCGTCGCCGGCCAGGTGGCCGAAACGGTCGTTGCACTGCTTGAAGCCGTCAAGGTCGATGTAGACGAGGGCCAGGTTGGTGGAGAAGCGAAGATTGCGCGCCAGTTCCTGCTCAAGGCGCGCCAGCAGGTAGCGGGAGTTGTAGAGTCCGGGCAGCCGAGGATCGGTCGCCGCGAGGCGCTCCATCTCGCGCAGGAGCTCCTCCTTCTCGCACGCGATCGAGGCGAGCTGCACCGCGGAGCGGAAGAGGTACTTGTCCTCTTTGTCGATGCGCAGCTCGAAAGGCCACGCGAAGGCGACGATCCCGTAGCATGTGTCGCCAGTCATCACCGGGTAGAGGATCGCACGCTGCGCGAGCGGCGAGAGCTGGTGCGCAAGGCTCGTGGTGTCGAGAATCATCTCCCGACCACTCAGGCGGACGGTCTCGAGGACGTCCGGCAGCGGCGTAAGATCGGAGCCCGGCAGCGGTGCCTGGATACCGCCGCGAGGATCGCAGAGCGCCGCGAAGGACATCGGGCTCGCGTAGACCTTCGCGAGGCTCGCGCGAAGCTCCTGAAGGATCGCGGGGCCGTCCGCCGCCCGCGCGAACTTGCTGTGGAACCCGTGCACCACTTCAAGGTTCGCGTTGCGCTGGCGCAGGCTGATCTGCAGGTTGAACGCGTAGCCCAGCAGAACAAGCGGGGTGCAGATCGCGAGGACGCCGGGCCACCCGTATGCGGCGTAGGTCGCGACCACACCGAAGCCGAGCGGCAGCGTCACGGCCGACTGCAGGAGGTCGAGACCGATGCCGTCCACCGCGGCGGCTCGCCAGTTGAACCCCGCCAGCAGGAAGTAGGCATCGACGAAGAAGTGGTTCAGCACGAGGAACACGATGTAGTAGAGGATCAGCGGCACGATGTGCAGCTGACCTGTCAGGGGAAGGTGCAGCGCGCCGCCGACCACTAGGCCCGCAAGCCAGGTCGCCAGTGCGTACTGGCCCGCGTTGAACAGTACCACGGGGCCGGGGCGGCGCTGCACGAGCCCCGCGATCAGGCTCCCGACCGCGAGGACGACCGCTGTGCCAGCCGGATTGTTCAACGCCACGGAGGGGATCAGGAAGGCGGTGAGGATGGACACGGTGCCCGCGCGCAGACGCGCCGGCCAAATCTCGGCGAGCGCCGCGCAGGCGGTGAAAAGTAGAAGGCTTAAGGGATTGTGCATTTCCCCTGAGAGCGCCAGCAGCAGAAGGAGCAGCCAGCCCAGCGCGCCGACGGTCGTCGAGTAGACGCGTTCTCGCGGCAGACAGTCCACCCCCGCACCACGATTTGGTTTGCCATTTCTCCCAAATCGTGTACTTCACCTGCCAAGGCGTAGGGCCGACAGCGCATCCCGGCCTGTGAATCGCTCGTCAAGGCGCAGCACGACGAGCGCTGGCACCCGCGCATCCAAGACCGCTTCGCCAATCTCGCCCTCGCTGAGGCGCGAGACGGCGCCGTCGCGTGTCAGCCGACGCAGTACGGCGTAGGACTCGTCGCCCGACCCGCGGTCGATCGCCATGACCTCGTGTCCCGCCGCGCGCAGGGTCCGCACGACGCCCTCCACCTCGTCGCAGTGGTCGCGAACGACCAGAAGGATCGGAGGCCTCGCGCCACCGGACGGCCAGAAGATCCAGACGATCGCCAGAAGCGCGATCGCGACCCAAATTGCGACCTGCAAACGAACCGCCCCCTCGCGGCCCTACACTATGGTGGGCGCGAGGGTGCGGTTCGGGGAGATCACCGGGACGCAGCCGGAATCTGGCGCCTCAGTGCGTCGAGGCGGTCAAGTCGCTCCCACGGAAGATCGAGGTCCGGCCTGCCGAAGTGACCGTACGCCGCGACCTGTCGGTAGATGGGGCGGCGCAGGTCGAGCTCCCGGATGATCGCTGAGGGGCGAAGGTCGAACACCTGGCGCACGGCGTCGCCGATCTCGGCCTCGGGCACCTTGCCCGTGCCGAACGTCTCGACCCGGACGGAAATCGGCTGCGCCACCCCAATCGCGTAGCCGAGCTGGATCTCGCAGCGCTCCGCAAGCCCGGCGGCGACAACGTGCTTGGCAGCCCAACGCGCGGCGTAGGCTGCCGAGCGGTCGACCTTCGACGGGTCCTTGCCGGAGAACGCACCGCCGCCGTGGCGCGCCATGCCGCCGTACGTGTCGACGATGATCTTGCGTCCGGTCAGACCGGCGTCGGCCGCCGGCCCGCCGAACACGAAGCGTCCCGTGGGGTTGACGTAGTACCGAGTGCCGTTGTCGCGCAGTTCCTCGGCGATCACAGGTCTGACCACCTCCGCGAGCACGGCGTCGCGCAGGTACTCCTGCGTCACGTCGTCCGCGTGCTGCGTCGACACGACGACCGCATCGACGTGCACGGGGCGGTTGCCCTCGTAGGCGATGGTAACCTGCGTCTTGCCGTCCGGACGCAGGAAGGGCAGGGTTCCGTCCTTGCGCACCTGGGCCAAACGGCGCGACAGGGCATGTGCCAAGCTGATTGGCAGCGGCATCAGTTCGGGCGTCTCGTCGCAGGCGTAGCCGAACATCATGCCCTGGTCGCCGGCACCCTGGTCCCGCTCGAGTCCGTCCCGCGTCTCGAGCGCGTTGTCGACTCCCATCGCGATGTCCGGCGACTGCTCGTCGATCGAGGTGAGGACGGAGCACGTGTCGGCGTCGAAGCCAAACTTCGCGCGAGTGTAGCCGATCTGCCGAACCGTTTCACGGATGATCGCGGGCAGGTCGGCGTAGCAGGCCGTCGTAATCTCGCCGGCGACCAGCACGAGGCCCGTCGTCACGAGCGTCTCCGCGGCGACGCGCGCCTGCGGGTCGCTTGCGAGGATCGCGTCGAGGATCGCGTCCGAGATCTGGTCGGCGACCTTGTCGGGGTGTCCCTCGGTGACCGACTCGGACGTGAACAGGCTGCGCAACTTCATTCCTCCCGTACGTTCTTTAAGCAATAGCCGGACTCCAAGGGAGTCCGGCGTAGGTTCCCTCATCCCTCAGCAGTGCTGCAGGGTTTGGCACCGTGGCAAAGCCCGGTTGCCGGGTTTCATCGGGCCAGTCCCTCCACCGCTCGCGATGAGCATATTCACTTTTGGCGACACGACGTTAGCATATGCGGGCAGGCACGTCAACGAGGCGCCTGCTGGAACTCCTCGCGGCTGCGCAGAGCGAACGTAATGGTCGCCTGCGCGACGTTCTCGCCCTCGCAGAGGATCTTCGCCTGCGCCTTGCCGAAACCGCGCCGCAGGCCGACGATCTCCGCCTCGATGCGCAGCTGGTCGCCCGGCCGCACTGGCCGGTAGAACCTGGCCCCCTCGATACCGGCGAGCACGCCGATGCGGCCCTCATCGGCGATCCCTGCCCCTACGCACAGGCCACTGGCCTGCGCCATGCATTCCAGTTGGAGCACGCCGGGGAAGAGCGGCAAACCGGGGAAGTGACCCTGGAAGACCGGTTCATCGTAGGAGACGTTCTTGATCGCCACGACGCGCTTGCCTTCCTCGATCTCCAGGACGCGGTCGATGAAAAGGAACGGGAAGCGGTGCGGCAGGACCTGTTGGATGTCCATCTGAACCCTCCCTTGTCCAACTCGCGCCGAACGGCAACAACGAAGACCCGGCGGTCGGCGTGCGCCGACGCCGGGACTGACGTCTCCACCTTACATGCAGCGTGCCGACAAAGCCATGATCAGATCACGCGCCGAAAGATTACGAGGTGGCGTCCGACAACCTGCATCTCGAGCGCGCGGGCCGTCCCCAGCGCGACCGACGAGATCGGATCCTCGGCAAGATGCGTCAGAACGCCGGTCTCCCGCGCGATCAGCTCCGGCAGCCCGTGCAGCATCGCGCCTCCGCCCGTCAACCAGATACCGTGGTCGAGGATGTCGGAGATCAGTTCAGGGGGGGTCTGCTCGAGCACCCTGCGCACGGACGTGACGATCTCCTGCGCCCGCTCCATCAGCGCAGGTCGGATATCGGACGACGTGATGTGCAGCGTCTTCGGGAGCCCGGTCAAGAGGTCGCGGCCGCGGATATCGCTCTCCCGCACGGTGGTCTGCGGATGAACAGACCCGACCTCCATCTTGATCTCCTCAGCAGTCCGCTCGCCGATCGCGAGGGAGTACGTGTTCTTCAACTCCTGGACGATCGCCGCGTCCATCGCGTCCCCGCCCACGCGCACGGAGTCCGACGCGGCGATCCCGCCGAGGGTCAGCACGGCGAGATCTGCCGTGCCTCCGCCGATATCCACGACCATGTGGCCCAACGGCTTCGTGATCTCGAGGCCCAACCCGAGCGCGGCCGCGAGCGGCTCTTCGATCAGTTCGACCTTGCCCGCGCCAGCAGCTTGCGCCGCCTGGTGGACTGCCCGTCGCTCCGCGCCGGTGGCGCCCGTCGGGATGCAGATCATCACGCGGGGCCTGGTCATCGAGCGCCCCGGCGTCACGCGTGCGATGAAGTGGCGCAGCATGGCCTCTGTGATCTCGTAGTCGGCGATGACGCCGTCGCGCAGGGGTCGCAGGGCGACGATCGCGCCAGGGGTGCGACCGAGCATCTGGCGCGCTTCCTCGCCGATCGCGATCAGCTTGCTCGAGTCCCGGTCCACGGTAACGACGGACGGTTCCCGCAGTACGATGCCCTTGCCCCGGACAGCGACCAAGACGTTTGCGGTTCCGAGGTCGATCGCAATCTCCATGCCGGAATCCTCCCGGAGCGATTAGGCTGCTCCCAGGCGCCCATCTTCTCCGACCACGTCCCGGATCCTGCTTGGCACTTCGATTCGCGCCCCAAGGCCCACGGCTTCCTTTGCTTGGGAGATCCCCCTAGACCGACCGCTCGAGGAACTTGCGCCGGGTCGCCTCACCTCCGCGGATGTGGCGCTCCGCCTTGTTGCGCTCGAGCACCTGCTTTACCTCCTGCGCCAACTGCGGATTGATGCGCGGCAACCGCTCCGTCACGTCCTTGTGGACCGTGCTCTTCGACACTCCGAAACGATGGGCGGTATCGCGCACCGTCTCCTTCGTCGCCAGTATGTAGTCGGCGACTTCCGTCGTGCGGTCAACTATCAGACGCCGGATGCAGTGAGATCTCCACCTCGCCCGGCGAGACCACTACCCGCGCACCCGCCGCACGCAGGATACGCCGGCGCAGCTCGGGATCGGCGACCGCGAGCAGGTGCAGCAGCCGCTCCGGCCCCTCGTGGCCTGGAGGCGGCGCCGCCAGCCGCAAGGCGCATTCCCTGGCCGTGATGGCGTCAAGGGCGCTCGCGAGGTCCTCGGCGCGCAATCGGCCGGCGGCAGCCGTCTGCGCGAGCCGCCGCCGCTGCCCAGCGAGGCGCCGAAGTTCCCGCTCCGCCCGCCGGGCAGCCGCCCCCATGTCGGTGACCGGGCTTTGCGAACGGAGGGCCTCCGTCTGCAGCTCGCTCGCCACCTTGGCCCAGACGGCGGCCTCAAGCTCTTCGGCAACGTAGTAGGGCGTTGGGCACCGGGGCAC
>JAJYTE010000035.1 GCA_021793215.1 Bacillota bacterium
GGCCAGAACATGTGGATCCCGAACTACTCGGCCATCCCGTCGGGCTTCCCCAACCTGACGCAAGCCGTCTTCGGCACGAGCTCGATCCCGAACCCGTACCCGTTCAGCATCGCGAAGGGCAAGGCGCTCCTGGAGGCTGCCGGCTACAAGCTCGTGAACGGCGTCATGACGAAGGGCAGCATCAAGCTTTCCTTCCCGGTGAACATTGACGCGAGCTCGACCGAGGACCAGAACGCCGCGCTGATCCTCCAGCAGGACTGGAAGCAGATGGGCGTTGACATCCAGATCAACCCGATGGCGTTCGACTCGATGATCGCGCTCTCCGACGCGCAGCCGGGGACGTCCTCCAAGTGGGCCGTCAACTGGTCCGGCGGCTGGTGCTACGAGCCGAACTTCTACCCGACGGGTGGCGGCATGTGGCAGTACTACAACTCCGAGGACAACTTCAACCTCGCTGGCGCGTTCACGCACTTCAACAGTGCGGTCCAGCAGTCGTACGCCCCGGGTACGGCGGCCCAGGCGCAGCAGAACATGCTGGCCTACGCCAACGCGACCGCGACCGACCTCCCGCAGCTCTGGATGCCGGGCGGCTACACGGTCGACGAAACGGCTCCCTACATCCACGGCACGACCAAGTGGTTCAACCCGGTTCAGGCGTTCACGCAGTGGAACCACCTGACCATCTCTCACTGATCGACTAGACCCTAGCGTCGATCAAAGGGACAGTGCGGCAGGGCCCGGCCAGTCCGGACCCTGCCGGCACCCTGTCCGGGAGCGTGGACCCAACGGTTTCCTCTCCTGGAGAAGGCTCTTCAGGTGTGCGCATGGGACAGGGGACTGCTTTGCGGTTGCGACGGCGTCCGGTTGAATACCGTGTAGCGTCAGGAGGGTGCCGCTTGTCCGCTCAACCTACGTTTGAGCCCTTGAACGCGCAACTCGCGGCGGCGGAAACGGGAATGTCCAGGGAGTGGCGCGCATTCTGGCGTAGCCCCTTGGCCATCGCGGGTGTCGCGATTCTGGGATTTTTGATCCTTTTCTCCTGGGTCGGCCCCATGATCTGGCGCCTCAATCCGATCAGCACGGACCTCTCGTACATCATCTCCCCACCGTTCGCCGGCCACCCGCTTGGCACCACGGGCGTCGGGCAGGACCAGCTCTCTCAGCTGATGGTGGGCGGGCAGATCTCGCTGCTGATCGGATTCTTCTCCGCCGTTACCGGCATGGTGATCGGCGTCGTGTACGGTCTCATCTCGGCGCAGTTCGGCGGCTGGCTCGATACGGTCCTCATGCGCTTCGTGGACATGACCCTCGCGATCCCTGGGATCTACCTGCTGCTAGTGCTCGACTCGATCCTGCAGCCGAACCCGGTGACGATCATCTTCATCATCGCGGTGACGTCCTGGCAACCGATCGCGCGCATCGTGCGCGGCGAGGTGCTGAGCCTCAAGACGCGCGACTTCGTCGAGGCGGCGCGCGCAGAGGGGGCGGGGCAGGCGCGGATCATGTTCCGCCACTACCTGCCGAACGTGATGGGGCCGATCATCGTCTTCACCACGTTCCAGGTCGGTCTCGGCATCCTGACGATCGCCGGCCTCTCGTTCCTCGGGCTTGGCCTGCCGCAGACGACGCCGAACTGGGGCACCTCGCTCTCGAACTCGATGTCGTACATGTACCAGAACGCGTGGTGGCTCATCTACCCGCCGGGCATCCTGATCGTGCTCGCGGAGCTCTCGGTCAACTTCCTGGGTGACGCCTTCAACTCGGCGTTCGATCCCAGAATGAGGGGGCGGGGCTAATGCTCAGGTACACGATCCGGCGTCTGATCGAGTCGATCCCGACGATGCTCGGCATCACGATCATCACGTTCATCCTGGTGCACCTCGTACCCGGGAACACGGCGGCCGTCATGCTCGGTCCGCACTACACCCCCTCGCAGGCGGCGGCGCTCAACCACCAGCTCGGACTCGACAAGCCCCTGCCGGTGCAGTACCTCCTGTGGCTCTGGCAGCTCCTCCACGGCAACCTCGGCATATCGTACACGCAGGGTCTACCGGTCCTGCAGATCATCGGCATCAACCTGCCGCGCACGCTGGCGATCGTCGGCATCTCGACGGTGATCTTCACGATCCTCTCGATCATGCAGGGGATCTACCAGGCGCACCACCAGAACAGCGTGCAGGACAACGTCATCACCGTGCTCGCCTACTTCTTCTTCTCGATGCCGATCTTCTGGCTCGGCGTCCTGCTGATCATCTGGTTCGCGATCGACATCCCGCTGTTCCCCGCGGGCGGCATCGCCGATCCCGGGCAGACGATGAACTTCACTGTCTGGTTCTCGCACATCATCCTGCCGGTGATCACGCTGGTGATCGCGCAGGTCGCCTACATGGGCCGGTTCATGCGGGGGTCCGTGGTGGAGTCGCTGATGCAGGACTACATCCGAACGGCGCGCGCGAAGGGACTCTCCGAACGGGTCGTACTCTACAAGCACGCCTTCCGGAACTCGCTTCTGCCGCTCATCACGCTCTTCGGCTTCTCGGTGCCGACACTGTTCGCTGGCACGCTGTACATCGAGATGATCTTCAACTACCCCGGACTCGGCTACATGTTCTGGCAGGCGGCCCTGCGCCGCGACTTCCCGATCATCTTCGGTGCGACGGTGATCATCGGCGTCCTGACGATCCTCGGCAATCTCCTGGCGGACCTTCTCTACGCAGTCGTCGACCCGCGAATCCGCTACAACTGAACATCGTCTCATGCGGCGCGAAGGAGCGGCCCTCGTTCGGGGGCCGCTCCTTCGCGCTCTTCTCTAGCGGCCGTAGAAGTGGGTGGCTCGCCCGATCGTCGCCTCGGCTGCCTCCATCACGGTCTCCGAGAGGGTGGGGTGCGGGTGGATGCTGCGGGCGACGTCCTCCGCGACGGCGCCCATCTCGATCGCGAGCACTCCCTCCGCGATCAGTTCGCCTGCGCCTGGGCCCGTGATCCCGACGCCGAGCACGAGTCCGGAGTCCGGGTCGGTGAGGATCTTCGTGAGGCCGTCCTGGCGCCCGAGCGTCGTCGCGCGACCGGACGCCGCCCAGGGGAAGCGCGCAACCTGGACTTTGGTGGCCCGCTGCTTCGCCTCGCGCTCCGTGAGGCCGGCCCAGGCGATCTCCGGGTCTGTGAAGACGACGGCGGGGATGGCGGCAGGCTCGTAGGCGACTTTGCGCCCGGCGATCGCCTCGGCGGCGATCCGACCCTCATGGGAGGCCTTGTGGGCGAGCATCGGCTGCCCGGCCACATCGCCGATCGCGTAGATGTTCGCGGCTGCCGTGCGGCGCTGGGCATCTACCGGAAGGAAGCCCTGGGCGTCGGGCGCGAGCTGAAGCACCTCGAGGCCGATCCCTGCCGTCTGCGGGGCGCGGCCGACCGAGACGAGCACGGCGTCGCACATGAGCGACTCATGGCTTCCATCCTGCAGCAGAAGGTCTGCCGTCAGTTCGGATGCGCTCTCGCCGAGGTGTTCCACTCGCGTTCCAAGGAGAACGCGCATCTCCTTGCCCATGCGCTGGGCGAGGGGCCGGACCAGGTCCTCGTCGACTCCGGGCAAAAGGCCCTGCGTGACTTCGACGACGGTCACTTCGGAGCCGAGCGCGGCGTAGACCGTCGCGAGCTCCGCGCCGATGTAGCCGCCGCCGACGACGAGCAGGCGCCGGGGCACCTCCCGCAGCTCGAGCGCGGCCGTGGAGTCCCAGACACGCCGGCTCTCCAATGCCAGCGCTGGCAGGGTTCGCGGAAGGGACCCCGTCGCGATGATCGCGTGCCCGAACGCGATCTCCTGCGCGCCGCCGTCGGCGAGATCGACCGTGAGCGTCGACCGGCCGGAGAAGCGGCCGCGCCCCTGCACGTAGCGAACCTTGCGCTGGCGGGCCAGCTGGCCGAGCCCGCCCGTGAGCCTCTGGACGACCGCCTCTTTCTGCGCCTTGAGCGCGTCGAGGTCGATCTCGGGCGCTGAGAACCTCACGCCGAAGCTTGCGATCTCTTGCGACTCGCGTAGGACCGAAGCGACGTGCAGAAGGGTCTTCGAGGGGATGCAGCCACGGTACAGGCACACGCCGCCCGGGTTCTCGCCGGCGTCGACGAGCGTCACGGAGAGGCCGAGGTCCGCTGCGGCGAAGGCCGCGGCGTAGCCGCCGGGTCCGCCGCCGAGGACCAGAAGGTCTGTCTCGTTGGGCATTCTCAGACCTCCAGTGCGAGCAGGAATGGCGACTCGACGACCTCGCAGACGTAGCGCAGGAAGCGTGCCGCGTCGGCGCCGTCAATCAGCCGGTGGTCGTAGGAGAGGGAGAGGGGCAGCACCTGGCGGGGTGCGAACGCGCTGCCGTCCCAGCGCGCCTCGACCTGCGTGCGGGAGACGCCGAGGATCGCGACCTCCGGGCTGTTGACGATCGGCGTGAAGCCGGTTCCGCCAATCCCGCCGAGGTTGGAGATGCTGAAGCACCCGCCCTGCATGTCGTCAAGGCTGAGCTTCGCGCTGCGCGCCTTCTCCGCGAGGGCGTTCAGCGCGACCGAGAGGTCGAGGATGCTCTGCTGCTCGACGTCCCGCACGACAGGGACGAGCAGGCCGCGCGGCGTGTCGACGGCGACGCCGATGTGCATGTAGTCCTTGTAGACGATCTCGCCCTGCTGCAGGTCGAGGCTGGCGCAGAACTGAGGGAACTTGCGCAGGGCGATGGCCACGACCTTGAGGAGGACCGCCGTGACCGTGAGCTTGCCGCCGCGGGCTTCGGCCGCCGGCCCGTGCAGGCGACGCAGCCGCTCGAGTTCGGTGACATCCGCGGCGTCGAACTGCGTGACCTGCGGTACGTTCGGCCAGGATTGTCCCAGATGCTGGGCCGTCGCGCGGCGCACCGCGCTGACGGGTTCGCGACGCACCGGGCCGAAGCGGCTGAAGTCCGGCAGCGCGGGCAGTGCGCCGAACCCAGTCGGACTGGCCTGGCGCGTGCGCACGTGGGTCTTCACGTCGGAACGTGAGATCCGCCCCGCGGGGCCGGAGCCATGGACCTGCGCGAGGTCTACGCCGAGTTCCCGGGCGAGGCGCCGTACGCTCGGCGCCGCCGGGATGCGGCTTCCCTCGCGGCGGGGCAAAGACGCGGGAGCTTGCACGCGCTCCGGTGTGGGTTCTGGCGCGGGGACGGGCGCCGGCGGCGCTTCCGCTACGGCAGGCGCTTCGGGCTCCGGGACCTCCGCCGGTTGGGCGGCAGGCGCCGATGGCGCCGGGGCGGCCGCGGGCTCTGCGGGCGCGGCGGTGGCCACGCCCGACTCCGTCACCGTGAGCACGAGCGTGCCCTCGGAGACTTCGTCACCCGCCTTCACATGAACCGCTTCCACCGTACCGGCGACCGTTGCCGGGACCTCGACGACCGCCTTGTCCGTCTCGATCTCGAGCACGGACTGGTCAAGCGCGAGTGTGTCGCCCGCCTGGACGAGGACCTTCGCGACGGAGCCGGTCGCGTCGCCTTCGGCGAGCTTGGGGAGTCGGAATTCGCTGGGCATTGGGTGCGGCCTCCTCCGTTAGACGTCCAGGGGGTTGCTCTTCTCAGGGTCGATCTCAAGGTCCTTCGCGGCCCTATTGACGGTTCTCGCGTCGACTTGCCCGTCGCGGAAGAGCCCGGAGAGGGCGGCGAAGGCGATCTGCCGCGCGTCGACCTCGAAGAAGGAGCGCAGCGCCTGGCGGGTCTCGCTTCGGCCGAAACCGTCCGTGCCGAGCGAGATCAGCCGGCGCGGCATCCAGCGGGCGAGCGAGTCCGGCAGCGTCTTGACGTAGTCGGACGCCGCGACGATCGGGCCGTCTCCGGTGGAGAGAACGCGGCGGACGTAGGGCTCCTCGGCCTCTAGCGTCGGCGTGCGCCAATTGCGGCGGTCGGCTGCGATGGCATCGCGGTAGAGCCGCTTGTAGCTCGTCGCGCTGAACGCGTCCGCCGCGACGCCGTAGCGCTCGGCGAGGATCTCCTGCGCGGCGAGGACCTCGTTGAGGATCGAGCCGGAACCGAGGAGCTGCGCGCGCAGCTTGGGCTTCTCCAGCGGCGATCGGCGCATGAGGTAGAGCCCGCGTACGATGCCATCCTCGATTCCCTCGCCTTCCGGCATCGGCGGCTGCGGGTAGTTCTCGTTGCCGACGGTCATGTAGTAGTAGACGGCCTCCTGCTGCTCGAACATGCGCCGAAGACCGTCCCGCACGATCGCGGCGATCTCGTAGGCGAAGGCCGGGTCGTAGGCCATCATGTTCGGGATCGGGTAGGCGTGCAGATGGGAGTTGCCGTCCTGGTGCTGCAAGCCCTCTCCCTGCAGCTGCGTGCGACCCGCTAGGCCTCCGATGAGGAACCCACGCGAGCGCATCTCCGCCGCCGCCCAGGCGAGGTCACCGATGCGCTGCAGGCCGAAGTTGGAGTAGAACCAGTAGAACGGGATCAGTTCGCTGCCGTGGGTGTACCCCGAAGTGGCCGCTGCGATGAACGATGCCATCGCACCCGCCTCGTTGATGCCTTCCTCCAGGACCTGTCCGTCGCGCGATTCTTTGTAGGGGAGAAGCGTCGACGTGTCGACGGGCTCGTAGAGCTGCCCAAGCGGCGAGTAGATCCCGACCTGGCGGAAGAAACCCTCCATTCCGAAGGTGCGCGCCTCGTCCGGGATGACGGGAACGATGCGCGGACCGATCTTCGGGTCGCGGAGCAGGCTCCCAAGGAGCCGCACCGTCACCATCGTCGTGCTTGCGGGGCGTTCGCTGCCCGTACGGAACTCTTCGAACGCGTCTGCGCGCGGCGCCGGGAGCGGTGCGGACGGGCCGCGGCGGTGCGGTAGGAAGCCCCCGAGCGCCTCTCGGCGGGCGAGGAGGTAGCGAAGCTCCGGTGCGTCCGCTGGCGGACGGTAGAACGGCGGGTCGGAGAGGGCATCGTCCGGGACGGGGACGCCGGTGACGGTGCGCAGGGCTGCGAGCTGCGGCGCCGTCAGGTTCTTCTGCTCGTGCGTCACGTTGCGCGCGGCGACGTCGGGTCCGAGCCCGTAGCCCTTGATCGTCTGGGCAAGCACGACGGTCGGCTGGCCCTCGTGGCTGGTGGCCGCCGTGAAGGCGGCGAAGACCTTCTCCGGGTCGAGTCCGCCGGGGCGTAGCGCGGAGAGCTCCTGGTCGGAGAAGTGCGAGGCGAGTTCCTGAAGGTAGGGGTCGTTGAAGAGGTGCTGGCGCATGTATGCGCCTCCCTCGACGACGTACTTCTGGAACTCCCCGTCGACGATCTCGCCCAGCCGCTCCGCGAGCCGACCGGAGGCGTCACGCGCGAAGAGGGGGTCCCAGTCCGAACTCCAGAGGACCTTGATGACGTTCCAGCCGGCGCCGCGGAAGAAGCCCTCGAGTTCCTGCACGACTTTGCCGTTGCCGCGCACCGGGCCGTCGAGGCGCTGCAGGTTGCAGTTGACGACGAACGTCAGGTTGTCGAGGTTCTCTCGCGCGGCGAGGCGGATCGCCCCGAGCGCCTCCACCTCGTCGATCTCCCCGTCGCCGAGGAAGGCCCACACGCGGCTTCCCGAGGTGTCTTGGAGTCCGCGCGCGGCGATGTAGCGGTTCATGCGGGCCTGGTAGAGCGCCATCAGCGGGCCGAGCCCCATCGACACAGTCGGGAACTGCCAGAAGTTCGGCATGAGCCAGGGATGCGGGTACGAGCTGAGACCGCCCCCGGAGGCGAGCTCTCGGCGGAAGTTCTCGAGCTGAGTCTCGCTGAGACGCCCTTCGAGGAAGGCGCGGGCGTACATCCCCGGGGCGGAATGCCCCTGGAAGTACACTTGATCGCCGCCGTAGCCGTCCTCGCCGGGACCGCGGAAGAAGTGGTTCTGCGCGACCTCGTAGAGCGTCGCGGCCGATGCGAACGACGAGAGGTGTCCACCGATGCCGTCAGCTCGGCGGTTCGCCCGTACGACCATGACAGCGGCGTTCCATCGCACGAGCGCATTGATGCGCGCTTCAAGTTGCAGGTCGCCAGGGTACGGCGGCTGCGCCTCGCGCGGGATGGTGTTTACGTAGGGCGTCGTGGGCGACGCCGTCTCGATGATGCCCTCGCGCTGGGCTGCGATGCGCAGCCGGCGCAGAAGGCGCCGCACCCGCGCTGGATCCCCCTGCTGGATCACGTAGTCCAGCGATTCGAGCCATTCCTGCAGTTCCACGTCGAGTTGCGCGTCGACGCCCGCGCGACGCAGTTCGGTCGCCATTCGGCTGGCCCCCCCTGAGTGAAGGTGGCGCATGGGTCCGTCACGGCCAATGACAAATGATGCGGTCGCCGACAAGCCGGTGCCGCGTCCCGGACGGACGTAGCGTTCCTCCGGCAAGCATAGCGCAAACAGGCCCTGGAAGACAGGTCATACCGTATCCATCCGATAGGAGATGTGGACAGGCTGGCGCTGCTGCGGTATGCCTGGATCATGGAACACACATCGAAGCGCCCCTCAGAGCACGTCCATGACGTCGCGGTAATCGGCATGGGACCGGCCGGCGCCCAGGCCGCGATCTCGGCCTGGCACCAGGGCCGCGATGTTCTCGTGCTCGATGCCGGAGAGGTCAGCCAGCGCAAGGGCCGTGCCTACTGGACGAAGTCGGTCGCGATCGAGGACATCCCGTTCCTCGCACCGATCACCGGGCCGCGCCTGCGCGCCCAGGTGCAGGAACGCCTCCGTTCGCTCGCGCCAAAGGGCGGGGACTCCCGTGGCGTGACGCTGCGCGGCGCGTACGTGCTTCACGTCGCGCGCGCCGCCGAGGGGTTCGCGATCGACGCGTCC
Organism: Bacillota bacterium; assembly: GCA_021793215.1. Classification (GTDB taxonomy): domain Bacteria; phylum Bacillota; class Sulfobacillia; order JAJZYS01; family JAJYTV01; genus JAJYTV01. The sequence continues at coordinate 8,803 of JAJYTE010000035.1, forward strand.
ACGGAGCCCTTGCGCGGCGGCGAGATCGTCGCCCGCGAGACGTTCCTTGCGCGCACGCTCGTCGTGGCCTCGGGCTTCGAGGACGGATGGCCCGACATCGAGCGCGACCCAAACGGCCGCCGCATGCTCGAGCGCTACCGCACCGTCTTCCGTTACGCCGGCAACCAGAGCGGCTGGCACCTTTGCATCCGCTGCGACGGCCACCTGCACTTCGGCCAGCACTTCGTGCTGCTGGGCGTAGGCGAGGAGATCTACGAGGCAGCCCTGGGTGCGCAGGACTTCACGCGCCGCATCACCATCCTGACGAACGGCCGACCGGCCGGGCTGCCGCCCGCGGTGCTCGCCCAGGCGCGGGAGCGCGACATCCAGATCGATACGCGCCGCATCGCACGGCACATCGGGAAGGGAACGCGTCTCGAGGGCGTGGAGTTCGAGGACGGAGAGCAGTTGATGGCCGACGGGTTCCTGGCGGACGAAGGCCTCGAGCCGAACACTGCGTTCCTCGCAGCCTTCACGCTGCAGCGGACGCCAGAGGGACTCCTGCGGGTAGGGGAGAACGGCGAGGCGCTCAGGCCCGACGGCACGCAGGAGCCAGGCCTCTACATCGCGGGCGACCTCGTCGCCGGCGCCCGAAAGCTCGTCGCGGCCGCAGCCGCCTCCGGTCAGGACGCCGGTCTCGCCGCGTCGGATGCGCTGCGCAGCTGGAGGTATCCAGAGTAGGATTTGTATCGGGATTCCAGCAGGAGTGCATCGCACCCGGACGAATACATTGAATTGCTCCACTCATATCGGGGACGCGGTGCGCCCCCAACGCAGCGTTGGGGAGGGATTCGACCATGGCGCTTCCCAGTTCAGACCTCGTCTCAGGCCGCTTGCTGCATCCGATGGTGCGAGAGGGCGGCAAGCTGCGCCGCGCATCATGGGATGAGGCGCTCTCGGCGGCGACAGAGGCGATGACGCGGATTCGAGACCAGCACGGACCGGACGCCTTCGGTGCGTTCAGCTGCTCGAAGGCAACCAACGAGCTCAACTACCTCGTGCAGAAGTTCATGCGGACCGCGATCGGTACCAACAACATCGACAGCTGCAACCGCACCTGACACGCCCCCAGCGTCGCAGGTCTTGCGACGGCATTCGGTTCCGGTGGTGCGACAACGTCGTACAAGGACATGGAAGAGACGGACATGATCATCCTCTGGGGCTCGAACGCCCGAGAGGCGCACCCGATCATGTTCCAGCACATGATGCGGGCGGTGCGCCGGCGCGACGCGAAGCTCGTGATCGTCGACCCGCGGCGTATCTCGGGCAGCGAGTTCGCGACCATGCATCTGCCGGTGCGCGTCGGCGGAGACGTGGCGCTCGCGAACGCGGTCGCCTACGTGATCCTTGAGGAGGGCCTCGAGAACAAGGAGTTCATCGGTCGCGCCACGGAGGGCTTCGACGCCTACCGCGAGACGGTGCTCCGCTACCGCCCCGAGGACGTCGAGAAGGAGACGGGGGTCGCAGCCGCCGACGTGCGCCGGCTCGCCCGCATGTACGCGACGCTCGACCGGGCGGTCCTGTGCTGGACGCTGGGCATCACGGAGCACCACAACGCGGTGAAGAACGTACACGCGCTGATCAACCTCGGCCTGCTGACCGGCCATGTCGGCCGGCGGGGCTCGGGGCTCGCCCCGCTGCGCGGGCAGAACAACGTGCAGGGCGGCGGCGACATGGGCGCGCTGCCGAACCGCCTTCCCGGCTTCCAGGACATCACCAAGCCGGAGACCCGCGAGCGCGCGGCGAAGGTCTGGGGCGCGCCGGTGCCGGAGAAGGTCGGCAAGCATCAGTCCGCGATGTTCGAGGCGATGGCCCAGGGCGAGTTGAAGGCGCTCTACGTCGTCGGCGAGAATCCGCTGCAGTCCGAGGCGAACCAGAAGCACGTGCGCGGGCTTCTCGAGAACCTCGAGTTCCTGCTCGCGCAGGACATCTTTCTGAACCCGACCGGCGAGATGGCGGACGTCGTTCTGCCGGCCACCGCCAGCTGGGCGGAGGCCGATGGGACCGTCACGAACTCGGAGCGGCGCGTGCAGCGCGTGCGACAGGCCGTGAAGCCGCCGGGCGAGGCGCAAGACGACATGTGGATCGTCGAGGAGCTCGCGATGCGCATGAAGGCGCCGGGCAACTGGGCCCACCGGAGCGCGGAGGAGAACTGGGATGAGCTCCGGAAGGTCTCGCCGATGCACGGCGGGATGGCCTACCGGCGCCTTGAGGAGCTAGGCGGCCTGCAGTGGCCGTGCCCGACCGAGGACCACCCAGGAACGCCCTTCCTGCACGCCAGGCTCTGGGAGAGTCCAGTGGTCGGACCACGTGCGCCGTTCGTGCCAGCCGATCATGAGTCGACGGCCGAGGAGACCGACGCGCAGTACCCGTTCATGCTGACGACCGGTCGGCGCCTGGAGGACTTCAACACCGGCGTGCAGTCGCGGCACTACGCCGCGCCGCGCGGCCACTACGAGCGGCTCGACATGTGCTCCGAGGACATGCAGCGCCTGGGGCTCTCGGAGGGCGATCTGGTCGAGGTCTCCTCGCGCCGCGGCCATGTGGTCGTGCCGGTCGAGGAGAGTGACAAGATGCACCGGGGCCTCGTGTTCCTCAGCCTCAACCACCCCGACGAAGTCGCGACGAACCTCCTGACCCTCGACGCGACCGACCCGCAGTCGGGCACGGCCGAGTTCAAGGCGACCGCGGTGCGCATCGAGCGCGCCAAGGTGGCTGCGGAAGAAGGGATCCGCTGATGGAAGAAGCTGCGATCCGGGAGCGGACGCGCGAGATCATCGCGTCCCGTCCCGGAGCGGGCCGCACGGAGTTGCTGGAGGTGCTGCACCGAGTGCAGGAAGCCTTCCAGAGCGTGCCGCGCGCTGCGGCCGAAGAGATCGAGCGGCAGATGGGCGTTCCTGTAACCGACACGTACGGCATCGTCACGTTCTACGACCTCTTGACAGACAAACCGACCGGTCGTACCGTGCTGCGGATCTGTGAGGACGTCACCTGCCACATGCACGGTGCGTCAGCGCTTGCGACGGCGGCGGAGCGCGCCATCGGGCCGGAGAACCAGCCCAGCGCCGACGGCTCCGTGAGCTGGACGCGCTGCGCCTGCCTCGGGCTTTGCGACCGGGCACCTGCCGCGCACCTCGGCGGGGAACCGGTGGCTCCGTGCACTGCGGTCGACGTCGAGAAGGCGGGTGCGAAGCATGCCTGAGCAGGTGCTGCTGCGGCGTCGCGGCAAGGTGGCGCCGGAGCTGAAGGACTACATCGCGAGCGGTGGGCTCGAGGGCCTGCGGCGCGCGAAGGAGATGGGCCCCGAGTCCGTCTGCCGCGCCGTCACCGAGAGCGGCCTGAACGGACGCGGCGGCGCCGCGTTCCCGACCGGCCGAAAGTGGGACGCGGTGCGCGCGCAGCCCGAACCCGTGCACTACGTCGTGCTGAACTCCGACGAGAGCGAGCCCGGCACGTTCAAGGACCGGGCGCTTCTGGACATCGATCCGTTCCTTGTGCTGGAGGGTCTGCTGATCGCTGCGTACGCGACGCAGTCCGAGCGCATCTACCTGTACGTTCGAGGAGAGTACGGACCGCAGTCGCGGCTCTTGCAGCGCTGCGCGGAAGCGCTCGCGGCCGGAGGACACCTGCGCGGCATCGGTCCGAGGGGCGGCGACGTAGCATTGGAGCTGCGCCGCGGGGGCGGCGCCTACATCTGCGGCGAGGAGACGGCGCTCTTCCGCTCGATGGAGGGGTTCCGCGGTGAGCCGATGTCCAAGCCGCCCTTCCCGACGGTGCAGGGGCTCTTCCGCAAGCCGACGGTGATCAACAACGTCGAGACGGTCGCCAACGTGCCGGACATCCTCGTGCGCGGACCAAAGTGGTACAAGGGCCTGGGCACCGCGCGGTCCAGCGGGACGAAGCTCTACTCCGTTTCCGGCCACGTGGCGCGCCCGGACGTCTACGAGCTGCCCTTCGGCGCGAAGCTCCAGGACCTCCTCGATCTGGCTGGCGCCGGTGACGGCAAGCCGCTCGAGGCGGTGCTTCTGGGAGGCGCCGCGGGTACGTTCGTGTTCCCCCGGGACTTCGATGTGGAGCTGAGCTACGAGGGGGTCGCGGCGCGCGGCGCCACGCTCGGTTCCGGCGCCGTGATCGCGTTCGCCGAGGGAACGAATCTCTGGCAGGTCGCAGAGCGGCTCGGACGCTTCTTCGCCCATGAGTCCTGCGGCCAGTGCGTGCCCTGCCGCGTGGGGACCCAGCGCCAGTACGAGATCCTGCACGAACTCGCGGCAGGCGGCGGCGGCGACCGCGAGCGCGCGCTGCTCCGAAGCCTCTCGCAGGTGATGCAGGACGCTTCGATCTGCGGACTCGGCCAGACGGCATCGACTGCCGTCCGCAGCCTCCTGGACGCGGAGGCCCAGGGCGAACTCGCAGGCTAAAGGGGGGGGACCAGCTTGGCGGAGGCGTTCAAGATCCACGTCGACGGCCGCGAGGTCACGGCGCATGAGGGCGAGACCATCCTCCAGGTGCTGCGGCGCGAGGAGGTCGACACTCCGACGCTCTGCTACCACGACAACCTGACGCCCGCGAAGGCGTGCAGGGCGTGCGTGGTGGAACTGAAGGGCAGCCGGGCGCTCGTCGCTTCCTGCGAGCGCAAAGCGGAGCCGGGAATGGAGATCCAGACGGAGTCCGATCGCGTGGTGAACGCGCGTCGGGGAGTCTTCGAACTGCTCCTGAGTCAGAACGATACGGACACGGCACCCGCGCTGGCCCTGCAAGCCGAGCGCCTTGGGGCGGACCCCTCGCACTACAGCGGTCTGCGCTACGAGCGTCCGCTCTACGACGACAACCCGCTGTTCGTCCGCGACTACGAGAAGTGCATCCTCTGCTACCGCTGCGTCGAGGCCTGCGGCGTCGACGCGCAGAACACGTTCGCGCTCACCGTGTCGGGCAGGGGCTTCGAGGCGGGGATCGCGGCCGGTTGGGGCGACACGATGCCGGACTCTGCGTGCGTCTTCTGCGGCAACTGCGTCGCCGTCTGCCCAACCGGAGCGATCATGGATCGGCGCGAGCACGAACTGCGGGTGAGGGGTCGCTACGACGAGTCCCAGATGACGGTCACGCAGACGACCTGCTCGTACTGCGGCGTCGGCTGTCAGCTCGAGCTGCATGTCGACCAGCGCTCGAATGAGATCGTCAAGGTCACGAGCCCCGAGAACCATCCCGTGACGTTCGGCATGCTCTGCGTCAAGGGACGCTACGGCTACAGCTTCACGGAGGCGGGTCGAGAGTAGAGAACGAGGCCGGGCAGGGCGGGCGGGGCCGATTGGTCGGCACCCGCCCGCCCTGCGTCAGTCGCGCGGGACGACGGGCAGGATGAGGCGGGACAGCCGATGCGCGTCGTGGTAGACCCTCTGCTCCGCCACTGCCATGCGTGCCGAGGTGGCGAGGTCCTCACCGGTATTGAGGTTGCGCGCGTACTTCGGGAAGGCGCTCGAGGAGATCTCGAGGCGGATCGCATGGCCCTCCCCGAACACGACCGACGTGTTCCAGAGGTCGATCGTCAACTCGATGATCTCTCCGGGCTTTGCGGGCTTCGCCTGCGCGAACCCGTCGCGGTAGCGCAGGCGGACCATGCCGTCCGACACCCTCTGGCAGAAGCCCGTCGGCCAGACGTCGACGAGTTTCGCCATGAAATCGGTGTCCGGTGCGCTCGTGGCCACGTGCAGCACGAGCGAAAGAGGGCCCGTGAGCTCCAGCGGCCGTGCGAGCGCCGGCGTCGTGTAGCAGAGCACGTCGTCGCGGCGCTCCACGGCGGCGTAGTCGTCTGGTCCGCCGATCTGGCTGGAGGTGGGATCGGTGAGGAACGGGACCGGCCGCGCCGGATCGTAGCGGTAGCCGTCCATCGGTTCGTCGCCGCCGGGTGCCTCCTCGGAGAGGGTGCCGTCGCCGAACCGGCTGTTGGCGCTGCCGCCGCTGCGCAGGTAGTAGGGGACTTGGGCCATCTCGGCCGGCGGCCAGGACTGGAGGTCGCGCCAGGCGTTCTCTCCCATCGTGAAGATCCGCACGGGCGACAGCGGCGGCACGTCCTGCCCCCGGAGGTGCAGGTCGAGGAAGCGGCGCTCCATCTCATGCAGGTCGATGCGCGCCGAAGGACCGAACTCGACCTCGCCAAGCCTCGTGCCGCCGTTCACTTGATGGCCCCAAGGTCCCATCAGGAGGTGTTGGCTTTGCCGCGAGCGCTCGCTGTGCGCCGCGCGCACCATGCCGAGGAAGTTGCGCGGCGTGCCGATCTGCTCGTCGTCGTACCAGCCCGAGATGTGCAGGACGGGCACATCGACCTCGTCGAAGCGGTCCTGGTAGGAGAGGGCCCTCCAGTACCCGTCCAGCGTCTGGTGCGAGAGCACCTCGCGCCAGATCGGCAGGTCGCGGCCGAGCGCCCCGTCCATCGCGGAGAGCGGCAGGTGCCCGTAGATGCCCATCCAGTCCGCCGTGTCCGTGTCCTGCATCGTCCGCCCGCTCGTCATGTGGTACCAAGAGATGTCCATCGGACTCGGGACGCCGGTCGGGAACTCGACGAACGTGTCGGACGGCGAGACCATCGCGATCATCGCCCGGAGGTGCGGCGGGCGAAGGGGGGCCGTAAGCCACTGCACGCGTGCGGAGTAGCTTGCACCGGTCGTGGCGACCGCTCCGCTGCAGAAGTCCCGGCCCGCTGCCCACTCGATCACGTCGTACCCGTCCTCGCCGTCTCGTCGGTAGGGGGAGAAGTCGCCCTCGGAGTCGCCGCGGCCGCGCACGTCGACCGCGACGAAGGCGTAGCCGTCGCGCGCCCATCCGAGCCCCCGGTCGCGGTAGCGAGCGGATGACTTCACGTACGGGGTGCGCAGCACGATCGCAGGCCACGGGCCGACGCCCGGGGGGAGGTAGATGTCGGCGGAGAGGAGGCAGCCGTCGCGCAGGGGGATGGGAACGCCGTAGCGCACCTTCACGGGCATCAGGTCTGACAAGTGGTCTTCGCCTCCGCTCCGGTCTAGAGGAGGTGCAGTGCGGCGCCCACGAAGGCGGCAACGCCTGTCTCCAGGACGTCCTCGTCGATGGTGAAGCGCGCGTGGTGGTGCGGGTAGACGATGCCCTTCGCCTCACTCCGCGAACCCAGGAAGAAGAAGCATCCCGGGACGCGCTCTTGGTAGGCGGAGAAGTCCTCTCCGACCATCGACGGCACCGCTTCCTCGACGACCCCTTCCCCGAGCACCTCTCGCAGCGCCTCTCCGAGCGCGGCCGATACCTCGGGGTCGTTGCGAATCGGCATGTAGCCGCGGTCGTAGCTGAGCGAAGCGGTTGCGCCGAGGGCGGAGCTGAGGCCTTCCGCCACCTCGCCGATGCGCCGCGCCAAGTGGCGGCGCACCTCGTCGTGGAAGGTGCGGACTGTACCGCGCAGGATCGCCCTGTCGGCGATGACGTTGTCGGCCGTCCCCGCGTGCAACTGCGTGACGCTCAGCACGGCGGGTCGCATCGGATCCGTCTCGCGCGACACGAGCTGCTGCAGCGCGAGCACTATCGTCGCGGCGATGGGGATCGGGTCGACGGTGACGTGCGGCTGCGCGGCGTGGCCGCCGCGGCCAGTCACCTCGATCGCGAAGACGTCGGGCGAGGCCGTCAGGATGCCGGCCGAGAGGCCGATGCGCCCGGAATGGAGGGGCAGCCAAAGGTGTGTTCCGATCACCGCGTCCACGCCGTCGAGCACGCCCGCGTCCACCAGCTGCTGCGCGCCGCCCGGCGGCACCTCCTCGGCGTGCTGGAAGATCAGCCGCACCTCTCCCGAAAGCTCTTGGCGCAGCGCCGAGAGCACCTTCGCCGCGCCGAGCAGCATTGCCGTGTGGCCATCATGTCCGCAGGCGTGCATCGCGCCATCGCTCTCAGAGGCGAAGGGGAGTCCCGTCTCCTCGCGGATCGCCAAGGCGTCCATGTCCGCCCGGATCGCAAGGCAACGCCCAGTCGATGCGCCCTGGATCGACGCGACCACGCTGGTCGGGGTGGGGTGGCGGGGCGCGAGGCCCATCGCCGTCAGCTGGGCCGCGACGTAGCGTGCCGTCTCATGCTCCTGAAACGAGATTTCGGGGTGCGCGTGCAGGTAGCGGCGCCATGCGATCACGTCGCTTTTCACCTCGTGCGCAAGGGCGCGGATCCGGGTGCTCTCGACGCTCTTCAAGGGCTGTCCCTCCGAGACCGACGACTCCTTCGGCAAGGTTCCCGCCGCTGTGGGCCGCTTCCTGCAGGAGGGCGACCACCGGCAGGGGAACGGCTAGCGTCGGCGGCGGGCGGGAAGTGCAGCGCCCGCGACGCCTTGTGAGGGGAATGGAGTGGTGCGATGACGGCGTTCGAGAAGGGTCTCGCGCTCCACGAGGCGGGCAGGGGCCGCGACGCGCTCGAGCAGTTGGAGCTCGCGACGCGGGAGGAACCGGAGTCCGCCGAGGCCTGGTACTGGTTCGCCGTCGTGCAGGATGCGCTGGGACTCGAGTCGACGGCGGTTCCGTGCTACCGGGAGGCCCTGCGCCTTGGATGCCGGCGCGCGGCGGAGGCGCATGCGTACCTCGCGAGCTCGCTGCAGAAGACCTGGAACGCGTCTGGCGGATACGGCGAAATCCAGCGGGCGCTGGCCGTGGCGCCAGACAACGCGCTCTTCCACCTCATCCACGCGAACGTCCTGGCGGATATGCGGCGGTGGAAGGAGGCGGAGGAGGAGTACCGCGTGACGCTGCGCCTCGACCCAAAGCGCGCCGACGCCTGGCACCGCCTCGGCCAGCTGCTCGGTGCAGCCGGCAGGCACCAGGAGGCGTGGGAGGCCTTCAAAGCCGCGCTCGAGTACCAGGAAGGCTTCTAGCGATAGGGCCCCAGGTAGCCGGGTGGGCCGGTCCAAGCGGACCATCGGGGATGGCTCCGTCGCAGGAAGAGTAGGGGCCGATGGCCGATGGCGCTTCCGGCTGCCCCTTGCCAAGATGCAATTGGCCCGCGCCTTGCGGGCCCTGCCTGCATCCTGGGGCGTGGGAAGGGGCAAGCCGTCGTGTTGCAAGGTTTCGGTCAGAAGATTGTCGCCGCGTCGATCGTGGCTTCCGCGGCTCTCGCCCTGTTCGCAGCCTCCGGATTCGTGCTCATGGGCATCGTCGCCGCCGACGCTGGCCGCCTGATGGCACTCCCGGGTGCGGGGGCTGCCGCGTCACAGCTCGTCCGAATGGCCGGCGTGACGCGCACGGTCGTCGCGATCGTCGGCGGGATGGGCGCTCTGGCCGCACTGCCCGCGGGCGTGCTGCTCGGGCGCTACATCTCGGTGCGGATCGGCATCGCGGTCGAGATCATGGAACTCGTGGCGACCGGAGACCTGCGCCGCGAGCCGCCCGAGCTGCCGGGTCACGACGAGACGACGCGCCTCGCAGGTGCCGTGCGGCGGGTCGTCGTGGGGCTGCGCAAGATGTTGGGCCGGACCGAGGAGACGGCGAGGGAGATCGCCGAGCAGAGCTCGGCGCTCGCCACTGGGGCCAGCAAGTCCGAGCGGGTCACCCTGGAGGCGCGCGAGGCGATCGACACGGTCGCGGGCGCGGCCAGTTCGGAGCAGTCCGGGATGCAGGACGCGGCGCGCACGATGCATGAGCTGCGGATCGCGGTGGAGCAAGTTGCGCGAGGTGCCCACGACCAGGCGGGTCGCTCGCTCGACGTGACGCAGCTGACCGAGGAGAGCATGACCCATGCGACCGAGCTCTTGGGGACCGTCGCCCGGCTGGTGCGGGTCGTGGAGACGGCGGAGGAGGGCGTGACCTCCGGCGAGCTGGACCTGGCCGACGCGATGGAAGTCCAGCAGCAGGTCGCCGCGCACGCGGAGACCGCGCAGCGGCGCATGGCCGTTCTGGAGGAGCAGACCGGGCGGATCATGGCCGTGACGACGCTCGTGGGGGAGATCGCCGAGCAGACGAACCTGCTCGCCTTGAACGCGGCGATCGAGGCGGCTCGGGCGGGGGAGCACGGCAAAGGGTTCGCGGTCGTGGCGGACGAGGTGCGGGGGCTCTCGGACCGGACGAAGGACGCCGTGCATGAGATCGGCGGACTGGTGTCGGAGGTCGCCCTCTCGATCTCGACGACGATCGGGGCGGTGGCGGGCAGCACAGCGGCCGCCGCTGCCCTTACACGCGCGGGAGAATCCGTCGCGGCGTCGTTCCATCGCATCCAGGACGGCGTCTGCGAGACGCGTGCGGCGGCTGCGACGGCGAAGGCCGCGAGCGCGAGGATCGCCGAGATCGGTCGCAGGACGAGCGAGGCGCTGTCGGACTTCTCCGCGATCGCGGAGGAGAACAGCGCCGCCGCGGAGGAGATGGCGGCGTCCGCGACCCAGGTCGAGGGCATCCTGCGCCAGGTTGCCGCTGCGTCGGAGCAGACCGCCGCCATGGCGCAGGAGATCGCGGCATCGCAGGTGAGCCTGCACGCGACCGTCGGAGAGGTGCAGGCAACCGCGGTGCAGCTCAGCCGGAGGAGCGCAGAGCTGAAGGAGGCCGTGGGCCACTTCCAACTCGCGTAGCCACATCGGGGCTTTCGGCAGGCGCCCGGCGGGCTGGTGCCGGGGACGTGCAGGTCATGCGACCTGGGCGCAGGGTGCCCGTCTCATGCATACTGGGGAAAACGGGCCGCCGATGAGCGCCGCCCGTGCCACTCGCTCGGCGGCGCCTTTGGCAGACCGTGCGCCGGGCGACCGCAAGTCGGAGGTGTGACGTGCGCTATCTCTACGGCGCCATCGCCGGGTTTCTGCTTGGAGTTTCCGCGTTCTTCACGTTCATCGTGCCGCAAGTGGCGTTCGCCGTGCTCGGCGCGAGCGCGCTTGGCCCGTTCCTCGCGGGCATCTTCCCTCGCTTCTACGCGCTGACCGCGGCGGCGGCCGCGCTCCTGACGATCGTAGCGTTTCTGCTGCCGCGGCGCCGCCCAATGGAGGTCATCTGGCCCGCCGCGGCAATCGTGCTGACGCTCGTCTCCTGGATCTGGCTCCTTCCGGCGGTCAACCGCGCCGAAGGCACCGCGGCGTTCGGCGCCCTGCACGGCATCAGCCTCGGCCTCGACCTCGTGGCGATGGTTCTCTGGCTGCTCGCGCTGATCACGGCGTTCCCGCGCAGGCGAACGATGTAGGCGAGCCGCCGGTGCACAGGAATGCCGGCGGGGCCGAATGGACGGGACCGGCGGTGGAAACCGCCGGTCCCCTCGGCGCGCGCGAGGCAAGTGGGGGGTCGCATTGGCCGCAGGGAGGTGGCTCATCCGCCGAACCTTGGACCGTGCGGCAGAGGCATCGCGCTACCGCCGGGGGTACACTCAGGGCGACCGGAGTCACGCCGGCGAGATGCGCGCGAGGGAGGGAGCCGGCCGCGGCGCAACGCCGCGGCGACGACAGCGATGGTGGATCGGTCCGGCCGCGCGAGGCGAGACCACGCGTGGGCCGTTGCGATGCACGCCTCTGCGCTGATCGGCTTTGTCGTTCCACTTGGCAACGTGGTCGCACCCCTGGTCCTCTGGCTGCTCGCACGGCGGCGTGGCACGTTCGTCGACGAGCACGGTCGCGAAGCGGTCAACTTCAACTTGTCGATTGTCCTCTACGCGTTGATCGCAGGCGTCCTGATCCTGCTGCCGATCGGTCTCGTCGCGGTGATCGCCGTGGCCGGACTCCTGCTCGTGGCGCCGATCGTCGCGGCAACGCAGGGAGGGCGCGGTAGGGAGTTTCACTACCCGGCGAGCATCCGGTTCATCCCGTGGAGCGCAAGGGTGGCGTTGCCGCCGCCTGGAGGCAGGCAGGCCGCATGAGAGGAGGGCGCCTAGGCGCCCTCCTCTCATGTCTACGGGGCCGGCCATAGGCTATGGCAGAGGGCACGACTGTGCTGGGCGCCCTCGCTGAGAGGGGGGAGCGGGCCGGTCGGCCGGTACGCCGGCGAGGACGGCTCTGCGATCACGATGTACGACCCGAGCGAACTCGAGCCCGGTGACATCCTGCTGGTGACGAGGCGCAAGGACGGCGGAGCGCTCGCATGGCTCCTGGACTCCCTGATCTCGCTCAGCGAGGCGAACCCTTTGGTGCACGCCGCCATCTGCGGCGACGGCTGCGTCATCGATCCGGTTTGGCACGTGATGCGCCGCCCGCTCGCGTACTACAGCCAACGCGGCTGGCGGCTTCGGCCGAACTGCTCCATCGAGGAGCGGCAAGCAGCAGCCAGGTGGGCGCAGTCCCGCATCGGCGATCCCTATGGCGTCGCCGAGCTGTTGGAAGACGGCGTGCGCCTGGATCTTCACTTCGTCGCGCGCGCGTGGTACCGCATGCACCGGCGTCGCTACACCTGCAGCGGCTTCGTGGCCGAAGCCTACGCTCGGGCGGGCGTCGTGCTCACGCGCGCGCCGCTGCCGTCGCCGGCCGACCTCGCCTACTCGCCGGTGCTCGCCGGCCGCCGGCCGTGGGATCCCAAGGTGCGGAGCGCGCGGACTGCGGCGAAGCGGGAGCGCCCGGGCCGTGGCGACACAAGCCGGGAATCCCCGCGCCGTCGCGCGGCACACTAGCGTTGCACTCCGCCGCTGCGCGCGGCGCTTTTGGGGGGTTAGGGAATGTGGCAGACGGCGATCCCCCCCGCTCAACTGATCATCCGATCGGTCGTCATGTACCTTGTGCTGCTGGTCGGTCTACGGGTATCCGGCAAGCGTGAAGTCGGTCAGTTCACCGTGTTCGACCTCGTGCTCGTACTGCTCGTGGCCAACGCGTTGCAGCCCGCGATGACGGGGCCGGACACGTCGCTCACGGGCGGGCTGATCATCGCGGTGACGCTCTTTGCCCTGAACGTCGCGGTCGCAAGGCTGCGGCACGGGAGTCCGTTGATCCGGGGCCTGACGCAGGGTAGGGCGACGGTGATCGCGCGCGATGGACATTGGATCCGCAGCGCGCTCCGGCAGGAGGGCCTGGAGTGGGAGGATGCCGTGATGGCGCTGCGCGAGCACGGCCTGGAGTCGGTCGAGGGCGTCGCGCTCGCGGTGCTTGAGACGGACGGAACCATCTCGATCGTCCCCAAGGGTGCGGACGTGCGCCGCAGCAAGGAGCAGGTGCACCTGCGAGAAGTCTAGGGAGCGGGCGAGCCGTGCGGACAGAGGGGGATGTCCTCGCGCGGCGAACTTTGGACGGAGCGAAGCCGTGCGGAGGAACTGCAGTTGCGCTACCCGTTGGAGCCGGACCGCACGGAGATGGAGCAGCTTTCCGCCGAAGTCGTGCGCAGGGCGATCGCATTCGTCGAAGCATTGCCCGAGCGCCCCGCGAGCCTTGCGGGCGTGCCGCCGCAGGAGGTCGAGGCGCTGCAGCGCAGGCTGCTCGCGCCACCCGCCGAGGGTCCGGGTGAACTGGACGCACTACTGCGGGAGATCGAGGAGGCGGCGGACGCGGCGGTGGAGTCCGCTGGACCAAGCTACCTCGCCTACATCCCGGGCGGCGGTCTCTACGCGTCCGCGGCCGCGGACCTCTACGCGCGCGCGACGAACCGCTACGTGGGCCTCTCGGGCGTAGCGCCGGGCATGGCCGCACTTGAGTACAGCGTCGTGGCGTGGCTCGCATCGGTGCTCGGGATGCCGAGGGGCGGCGGCGGCACGCTGCTGTCTGGCGGCTCCATGGCGAACTTCGCGGCGGTCGTGACGGCGAGAGAGCAGCTCTTGGGCGAGGAGATCGGGCGTGGAGTCGCCTACGCGACGGAGGAGACGCACCAGTCGGTTGCGAAGGCGCTGCACCTCGCCGGGTTGCCGGCGCGGGCGCTGCGCCGGGTGCCATGCGCACCGGATCTCGCCATGGATGTCTCGGCCGCGGCCCAGATGATCGAAGAGGACCGCGGCGCCGGACGGCGTCCCTTCCTGCTCGTCGGCTCCGCGGGGACGACGAACACCGGAGCGATCGACCCGTTGGCGCAAATGGCCGAGCTCGCGCACCGGGAGAAGCTTTGGCTGCACGTCGACGGCGCGTACGGCGGCATGTTCGCGCTGACCGCACGCGGACGAGAGAGCCTGCGGGGGATTGAACGCGCCGACAGCGTGACGCTCGATCCGCACAAGGGACTGTTCATGCCGTACGGCACAGGCGCCCTTCTGGTGCGCGACCTCCAAAAGCTGCGGGCGGCCCACCACGTAGGGGGCCACTACCTGCAGGACCTCCGGCCACTCACGGTTCCGGACTTCTCCGACCTGGGGCCGGAGCTGACGCGGGAGGTGCGCGGACTCAGGGTGTGGTTGCCGCTGCACCTCTACGGCGTCGCGGCGTTCCGCGACGCCCTCGACGAGAAGTTGGACCTCGCCCAGCATGCGTACGAACGGCTCTCGGCCGCACCGTTCGTCGAGGCGCTCGGGCGACCGGCTCTGAGCATCGTCGCGTTCCGTGCCCGTGGACGCACGCCGGAGGAAGCGGATGACCGCGGGCGCGCGGTGCTGGCATCCGTCAACGAGCGGCGCAGGGTCTTTCTCTCGAGCACCGTCGTCGGGGGGCGATTCACACTTCGCCTGGCGATCCTCGCGCACCGCACCCACCTTGACCGCGTCGATGAAGCGGTCGACGAAGTGCTGGACGCCATGCGTGCGGTCACCGGTGGACATGCCGCGTCGAGCGATCCACAGCGATTCTAAGGATCTTCTTAACGCACGCTAAGAGCTGCGAACTACAATTGCGCCAGGTAGCCAGTGCGCGCATTGTACGCTGGAAGCATGCTGTAGAGCCGACCCGACAAGGGACGTGACACTGCCATTCGCAACATCCACCTCGCAGAGGATCCTCGCGCAAGGCGGTCGCTCGCCGCGATCGCCTGCGTGGTCGTCCTGCTCTCGGCGCTCGGCCTGAGCGCCGCGCTGCCGCCTGCCGCCATGGCGCTCGGCGCCGTACTTGCGATCGGCGGGGCTGCCTTCGTCTGGGCTGTACGCGCACCGGGCAGCGCCTTGCTGCTGGTCGGGCGCACGCTCTATTGGCACGCCGCGGCCATCGCCGTCGGGCTCGTCCTCGTGCTGCAGGCCCGCCAAGGCTGGGCCTACTACGCCTACGCAGGCGTGGTGCTGACCTTTTGGATCGAGGCGGCGTCACTGCAGGCACGCGATGCACCTGCGGCTTCCCGCTCCCTCGCCTTCGCGCGCCGGAACGCGGTGCTGCTCGCGACGCTCGCCGCCGTGCTGCTGATCTGGGGACTCTACCTCGCCGCCTACTACCCCGGCATCATGTCGACAGATTCGATCAACGAGTGGACGCAGGCACTGAGCTTCAAACTCAGCGACTACAGTCCGGCGATCTACACCCTATTCCTCTGGGCGGCGGGAACTCTGTGGCGCGCACCCGCCGTTGCCGCCACGGTGCAGCTCGTCGTCTCCGCGCTCTCGGTGGCGTGGCTCGCGGCGTACCTCGACCGTCGCGGCGTCGCCCGTTGGGTGCTGGCACTCGGGCTCGCGATCTACCTCGTCCTGCCGATCTTCGGCACGTTCACGGTGACGCTGTGGCACGACATCCCGTACTCGCTGATCGTCCTGTGGGTGACGCATGCGATGTACGAACTGTACGTGACGAAGGGCGACTGGTTGCGCGTCCGCTGGCGCGGCTGGGCCCTCGGTGCTTCGCTCGTCCTGCTGCCGCTCTTCGCGCACAACGGCCTGAGCGTCGTGTGCGGCGTGCTCGTCGGGTCGTGGATCGTGCTGCGCCGCTACCGCCGCGCCGTGGGATGGATCGCGGCGGGGGTTGTCGTCGGTTTCCTGTCGGTGGAGTACCTGGTCTACCCGGTGATCGGCGTGCAGCCGCTCACGAAGGAGTTCGCGAGCGAGGCGCTGCTGCATCAGGTGAGCGCCGCGATCACTCAGCACGGCGTACAGGGGCTGCCGTCGAAGGACGTCGCCTACCTTGTGCGCATCATGCCGCTCAAGGACTGGACGCAGAAGTACAACCCCTACACGCCGCAGTTTTTGGTGTCACAGCGCTTCAACCCGTCGTTCAACGAAACGCCGATCGACCAGCACTTCGGTGAGTTCCTCAGCGTCTGGGCGACCCTAGGCATGAAGTACCCGGGCTCCTACGTCATGGAACGGGTGACGGAGAACGCGCTCGTGCTCGACGCGACGGGCAGTCATCGCATCGCGCTCAGCCCCTTAGGCGTCGAGAAGAACTCGATCGGTTTGCGCACGACGAGCCTCGCGCCGGCCCTGCGCAGCGAGCTGATCAGCATCGCGAAGTACACGACGGACAAGATGCTCTGGCTCTGGCGCGCGTTCTGGGTGATGTGGCTGCTCGTGGCGCTGACGATCGCGGGCTACTTCCTCCGGGGGCGGAGCATCCTCTTCGCCGCGATCCCCTGGGTCTTCCAGGTGCTCGGCCTCGCGATCTCGATCCAGGGGCAGTCGGTGCGCTACTACTACAGCCTCTTCCTGATCCTCCCGTACTTCATCGGAATCGTCACCCTGCCCCGGCGCGGCATGGAGGCTTCGCTGGTTCGACCTCTCGCGCAGCGCAGTGCGGAGGCGGCGCCGCCGCAGTAGCGAGGCACAGGCGGCGCTAGGCCGACGTTGGCACCGCACTACCGGGCAGAAAACCTCCGTGCCTCGCGAGCCGGCGCAGGAGACCAATCGCCTCCTCGGGTCTCGCGATGCCGCAGCGGGGGCAACCGGTCGAAGCTTCCGGAATGTTCAGCCAGAACCCATCGACGTAGGGTCGCGCGAAGAGCGCGTCGCGGTACAGCGTCCTCGCAGAGACCGTACGCCCGTCGGGGTTCGTGCTGAGGCCCGCGATCACCGCAACGCCGGGGTTCGCCGTGCGAGCTTCGCGCGCCGCGGCCGCGACGAAGCTGACGTAGAGCGACGGGTTGCGCTCGAGTCCTTGGGCCTGAATATCGATGATCCGCGCCGCCTTGGCCGCTTCCCCGACGAGCCCGCTCTGCAGGAAGCGCAGATAGAGGGGGCTACGGCCCTTGGGTGCGAGGTTCGGCGATGGTGTCGCGACAAGAGAGAGACCGCGACGGCGGGCGAGGGCGCCGGCGAGTCGGTAGTAGCGCGCGGGGCTTCTGCGCTCCATGGGAGGGGTCTGGGGCCACGCCTCGAGGTCGAGGACGACGACGCGCGGGGGGTCGGGCGTTGCCCGCTCGCGCATCTCGCGGCGCATCGCGCTGTAGCTGGCGAAGGACCGCGAGCGCACGGCGCCGGGCAGCGCGCTCCCGCCGTCCTGCCCGCTCACGAGGATGGAGTAGAGGGGGGATCCGAAGAAGCGGGCGATCAGCGGCGCTGCGCCGGGTTGCTTCGAGAGACGATGCAGCGAGGGCGCGGTGATCACCCAGATCATTCCGGGACGCGCGACCGGGCGCGCGGCAGCCAAGGCGAACGGCGTGGGCTCAAGCGCAAGGAACGAGGTCATGGCGATCGCGAGCGAAAGGCCGATGCGGCCCTCAAGTGAGCGGCGCGTGCGAACACCTCCCGGTTGGAGGCTTCCCTGAGCCCCCCGCCGGGGAGCAGGGAAGCGCTGGTTGCGCTTGTCCGCGAGTCCTCGGCACGCTACTCCAGGGGCGACAGCCAGGAACTGAGGTCACGTTCGAGCAAGTCGGATGTGCGAAGGATATCATCTCGGAAGCGTGCTGTCAGTGCTTGGCGCAGAACCGGATCGAGCTGCGGGCGCTCGAGCGATTGGTTCAGGAGCCACGAACGGACCTTGTGGCGCTGGGAGTCGCTCAAAACGCTGCGCAGCGCGCGGCGCAGCGGGTTCGGCGATGTCAGCACCTTGTGCAGCAAGGGGCTCTTCGGGATGCCGGAGTTCTGGTTCGTGCGCTGCGGAAGGTCTGGCACGAAACTCGGGTCGACGCCCAGGAAAGAGAAGACCCGGCCGTAGAGCGCAGCGCGCTCGCGCAGGTCCTCGTAGAGCATCACGAGCATGTGCTCGCGTGGAAACTCGGCGAAGTAGCGGGTGAGCTGCTGCCCGTACCTCCCCAGGGCAGCGTAGCCCCACGACGGAGCCCAGCCCCGCCGGCGGCGCTCCGGTTCTGCGGCGAGCGCGCGGGCGAAGTCGAGCTCGCGCTCTCGGCCCTCCTGAACATGCTCGAGGAAGTTCGAGTAGGCGCGCTGCGTCGGGTCGCGGACGATGGCGATGATGCGCACGCCCGGGAGGCTCTCCCGGATGCGCCGCGGTGCGTCCTCGTACGCGAGGTAGAGCGTGGAGGCTTCGCCGACGGCCGCGAAACCGTCCGCGCCGTCGAAGAGCCGCTCGTACTCGTCCCAGTCGCGCACAGGCTGAGCGTCAAGCGGCCCCCGCCAGGGGCCGGGGTCGCCGGTGAACCCGGCGAACCACGGCTCCTTGCGCGGGCTCATGAACACGTCGGGGTGCTGTGCGAGCCCCTCGTAGAGCGCGGTCGTGCCGCAGCGCGGCGCGCCCACGATCAAGAAGTTCGGCCTCATCGCATCCCTTCTGCGCGCCGCGTCCGCAAATTTCCTCCCTGCCTTTCGCCTCAGTCGCTGGCTGCGCTCCGGTAGCCCTCGGCCAGCACGGAGGCGACCTCGGGACGCATGAACTCCCCTGGTGGCAGCTCCCCGGAAGAGAGCATGGATCGCACCTTCGTTCCGCTCAGGGACACCCTTTGGTCCGCGCCGTGCGGACAGGTCTTCTCGGTGGCCATGCCGGCACAGGAGCGGCAGTAGAATGCGTTCTCGAAGGGTAGGACCTGGATGCCCAGCTCGTGCTGCACTGAGTGAACGAGCTCCTGGGCGGCGTAGGTGCCGTAGTAGCTTCCAACCCCGGCGTGGTCGCGGCCGACGATGAAGTGGGTGCAGCCGTAGTTGCGGCGGTTGATGGCATGGAAGATCGCTTCGCGCGGGCCGGCGTAACGCATCGCGGCCGGGAAGCCGGAGAGCAGGATGCGCTCCGTGGGGAAGTAGTGGTCGAGCAGCACCCTGTAGCTCGCCATGCGCGTGGCCGCCGGAACGTCGTCCGACTTCGTCGCGCCGACCAGCGGGTGTAGGAGCGCTCCGTCGAGCGTCTCGAGCGCGACCTTGATCATGTGCTCGTGGGCGCGGTGCAGCGGGTTGCGCGTCTGAAACGCGACGATGCGGCGCCAGTTTCGGTCTGCGAAGGCCTGGCGCGTCTCGCGCGGCGTGAGCCCGTATTCACCCGTGCCGGCGGGGTGGTCGAGCAGCCACACCGGCCCGCCGAGGAGCGTGTCGCCCTGGGCGTAGAGCTGGCTGACGCCGGGGTGCGCCTCCTCGGTCGTTCCGTAGACGAGCGCCGCCTCCTTGCGCTTGTCGCGCGCGTAGCGATCCCTGACGCGCATCAGTCCGACGATGCGTCCCTCGGCGTCCGTGAGGGCGACCTCGGCGTCATCGGGCAGCCGCGCGGCGTCTCCCTCGGTGGCCAAGGTGACCGGCAACGGCCAGAGCAGGCCATCCGTAAGGCGCATCGACTCGATGACCGTCAGGTAGTCCTTCTCGAGCATGAAGCCCTCCAAGGGGCTCAAGGCGCCGATCGCCAGGAGGCCAAGGTCCCAGTAGCTGCGCTCGTCGAGCGCGACCTTCGGCAGGGACTGCGCGCGCCGGCGCGCATCCGAGAGCGCATCGCCGCGCAGCGTGCGGTCGACGAGCCGCCCGCCGTAGGCCTTCGTCTCCGCCTGCGTCGGCGTAGCGAGGCTTGGCTCCCGAGCGGCCGCGGGAGTCGCAGCGCCTGGGTGCGAGGAGTCCCTATCGAGGAGGTACCCTGTGCGCACCAGCAGGTCGATCACGGCCTGCGCGCACTCCTCCTCCGATAGTTTGTCGGTCTCGAGCACGAGGTTCGGGTTCACCGGCTCCTCGAACGGGTCGTTGACGCCGGTGAAGTTGGGGATCTCGCCGGCCATCGCCTTGCGGTAGAGACCCTTCGTGTCGCGGGCGAGCAGGACGTCCATCGGCGCCTTCACGTAGACCTCCAGGAACTCGCCGATCTCGTGTCGCGCCGTCTCGCGCATCTCCTCGAAGGGAGAGATGAACGCCGCGAGGCAGACGACCCCGTTGCGGGTCAGGAGTTTGGCGACGAACGTAACGCGCTCGATGTTGCGGTTGCGGTCCTCGGCGGAGAAGCCGAGATCCCGCGTCAGGCTCTGGCGAACGACATCTCCGTCCAGGCGCTCCACCAGGATGCCGGACTCCGAGAGCCGATCCGCCACGCGGCGCGAGATGGTCGTCTTGCCGGCACCCGAGAGTCCGGTGAACCAAACGGTAACTCCGCGCATCAGAATCCTCCATGACGTGCTCTGATTCGCACGGCGCACCCGCTGGGAGGGCGGGTACACCTTACCTTATGTACCTACGCCACAGCATTACAGACGCAACTTAATTTCACCTAAGTGGTTGGCGCTCGGGGCCGCCTGATCCTGCAACCGCACGCGGAAGACGCTG
>JAJYTE010000075.1 GCA_021793215.1 Bacillota bacterium
TTCGAGCGGGATCTTCGCCTTGTACTTCCCGTACTGCTCGATGTCGTCCAGCCCGAGATCCAGCTTCTTCGCGATCTCGGTGATCGGCTCCATGCTCGCCGCTTCGGCGATCTCGATATCACTCAGCGTAGGGACTCCTCCTCAACCTGGGTTTTGGCATCCGGCGGGACGAGGGTGGCCGCCGCTCCGGGCGCGGCACCCTCGCTCGCCGGGATGGGCCTCCTCTTTGGGCTGCTCAGCCACCGAGCCGCTCGAGGAGCCTCGGCTGCTTGACAGCCCTGGCCTCGTCGAGGCGTCCCACCACGGTGTTGTGCGGAGCGGTCTTGACGTAATCCGGATTCTCGCGGCCCTCGTCGACGATCTGGCAGAGCGTGTCGGCGAACGCCTTGAGCGTCTCCTTGGTCTCCGTCTCGGTCGGCTCGATCATCATCGCCTCGTGGACGATGAGCGGGAAGTAGACCGTCGGCGGGTGGAAGTCGTAGTCGAGGAGGCGCTTGGCGATGTCGAGCGTCTTGACGCCCTTTTGGCGCACCAGGTCCTCCGGCGGGGCCACGACGAACTCGTGCTTGGGGATGCGGTCGAACGGCAGCTCGAAGTGGTCCTTGATCAGGCTGAGGACGTAGTTCGCGTTCAGCACCGCGTCGTCCGCCACCTCGCGCAGCCCCGCGCCGCCGAGCGCCCGGATGTAGGTGTAGGCGCGCACCAGGACGCCGAAGTTGCCGTAGAACGAGCGCATCTGGCCGATCGAGTGCGGCGCTGCGTAGCTCAGGTGGAACTGGCCGTTCTCCATCGTCACGATGGGCATCGGCAGGAAGTCCTTCAGGTGCGCCTTCACCCCCACCGGGCCAGCACCGGGTCCACCGCCGCCGTGCGGCGTCGAGAACGTCTTGTGCAGGTTCAGGTGGACGATGTCGAAGCCCATGTCGCCCGGGCGCGAGTGGCCGAGCACCGCGTTCAGGTTGGCCCCGTCGTAGTAGAGCAGACCGCCCGCCGCGTGGATGATCTCCGCGATCTCGGCGATCCGCTCGTCGAAGACGCCGAGCGTGTTCGGGTTCGTCAGCATCAGCGCGGCCGTCTTCTCCGACGCCAGCTGGCGCAGGGCCTCGACGTCGACGCCGCCGCGCTCGTCCGACGGCACGTGCACCACCTCGAAGCCGGCCATCGCGGCCGTCGCCGGGTTCGTGCCGTGCGCGGAGTCCGGAACGATCACCTGGGTGCGCTTCGCGTCACCGCGGGACTCGTGGTAGCCGCGCACGATCAGGATGCCGGTGAGCTCGCCGTGCGCGCCCGCCGCCGGCTGCAGCGACACGGCGTCCATGCCCGTGATCTCGCCGAGGTCCCGCTGCAGCTCCCACATCAGCTGCAGGGCTCCCTGGACGGTCGCCTCGGGCTGGTACGGGTGCACCTGCGCGAAGCCGGCAAGGCGCGCGGTGTCCTCGTTGATCTTCGGGTTGTACTTCATCGTGCACGAGCCGAGCGGGTAGAAGCCGTTGTCGACGCCGTAGTTGCGGCGCGAGAGGCCGGTGAAGTGGCGCACCGCCTGCACCTCGGAGAGCTCCGGCAGCGGCAGCTCCTCGCGGATTTCCCCGGCCGGAAGGTAGGCGCCGAGGTCCACCTTGCGGCTTGGCAGGTATGCGGTGCCGCGTCCTGCCTCGTGTTCCTCGAAGATCGTCTTCATGCCTCGACCCCCTGCAGCACGTCGAGGAGCTTTCCGATCTCCTCGCTGGTCCTCTTCTCCGTGACGGAGAGCAGCATGTGGCCAGGGAGCTCCGGGTAGAACCGCTCGAGGTCGAGCGGTCCGAGCATGCCGGCCTTGAGCATGGCTCCTTGCACGTCCCCCACGCTGGCGCGGCTGCGCAGCGCAACCTCGGCGGCGTAGGGTCCGGAGAACGCAAGCTCTGCGCCCTGCACCTTGCCGATGCCGTCGCCCAGCCGGTGCGCGCCCTCGACCGAGAGCGCCGCCGCCTGCCTGAGGCCGTCGGGGCCGAGCAGCGTGGTGTAGATCGTGGCCGCCAGGGCCATCAGCCCCTGGTTCGTGCAGATGTTCGAGGTGGCCTTCTCGCGCCGGATGTGCTGCTCGCGCGTCTGGAACGTCAGCACGTAGCCCCGCTTGCCGTCCTTGTCCGCCGTCTCGCCGACGATGCGGCCCGGCAGGCGCCTGAGATATTCCTGGCGCACGGCCATGAAGCCGAGGTACGGCCCGCCGAACGACGCCGCGATGCCGAGCCCCTGCCCCTCGCCCACCGCGACGTCGGCCCCGTAGGCCCCTGGCGGCCGCAGCACGGCCAGAGAGATCGGGTCCGCGACCGCGATGTAGAGCGCGCCCTTCTCATGGGTCGCCTTGACGAGGCTGTCGACGTCCTCCAGGAGACCGAAGAAGTTCGGGTGCTGCACGATGACGCAGGCCGCGCCCTCCGCCGCCCCCGCGATGTCCTCGGCTCCCGCCCGTCCGTCCCGCAGCGGCAGCTCCAGGACTTCGAGACCCCGGCCGTGCGCGTAGGTCCTGAGCACCGCCCGGTACTGCGGGTCCACCGAGCGCGCGACGACGATCCGCTCCCGGCCGGTCTGCCCCCAGGCCAGCATCGCCGCCTCCGCCACGGCGGTCGCGCCGTCGTAGAGCGACGCCTGCGCGATGTCGAGCCCCGTCAGGGCGGCGATCAGCGACTGGAACTCGAAGATGGCCTGCAGGGTGCCCTGGCTGATCTCAGGCTGGTACGGCGTATAGGCCGTGTAGAATTCCGAGCGGCGCAGCAGCTCCCCGACCGCCGACGGAATGTAGCGGTCGTAGGCACCGGCGCCGAGGAACGAGACGTACTGGCCCATGTCGAGGTCGCGGGCGGCCAGGTCGGACAGCAGCCGCGCCACTTCGCTCTCCGATAGGCCCTCGGGCAGCTTCAGGGAACGATCGAGGCGCACGGACTGGGGCAGGTCCGAGAACAGCTCCTCGACGGATGAGGCGCCGATCTGCCGCAGCATCTCGCGCCGATCCTCCTCGGTATGCGGGGTGAAGCGCATGTCAGTGCCCGCCCTCCTGGAGGGCCGCGTAGGCCTGCGCGTCCAGCAGCGCCTGCACCTCGGCGTCGTCCGCGATCTCAAGCTCTACGATCCAGCCCTGACCGTACGGGTCCTGGTTCACGAGTTCCGGCGTGTCGACCAGACCCTGGTTCACGGACACCACCTTGCCCGTGATCGGCGCGAAGACGTCGGAGACGCTCTTCACCGACTCCACGACGCCGAACGCCTCGCCCTTCTTCACCGCGCGACCGACTTCCGGCAGCTCGACGAACACCACGTCGCCCAGCTGGTCCTGCGCGAAGTCGGTGATGCCGATCCGCCCGGATTTGCCCTCGGGACGCAGCCACTCGTGGTCCTCGGTGTAACGGAGCTCGGACGGTGTCTTCACTTGCCACTCCTCCTGTAGAACGGCCTCTTGATCACTTCAGCGGGAATCGCACGGCCGCGCACCGAGACCGCAATGCGCGTGCCCACCTGTGCGTACTCGGCCGGAACGAAGCCGAGTCCGATCGCCTCGCCCAAGGTCGGCGAGAGCATGCCGCTCGTCACGTCCCCGATCTCCTCGCCCGCTGGGCTCAGGATCGGGTAGCCGTGCCGCGCAATGCCACGTTCTGCGAGCTTGAAGCCGACCAGCCGACGCTTCGGACCGCCCGACTCCTGCTCCTCCTTCAGCACCTCGATGCCGTTGAAGTGCTCCTTCTCAAGCCGCACCCAGTACTTGAGCCCCGACTGCAGCGGCGTGTGGTCCTGGTCCATCTCCTGCCCGTAGAGCGGCAGACACGCCTCGAAGCGCAGCGAGTCCCGCGCGCCCAGGCCGCACGGCAGGATGCCGTAGGGCTCCCCTACCCGCAGGATCTCCCGCCACACGTGCGCGGCGTCCTCCGGTCTCAGGTAGATCTCGAAGCCGTCCTCGCCGGTGTAGCCCGTCCGCGACACCCAGAGCGCCTTGCGCCCCGCCACCTCGATGTCCGGCTGCACCCAGAAGAACGCGATCTTGTTCAGGTCATGCGAGGTCAGGCTCTGCAGGATCTCCTGCGCCTTCGGCCCCTGCAGCGCCACCTCCGCCGTCCTGCCGGAGATGTCCTCGGCCAAGACGTCCGGGAAGTGCTTTTGCCGCTGCTCCATCACCCAGGCGACGTCCTTCTCGGTGTTCGCCGCGTTCACGACCAGCAGCACGTGCCCCGGCTCCAGCCGGTAGACCAGAAGGTCGTCGACCACGCCGCCGTGCTCGTAGCACATCGGCGAGTAGAGCACCTGGTTCTCCTCGAGCTTCTGGCAGTCGTTCGTCACCAGCTCGTCGGCGAACAAGAGAGCCCGCTCCCCGTGCAGATCGATCTCGCCCATGTGCGACACGTCAAACAGCCCAGCCCGCTGCCGCACCGCCTCGTGCTCCGCCAGAATCCCGGCCGGGTACTGCACGGGCATGTCCCAGCCGCCGAAGTCCACCATGCGCCCCCCTAGGGCCAGGTGCTCCTCGTAGAGTGGTGTCCGCTTTCCCATTCCCATGCCTCCTCTGTCGCCCCCGGGCGACTGCAAGACCGGTCGTCCAGCGGCGGGTCTCATTCGAGTTCGAGCGGGCGTGGCCTACCAGCCACGCTCCTGCATGCGCTCCGCCGGCGCGATCTTCGAGATTTCGATGCCGGGCATCGCCTCGCCGAGCCCGACCGAGACCTCGGCCAGCACCGCGGGGTCCTGGAAGTGGGTCGTCGCACGCACGACTGCACGTGCCCTCGCCTCGGGGTCCTGGGACTTGAAGATGCCGGAGCCGACGAAGATGCCGTCCACCCCGAGCTGCATCATCAGCGCGGCGTCCGCCGGCGTCGCGATGCCGCCCGCGGAGAAGTTCACGACCGGCAGCCGGCCAAGCTCGTGCACCTCGCGCACCAGTTCGAGCGGCGCCCCGAGCTCCTTGGCGATCGTGCCGAGCTCGTCCTCGGGCGCGGCGACGACGCGCCGGATGTCGGCGTTGACGGTGCGCGCGTGGCGAACCGCCTCCACCACGTTGCCCGTGCCCGGCTCGCCCTTCGTGCGGATCATCGCGGCCCCTTCGGCGATGCGCCTCAGAGCCTCCCCGAGGTTGCGCGCGCCGCAGACGAACGGCACCTTGAACTTCGTCTTGTCGATGTGGTACTGCTCGTCCGCCGGCGTCAGCACCTCGGACTCGTCGATGTAGTCGACGCCGAGGGCCTCGAGGATCTGCGCCTCGACGAAGTGGCCGATCCTGGCCTTCGCCATGACCGGGATCGTCACCGCGTCCATGATCTCCCGCACGATGCGCGGGTCCGCCATGCGCGCGACGCCGCCCGCCGCGCGGATGTCCGCGGGCACCCGCTCGAGCGCCATGACCGCCACCGCTCCGGCGCGCTCCGCGATCACCGCCTGCTCCGGCGTCGTGACGTCCATGATCACGCCGCCCTTGAGCATTTCCGCCA
>JAJYTE010000076.1 GCA_021793215.1 Bacillota bacterium
TGCAACCGTCCCGCCTTTTCCCAGCGGTAGACGGTTCGCACGGTCATGCCGAGACGATCTGCAACTTGCCCAGTAGAGAGCATTTGTTCGTGGTTCATTTTTCTAGTTTGGCGGTCTACGTCGGGCTTGTGTCAAGTAATGTCCGCGACTTAGTGCAACTCCAGAACGTCCATCAGCGTTCCCACGAGAGGGCGGTCGATACGGACGTGTTCGAGCAGCAGGATGCGGCCCCCCGGGCGGCAGACCCGACGGACCTCCCGAAGCGCCGCCAGCGGGTCTGGCACGGTGCAGAACACGCAGGTCGCGAGCACGGTGTCGAACGCATCGTCCTTGAACGGCAGGTTTTGGGCGTCCAGTTCCAGGAGTTCGCGGGGAACCGAGCACTCCTTCCTGCGAGCGCGCACAAGCATGCCCGGCGAGATGTCTACCCCGGTCACGCTGCGAACCTTCGCAGGGTCGTAGAACGGCAGGTTTTTCCCTGTCCCGACGCCCACTTCCAGCACGCGGTCGAACGCCTGTGTGACGACCATCCGGCGCCAAGCGTCGCGGACCATCCGGTCCATCACGTCGTAGAACATGGCATTGCGGTTGTACTTGCGGCGGACGGAAGCGGTGTAGAGGTCCCTGCTCATAGAGAGGTGGCTGCGTTCACCCACACGCGCTCACCAGGGCTGAGGCAGGGGTAGATCTGCATGTTGTGGTCTTCCTGCACGAGGATCCGTGTGCCGTCGGCCAGGAGGATCCCGTTGTGGCAATGCGATATGCCGTACGCATCCGGATCGCAGGATGTGTCGTTCAGCACCAACCCCTGCACGCGATGTGACGGGAGGGGCCCTTGGAGTAGGTGGACCACGATGATGCCGTCCCTGCCGTTCTGGCAGTTCGAGGACGCACCGCAGGTGCGGGATAGTACTGCGGGCGTCTGCGCCACGATGCTGCCGGCGACTGCTACGGTCCGCCAGTTGGGATGCACGACACCTGTCATCGTGGCCGCGTGCGGCTTCGGGGACCTCTGCACCGTGAATGCGACAGCGCCCGCGATAAGCAGGGTCGCGGCGGCAATCCACCCAATGGTAAAAAGCCGCCTCCGGCGCGCTGCACCCAAGCGAAATCACCCCTCTACGTCGCACGTTGGTTCTGAGGACGTGGCTACGCGAGCTTTTTTTACTGGACGATGAACCGTCCGTACATGCCGCCCGCGGCGTGACCCGGCACCGTGCACAGATAGGTGTAGGTGCCGGTAGACGTGGCCGTGAACGTTAGGCCCTGCTCGTTCATCTCACCGTTCGACCCCGGTGACAGCACCGACGTTCCCGCTCCGGCGAACGCGGTGGACGTTGGTACGCCGGCGGTAAACGGCGGCGCCGCTGCAGTCAGGACGAAGTTGTGCGGCATGGAGGCGTCGGCGTTGACGAACTCAATGTGGACGGAGGCGCCCTTTGGCACTACTACGCTCGGATTCACGAGGCCGGCGATGCGGTACGTCAGATCCCGCTGACCCTGCGGCCCCCCCAAGACGGTGAACCGAACATCAGAACCTGAGAACACGATGCGGTTGCCACTGCGGATCACGGTCGCACCCGTCGGCACAGCGTTTCCCATCCGGGCGACCTCCGAGGAGGGCACCGTTCCGCTCGCGGCGCCAGGCGCAGAGTTTCCGTCCCCACCATAGCCGCCGCCCATCATGCCGTAACTGGATCCGTTCATCATTCCGTAGCCGGCCCCTGCACTCTTCCCACCCATCATCCCGTAGCCGGCGGACATCATCCCGCCGTAT
Organism: Bacillota bacterium; assembly: GCA_021793215.1. Lineage (GTDB taxonomy): Bacteria > Bacillota > Sulfobacillia > JAJZYS01 > JAJYTV01 > JAJYTV01. The sequence goes on from JAJYTE010000076.1 coordinate 1,778, forward strand.
GCTCGCCCGCCGACTGCGTCTGCGATCCGCGGACCGAAGAGCACCCCCGCTACACCGACCGCCACGAGCACGATTCCGACCCACATTCCGGTGCGCGCAGCCATGTTGAACCAGGCCTCCTCACCTTGGGCGAACGTTCAGCGGGGGCGCCGCAACTCGGCACGCATTTCCTGGAACTCCTCCCGGCTGATCTCTCCGTTCGCATAGCGCCGTTCCAGAATCGCCACCGCCGAGTCCGCCTGGTAGGCGCCACCGGACGATGGCCGCCACCAGGACCGTAGCAGCAGCACGACTCCGCCGATGATCAGGACCCAGATGAGCAGCATCCCGATTCCGAATCCGCCCATCATGACGCATCCCACCCCTCGGCAGAATTCTAGCCTTTGGGCATGCGCGCATCGTTGAACCCTTTGGCAAGGCTCCGTTCCCTGAATGATCAAGAGTTGCTCAAGACCGCGACGCGAGAGTCGCATGCGACACACCTCATGGGCGACCGGAGAAGGGGCGCGCTATTGGATTGGCAGCGAACTGGTTGGCGCGTTTACGGCGGGTGCGGACATCGCAGCGGTTTGCACACTATCGAGTTGGGTGCCCGAAGGCAGGCCGCCCTGCTCGGCGCATGCACTGCGCCGTCTCTCGTTGCGCCGGACACCGCTGGAGGACGATGGCGGTTGGTGGCACACGGAGCATTCCAGGCAACCAGCGTGACCCTGCGGCGGACAGCAGCATCGACCTAGCCCTCCTGGTGCACCCCCTTCTGCTCCTCGGGCAAGAGGCTCTCGACCTGGGGATACTGCATTTGCGCGCAAGCCGCTGCCGCACGCCACGTCGACGGCTGCTCGTCGCGATGCGGTAGACGTCGCGACGAGCGGCCCCGACTCGATCGCGCAGAAGGCCGTACCGAATGTCGGACGCGCTGGCCTGAGGACTTCGGCGCCGCGCCGCGAGTGGAACACCGCCTGGGAACCCGCACCGTTCCATCGCTATGCGATATTCCTTTGTCGGCTATCGCGTTCCTTAGCGCTCGACGGCCGCCCACTGCGCCTATGCTGAGTTGCCAGCCAGATGGGAGATGTTGCAGATGGCAACTGGCAATGGATCCACCCGGGCTCGGACCAAGGTGGAGGAACTCGCCGCGTTCGCGGCCAACGCGCACTGGGATGCGCTGTCGACCGCCGCGATCGAGGCGCTCAAGATCCGGCTGTTGGACGCCCTTGGCTGCGCCCTCGGCGCACTCGCGGCACCGCCCATGCGTGCAGTGCGCGATCTCACGACGGCCCTCGGCGGCAGCCCGCTTTCCACACTGATCGGCGGCGAGCGGACCGCTCCGGACCGCGCCGCCTTCTACAACGGCGCGCTTGTCCGTTACCTCGACTTCAACGACGCGTACCTGGCCCCGAACGAGACCTGCCATCCGAGCGACAACGTGGCGCCACTGCTCGCGGCGGCGGAGTACGCCCATGCGAGCGGGCGCGACTTCCTGACCGCCCTGGCCGTCGCCTACCAGGTGCAGTGCCGGCTCTCAGACGTCGCTCCCGTGCGCGCGAAGGGCTTCGACCACACGGTGCAGGGCGTCTACGCCAGTGCCGCCGGCGCGGCGCGCGCGATGGGACTCTCGACCGAAGAGACGGCCAACGCCGTTGCCATCGCCGGTACGGCACAGAACGCACTGCGCGTGACGCGCACCGGTTCGCTGTCGAACTGGAAGGGGCTCGCCTTCCCACACGCTGGCATGAATGCCGTCTACGCCGTTCTACTCGCGCACTACGGCATCACGGGCCCGCTCGCCGTGTTCGAGGGCAACAAGGGCCTCGAAGAAGCGATCACCGGGCCGTTCGAGATCGACTGGGCGCACGAGGATCTTGAGCGCGTGACGCAGACGATCCTCAAGCGCTACAACGCCGAGATCCACTCGCAGTCCGCGATCGAGGGGCTCCTAACGCTGCGGCGCGAGTCGGGCCTCCCTGCCTCCGCGCTCGCCTCGATAGCGCTCGACACGTTCCAGGTCGCCTTCAACATCATCGGCGGCGGCGAGGAGGGTGGGAAGAAGCGCATCCGCACGAAGGAGGAGGCGGACCATTCGCTCCCCTACATGCTGGCGGTCGCCTACCTCGACGGCGAGCTCGGGCCCGCGCAGTACGCACCGGAGCGCGTCGTGCGCCAGGACGTGCAGGATCTGCTGCAGAGAGTGGAGGTCCGTCCCGACCCCGCCCTGAGCGCCCGCTTCCCGCGGGAGATGGCCGGCCGCGTGACGCTGCGCGCGCGAGACGGCGCGAGCAGCACCATCGAGCAGCGGGACTACCCCGGCTTCACCACGCGGCCGCTCAGCTTCGACGAGGTTTCGGCGAAGTTCCATGCGCTCGCCCGCAGGCTCGACCCGCAGCGCGCCACCGCGATCGCCGATGCCGTCTCCCGCCTCGAGGAGCTGGGCGTTTCAGACCTCACGAAACTGCTCGCGAACATTCCGATCTCGGAGGAGGAGTAGAGATGCAAGAACGCGCCTTTTCCTTCCTGCGCACGAACCGCCGCTCCGACAAGCCGCGCACGCGCGGCGTCACGGAGATCCGCGGCCCATACTACAGTATCGTCGGCCCCCACTACCTGCACGATGTCCTCGAAACGGCGGGCGACTACGTCGACATCCTCAAGTTCGCCGGAGGCTCCTTCAGCCTGTTGCCCGAGCGCTCGCTGCGAGAGATCATCGACCTCGCGCACGCCCACGATGTGAAGGTCTCGACCGGCGGCTTCCTCGAGCACGTTCTGACCCAGGGTCCGGAAGCGGTCGACCGTTACCTGCAGGAGTGCCGCAGGGTCGGGTTCGACGTCGTCGAGATCTCCACCGGGTTCATCACCGTGCCCATCGACGACATCCTTCGTCTCGTCGCGAAGGTGGCGGGACTCGGAATGCTGCCGAAGCCGGAGGTCGGCGTGCAGTTCGGCGCCGGCGGCACCTCGTCCGCCGCTGAACTGGCGGCCGAGGGGGTCTCGGATCCCGCACGCGCCATCGCGATCGCGAAGCGCTGCCTCGACGAAGGCGCCTACATGATCATGATCGAGTCGGAAGGCATCACCGAGAGCGTGCGCACGCCACGCACCGACATCGCCCAGCGCATCGCGGCGGAACTCGGCACGGAGCGCGTGATGTTCGAGGCCGCCGACCCTGAAGTGTTCGAGTGGTACGTCAAGAACTACGGGCCAGAGGTGAACCTCTTCGTCGACCACAGCCAGACCCTGCAGCTCGAAGTCCTGCGCGAGGGTCTATGGGGCACGAAGAGCCTGTGGGGTCGCGTGTTGACCTACTAGCGCGAGGAAGGCGTTCCGCATGTCCGACCGGATGAGGTGCAGTGTGCATTCCGCGGCGGCGGGCTCCATGCTCGCATCCCATCAGACGGCGTCCCAGACCATCCACACCGATGAGCCGCCCGCGATGGGCGGGGCGGGTTCAGCCCCGAACCCGATCGAGCTCCTGCTTGCGGCCTGGTCCGGCTGCATCATCGCGACCGACGGATGGTGGCGCACGAGCGTGGCGTCGATCTCGGCGAGGTCACCGCCAACGTG